>NZ_JAAAFV010000051.1:293-41977 GCF_019352915.1 Pseudomonas sp. Xaverov 259 | reverse complement strand
TACTGGGGCCGCTTCGCAGCCCAACGCAGGACAAGCCTGCTCGCCACAACAGCCCACCTGCCACAGACTTCGCGTTAACCGGTTGTGTAGATACTTATGCTGCGATGAGGCCGTTTCAGTCGAATCAACTATCGACTGATACACCGCTATCGCAGGCAAGCCAGCTCCCACATTTGACCTGTTGTGGCCTTAAGAGCGGGCCAGGGTCAGCAGACGCTCACGCCACGCTGCCTTAGCCGGCAGCGCCAGAAAGAACGGGTTCAGCAAAGAAGCCCGCGCCGGATAGCTGAACGGCGCACCACTCAACTCCAGCACCTCCCCGCCCGCGCCTTCCAGCACGCCCTGGGCTGCGGCCGTGTCCCACTGCGACGTCGGCGCCAGGCGCGGGTAGCAATCGGCGCTGCCTTCGGCCAGCAGGCAGAATTTCAGCGAGCTGCCGATATTGGCCAGCTTCAGCTCACCCAAGCCTTCGCTCAAGCCACTGAGCAGGCGCTCTTGCTCCGGGCTGCTATGGCGGCGGCTGGCAACCACGGTAAAGGCCTCACCGGCCGCCGGGGTCTGGCGCACCTGGATCTGCTTGGGCGCCTCGCTCACGTCCGAGCGCCATGCGCCAAGGCCCGCGCCACCGAAGTAGCAACGGCCACTGGTGGGCATCGACACCACGCCAAACACCACGCGGCCTTGCTCGATCAACGCAATGTTGACGGTAAATTCTTCGCTGCCGGAAATAAATTCCTTGGTGCCATCCAGCGGGTCCACCAACCACCAGCGCTGCCAGCTGGCGCGCACGTTCTGGTCGATATCGGCGTCTTCTTCGGACAACACCGGGATGCTCGGGTCCAGGGCGGTAAGGCCCGCCAGGATCAGATGGTGAGCCGCCAAATCGGCCGCCGTCACCGGCGAATCATCCGCCTTGGAGGTGACCGCCACATCCGCACGCCAATACGGCAGGATGACTTCACCCGCCTGGCGCGCCAGCTCGATCACAGGGGCAATAAACGGATGCCCTAAAAACAGTTCGCTCATGCGACAAAAGCTCCACGCTGGGTCAACAGGTCTCGTACCAAATACAGGGCCGCCAATGCACGGCCTTCACTGAACTGCTCGTTTTGCGCCAGCATCGACAGCTCGCGCAGGTTGACGCGTTCCACGCGCATCGGCTCTGGTTCATCGCCTTCCAGGCGTTCTTCATACAGCTCGGTGGCCAGTACCACCTGGATTTTCTGGCTCATGTAACCAGGCGACAAGGACAGTTCGGTAATGTGCTCCAACTGACGCGCGCCATAACCGGCCTCCTCCTTGAGTTCGCGGTTGGCCGCCGCCAGTACGTCCTCGCCAGGTTCGATGAGGCCCTTGGGCAAGGACAATTCATATTCGTCGGTGCCGCCGCAGTACTCTTCCACCAGCAACGCGTGGTCGGCATCGATCATCGCCACGATCATCACCGCGCCGTAACCGGCACCGCGGCCTACCAGGCGCTCGTAGGTCCGTTCAACGCCATTGGAAAAGCGCAATTGCACTTCCTCCACGCGGAACAAACGGCTACTGGCGACTATTTCGCGGGCGAGGACGGTGGGTTTCTGGCGCATAAGCGGCTCCTTGGCGTGATCGGGTTACTATACCGTGGCTTTTCCGATTGTCTGTGTCGGATATCTTTACTTACATGAGAACGCCCCATGCCCTCTTTGCCCTGGCACGCCATCGACACCGTCCTGCTGGACATGGACGGCACCTTGCTCGACCTGCACTTCGACAACCACTTCTGGATGGAGCACCTGCCCCAGCGCTATGCCGAGCTGCACGGCGTAAGCCGGGCCATGGCCGACATGGAGCTGCAGCCGCTGTTCGAGCGTAACGCCGGACAGTTGCAATGGTATTGCCTGGATTTCTGGAGTGCCGAGTTGAACATCCCGGTGCGCGAACTCAAACTGGAAACCGCGCACCTGATCGCCCTGCGCCCGGACGCGGACACTTTTCTGGCGGCGATCAAACAGGCCGGCAAGCGTGTGATTTTGATCACCAACGCCCATCGTGATTCGCTGTCATTGAAGTTGGAACGCATTGAACTGGCGCCGTATTTCGAGCGGTTGATCAGTTCCCACGACTACGGTTTCGCCAAAGAACACCGGCAATTCTGGGATGCCTTGCAAGCCGACATCCAGTTCGACCCGGCCCGCAGCCTGTTTATCGATGACACCTTGCCGATCCTGCGCAGTGCGCGCGACTTTGGCGTGGGGCATTTGCTGGCGGTCAAAGAGCCGGACAGCAAGAAGGGGCCAAAGGACACAGGGGAGTTTGCGGCGGTTGGGGATTACCGGGAATTGATTGTTGGGCTGTAGGAGCGAGCACGCTCGCTCCACAGGTCCCGCTTACTTGGCTGGAATACGCAGGGTCTGGCCTGGGTAGATTTTGTCCGGATGGGACAACAGCGGCTTGTTCGCCTCGAAAATCTTGTTGTACAGATTGGCATCGCCATAAACGGTTTTGGAAATGGCGCTCAAGGTGTCGCCCTTCTTCACCACGACAAAGGTGGCTGCAGCGACGACAGGACCGGAAACGGTAATCTGGTCATCAACACTGGCAACGCCTGCAATATTGCCCAGCGCCAGCAGTATTTTCTCTTTCTCTTCCTGGCTGGCAACTTCACCTGTCACGGTCACCTTGTCACCGTCGACGGTGGTTTGCACATTGGGGTTACCCAACCCGACCTTGGCCACGTGATCTTTTAACTGCTCGCTCGCGTTGGCATTACCCGGCGTCAACAGATCAATCAACTTCTCGCCTGCTTCCTTAACAAAGCTAAAAATACTCATGGTGCGCTCTCCTTGGGGTTTAAGTTCCAGATGCCCAAGACTAGACCAGTCCTGCAGACTTGGGTTCCAGGCCGGCCAAAGACCCAAACACGCTAGCCTGCGTTCTGCCTGGAATAAGGCCGCAACAGACGCCGTGATCGACGCCATCTATCAATAGATCAGTACAGCCGATTAGACGCGACCCTTTGTCGCGCCTAGTCTAAAGATTGATCATTCCCTCGGTGGTACTGCCCCATGAACGCCAAGCGCCCAGTCTGCGCGGCGCCTGCCCTCGAAACGCCCGCGCCAGCCGCCAGCCAGAGCTACCAGTTTTGCAATCTGGAACACACGGAAGTAGCCAGCACTGCGTTGGCCGAAGAAGTGGCGTTGGCGATTGCCTATAACGACATCAGCCAGGCGGTGATGCTGGTGACGCCCACCGACCTGGAAGACTTTATCGTTGGTTTCAGCATCGGCAGCGGCATTATCGCCGACGTTAGCGACATTTATGATCTGAAACTCAGCGGCACAGGCTCTGCCCAGTACGCTCACGTGCAGATCTCCAGCCGCGCCTTCTGGAACCTCAAACAGCAGCGCCGCCAGTTGGCCGGCACCAGCGGCTGCGGCCTGTGCGGGGTAGAAGCCGTAGAACAAGCGCTGCCGGACCTGCAAGTTTTGCCCGGGGCGCCTTTGCCGCCCGCCGAATGGCTCGACGGCCTGCGTCAACGTATCAGCGCGTTTCAGCCTTTGGGCCAGCACAGCGGCGCGGTACATGCGGCGATCTTTATGAACAACCAGGGCGAGTTGTTGATGGGTCGCGAAGACATCGGCCGGCATAACGCCCTGGATAAATTGATCGGCGCGCTGATCCGGCAAAAAATTCCGACCGACGGCGGCCTGGCGATTGTCACCAGCCGCTGCAGCCTCGAACTGATTCAAAAAGTGTTGCGCGCAGGCATTCAGACCCTGGTCAGCCTGTCGTCGCCCACTGGCCTGGCCCTGCAATGGGCGCGCCGGCACAACCTCAATCTCATCCACCTGCCGCAGAAAAGTGCGCCGCGGGTTTACAGCCCTGCGATGGAGAACCAGCCATGAGCATGCATCACCAAGCCGACCAAACCCCGACCCCGCGCTATAAGCCTTACAAAGGCCCGGCCGGCGGCTGGGGTGCACTGATCAGCGTGGCGCAGGCCTGGCTGACCAGCGACAACGCCATGAAAAACCTGCGCATGATGCTCAAGACCAACCAGAACGGCGGTTTCGACTGCCCTGGCTGCGCCTGGGGCGACTCGCCGGAAAGCGGCATGGTCAAGTTCTGCGAGAACGGCGCCAAAGCGGTCAACTGGGAAGCCACCAAACGCCGCGTGGACGCCGCCTTCTTCGCCAAGCACAGCGTGACCGCGCTGCTGGAGCAGAGTGACTACTGGCTGGAATACCAAGGCCGCCTGACCGAGCCGATGCGCTATGACGCCGAGACCGATCGCTATAAAGCCATCAGCTGGGAAGCCGCCTTTGACCTGATCGGCAAGCACCTCAACGCCCTGCCAAGCCCGGACATGGCCGAGTTCTACACCTCGGGCCGGGCCAGCAACGAAGCGGCGTACCTGTACCAGCTGTTTGTGCGCGCCTATGGCACCAACAATTTCCCGGACTGCTCGAACATGTGCCACGAAGCCAGCGGCGTCGCCCTGGCGCAAAGTGTTGGCGTGGGCAAAGGCACCGTGACCTTTGATGACTTCGAACATGCCGATGCGATTTTCGTCTGGGGCCAGAACCCCGGCACCAACCACCCGCGCATGCTCGAACCGCTGCGCGAAGCGGTAAAACGTGGCGCACAGGTGGTGTGCATCAACCCGCTCAAAGAGCGTGGCCTGGAACGCTTCCAGCACCCGCAACACCCGCTGGAAATGCTCACCAATGGCGACAAGCCGACCAACACCGCGTACTTCCGGCCGGCGCTGGGTGGCGACATGGCCATCCTACGCGGCATGGCCAAGTTCCTGCTGCTGTGGGAGCGCCAGGCCCAGGCCGAAGGCAAGGAGGCGGTGTTCGACCACGACTTCCTCAATGAACACAGCGTCAATGTGCTGGAGTACCTGGGCCAGATCGACGACACCTCGTGGGATGAAATCGTCGCGCAGTCCGGCCTCAGCTTGGTCGAGATTGAGCAGGCGGCGCGCATGTATGCCAAAGGCAAAAACGTGATCATGTGCTGGGCGATGGGCATCACTCAGCATCGCCATTCGGTGCCGACCATCCAGGAAATCGCCAACCTGATGCTGCTGCGCGGCAACATCGGCCGCCCAGGCGCCGGCCTGTGCCCGGTGCGCGGCCACAGTAACGTGCAGGGCGACCGCACCATGGGCATCAACGAACGCCCGCCGGTGGCGTTTCTGGATTCGCTGGAGCGTCGCTTCCAGTTCCAGGTGCCGCGTACCAACGGCCACAACGTGGTCGAAGCGATTCACGCCATGCTCGAAGGCCGCTCCAAGGTGTTTATCGGCCTGGGCGGCAACTTCGCCCAAGCCACGCCAGACAGCCCGCGCACCTTTGAAGCCCTGCGCAGCTGCGACCTGACCGTGCAGATCAGCACCAAACTCAACCGCAGCCACCTGATGCACGGCAAAGACGCGCTGATCCTGCCGTGCCTGGGCCGTACCGACATCGACATCCAGGCCGACGGCCCGCAAGCCGTGACAGTAGAAGACTCGTTCAGCATGGTGCACGGCTCCAATGGCCAACTGCAGCCGCTGTCGAAGCTGATGAAGTCCGAGCCGGCGATTCTGGCCGGGATTGCCGCCGCCACGCTGGGCAGCAAGCCGGTGGACTGGAACTGGCTGGTGGCCGACTACGGGCGCATCCGCGACCTGATCGCCGACACCATCCCAGGCTTCAAAGACTTCAATGAACGCATCAAGCACCCAGGCGGTTTCTACCTGGGCAACTCCGCCGGCGCACGCCGCTGGAACACGCCGTCGGGCCGCGCCAATTTCCGCCCGAACGTGCTGCCCAAGGACCTGATCCACGAACGCACCCACGCCACAGGCCGGGTGCCGGACCTGATCATGCAGTCGATGCGCTCCCACGATCAGTACAACACCACCATTTATGGCCTGGACGACCGCTACCGTGGGGTCAAAGGTCAGCGTGATGTGCTGTTCGTCAACGAAGCCGACATCATCCGCCTGGGCTTCAAGCCGGGGCAGAAGGCTGACATCGTGTCGCTGTGGGAAGATGGCCGCGAGCGCCGCGTGAAAGGCTTTACCTTGCTGGCGTTTGATATTCCGGCGGGCCAGGCGGCCGCGTACTACCCGGAAGTGAACCCGCTGGTGCCGCTGGAAAGCACCGGGGATGGCAGCCATACGCCGACGTCGAAGTTCGTGGCGATTTGCCTGGAAGCGGCGAGCGACAGCGGCTTGATCATGGCCCGCTCAGCCTAAGCCGATCGTTCCCACGCTCTGCGTGGGAACGCCGCCCTGGACGCTCTGCGCCCCCTTTCAACAGGCACAAAAAAAGGCCGCTTTTGCATAAAAGCGGCCCTTCCGAAGTAGCTAAAGACTCACAAAATAGACTTAAGTTCCCTATACAAAACAGCAACTTAGAGAATTGTATACAACTTGTACCGCCGGTCGGTTTTCGATTGTCAGCGCCTCGATACAACCTCAGGATCGCGCCGTCATCCTCTTGAGGTCTCTCTATGAAGTTCTCCTCGATTCTCTTGTTGTCCCTTGGCCTGGTCAGTGGCGCAGCCATGGCCGGTGGCACCACCGAAGCCGGTGTGGGCGGCGCATTGGGCGGGGTTCTAGGTTCGGTTGTCGGCCAGCAGTTGGGTGGCAACACCGGTTCCACCATCGGCGCCGCCTTGGGTGGCGCGGGCGGTAGTGCGGTGGGTGCCGACAAACGCAGCCGTGGCGAAGCCGCTATTGGCGGCGCACTGGGCGCAGCCGGCGGCAACGTCGTGGGCCGCAGCGTTGGCGGCAGCACCGGCGCACTGGTCGGCTCAGCAGCCGGCGGTGGTGCGGGTGGCGCGCTGGGTAACTACATGGGCAACAAGAGCGATGACGACGACCGCCGCTACCGCGGGCGTGATAACCGCCGCTATGACCGTGATGACCACCGTGGACGCGGGCATGCCTATGGGCATCGCAAGAACAAGCACCACTACCGTCATCGGTAAGGCCTAAAGAACACTTCTGGCCCCATGTGGGAGCGGGCTTGCTCGCGAATGCGGTATATCAGTCACCGGATTTATTGACTGAACCACCGCTTTCGCGAGCAAGCCCGCTCCCACACTAGGGTCAGGGTGCTTGCCAGGGCCAGGTCAAACCACCAACCGCTCCAACGCCTCGCGCAATTTCCCCGCAATCGCCACCGGCTGGTTCGACGCCCGATCCACAAACACATGCACAAAGCGCCCCGCCGCACAGGCTTCAACCTCGCCGGCCTTGAACACCGCCAACTCATATTGCACCGAGCTGTTACCGAGCTTGCCCACCCGCAGGCCGATATCCAGCCGATCCGGAAACGCGATCGAGGCGAAATAATCGCACGCCGAACTCACTACAAACCCCACCACTTCACCGTCATGAATATCCAGCCCACCTTCTTCAATCAGGTAGGTATTCACCGCCGTGTCGAAAAAGCTGTAGTAGGTGACGTTGTTCACATGGCCATACACATCGTTGTCGTGCCAACGCGTGATGATCGGCTGGAAGTGGCGGTAATCGGCACGTTGCGGCATTGAGTCGGGCATGGGCGGTTCTCTGGAAAGTGGGTTTACAGGTCATTCAGATGGGCTTGCGCCCACTCACGCACCTCGGCGTACGGGTAATCCTCCAGCGCAGCAAACCCAGGTATGGCCCGCGCCTTCAGCTTGGTAAACAGCGGCACGCTGATACCGCCGAGAAACCGCGTCAACCGTTCCGCTTCTGGCAGGTTCATGGTGTGCTCATGATGCCTGTGGATAAAATCACCGCACAGCCACATGAAATTTTTATCCACAAGTGGCGGCAAACTCGGCGGCGGCGGCAAATGTGCGACGTGGCCGTGGCATACCGAACAGTGCCCGCAGCGTTGAGGGGCATTTTCATCGCCAAAGTACTTGGCCAGACGCTGCCCCAGGCAATGCTCGGTGGCAAAAAGATCGAGCATGGCGTGGATCCGCGCCACTTCCGTCACTTCATGTTGCTTGAAGCCTGTGTATAACTCCTCACTGAGTGCTTGAGGATCAAAGTCGGTATCGAGCAGGCTGTAGACCTCGGTCATCTGCTTGCTTTCCAGCTCAATCAGGCCCTGTTCCTGGAAGTAATCCAGCGCCTTCACCACCCGGCTGCGCTCGGCATTGTGCTGTTGGTACAGCGCATCGAAATCCACCGTCGCCCAGGTTTTGGCGCGTTTACACACCTGGATGATCGCCGCGACAAACTGCTGCCGCTCGCCGGAAAACCGCGCCAGCAACGCCTCGGGCTCGATCAGGTACTTGAAGCGGTATTCGGCGTAAAACGCGTAGCGCGGTGCGATCACACCTCTGAGCTCCAACTGCACCAGCAGCGTCTTGAGCGGCAGCTCGCGGATATTGCTGTGGTCCGACAGTGACCTCAACAGGAACTCCCACTGGCCCTCGCTTCGCGCTGCTTGCAACTCCTCGAGTACATGGCGAATGCCCTGCTGCTCCGGCGTGTCGCCATATACAAAGTTTTCCAGCACATTGAGGCTGTCACGGTTGGCCAGCACCAGGCAATCGGACGGCTGCCCGTCACGCCCGGCGCGGCCGATTTCCTGGCTGTAATTCTCGATGGACTTGGGCAGGTCGAAGTGCACCACGTTGCGGATGTCACTCTTGTCTATACCCATACCGAACGCGATGGTGGCAACGATGCAATTGGAGCGCCCGCCCATGAAGCGCTGTTGGATACCCTCGCGTTTATCGTGGGGCAACCCGGCGTGGTACGCCTCGGCCTGGATGCCATTGCGGTTCAGGTGTTCGGCAATCTGCTCGGCGGTTTTTTGCAGGGTGACGTAGACGATGCTTGGCTGATTGGCCCTTTCGCTCATCCACTCGACCAAGCGCCGACGCTTGTCGTGGCCACTCACCGGCTCTACCAGCAAGTTGAGATTGGGCCGGTAGAAGCCCGTGGTGATCACGTCAGCCGGCGCAATGGCGAACTTGGCCTGCATGTCGGCAATCACCTTGGGCGTGGCTGTAGCGGTCAGCAGCAGCGCTTGTGGGATATTGAACTGACGCTGGTAGTCCGGCAGCTTCAAATAGTCCGGACGAAAGTTGTGACCCCACTCGGAAATACAGTGCGCCTCATCCACCACCAGCAGCGAAATCTGCACGCTTTGCAGGAAGTTACGAAAGCGCTCGTTCTTCAAGCGCTCCACGGAAATCATCAGGATTTTCAGCTCACCCGAACGCGCACGGGCCATCACCTCATTGGCGTCTTCGCGGCTCTGCGCCGAATCGATACTGCCGGCGCAAATGCCATGGCGCTGCAGGAAACCCAGCTGGTCCTGCATCAGCGCCAACAGCGGCGACACCACCAGCGTCAGGTGCGGCAACAGCACTGCCGACAGCTGATAACACAAAGACTTGCCGGAACCGGTGGGGAAAATAGCCGCAGCCGAACGACCGGCCAGCACTGCGCTGATCGCGGCCTCCTGGCCCAAACGAAACTGTGGATAACCAAAGACCTGTTGGAGGGTGTTGTGCATAAGCTGTCACTCCGTTGACCGCTGAACGAGTCAAAAACATAGACCAGCGATCGGTAAACGGTCGGGGATAAACGCTACAAACTGATACAGAGAAAACCAGCAACCGCGTGCAAAAACGCAGACAGTAGCACGCTTGATTACAAGCCCCGACAAGGAGTCGTGAATGTCTCGCGTGCCACCGTTTTTTCTGCTTCTCGCATTGCCCTTACTGCTGATGGGCTGTGCAGCGCCGCCAAAACCCACCTCCGAGCAATTGGCCATACGTGCCTTTGAAACGCCCGAATACTTCGCCGCAAATGCACTGCCTATCGTCAAGGCCTCCACCCTCTATGCGCGTGGCGGCACTGGCCAAGGCGTGAAAGTGGCGCTGATCGACTCGGGCCTTAACAGCGAGTTACCTGCGTTCCAGGGGCGCTTGGCCGACATCGGTTACGATTTCGTGCGCCAACAGCCAGGCACCGTCGACATCAAAGGCCACGGCACACAAATGGCCGGTATTCTCGCCGCCAACAAGAACGCTCAAGGCATGCACGGGATCGCCTTTAACGCCCAGTTGATCCCCATGCGCTTCGGCGACGATAAGGAGCCGTTCTACTTCGACAGCGAAATTGCCCAGGCCTGGCGTTTGGCACATGCCCAGGGCGCGCGCTTTTTCAACAATTCATGGGCCAACCCCATTGAAGCCAACACCAATGAAGTGCCTGTCTATGAACGCCTGATGGGCGACTCACTGGAGGCGGCCAAGCAACTGGTGACTGAAGGTGCGGTCTTTGTGTTTTCCACCGGCAACGAGGTCAAACGCGAGTCTCTTGCCGAACCCGGCCTGCCCGCATTGGTGCCAGAGCTGGAAAAAGGCTGGATCGCCGTCATGGCCCTCAAGAACGACGGCAGCGCGATCAACCTCAAGTCCAACTACTGCGGGCTCGCCGCGCGCTGGTGTATTGCCGTACCGGGTGGCGATGGTGGTGCGGGCCTGCTGACGACACAAAAAGATGGCAGCTATGGGCCGACCGCAGGCACTTCCCCGGCCGCCGCACTGGTCAGCGGCGCCCTGGCGGCATTGCAAAGCCGCTTTCCCGAAATGACCCCGCAGCAGGTTCGCGATCGCTTGCTCAGCACCGCCAATCGGACGGGTATTTATGCCAACAGCGAAGCCTACGGGCGCGGGCTGATGGACCTGGATGCGGCTTCGCGTCTGTAGGCTTGGCGATGGCCGTCCCACCTGATCGTTCCTCACGCTCTGCGTGGGAACGATTTAACAGCGAAGCCTACGGGCGCGGCTGAAGGACCTGGATGCGGCTTCGCGTCTGTAGGCTTGGCGATTACCGGCCCACGAAGACGTTCTGACTGATCGTTCCTCACGCTCTGCGTGGGAATGCCGCCTGGGACGCTCCGCGTCCCGCCATTCGCGCCCGGCTTTACCCTTCGGCAGTGGTGACGCAGAGCGTCACGGGAGGCATTCCCACGCAGGAGCGTGGGAACGATCTGAGCACCACTACTTAAACCATCTGTTTATTGCTCGAAATAACGCCCACTTCTAAGGTTTGGCCCATCGCTGCCAAGTCAGCGATCGGGTTTGGTCACTCGAAAACAGCGCACATAAGTGCCACTACATGCTTTGCGAGCGTCTATCGTCTCGTAAAGCACTGTTATGGCGGCTGTGTGTGGGACGTCTTCGGACGTGCCGGATTGCTGTTTCCGGCTGGCCAACCTGCGCACAGTCCGCCACCCACCGTTTGGCCACGGTGATGTCGGTTACCTAACAGCAAACCGAGTACCTTCAAATGCAAATACCTGAAACGATGGATCGCTATCGTCAGCTACGCACCAACTTCACCGACACCCACCCTCTCGTCATCGACACCGAAGCCGCCGCCGAAGATATCCAGTGCGCCGCACACCAGCGCATCCGCGCTGCCACCGATTTACTGGAAACCTTCACCTGCCTGACCTACGAACACGCCGACCTAAAAGACATTTCCCACATCATCAATGCCCTGTATCTGCTGGTGCAGGATGGCTGTGATCTGCTGGAAGCAGCGCAGCACGTTCAACTGCAACCGGCAGTCGACACCCAGCTACAACCAAGCCAACCACTGAGCTAAACCTGTGGGAGCGGGCTTGCCCGCGATAGCGGAATGTCAGGCAATATTTTCATACCTGACACACCGCCATCGCGGGCAAGCCCGGCTCCCACATTGGCTGGGTGTTGCCAAAAAAATCACTGTCAAACCGCAAATGCCGGAAAGCTTTGTGGGACGTAGGCAAACCCGATGTAGTCCTCTTCCCAAACTGATCAAAACACCTGCCCAGCCCTCTACATAACCTCCCTTCACATGACCGAAACTAGTGACCTCTCAACTGTCCCGGCAAAAACCGTGAACATCGAAAGGACTCAACGATGGTCGACTACAGCTCTTGGGGCTCGCTCCTCATTTTTATTGCCCTTACTGTCCTGCTCGATAGTAAGTTGAAGCATCCCGAGTTCAGAAAATGGTTCGGACTGGCCCTCATCGTCACCGGATCAACGCTTCTAATCGTCGCCACTTCCTGGCTAAGCGAATTACAATTCGACAGTCTTCCGACATTCGCCTTTATCATCGGCATCCGACTGTTGTTCACCCGCAACAAATACCGCCGCCAACGCAACCATCCCCTCCACCCACTCCTGCGTGCCCCGACCATGAACCTGGCCCCCAACTTCCCCGAAGACCCCGTGATGCAGCAGCTTCTGCAACTGCTGCACGAAGAAATCGGCCTGCCGAAGCACAAGACCCTGCGCCTGGAAACCTCGATCAACCTTGAGCTGGGCTGCGACGGCGCAGAAGCCAAGCAATTGATGGACGCAATGGAGCAAGAGTTTGCCCTCGACCTGGGCGACTACGATGCTTATCGTTACTTCAAACCGCCGGTGTTCGATGTGTTCCTCAAGCGCCGCGCCAAAGGGCGGGGCGACAAGGTGCCGCTGACCATCGGCATGCTCTACCTGGCGATCAAGACCCATAGCTGGGATACGCAAACCCTGGAAAACCTGAGCTGATCCCAAGACCATCAAAGATCAAATGTGGGAGCGGGCTTGCTCGCGAAAGCGGTGTGTCAGGTAGAGTATTTCTCACTGATTTACCGCTTTCGCGAGCAAGCCCGCTCCCACAGGGGTTATGCGTTAATCTGGCGATTTGAGCCAACAACAAGGACCTTACATGGACGTAATAATGGGCCTGCTGGCCGCCCTGCTCTGGGGCGGTACGGACTTTCTCGTAGGCCTCAACGCCCGGGCCGTGGGCGTTAAACGCGCGGTGTATTTCGGCCAGGCCCTTGGCTTTTTGATCATGACCCTGTTGCTGGTGGTCTTCCCGGCCTTCCTGTTAAAATCCCTGAATGCCCCGTTGAGCGTCTGGCTCCTGGGCATCACCGCCGCACTGCTCACCGTCTCTGGCGCGCTGGCGCTGTCCAAAGCCTTCGCCCTGGGCAAAGCCGCTATCGTTGCGCCATTGGTGACCTCTTACGGCGTAGTCACCACCCTGCTGTCCTGGGCCAGTGGCGAACACATTAACCTGATCCAACTCAGCTGCATCGGCCTGTGCGTAATCGGTGTGATCCTGTCCAGCATCCACAAGGACAACGGCACGCCCCACAACAACCCGCGCCAGTCCATCGCCTACGCCATGCTCGCCGCCTTGCTGTATGGCACCAGCTTCTGGCTGCAGGGCCGCTACACACTGCCGGCGTTGGGGCCGATCACCATGCTGTGGCTGGGTTACCTGGTGGGCCTGTGCGTGCTGGTGGTGATGGTGCTGAAGATCAAGGACGGCCTGAAAATTCCGCCACTGAAAAACTGCGCGACACTGACGGGTGCGAGCTTGATGAACCTGGGCGGGTTCTCGGCGTTTTCGTGGGGTGCGATGGCGGGCTCGGTTTCGGTGGTAACGGTGATCAGTACTTTGTCCGGTGGGATTGCGGCGATTTTGGGGTATGTGTTTTTCAAGGAGCGGTTGACGGCGGTGCAAGTCGCGGGTGTCGCACTGGTGCTGGTCGGCGCCGTGGTTTTGCATATCGCCGTCTAACCTTTCGCCTACAAAAAAGCCGCCCCAGAGGGCGGCTTTTTCACAACAACCGAACCTTACAACTTAGGCCCGGCCGCCTTGATCGCATCGCTCACTTCAAACTTCTTGAAGTTCTCGATGAACAGACCGGCCAGCGCTTTCGCCGCTTCGTCGTAGGCGGCCTTGTCAGCCCAGGTGTTACGTGGGTTCAACAGGCCGGTATCAACGCCCGGAACGGCCAATGGCACGTCGAGGTTGATGGTGTCGAGGTGTTCGGTTTCTGCACCGATCAACGCGCCGCTCTGGATCGCTGCGATCACGCCGCGAGTGGTCGGGATGTTGAAGCGTTTGCCGACGCCGTAGCCGCCGCCGGTCCAGCCGGTGTTGACCAGGTAGACCTTGGAGCCGAAGCCGCGCACACGCTTGATCAGCAGTTCGGCGTATTCACCGGCTGGGCGTGGGAAGAACGGCGCGCCGAAGCAGGTGGAGAAGGTCGACTTGATGCCGCTGCCCGAACCCATTTCGGTCGAGCCCACCAGAGCGGTGTAGCCGGACAGGAAGTGGTAGGCCGCTTGTTCTTCGCTGAGGATCGAGACAGGCGGCAGTACGCCGGTCAGGTCGCAGGTCAGGAAGATCACAGCGTTTGGCTCGCCGCCCAGGTTCTTCTCGGAACGCTTGGCAACGTGCTCCAGCGGGTAGGCGGCGCGGCTGTTCTGGGTCAGGCTGACGTTGGTGTAGTCGGCGTGCTTGGCATCGTCGATCACCACGTTTTCGAGCACGGTGCCGTGCTTGATGGCTTTCCAGATAACCGGCTCGTTCTTCTCGGAGAGGTCGATGCACTTGGCATAGCAACCGCCTTCGATGTTGAACACCACGCCTTCGCCCCAGCCGTGTTCGTCGTCACCGATCAGGTAACGGCTTTCATCGGCCGACAGGGTGGTTTTACCGGTGCCCGACAGGCCAAAGAACAGGGTCACGTCGCCTGCTTCGCCGATGTTGGCGGCGCAGTGCATTGGCAGCACGTCAGCAGCCGGCAGCAGGAAGTTCTGCACCGAGAACATGGCTTTTTTCATTTCACCGGCGTAACGCATGCCGGCGATCAGCACTTTTTTCTGTGCGAAGTTGAGGATCACGCAACCGTCGGAGTTAGTGCCGTCACGCTCTGGCACGCATTCGAAGTTGGCGACGTTAAGCACTTGCCACTCATCACGGCCGGCCGGGTTGTACTGGGCCGGGTTGATGAACAGGCAACGACCGAACAGGTTCTGCCAGGCAGTCTGGGTGGTCATTTTCACGGCCAGGTAGTGGTCCTCTGCAGCCCCTACGTGAACATGGGAAACGAAATGCTCTTGCGCGTTGTTGAATGCCTCGACGCGAGCCCACAGGGCATCGAACTTGTCGGCCGGGAACTTGCGGTTGATCGGGCCCCAGGCGATTGCGTCCTGGGTGGAAGGCTCTTCAACGATGAAACGGTCAACCGGCGAACGACCGGTGCGGTGACCGGTTTCTACGACCAGCGCGCCAGTATCGGCAAGCACGCCTTCACCGCGCTGCAGGGCTTCTTTGACCAGATCGTCAACACTCAGATCGGTGTATACGGCGTTATTGGCTTGCGTCATGAGGTTCCCCGTCGGCCTATGGCCGAGTGCTCCAAACGTTTTGTAGTAGAAAGTTGCGCACTACTACCGCGAAAAAAGTGGGCCGGATTATGCCAGAAAAGCCCAAAAAGAGTAGGGCCCTCCCGTCAGAACTGCGCTAATCCGGCGTTTGTCAGGTGATTTACCTGTGCTTAAACGTTTTAGTGGCGGGTGTCGGAGGGGGTGTCGATGCCTGCGCCGGCGAATAATTGGGCGACATCGGCGGCATCGAACAGGTAACGCTGGTTACAGAACTGGCAGTCGATCTCGATATTGCCGCCATGCTCCACCACCAATTGCTGCGCATCTTCCAGGCCCAGGCTGACCAGCGCGTTGGCTGAGCGCTCACGCGAGCAGCTGCAACGGAAGCGCAGGCCCTGGGCGTCGAACAGGCGCACGGCCTCTTCGTGGTAGAGGCGATGCAGGATGGTTTCGTTGTCCAGGCCCAGCAGTTCTTCAGCCGTCAGGGTGCCGGCCAGGGCGGTCAGTTTGCGCCAGCTGTCGGTGCGCTCATCGTCGTCCTTGATACGGTCGGCCGGCAGTTGCTGCAGCAGCAGGCCACGGGCGCGTTTGCCGTCAGCGTTGAGCCAGAACTTGGTGCCGACTTGCTGGGACATCACGAAATAGTTGGTGAAACAGTCCGAGAGGGTTTCGCCGTCGAGGTCGACGATGCCCTGGTAACGTTGGCCTTCGGTCGGGTCGACGGTGATCGCCAGCACGCCATTGGCCATCAGGTCTGACAAGGTCGCGTCCGGCGCGATCTGGTCGGCTTCGTAACGGGCCAGGCCGCGGATTTCGCGCTCGCTGGAACACTCGATCATCAACATCGGCACCGGGCCTTCGGAACGCGCCTGCAGGATCAGCAAACCGTCGAATTTCATCGTGCCTACCAGCAGCGAGGCCGCCGCCATCAGCTCACCGAGCAGTTGCGCGACCGGCTCCGGATAGGGGTGCTTGGCGAGGACTTCGGCATAGCTGCGCTCCAGCGAGACCAGTTCGCCGCGGGCGTCGTTCTCATCGAAGATGAAGCGTTGGGTGAAGTCGGTATCCGGTAGATCAGTCATAGGTCTGGGTATCTGAATTGATGACAAATTGGTTACAAGGTTTATAGAATTAAACGCTTTGGCACCTTTTTGGTGCGTTATTACAGAGCGAAGAGGGACAGTTTATGAACAATCCGGGTTTGTTCCAAGCCAGGTGGAACCTCGGGGGTTGGGCCTTTTGCAATCTAGTCGCTATCGGGCTGCTGTGTTTTTGGCTGTGGCCCACGGGACAGATGCTGTGTGTGCTTTTCGACGAATGGCTGTTTCATCTGCTCAATGACCCACTGGCGAGCAATTCGACGTGGTTGCATGTGTGGGCGGTGGCCAGTTTGCGACCGTTTGATGCGGTGGTCGGGATGATTTTGCTGACGCTGCTGATTCGCGGCGACTGGGTGTTCAAGGCCATTCATGTGCGCCAGGCATTTTTCGGCTTTCTGAGCATTCTGCTGCTGTTGCTGTTTATCCGCATGCTGTTTTCCAAGCTTACGGCTCAGATGGGCTGGCAGCACAACAGCCCGTCGATGGTGATCAGCGGCGCGATTCATATGAGTGATTATTTCCCGGGGCTGGAGAAAACCTGGGAGCTGAAGGACCGTTCCAGCCAGAGCTTCCCGGGCGATCATGCGTCGGTGCTGCTGATCTGGGGCATGTTCATGACGGTGTTTGCCCAGCGTTTCAGCCAAGTAGTGGTGATCTGGGGCCTGGCGCTGTTGTTCATGATGCCACGGCTGGTGGCGGGGGCGCATTGGGGTCAGGACGACTACATCGGCGGGGTATTGCTGGCCTTGTTGGCGTTGGGCTGGGGATATTACACGCCGTTTGCGGCGAAGGTGTCGGGTTTGCTGATGCGGGTGACGGCGCCGGTTTTCGGGTTGCTCGGGAAGCTGCCAGTCATCGGGCGCTTAAGTGTCATGCGCATAGCCGCGTAACACCGCAGGTTCAATGTGGGAGCGGGCTTGCTCGCGAATGCGATGGGTCAGTTAATGAATTCGTCAACTGACACTCCGCTTTCGCGAGCAAGCCCGCTCCCACATTTTGATCTCCTTTTGAGCGAAGATTTTCATCGTTAATCATCATTGCCACTGCCGCGAAACTTGAACAAATCACGACGTTGCTTCTTGCTCGGTTTGCCATCGGTGGTCATACCCGTAGCCCCGGCCTTACGCATGGCCGCAGCATTTTCGCGCTTGGCGATGCTGGCTTCGGTTTCGGCATACAACGCCTGCGCTTCTGGGGCGCCACGGCGCACGACGGAAAGCGCCTGAACGACAACCGTCTTTTCGTCAAAACCTGTACGAATCTGCAATTCGTCGCCGACGCGCGGTTCCTTGCCAGGCTTGCAGCGCTCGCCGCGATGGTGCACCTTGCCGCTCTCGATGGCCGCCTTGGCCAGCGCGCGGGTTTTGTAAAAACGCGCGGCCCACAGCCACTTGTCCAAACGGACCTTTTCTTCCTCTTCCTGCTTTTGAGCCACTTGAATTCCTCGCGCTGAAAAATGTCGCAACTTTACCGTTGAATCCCTTCAACGCATAAATCCCAAGCCTCACCTAAGATACGCCAGGCACCCCCTGTTTTTGCGAGGATATGCTGTGACCGACTTTCCCATTTCACTCACCTCGCCCAACCAGCGTTGCGTAGGTTGCCAGCAAAGCGAAGCCTTGGGTTTCGATTTTTCCTTCGCCTATCAGCCTATCGTAGACCTTCGCGACCGGTCGATTTTTGCCCACGAAGCATTGGTGCGCGGTACTCACGGTGAAGGGGCGTTATCGGTGCTGGACCAGGTCAACGACAACAACCGTTATCGCTTTGACCAACGTTGCCGCACTCAGGCGATTGAGGGGGCCGCCGCCTTGGGAATGCAAAGCTATCTTTCGATCAACTTCATGCCCAATGCCGTGTACCGGCCGGAGTTGTGCATTCGCAGTACTCTGGAGGCGGCCCGCGCGCATAATTTCCCGCTGAATCGGTTGATTTTCGAAACGCTGGAAAACGAGCATGTAGATAACTATCGCCATTTGACCAATATTCTGCGTGAATACCGCGAATTCGGCTTCAAGACCGCCATCGACGATTTCGGGGCGGGCTATTCGGGGCTGAATCTGCTGGCTGATTTCCAACCTGACCTGATCAAACTCGACATGGCGCTGATTCGCGATGTCGACCAGGATCGTGTCCGTCAGGTAATCGTCCAGGGGATTGTCACAATCTGTGAGCAGTTGGGCGTTACTGTCATTGCCGAAGGTATCGAAAGTGCCGGCGAGCGCGACTTTCTGTCCGACTGCGGAATATTTCTGATGCAAGGTTACTGGTTCGCCAGGCCTGCATTCAAAGCCCTGGCAGAGGTTTCCCCTCAGGCCTGGGCGAACTGACCGGTTACCCATATTGAAGACATTTGACCATTTGACCGTTGTGGGTCTGCGCGAGTGGGTGGCTCTTCCCGACCTGGGAGTGGCTGGCCTGCGCGCGAAGATCGACACCGGCGCCAGCACCTCGAGCCTGCACGCCACCGATATCGAGCCCTTTGAGCGCGACGGTGAGAAGTGGGTGCGCTTCACTGCGCACCTGGGCAGCGTGGTGCAACTGCGTCATCGTCGCTGCGAAGCGCCCCTGGTGACGATGAAAACTATCAAGAGCTCCAACGGCCATGCGCAGGTGCGGTATGTAATCAGCACCACCCTGGCACTGGGTGACCGAGTATGGCGGGTGGAATTCACCCTGGCCTGTCGCAAAGCCATGCGTTATCGCCTGTTGCTGGGTTCCAAGGCGCTGATTGACGGCCAGTTGGTGGTCAGTCCCGGCGTCAAGTACGTTCAAGACAAGCCGGTGTTCCCGGTCTCTACTATTTCTGCCCCAGGTGCTGCATGAAGATTGCTGTGCTGTCGCGAAACCCGCGTCTGTATTCCACCCGCCGCCTGGTCGAGGCCGGCACCGAACGTGGCCACGAAATGGTGGTGATCGACACGTTGCGTGCCTATATGAACATTGCCAGCCACAAGCCGCAGATCCACTACCGGGGCAAGCCGCTGGAAGGCTTTGATGCGGTGATCCCGCGCATCGGCGCTTCGGTGACGTTCTACGGCTGTGCGGTGTTGCGCCAGTTTGAAATGATGGGTGTGTTCCCGCTCAACGAATCGGTGGCCATCGCCCGTTCGCGGGACAAGCTGCGCTCCCTGCAACTGCTGTCACGTCGGGGTATCGGCCTGCCGGTGACCGGCTTTGCCCACTCCCCCGATGACATCCCCGACCTGATCGAGATGGTCAACGGAGCGCCGCTGGTGATCAAGGTGCTCGAAGGCACCCAAGGTATCGGCGTGGTGCTGTGTGAGACGGCGACAGCAGCAGAGTCAGTGATCGAGGCGTTCATGGGCCTCAAGCAGAACATCATGGTGCAGGAATACATCAAGGAAGCTGGCGGTGCGGATATCCGCTGCTTCGTGGTCGGCGACAAAGTGATTGCCGCTATGAAACGCCAGGCCAAACCTGGGGAATTCCGCTCTAACCTGCACCGTGGCGGCAGTGCCAGCCTGATCAAGATCACCCCGGAAGAACGCATGACCGCACTGCGGGCCGCCAAAGTGATGGGCCTGGCAGTGGCGGGTGTGGATATTTTGCGTTCCAACCATGGGCCGTTGGTGATGGAGGTAAACTCATCACCGGGCCTGGAAGGGATCGAGACCACCACCGGCAAGGATGTGGCGGGGATCATCATTCAGCATCTGGAGAAGAATGGTGGGCCGAATATGACGCGGACCAAGGGTAAGGGCTGAATAAGCTCAACCTAACAAACACCGCAAAACAGTGTGGGAGCTGGCTTGCCTGCGATAGCCATAGGTATCTACACAATTTCTGTTGAACACAACGTTTGTGGCAAGTGGGCTGTTGTGGCGAGCAGGCTTGTCCTGCGTTGGGCTGCGGAGCGGCCCCAGTAAAGGCACTACACTTTTCCTGAAAGAACTCAGCGTCTGGGTTAGGGGCTGCTTCGCAGCCCAACGCAGGACAAGCCTGCTCGCCACAGGAGAAATTGGCGGCCTTCAAACCAGCGCCCACATTGGCTCATCGACCTCTGTCAGTCTTGATTCAAGCCGACGCGATACAGCACGCCCTTGTCCTCGTCGGTCAGCACATACAGGAAGCCGTCCGGCCCTTGGCGCACATCGCGAATCCGCGCCTTCAACCCGCCCAGCAGGCGCTCCTCGTGGATCACCTTATCGCCATCAAACTGCAGGCGAATCAACTCCTGGCTGGCCAACGCGCCGATAAACAAGTTGTGATCCCAAGCTTTGAAACGGTCAGCATCATAGAACGCCATGCCACTGATGCCGGGTGACTTTTCCCAGACGTGATGGGGTTGCACAGTGCCCTCCACAGCCTTGCCCTGGGCTTCGGGAATGGGCGTCAGCGAATAATTGATGCCGTGGGTTGCCAGCGGCCAACCGTAGTTCTTGCCGCGCTCGATGATGTTGATTTCATCACCGCCGCGCGGGCCATGTTCGTTTTCCCAGATCGTGCCGCTCCAAGGGTTCAACGCCAGCCCCTGCGGGTTGCGCTGGCCGTAGGACCAGATCTCCGGGCGCACGCCCTGCTGGCCGACAAAGGGGTTGTCATCCGGCACACGACCATCCGGGTAAATGCGCACAACCTTGCCTTGCAACTTGTCCAGGTCCTGGGCCGTCGGGCGGTCATTGTTCTCGCCCAGGGTCACAAACAGATAGCCATCGCGGTCGAACGCCAGCCGCGAGCCGAAGTGATTACCGGTCGACAGCTTGGGCTCCTGGCGCAATATCACCTTGAAGTCTTTGAGACCGCTCAAGTCATCGGCCAAACGCCCACGCCCCACAGCAGTGCCGGCCTTGCCACCTTCGCCACCGCCTTCGGCATACGACAGGTAGACCAGGCGGTCCTGCTTGAAGTCGGGCGACAGCACCACATCGAGCAAACCGCCCTGCCCTTTGGCCCACACCTGCGGCACGCCGGTCAGCGGTGCAGACAGCTTGCCGTCCGGGCTGACAAAGCGCAGGTGGCCGGGGCGCTCGGTCACCAAAAAGCCCTGTTTGTCCGGCAGAAACGCCACGGCCCAGGGGTGGTCGAGGCCCTTGGCTATTGGAGTGGCGGTGATGCTGCCTTGCTCACTGGGGAACTGCTGGGCATCCGCCGCCATGACGGCCGTCACGGGTAGCAGGGTTGCGCAAATAGCGGCTATCAGGGTTTTGCGTAGAAACATAAGAAAGAGTCCTTACCGGCGATTGCCGTTGGCATCGTAAGTGGGCGCTTTGGGTTCAGTGGCAGGACGGCTCGGGGGCGCGTTACGCGTTGGGTAACGATTGCCGATACCGCCGTTTTCCACGGTGGGTGCAGGGCCGGTCGGCGCGGGTTGAACCCCGTGGGTGGTGGCCGGCGCATTGGGCTGGGTGCCCTGCATGCTGTTGGGGTTAGCCCGATGGATTGGGCTGTTATTGGTGTTGTAGCTGCCGGGCAAGTTTTGCGCCTGGGCCAATGGCGCGAGGGCCAGGCCCAGCGCGACTACGGCGAGGTAACGCACACAGCTGTTCATGACAAAGCCTCTTTGCGGCGAGTAGTACGTACTTTCGATAACACGCTACGCCTTGGGTTCGGCTTTCGACATTAAATAGTTTCTCATCAGATGTAACACGATCTGTCCACGCATCTGCCAGCCGAAACTTTTGCGCCCGCCTGCGAGTCACCAGAACACCAACTCTTCTCAAGGAACCGCAACCATGCCAAGGGCAATCTGGAAAGGCGCCATCAGCTTCGGCTTGGTCCATATCCCGGTCTCGCTGGTCTCGGCCACGTCCTCCCAGGGCGTTGATTTTGACTGGCTGGACAAACGCAGCATGGACCCGGTGGGCTACAAGCGCATCAACAAAACCACGGGCAAGGAAGTCACCAAGGACAATATCGTCAAGGGCGTGGCCTTTGAGAAAGGCCGCTACGTGGTGCTCAGCGAAGACGAGATTCGCTCGGCCCACCCCAAGTCGACCCAGACCATCGAAATCATTGCCTTTGTCGCCGCCGACCAGATCCCGCTGCAAAACATCGACACGCCCTACTTCCTGGCCCCGGACAAACGCGGCGGCAAGGTCTACGCGCTGCTGCGTGAAACCCTGAAGAAAACCGCAAAAGTCGCTCTGGCCAATGTGGTGCTGCACACCAAGCAGCACCTGGCGGCATTGATGCCGCTGGAATCAGCGCTGGTATTGGTGATGCTGCGCTGGCCCGCCGAAGTGCGCAGCCTCGACGAGCTGGAACTGGGCAGTGACGTGACCAAGCCGAGCCTGGCCAAGGGCGAATTGGACATGGCCAAGCGCCTGGTCGAAGACATGAGCGCCGACTGGCAGCCGGACGACTACCGCGACAGCTTCCAGGAAAAAATCATGGCGCTGGTGGCGAAGAAGGCCAAGGCCGGCAAGATTGAAGACGTTGAAAGCCAGGCCGGCAGCGAAGAACGCAAATCGGCTGATGTGATCGACCTGACCGAATTGCTCAAACGCAGCCTGGCCGGCAAGCCCGCCGCGAAAAAGCCAGCAGCCAAAAAACCGGCTGCGAAAAAAACCAGCGAAAAGGCCTCTTGAGCCCGCCATCAGTTGGAGAACGTCATGGCCAAGCCCCTGAGCGAATACACGCGCAAACGCAACTTCGAGATCACCGCAGAGCCCGCAGGCGATGCGCCCACCGGCAAATCCAAGGCCTCGGCGCTGTCTTTCGTGATTCAAAAACACGACGCGCGCAACCTGCACTATGACTTTCGCCTGGAACTCGATGGCGTGCTCAAAAGCTGGGCCGTGCCCAAAGGCCCGAGCCTGGACCCCAGCCAGAAACGCCTGGCGGTCCACGTTGAAGACCACCCACTGAGTTATGGCAACTTCGAAGGCAATATCGCCGCTGGCCAGTACGGCGCCGGTGATGTGATCGTGTGGGATCGTGGGGTCTGGCAGCCACACGACGATCCGCATAAGGCGTATGCAGCCGGCAAACTCAAATTCACCCTGGTCGGTGAAAAACTCTCCGGCGATTGGGCGCTGGTACGCACCCGCCTCAAGGGCAGCGGCGACAAGGAACAGTGGCTGCTGATCAAGGAAAAAGATCAGCAAGCCCGCCCGGCCGAAGACTACGACATCGTAAAGGCCCAGCCCAAAAGCGTGCTCAGCGACGCCACGGTGGGCAAGCCAGCGCCAGCGCCTGAACCGCGAGCCAAGCGCCAGAAAGCCAAGACCGCCCTGCCCGACCAATTCGCCCCTCAACTGGCCACCCTGGTCGACCGCGCCCCGGCCGGCGACTGGCAATACGAGATCAAATTCGACGGCTACCGCATGCTGGCCCGAATTCGCGACGGCGACGTGCGGCTGTTCACCCGTAATGGCCACGACTGGACCGACCGATTGCCGCGCCAGGTCAAGGCCCTGCAAGCTCTTAAGCTCAAAGACAGCTGGCTGGATGGCGAAATGGTCAGCCTCAACGCCGACGGTTTGCCGGACTTCCAGGCGTTGCAAAATGCCTTCGATATCGGCCGTAGCCTGGACATCGTTTACTACCTGTTCGATGCACCTTTTTTACACGGAAAAGATCTGCGTGAAGAACCCGTGGAACAACGCCGTGCTGCGCTTAAATCCGCCCTGTCGGGCAGCCGCAGCAAATTGCTGCGATTTTCCGAAGCCTTCGCCGCCAACCAGCGCGACATCTTCGAAAGCGCCTGCGACCTGGCGCTCGAAGGTGTGATCGGCAAACGCATCGGCAGCCCCTATGTATCCAGCCGCAGCGCCGACTGGATCAAACTCAAATGCCGATTGCGTCAGGAGTTCGTGATTGTCGGCTACACCCGCCCACAAGGCTCGCGCACCGGCTTCGGCGCCTTGCTGCTGGCGGTCAATGACGCCAACGGCTTGGTGTATGCCGGGCGTGTCGGCACCGGGTTTGATCAGCACGCGCTCAAAGCCATCTATGCCCAGCTCACACCCTTGGCGCGCAAGACTTCACCGCTGCAAAGCCTGCTGACCAACAGCCAGGCACGCGGCGTGCACTGGGTGAAGCCAGAGCTGGTTGGCGAAGTCAATTTCGCCGAATGGACCCGCGAAGGCGTGGTACGCCAAGCCTCATTCGTAGGGTTGCGTAGCGACAAGCCTGTGGCGCAGATCATCCATGAGCAACCGCGCGCGGCCAAATCCCTCAAGCAGGCACCTGCGGCGAAAAAAACCGGTAGCGGCGTGAACATCACCCACCCAGATCGCGTGATTGACCCACAAAGCGGCACGCAAAAGCAGCAGTTGGCAGACTTCTACGCCAGCATCAGTGATTGGATACTGCCGTTTCTGCGCCATCGGCCCGTGTCGCTTCTACGCGCACCGGAAGGCATCGAAGGCGAACAGTTCTTCCAAAAACATGCCGAGCGCCTGGCCATTCCACATATCAAGCAGTTGGATCAAAGCCTCGATCCCGGCCATGCACGGCTGATGGAAATCGACAGCGCCAAAGCCCTGCTCGGCGCCGTACAGATGGGCACGATCGAGCTGCACACCTGGGGCGCGACTGCCGACAAAATCGAAACCCCGGACCTGTTTGTGCTCGACCTCGACCCGGACCCCGCACTGCCCTGGAAAAGCATGCTGGAGGCCGCGCAGTTAACCTTGTCGGTGCTGGATGAATTGGGCCTTGAGGCGTTCGTCAAGACCAGCGGGGGCAAAGGCCTGCACTTGGTTATACCGCTGGCGCGCCGGGATGGCTGGGAGACGGTAAAGGCTTTTGCCAAAGCCATCGCGCAGTTTATGGCGCTGCAACTGCCTGAACGCTTTACCGCCACCAGCGGCCCGAAAAACCGTATTGGCAAGATCTTTATCGACTACCTGCGTAATGCCCGGGGCGCGAGCACGGTGGCCGCCTATTCAGTACGGGCACGCCCGGGCCTGCCGGTCTCGGTGCCGGTGAGTCGCGCGGAATTGAAGGGGGTACGCGGTGCGCAGCAGTGGACGGTGGCTAATCTGCATGAGCGTTTGGACGCGCTCAAGGACGACCCGTGGGCCGGTTATGCCAACCGGCAGAAGATCAGCAAGAAGATGTGGGACAAACTGGGGGCGCAACCACCGCAGAGCGATTAAATGTGGGAGCGGGCTTGCTCGCGAATGGGGAGTGTCAGTTATAGATGCACTGAATGACTCAACGCATTCGCGAGCAAGCCCGCCACACTTGGATCTCCATATATCAGGGAGACCGCAACCGCAGGTCAGATCAGGATAAAAATCAACGCCAACCCAGCAAAAATCGCCCACTTCTCCAGGTAGTAACGCGCACGGTTGCGCTTTTTAAGCTCTTTGCCACGCAAACGGATCTTATACAGCCGTGTAAACGCACGGTTTAACCCGCCCGTCTTGTCACCATCATCATTAGGCGAACCCGCAGCCGCCATCACATTACGACTGAACCAACGATTAAACGCCGCCGCCCAGCGGTACTTCATCGGGCGCTCAATGTCACAGAACAAAATGATGCGGTTCTGCTGCGTCGTGTTTTCAGCGTAGTGGATGTAAGTCTCGTCAAACATCACCGGCTCACCGTCACGCCAGTAGTAACTTTCGCCATCCACATTGATATAGCAACCCGGATCGTTCGGTGTATCCAGCCCCAAGTGGTAACGATAGGAGCCTGCATAAGGATCACGGTGGCGCACCAGCTTGGAGCCCGGTGGCAACTCGGCAAACATCGCCGCCTTGATCGAACCAATGCCCTGCACCAGCTCAGTGGTGCGTGGGCACAGCTTCATCGCCGACGGGTGACTGTCGCCGTACCACTTGAGGTAAAAGCGCTTCCAGCCCGACTTGAAGAACGAGTTGAAACCTACGTCGTTGTATTGGTCCGAGCGCTTGATCTCGCCCGCGCGCATCAGGTTCTGGCCTTCCTGGCGGATTTCCTCCCAGTGTTCCTGCAGCGGGCTCAGGTCCGGAAAGTCGCTGGGCGACAGAAACGGGCGGCTCGGCTGCTTGGAGAACACGTAGAGGAAGCAGTTGATCGGCGCCAGGAACGTCGAGTGATCGCTAAGCTGGCGGCCCAGCTTGTGTCGCACTCTGCCACGCAGGTGAACATACGCAATGGAGGCAACGTAGAGAACAACAATGATGAGTTTCAAGGGATTCGTCACAAGTTAGAAGAGAACAGGCTGCTCCTGCGTGCACACAACGGCCGAGGATTTATAAGCAGCACCTGAAATCACGATTACATAGTGGCGGCTGGCCGGACGAGTCACTTCCGGAACCACGCCATTGGCCGTTATTTAGCCACAGTTTGTAAACAAAGGTTAACTAAGAATTGTGAAAAGCTGTCTACGCAGCGCGTAGGACTCACATGGGCCTGCCTGGACGCAAGCCCGCAGTGGTGCTACTTACAGCGCAGGCGGTTGCGCTGGCAAGCCACAAAAACTCGCCATCCAAACAGGTTCCAATCCCCTTTGAGTTATAATCGCGCCGATTAACCTTCAGCAAAAGGAACTTGCATGACCCCTCTACCAGACCCGGACTTCACTGCGCTGCAGGGCGCCTGGGAGCAGGTCTCCCTGGAAGACAGCGGCGTACTCAACCCTGCCGACGCACACAGCGCGCCCGGCGCCATTACCACGATTAACGGTGATCAGTTCGACGTACGAACCGTCACTGGCGACGTATTGCTGGCTGGCCGGTTTTCCCTTGATAGCACCACAACGCCCAAAAGTATTACCTGGGTAGATTCCATGGGCGATGACGCCGGCAAAGCGTTACCCGCCAGCTATCGCCTCGAAGGCGATAGTTTTGTGTTCATCGCAGCGGATGAAGACATGCCCCGCCCGACAGTCTTCAGCACCGGGCCAGGGCAAACCATGCGCACTTTTGTGCGCCGCGCCTGAAAACCGCAGGCCATCCGAAACGCCAACATGGTTTTCACACAGCCTTCACGTTCCGGACTTTAGCGTAAGGCCACCTACTCCAGTGAATCACTTGGCCCGCCTCTTCTCTCGCGGGCCTTTTTTTGTGCGCGAAAACCCGCTCAAACAGCGCGTTTGATGGCCGTCAGGGTGAAACACAACGGCAATTGAGCCGGCTGGTGCTCGTACTGGTCATACAGTTCCTCACGGTTGGAGTGCGGATACTCGCGCAGATGCTCGATCTGCAGGTGCGCCGCAATCGCCGCGCTGACCACGCTGCCCAGGGTATGCACGTACCAGTAGGATGTCGGCCCGGGAACCTCCGTCAGCCCTTCGTACACGATCGACGTCTGCAGCACGAACGGATCGCGTTGAAAATACGAGCTGGCGGGCAACAGCGGGTTGGCGGCCTGTGGGTCGAAGACTTCCAGGAAAGGGTGAGTCTCGTAGATCACCAGGGTGCCGCCGGGCGTGAGGGTACTGGCCACGTGCTGCATGAACAGCGCTACATCCGGCATCCAGCCGAGTACGCCAATCGTCACCAAGGCAATATCGAACCGGCCAAGCAAACGCTCAGGCAGGTGATGGATATCGGCTTCGATAAACTGCGGGTTATGCGGGGAAACATCAGCCACCTCCCGAGCTTGCGCCAGAAAGGCTGCCGATTGATCGACGCCCACCACCTCTCGCGCCCCCAGGCCATACAGCGACAGGCTTTCACGCCCGTTGTTACAGCCGATTTGCACCACCGTCTTGCCGGCAACGCCGACGCTTTGCAACAGGTCTGTGATAGTGGGGTCGAGGCACGAAAAGCCCGGCTCAGCGACTGATTGCAGCAGCGCTTTCCAGGTCGCGGTGTCTTTGTGCAGCGCGGCAGAGGCGTCCCAGGCGGCCTTATTGCGGGCGACAGCCTGTTGGGCTGAGGGCATGTCCATTGCGTCTCCAGAGAGTCATTTCAGCGAGCTACGAAAAATAAGCCATATGCGCGCCAGATTAAACCCCCAGCGTCAGCGAACTTCTGTTCAGGCCCACGGGTCACTAGCCCAATGAGTGTCCAGCCCCTGAACACCCTTCGCGAAGACAATGCCGTGGCCAATCACGCTGACCTGCGTAATACCTTGTCCCTGGACAGCCTCAACTTTTTCCTGGCGGATGTGCGCGACGGCCTCGGGCCTTACCTGGCGATTTACCTGCTGGCCGTGCATAAATGGGACCCGGCCAGTATCGGCGTGGTCATGACCCTGGCGGGCATCGCCGCACTGGCCACCCAAGGCCCCGCCGGCGCGCTGATCGACCGCACACGCAGCAAGCGCGCGGTGATCGCGGTGGCTGCCATCCTGGTCACCGTCAGTTGCCTGTTGCTGCCGTTTGTCAGTGCCTTCAACTGGGTGGCCTTGACCCAGGCCGCCAGCGCCGTGGCCGCCTCGGTGTTTGCGCCGGCCATATCCGCCATTTCCCTGGGGATTACCGGGCCGCGCGCCTTCACCCGCCGCACCGGGCGCAACGAAACCTTCAACCACGCCGGCAATGCCGTGGCCGCGTTGCTGGCCGGTGGCCTGGCGTACCTGTATGGCCCGGTGGTGGTGTTTTACCTGATGGCCTTTATGGCGCTGGCCAGTATCGTCGCCGTCAGCTGTGTGTCGGCCAAGGCGATTGACCATGAAGTCGCCAGGGGCTTTGACCCGGCCCACCACAGCGATCACGAACAACCGTCCGGCTTAAAGGTACTGCTGGCCAACCGGCCGCTGCTGATATTCGCCATCTGCTGCGCCCTCTTCCACCTGGCCAATGCGGCGATGCTACCGCTGGTCAGCCAGAAGCTTGCGCAGATCAACCTGCAAATGGCCACGCCGCTGACCTCGGCGTGCATCGTCGCCGCGCAGTTGGTGATGGTGCCGATGGCCTGGCTGGTGGGGCTCAAGGCCGATGTGTGGGGTCGCAAACCCTTGTTGCTCGCAGGTTTCCTGATCCTGCCGCTGCGCGGCGTGCTCTATACCTTGTCCAGTGATCCGTACTGGCTGGTGGCGGTACAGATGCTCGACGGCATCGGCGCGGGGATCTTCGGCGCGCTGTTCCCGGTGATCGTCAAAGACCTGACCCAAGGCACCGGGCGTTTTAATGTGAGCCTGGGCGCGCTGTCGACGGTGTTTGGCCTGGGTGCGGCGCTAAGTAGCAGCCTGGCCGGTTTCGTGGTGCAACAGGCCGGCTACAACGCAGCATTCCTGACCCTGGCAGGCGTGGCCGCCGTGGCCTTGGCGCTATTATGGCTGGCGATGCCGGAGACCTTGGAGAAACCATCGTTCGCCTGCCATACAACTGTCGCCTGACATATGCGACAATGCGCGCCAAATTCCAACACACAGCCAAAATATTCTGCTCAGCGACCGGGTTTCGCGCCTTGATGTCGCTGTTGACGCATGCCTGAAGGCTCCTGCCGCCACGCTCGCAACTCATTGATAGGTAAAGTAATTGATCTCCACAGCTAACATCACCATGCAGTTCGGCGCCAAGCCGCTCTTCGAGAACGTCTCGGTCAAATTCGGCGCCGGCAACCGTTATGGTTTGATCGGTGCCAACGGTTGCGGCAAGTCGACCTTCATGAAAATCCTCGGCGGCGACCTCGAACCGTCCGGCGGCCAGGTCATGCTGGAGCCGAACGTGCGCCTGGGTAAACTGCGCCAGGACCAGTTCGCCTACGAAGAATTCACCGTACTCGACACCGTGATCATGGGCCACGAAGAGCTGTGGCGGGTCAAGGCTGAGCGTGACCGTATCTACTCGCTGCCGGAAATGAGCGAAGAAGACGGCATGGCTGTTGCCGAGCTGGAAACCGAATTCGCCGAAATGGACGGCTACACCGCCGAATCCCGCGCCGGTGAACTGCTGCTGGGCCTGGGTATTCCGCTGGAGCAGCATTTCGGCCCGATGAGCGAAGTTTCACCAGGCTGGAAACTGCGCGTATTGCTGGCCCAGGCACTGTTCTCCGACCCTGAAGTGCTGTTGCTCGACGAACCGACCAACCACCTGGACATCAACACCATCCGCTGGCTGGAAAACATCCTGACCCAGCGCTCCAGCCTGATGATCATCATCTCTCACGACCGTCACTTCCTGAACAGCGTGTGCACCCACATGGCTGACCTGGACTACGGCGAGCTGCGCCTGTTCCCGGGCAACTACGACGAATACATGACCGTGGCGACCCAGTCCCGCGAGCAACTGCTGTCGGACAACGCCAAGAAGAAAGCGCAGATCTCCGAACTGCAATCCTTCGTCAGCCGCTTCTCGGCCAACGCCTCGAAAGCCAAGCAAGCCACCTCCCGTGCCAAGGCGATCGACAAGATCCAGCTGGCCGAGGTCAAGCCGTCGAGCCGTGTGAGCCCGTTCATCCGTTTTGAGCAGAACAAGAAACTGCACCGCCAGGCTGTGATGGTCGAAAAAATGGCCAAGGGCTTCGACGGCAAGCCACTGTTCAAAGACTTCAGCTTCCAGGTTGAAGCCGGCGAGCGCGTGGCGATCATCGGCCCTAACGGTATCGGCAAGACCACCCTGCTGCGCACCCTGGTCAACGAACTGACCCCGGACGCCGGCAGCATCAAGTGGACCGACGCCGCAGAGCTGGGCTACTACGCCCAGGACCACGCCCATGACTTCGAAGACGACGTGACCCTGTTCGACTGGATGGGCCAGTGGACCCAAGGCGAGCAAATGATCCGTGGCACCCTGGGCCGCATGCTGTTCTCCAACGACGAGATCCAGAAGTCGGTCAAGGTGATTTCCGGTGGTGAGCAAGGCCGCATGCTGTTCGGCAAGCTGATCCTGCAAAAGCCGAACGTGCTGATCATGGACGAACCGACCAACCACTTGGACATGGAATCCATCGAAGCGCTGAACCTGGCGCTGGAAAACTACCCGGGCACGCTGATCTTCGTCAGCCACGACCGTGAGTTCGTATCGTCCCTGGCCACGCGCATCATCGAGTTGAGCGCCACCGGCGTGATCGACTTCAGCGGCACTTATGACGACTACCTGCGCAGCCAAGGCGTGGTGTTCTAAGCACCCGCTGTGGCAAACCGGCTTACTGTGGCTAGCTGGCTTGTTGTGGCGAGCAGGCTTGCCCTGCGCTGGGCTGCGAAGCGGCCCTAAAACCAAACACCGCGTTTTGCCTGGCAGAACGCGGTGTTTTTTATTGGGGCTGCTGCGCAGCCCAACGCAGGGCAAGCCTGCTCGCCACAACGAAGCCCTCGCCTCAAGCGGCCCATTCAGCAAACCAGTTAGCCAGCTTCCTTTTCCTCCCCGCCCTTGCCATCATGCCCTCACCGCCCGCCCGCGAACGAGTGACCATGCCTGCCGCCGCCCCCAGCTCCCTGTCGATCACCCTGCAGATCGTCTCCATTGTTTTCTACACTTTCATCGCCTTTATCTGCATCGGCCTGCCAATCGCTGTAATCCCAGGCTATGTGCATGAACAATTGGGCTTCAGCGCCGTAGTCGCCGGGGTCACCATCGGCTCGCAGTACCTGGCCACCCTGCTCAGCCGCCCGATGGCCGGGCGCATGTCGGATAACGTCGGCACTAAACGCGCGATTGTGCTGGGTTTGGCGGGCATTCTGGTCAGCGGCGTGCTGACGTTTTTCGCGACACTGGTTGAAAGCATGCCCGCCCTGAGCCTGGGCATTTTGATCGTCGGCCGCCTATTGCTCGGCGTGGCCCAAGGCCTGATCGGCGTTGGCACCATCAGTTGGTGCATGGGCGCGGTGGGTGCCGAACACACGGCGCGCTCGATCTCCTGGAACGGTATCGCGTCCTACGGCGCCATCGCGATTGGCGCGCCGCTGGGCGTGGTGATGGTGGCCGATTACGGCTACACCAGCCTGGGTATTGCGTTGTCGGTGCTGGCCGCCTTGGGCCTGGTGTTGATCCGCAATAAACCCTCGGTGCCGGTGGTGCGTGGCGAGCGGCTGCCCTTCTGGGCGGTGTTCGGGCGCATCGCGCCGTTTGGCGCCAGCCTGTGCCTGGCGTCTATCGGCTACGGCACGCTGACCACCTTTATCACCTTGTATTACCTCAACCGTGGCTGGGCCGGTGCGGCGTACTGCCTGACGGTATTTGGCGTGTGTTTTATCTTGTCGCGCCTGGTGTTTATCTCGGCCATCAGCCGCTTCGGCGGGTTCAGCGCGGCGATTGCCTGCATGACCATCGAAACCCTCGGCCTGAGCCTGTTGTGGCTGGCGCCGTCCACCGGTGTGGCGCTGATCGGCGCCGGGCTCACCGGCTTCGGCTTGTCGCTGGTGTACCCGGCGCTCGGCGTGGAAGCCATCAAGCAAGTGCCCAACAGCAGCCGTGGCGCGGGGCTAAGTGCGTATGCGGTGTTTTTTGATCTGGCCCTGGCGATTGCCGGGCCATTGATGGGCGCCGTGGCGCTGAACCTCGGCTATGGCTGGATTTTCTTCTGCGCCGCGCTGCTATCGGTCACGGCCCTGTGCCTGACCGTGTTGCTCAAGCGCCGCGCTTACTGATCAGCGGTCTGCAAACCGGCGCGAGTCGACTGACCCAGGGTGTGCACAAAAAAGCGCCCCGCCTCTGAAATCAGGTCACGGTGGATGCCTTCGCGGTCGACACCATCGGCATCCGTGCAAATCGCCGGCATGGCCAGCAGTTGGTCGCTGTCACATGGCGCCATGAACACAAAGTGCCCGGCCCCAGCCAATAGTTTGAAATCCGGCGGCTGCGGCAGTTTGCGCGCCAGGGCGGCGGCGTTCTTGTCCACGGCCACCAGCTTATCGCCGTCGCCGCTGTAGAGCAGCACCGGCACATGCACATCGGCCAGGGTGTGGCGGCCGAACATCAGGCTCAGCGGCGCCATCAGCATCAAGGCGTGAATACGCGGGTCGGCTTGCGGCTGCAGGTCTTCACGGTCGACCACCAGTTCGCCTTTGGTGGTACAGGCGTCGCGGTCTTCAGGGCGTTCCTGGCAATAACGGCGCAGGCGGTCGAAATCCGGCTTGGCACCGGCCAGGATCAGCGCGGTTTCACCGCCAGCGGAATAACCGATAACCCCCACCTGGTCGATATTGACGAACGGCGACAGCATCGTGTCGCTCAGGGTGGCGGTAATGGCTGCGGAAATCTGGATCGGCCGCCCGTACAGGTTGCTCACCGTGCCGAGGCGGCTGTGATCCTTATAGTTGTCGCCGGGATGCAAGACCGCCACCACCACAAAACCCTTGCGCGCCAGCGAAGTGGCCAGGTCGTGCAGCGCCAGCGGTGTACCGGTGTTGCCGTGGGACAGCATCAGCATTGGGAAACGCCCGATGGCTACTTTGGAATCCTGGGTGGCGGCCACGTGGTAAGGGCCCAACTGCGTGGAATGTTCATCGTCGGTGGACGGGTAGAACGCGATGGCATTCATCGGCTGCTGATCCAGCGGGTCGAGAAAACTCATGCGATGAAAGCCCACACTCCAATGCGGGTGCGGCGCCGGGGCGGCGTGCACTGAAATCAGGCCGCCGAACAGGGAAAGAACCAAAACAGCACAAAGACGCATCATGGGGATGTCCACCTTTGCTGCGCGACCACGTTCAACACCCGCGGCATGTCGGTTTGAAAAGTCCATGGGCCAAGGCACTCGCTCCGGGTGATAAACCCATGCGTGCATAACCTGGGCCAAAGTAATGACAGCGGGTAAACGAAAAAACTCCGTACTCCGGTCGCGTTCAGGCGATCAGAATACAGAGTTTAGGCGCCCCGGTTCAGATTGGAACCGAACAGAGGCGAAATTTACACAAGCCTTACGCGGCGGCGAACAATTGTGCGTTGATCACTGCATTGGCGTCGCTCAAGGCCTTGCTGCGAACTTCTTCACCGTAGGCCAGGCCTTGGGCGCGGACAAATTCGATATCAGTGATGCCAAGGAAGCCAAACACCAGTTTCAAGTAATCCTCGTGCCCCACATTGCTTGCCTGGCCCGCGTGCAGACCGCCAGCGGTGGAAACAATGATCAGCTTCTTGCCGCCGCACAGACCTTCAGGGCCGGCTTCGGTGTAACGGAAGGTTTGGCCGGCCACGGCAATACGGTCGATCCATGCCTTGAGCTGGGACGGCACCGAAAAGTTGTACATCGGCGCACCGATGACTACAGCGTCAGCGGCGATGAATTCAGCCAGGGACGTAGCGCTGAGGTCAGCCTCGTGTTTTTGTACGGCGTCACGCAATTCGGCAGCGGTGCCCAAGGCGCCCAAGGTCAGGCCGGAAAAGTGGCTGATACCTTCGGCAGCCAAGTCACGATAAGTCACTTCCACACCCGGCTCAGCCGCTTGCCAGGCCTTGACCACACCAGCGCTGAGCTGACGCGAAGCCGAGTTATCGCCGAGGATGCTGGAATCGATATGCAACAGTTTCATGCGGGTTCTCCAAGTGAGGATCGCGGCTGGGCGATCGAATGAGGTTAATCCTACACATGAACCCAATGATCGATTAGACGGTACAAATGTGATTGTTCGTCCTGCCAGCAGGACAATCAGCGCAACACAGTCAATGCGACGACACATAAATAGACGCCGACGCGGGCGCCGGCAGCGCGTAAGTGCGCTTCATCCACTGAATCTCTTGTTGGGGCGTGCGCCCGAACAAGCGCTTGAACTCTCGGCTGAACTGCGAAGTGCTTTCATAGCCCACCTGAACGCTCGCCGTGGCGGCGCTGATGTCGTTGCGCAGCATCAACAAGCGCGCCTGGTGCAGGCGCGTGGACTTGAGGTATTGCATCGGCGAGGTGTCGGTGACCGTGCGAAAGTGCGCATGAAAACTCGGCACGCTCATCTTTGCCTCCTTGGCGAGTTCCTCCACGTCCAAATGCTGGTGATAGCATTCATGGATCTTGCGAACCGCCCGTGCCACCTTGCCGAACTGGCCCTGGCGATTAAGCGCGGCACGCATGGAACCGCCCTGCTCGCCCGTGATGATCCGGTAGTAGATCTCGCGCATCAGCGTCGGGCCGAGGATCTGCGCATCCATTGGTGTGCTCATGGCCTCAAGAAAACGCAGCAGTGATTCGCTGAGTTGCTCATCCATTGGCGATGAATACATGCCCCGGGGTTTGGCCTCGACCAACCCCGGAAAGTCATTCAATGCCAGCATCAGTTCGGCGGCCAGAGTGAAATCCAGCCGCAGGTACACCGCCAGCATCGGTTCCGCTGCGCTGGCCTCGGTCTCCATGGTGAACGGCACCGGCACCGACACCACCAGGTAATGCTGGGCGTCATACAGGTAAACCTCTTCGCCCAGATAACCGCGCTTGCGCCCCTGGCAGACAATCACGATGCCTGGGTCATAGAGCACCGGAACGCGGTGCAAGGGCTGATTCGAACGCAGGAAGCGCACGTCATCCAAAACGCTCAGGTTATAGCCTTCGACAGGCGCCAAGCGGCTCATCAGCTCGATGATTCTTTGGGTACGGCCCATGGTGCGTGGCTCCTGACGAAAACAGCACGGTACTGCGCAAAAACCGCCGTGGCTATGCATTCATAGGAATAGGCAATCAGCACATTGGAATGGATATTCGCCCGCACGCCCCATTTACGTAGCCTGAAACAGCACTTTCAGCCTTCGGAGTTCCGCCATGCTTATCGTCTACAACCCCGCCACAGGTGAAGAAATCGGCCGCGTTGCCAAGCACACCTCAACCGAGGTCAAAGCCGCCATCGACCGCACTTGCGCCGCCTTTGCTGAATGGTCCGGCAAACTTGCCAAGGAACGCAGCGACATCCTGCGCCGCTGGCACGACGCCGTGAAGGCCGACAAGGAAGCCTTCGCCGAACTGCTGTGCCGCGAAAACGGCAAATGCCTGAGTGAAGCCCGAGGTGAAATCGACTACGGCCTGGGCTTTATCGAGTGGTACGCCGAAGAGGCCAAACGCGTTTATGGCGACACCATCCCCACCCACGACCGCAATGCCAATGTCATGGTGACCAAAGAAGCCATAGGCCCGGTTGCAGCCATCACGCCGTGGAACTTCCCGTTCATGATGATCACCCGCAAAGTCGCCACGGCCCTGGCCGCCGGCTGCACCATGGTGATCAAACCCGCCGAAGACACGCCGCTCACCGCCCTCAAGCTGCTGGACTACGCACGCAGGGCCGGGATCGAAGCCGGCGTGCTCGAAGTGGTGGTCGGTGACCCCAAGGAAATCGGCCTGATCCTCACCGGCGACCCACGCATCCGCAAGATCTCGTTTACCGGCTCCACCGGCGTGGGCAAATTGCTCGCGGCGCAGTGCGCGGCAACCATCAAGAAGATGACTCTGGAGTTGGGCGGCAATGCGCCATTTATTGTATTTGAGGACGCCAACCTCGATGAGGCGGTAAAAGGACTGGTCGGCGCCAAACTGCGCAACTCGGGCCAGGTGTGCATCTCGCCGAACCGGATCTTTGTGCAGCACAGCATTCTCGAAGCGTTTATCGAGCGCGTGAAGGCTGCCGTCGCCAACATCGAAGTGGACCAGGGCCTGCGCGAAGGCTTTGTGGTCGGGCCGCTGGTCAACCAACTGGGTTTTGACAAAGTCGTGCGTCTGGTCGAGAACGCCAAGGCTGCCGGCGCCGGCGTGCTGATGGGCGGCAAGCCCCACGCCAAGGGTGGGCTGTTCTATGAACCGACCCTATTGACCGGCTTGCAGGACGATTCACCACTGGCCACCGAAGAGATCTTCGGCCCTGTGTTCGCGCTCTACTCGTTCAAGGATGAAGAAGAAGTCATCGCCCGCGCCAACCAGACCGAGTTCGGCCTGGTGGCGTACGCCTACACCAGCGCATTGGGCCGGTCGTTGCGCCTGTCACGTCAGCTGGAAGCTGGCATGGTCATCCTCAACTCGGGTTCAGTAGGCACCGCATCGGTTCCGTTTGGTGGCATCAAGCAGTCCGGCTACGGGCGTGAAGGCAGCTATTACGGGATCGAGGAGTACGTGCATGTGAAGTATGTGTTGATGGCGGGGGCGCAGTTTTAAGCCCTCTCACCACCCAAAAGCCAGTGCCTGCAAGGTGCTGGCTTTTTTTAGGCTGGATTTGCGCACGCCACACGCGGATAGTTCGTCCCACTGACAGGACAATAGGTTGACCATGCAAGACCTCAACGACCTCTACTATTTCGCCAAAGTCGTCGAAGCCGGCGGCTTTGCGGCAGCCGGCCGGCTGCTGGGGATTCCCAAGTCACGGCTGTCGCGGCGCATTGCCGAGCTGGAAGAGCGCCTTGGCGCCCGCCTGTTGCAGCGCACTACGCGCCAATTGACCCTCACCGCCGTCGGCGAGCGTTACCTGCGCCATTGCCAGGCGATGCTGCTGGAAGCGGAAATGGCCGACGAGGCCGTGGCCAGCATGTCCAGCGAACCGCGCGGGCGCCTGCGCGTGAGTTGCCCGGTGGGCATGGCCCAGCACATGTTGCCCGGCATAGTTGCCGGCTTTCTCGCCGCTCACCCACTGGTGCAGCTGGAGATGACGCTGGTCAACCGACGTGTCGACCTGGTGGCTGAAGGCATCGACGTGGCCCTGCGTGTGCGCGAGCTGGGCGATGAAGACCCGTTGCTGGTGACCAAGCGCCTGCGTCAGGCCCAGACAGTCCTGGTGGCCAGCCCGCAATTCCTGCAAGGCCGGCACATCAACACCCCCGACGATCTCAAGCAATTGCCGGTACTCGCCGCGCTTGAGGCCGATCGCCTGGTGCACTTGCGGTTGATCGACCCGCAGGGCAATACCGAAAACGTCTCCATGGAAGCGCGCCTGGGCATCGACGACTTTATCGTGCGCAAAGCCTGCGCCTTGCAGGGCCTGGGCTTTACCCTGCTGCCGATGATGTATTGCGAAGAGGAGCTGGCCAGCGGCCAATTGGTGCAGTTGCTGCCGCAATGGTCCTCGCCGGGCGGCTGGCTGCAGGCGGTCTACCCGCACCGCCGTGGGGTATTACCGGCAATTCGAGCCTGGATCGACTATCTGGAAGAAGCCTTCAAGGGTTGCGGAGACCGTTTGTTATGAAGATGAGCGAAGCACAAGTCGCGGCGTTCTGCCTGAGCCTGCCCGGCGCACGTGAAGACTACAAATGGGGCGGCGTGCGCGTGTTCTCGATTGCCGGCAACAAGATGTTCGCTCTGCAGAACCTGCGCGGTGACTCGCTGGCGTTCAAGGTCGACAAGGAACTGTTCCTCGGCCACGTAGACCGCCCCGGCATCCACCCGGCGCCCTACCTGGCGCGGGCGCAGTGGGTGATCATGAACACGCCCTACCCGCTGGGCGCCGAGGAACTGCGTGGCCTGTTGCAGCGCTCGCACCAGTTGGTGGTAAGCAAATTGCCCAAGCGCACACAGATTGGCTTGTTGCTAGAGGACTGACAGCAGCGTGCCGCCGAGGAACAACTGGTCCAGCCAGAACACTTGGTGCAGCAACACAATCACCCAGAACAGCACCTGATACGACACCTTGCGCGTCTTGTGGCGAAACACCTGCTGGGCAATCAACGCCCCCGGCCAACCACCGGCCAGCTCCACGGCATGCAGGATATTTTCGCGCACGCGCGGGCCTTCGGCTTGGGCCTTGCGCTTGTCGCCCCAGTACAGGAAAAACGCCACCACGCTGACCACGCCATAGGCCGCCAGCGGGATCAGCGTCTCGCCGCGATACCACAAGAGTGCCGCGCCAGTCAGCGGCGCGGCGCACAACACGACAAAGATGAATGCTTTCAAACGCGGGTGCTGAATGCTCATGGCTTGACCGCCGTCCAGTCGATCCAGCCAAACTGCCAGGTGGCCAGGATCACCAACCCGAACGCAATCCGATACCAGGCAAACGCTGCATAGCTGTGGCTGGCAATGAACTTGAGCAACGCCTTGACCGCAATCATCGCAAAGATAAACGAGGTGACAAAGCCGATGGCAAACACCGGCAAATCATCGGGCTGGAACAGGTGACGGTATTTGTAGCCCGAATACACGGCCGCACCGACCATGGTCGGCATGGCCAGGAAGAACGAGAACTCGGTGGCGGTCTTGCGCGACAGGCCAAACAGCAAGCCGCCGATAATGGTCGCGCCGGAGCGCGAAGTGCCCGGAATCATGGCCAGGCACTGCGCCACGCCGACCTTGAGCGCGTCCTTCCAGGTGATTTCATCGACTGTTTGCGCGTGCACCGCATGTTGTCGACGCTCGGCCCACAGCATGATCACGCCGCCCACCACCAGCGCGGTGGCCACCGTGATCGGGTTAAACAGGTAATGCTTGATCAGGTCGGCAAAAATCACCCCCAGCACCACTGCCGGCAGCACTGCGATGATCAGGTTGACGGTAAAGCGCTGGGCGTTGCGCTGGGTCGGCAAGCCCATCACCACGTCGAGGATCTTGCGCCGAAACTCCCAGACCACCGCGAGGATCGCGCCCAGTTGAATAATGATGTTGAACGCTTCAAAGCGTTCGCCGCCGAAACCGATCAAGTCGGCGACGATAATCTGGTGCCCGGTGCTGGAGATCGGCAGGAACTCGGTCAGCCCCTCCACCACGCCAAGAATCAATGCCTGTATGGCGGTCCAAAAATCCATGTATCCCCCAAAGGTCATGCGCTGTGGCATGCCTTGTCTGTCTTTTTAATGTTCACTGACACACGAGCAATCGTGATGCGCTGCTGATTTTCAACAGGCGTGCGCAAAAATTTCGTGAAAAATCAGGGAGTACTCAGGTTTTTCGCTTACAGGCCGAAAGCCTATCAGACAAGATGGAATTGTCGATGCAGCACACAATTATAAAAAGCACGGAGTGACAGGACGATGAACAGTTTGCGCAGCATGTCGATCAGCCGCCGTCTTTGGCTGATCCTGATAGTCGCCGTGTTGATGCTGCTGACCCTCGGGTTGCTGATGCTCAAGCAGATCCATGGTGACCTCTACCAGGCCAAACGCCAACAGACCCAGCACGTGGTGCAGACCGCCAGCGGCGTGCTGGCTTACTACCAGAACCTTGAAAAAACCGGCGTACTCACCCGCGAGGCCGCGCAACAGCAGGCCCTCAGCGCAGTGCGTGGCCTGCGCTACGACCACGATGATTACTTCTGGATCAACGACCTCACGCCCGTGATGATCATGCACGCGGCCAACCCCAAGCTCGACGGCCAGAACCTCTCGGCGATTCGCGACCCGGACGGTTTTGCGGTGTTCAATGAATTTGTGCTCCTGGCCAAGGCCAAGGGCGCCGGCATCGTCAACTATCGCTGGCCCAAGCCGGGCGCCGACGCGCCGGTGGAGAAAACCTCGTATATCAAACTGTTCGAGCCGTGGGGCTGGATTATCGGCTCCGGCGTCTACGTGGATGATGTGCAGGCCGAATTCAACGGCCAAGTGTGGAAGGCCTCGCTGATCGGCCTGGGCATTGCACTGCTGATGGGGCTGCTGGTGATTCTGATCGCGCGCAGCATCGTGCAGCCGTTGCAGGCGGCGGTAAATGCCATGGGCAATATTGCCAGCGGCGAAAGCGACCTGACCCGCACCCTCGACACCCACGGGCGCGACGAGATCACCCAACTGTCGCAGCACTTCAATAGCTTTACCGCCAAGCTGCGCCAGGTGGTCGGCCAATTGCAGGTGTGCGCCAACGCGCTGGGCCAATCGTCCACGGAACTGGGCACCAATGCCAGCCAGGCCCACGACCGTAGCCAGCAACAGTCTCAGCAGATGGAGCTGGTGGCCACGGCAATCAATCAAGTCACCTATGGCGTGCAGGACGTGGCAAAAAATGCCGAGCACGCCGCCAGCGAAATGCGCGACGCCCAGGCCCAGGCGCAGCAAGGCCAGGTGAATATCGACGGCAGCCTGCAACAGATCGACCAACTCTCCAGCACCATCAGCCAGGCCGTGGAGGTGATCCGCACCCTGTCCAGCGAAAGCACACAGATTGGTGGCGTGCTGGAAGTGATTCGTTCGATTGCCGACCAGACCAACTTGCTCGCCCTCAACGCCGCCATCGAAGCGGCGCGTGCCGGTGAACAGGGTCGTGGGTTTGCCGTGGTCGCCGATGAAGTGCGGCTGCTGGCCCAGCGCACGCAGAAGTCCACCGCCGAAATCCAGGTGATGATTGAGCGCCTGCAAGGGCACTCGGAAGCGGCGGTCAAAGTGATCAGCGACAGCCACAGTGCTTCGCAGTTGACCATTGAACAAGCCGGCCAGGCGGGTGCGAGCCTTACCGCCATTGGTCAGGCGTTACGCAACCTCAACGGGCTGAATGCCTCGATCGCCAGCGCGACCTTGCAACAGGCGCATGTGGTGGAGGACATCAACCAGAACGTCACCCAGGCGGCGGGCTTGTCCCATAGCACGGCGCTGGCGGCGGAGCAGTCGAGTGTGGCGAGTGCGCATTTGCGCGGGTTGAGTGAACAGCTTGAAGGGTTGTTGCGCCAGTTCAAGATCTGACCCCGGAGCTGGGCTTGTGTGGGAGCTGGCTTGCCTGCGATGCAGGCGACTCGGTCAATCAGGCATACCGAGGTGACGCTATCGCATAACGTCGAGGCAGTCTTGGGGCTGGGCGGTCGGGGTGC
>NZ_JAAAFV010000051.1:0-145 GCF_019352915.1 Pseudomonas sp. Xaverov 259 | reverse complement strand
GGTCACTTTTGCAAGGACCGGAATGCCGGCCCAGTCAAAAGTAACCAAAAGGTCCTCGCCCCAACACTCGGTTCCTCGCTGTGGCTCGGCATGCCCGCAATCCGACACTGATTTGGGGGGCCGCCGCCACGCGCCATCCATGGCG
>NZ_JAAAFV010000050.1:3410-54863 GCF_019352915.1 Pseudomonas sp. Xaverov 259 | reverse complement strand
TGGGCTTGAGTTTGTTACTGGGCGGTTGCGCCACGCCTTCCAAGACGGCTACCGGGCAGAGCCTCGACCAGTTGCTGGCCGACCCTGCGCTGCACGGCGCCTCGGTCTCGCTGATGGTGCGGGATGCCAACAGTGGCGCCACGCTGTATCAGCACAACCCGCGCACACGGCTGGTGCCGGCTTCCAACCTCAAGTTGCTGACCACGGCTGCGGCCATGGACGTGCTCGGGCCACAGTATCGTTTCGCTACGCAACTGCTGAGCAATGGCATTCGCCAGGGCGACCGCCTGACGGGCAACCTGTACCTGCGCGGCCTGGGCGACCCGACCATTCAGTTCGCCGATTACCAGGCGTTGGCAGCGCAGTTGGCCAGCCAGGGTGTGCGCCAGGTGCAGGGCGACCTGGTGTTCGATGACACCTGGTTTGACGCTGAGCGGCTGGGCGTCGACTGGTCTCACGACGACGAAACCACCTACTACGGCGCGCAGATTTCGGCGTTGACCGTGTCACCCAATACCGATTTTGATGCCGGCAGCGTGCTGGTCACTGCCAAGGCGCCGGCGCGGGCCGGGCAGCCAGTGAGTGTCGATATCTTCCCGCCGACCAACTACCTGCAACTGAGCAACCGCGCTGTCAGCGGGCCGGGCAATACCTATGGGATCAACCGTCGCCATGGCACCAACCTGCTGCAGCTCAGTGGCGCCGTGGCGCCTGGGCGTCAGAGCGAGCAACTGGTGAGTGTCTGGGAGCCAACGCAACTGGTGGCCAACCTGTTCGAGCAAGCGCTGGCGCAGCAAGGCATCACAGTGCTTGGCCGTCGTGTGATGGGCGGTGCCAGCCCGTCTGCGGTGACGGTACTGGCCGAGCACAAGTCGGCGCCGTTGCAGGAATTGATCACGCCGCTGCTCAAACTCTCGAACAACAACATGTCCGAGGCCTTGCTCAAGGCCATGGGCCGCCAGACGGCCAACAGCGGCACGGCGGCAGCGGGTGCGGTGGCGGTGGCCGGGTTTCTCAAGCGTCAGGGGCTGGACACGGCGACGCTGAGCCAGGTCGACGGCTCGGGGCTATCGCGACGTAATCTGGTGTCGTCGCAAAACCTCACCGACCTGCTGCTGGCCGCAAGCAAGCAGCCGTGGTTCAACGCCTGGTACAACGCGCTGCCCATTGCCGGCAACACCGACCGCATGACCGGCGGCAGCCTGCGTTATCGCCTGCGCGGCACCCCGGCCGAGAACAACCTGCATGCCAAGACCGGCTCCATGGGCGGCGTATCGTCCTTGAGTGGTTACATCACCGATACCAAAGGGCGCAAGCTGGTGTTCTCGATGCTGAGCAACAACTACGTGGTGGCCGGCGCGCAGGTCAAAACCGTGGAAAACCGCGTGGCGCTGGCTCTGTCACGCTGGGACGAGTGATTCAGGGCTGATAGCCCATGCGCCAACTCACGGCCCGGGTCGCCGCCAGCAAGCGCTGCGCCGCCGGGCCATCTTCATCGGCGTGGAACAGTGAGGTGGGGCCGACCACGGTCATCACCGCCGCCACGTGTCCGACCGCATTGAATACCGGCGCCGACAACGCATCGACGCCGGGCATCAGCAAACCATGCACAAAGTGCAGGCCGCGGTGGCGAATCTGTTCACAGGCGCTGGCGTAAGCCTCGTCGTCCGCCAGGGCATGGGCAGTCCCGGCCTGTATCTCGCGTTCGCGCAATTCCACGGTTTCCCGAGAGGGCAGGTAAGCGCTGAAGACCAGCCCGGTGGACGAACTGAGCAGCGGCAGCACCGAACCCAACTGCGTCACCACGGTGACGGCGCGCACTGCCGGTTCTATCTGCACCACGGTCGCGCCCTGGTTGCCCCACACCGCAAAAAAGCAGGTTTCATTCAATTCATCACGCAGCTCTGCCAGCGGCATTGCGCCGACTTTCAACACGTCTATGCTGCCCAGTGCTGCCAAACCCACGCGCAACGCTTCGCGGCCCAGGCCGTAATGGTTGGTAGCGGTGTTCTGCTCGGCAAAGCCTGAGGCGATCAGCGCCTGCAAATAGCGGTGGACCTTGCTTGCCGGCATCTGCACATGTTCGGCCAGGCGCGACAGCGAAGTGGCCGGAGACAGTTCGGCCAGCGCCTTGAGGATATCGGTGCCCACTTCGGCCGAGCGGACTTTCTGTTTACCGTTGTCGCGGGGCTTTTCCATGGAAGGGCGAGAATCCGAGAGATGAATGGGCGTCTTTATAGCTTGACGGTCGATAGTGATCAAATTACGTTATGCGTAACTGGATTACGATAAAAACAACTTCCGCACAGAGGATGATCCATGGACCTCGAATACCAATCGGGCTTCGGCAATCAATTCGCCAGCGAAGCCCTGCCCGGCGCGCTGCCCGTCGGCCAGAACTCCCCGCAAAAAGCCCCCTACGGCCTGTACACCGAGCTGTTTTCCGGCACTGCCTTCACCATGGCGCGCAGCGAAGCCCGCCGCACCTGGCTGTACCGCATTCAGCCGTCGGCCAACCACCCGGCGTTTATCAAGTTGGAACGGCAATTGGCCGGTGGGGCGTTGGGCGGGGTGACGCCGAATCGCTTGCGCTGGAACCCGCTGGATATTCCGAGTGAGCCGACCGACTTTGTCGACGGCCTTGTCGGCATGGTCGCCAACTCCGGTGCGGAAAAACCTTCAGGCATCAGCATCTACACCTACCGCGCCAACCGTTCCATGGAGCGCGTGTTTTTCAACGCCGATGGCGAACTGTTGATCGTCCCGGAGCAAGGCCGTCTGCGTATCGCCACCGAGTTGGGGGTGCTGGACGTCGAGCCGCTGGAAATTCTGGTGCTGCCCCGTGGCCTGAAGTTTCGCATCGAACTGCTGGATGCCCAGGCGCGTGGCTATGTTGCGGAAAACCACGGCGCGCCACTGCGCCTGCCGGACCTTGGGCCGATCGGCAGTAACGGCCTGGCTAATCCGCGTGATTTTCTTACCCCGGTTGCCCACTACGAAGACAGTAAAAAGCCTACAACGCTGGTGCAGAAATTCCTCGGTGAACTGTGGGCCTGCGAGCTGGACCATTCGCCGTTGAACGTAGTCGCCTGGCACGGTAATAACGTGCCGTACAAATATGATCTGCGCCGCTTCAATACCATCGGCACCGTGAGTTTCGATCACCCGGACCCGTCGATTTTCACCGTATTGACCTCGCCCACCAGCGTGCACGGGCTGGCCAACCTCGATTTCGTGATTTTCCCGCCGCGCTGGATGGTGGCCGAGAACACCTTCCGTCCGCCGTGGTTCCACCGCAACCTGATGAACGAATACATGGGCCTGATCCAGGGCGCCTACGATGCCAAGGCCGAAGGCTTCCTGCCCGGTGGCGCGTCGCTGCACAGCTGCATGAGCGCCCACGGCCCGGACGGCGAGACCTGCACCAAAGCCATCAACGTGGAGCTTGCGCCGCACAAGATCGATAACACCATGGCCTTCATGTTCGAGACCAGCCAGGTGCTGCGCCCGACACAGTTCGCCCTTGAGTGCCCGCAACTGCAACCCTCTTACGATGCGTGTTGGGCTTCACTGCCCGCCACCTTCAACCCGAACCGGAGATAACCCATGACTCAGCCAACCCTTACCCGCAGCTGGGTAGCCTCCGCCAACGGCCACCGCGATTTCCCCTTGCAGAACCTGCCGCTGGGCGTGTTCAGCATCAATGGCTCGGCGCCGCGCAGTGGCGTGGCGATTGGCGACTCGATTCTCGACCTGCACGCTGCGCTGGATGAGTTCGAAGGTGAAGCACGGCGCGCCGTTGAAGCCACCGCCGGTGGCCAACTGAATGCCTTTTTCGAACTCGGCCGTGGCCCGCGCGTAGCCTTGCGCGAGCGCCTGCTGGAACTGCTCGCCGAAGGCAGCAAGCTGCACACCCGTGAGGCGCAGGTACTGCACCGCGCGGCGGATTGCCAGATGCATTTGCCGGCAAAAATCAGCGATTACACCGACTTTTATGTGGGTATCGAACACGCGCAAAACGTCGGCAAACTGTTCCGTCCCGACAACCCGTTGCTGCCTAACTACAAGTACGTGCCGATTGGCTATCACGGCCGCGCCTCGACCATTCGCCCGTCGGGCACGGACGTACGTCGGCCTAAAGGCCAGACGCTGCCGGCCGGCCAGACCGAGCCAACCTTTGGCCCGTGCGCGCGCCTGGATTACGAATTGGAACTGGGCATCTGGATCGGCCAGGGCAATGCCATGGGCGACTCGATTGCCATTGGCGACGCCGCCGAGCATATCGCCGGCTTCTGCCTGCTCAACGACTGGTCGGCACGGGATATCCAGGCCTGGGAATACCAGCCGCTCGGCCCGTTCCTGTCGAAAAGCTTCATCACCAGCATCTCGCCGTGGGTGGTCACCGCCGAAGCCCTGGAGCCGTTCCGCAAAGCCCAACCGGCGCGCCCCGAAGGTGACCCGCAGCCGCTGCCGTACCTGCTGGACCAACGTGACCAGGCCGCTGGCGGTTTCGACATCGAGCTGGAAGTGCTGCTGACCACCGCCGCGATGCGCGAGCAAAACCTGCCGGAACACCGCCTGACCCTGAGCAACACCCAGCATATGTACTGGACCGTAGCGCAGATGGTTGCGCACCACAGCGTCAACGGCTGCCAGTTGCAGGCCGGTGACTTGTTTGGTTCGGGCACGTTGTCCGGGCCGCAGCCGGGGCAATTCGGCAGCCTGCTGGAGATCACCGAGGGCGGCAAAAAGCCGATTGAACTGGCCTCCGGCGAGGTGCGCAAGTTCCTTGAAGATGGCGACGAAATCATCCTGCGCGCCCGTTGCAGCCGTGAAGGTTTTGCCTCCATCGGTTTCGGCGAATGCCGTGGCACCGTGATCGCAGCACGCTAAGAGGGCAGGGCGATGCAACTCTATACCTACTACCGTTCTACTTCGTCATACCGGGTGCGTATCGCCCTGGCGCTCAAGGGGCTGGACTTTACCGCCGTGCCGGTGAACCTGCTGGTGCCGCCCGGTGGTGCGAATCGCCAGCCCGAGTACCTGGCGATTAACCCGCAGGGCCGTGTGCCAGCGCTGCGTACCGAGGATGGCGAGCTGTTGATTCAATCACCGGCAATCATCGAGTACCTGGAAGAGCGTTATCCACAGGCGCCGCTGCTCTCCAAGGACTTGGCGACCCGCGCCCATGAGCGCGCTGTGGCGTCGATCATCGGCTGCGATATCCACCCACTGCACAACTCCAGCACGCAAAACCTGCTGCGCAAATGGGGGCATGACGAGGCGCAAGTGCTCGAGTGGATCGGGCATTGGATCAGCCAGGGGCTGGGTGCGGTGGAGCAGTTGATTGGCGATGAAGGCTTTTGTTTTGGTGAGCAACCGGGGATGGCGGATGCGTTTCTGATCCCGCAGTTGTATGCGGCTGAGCGTTTCAAGGTGCCGTTGGGCGCGTACCCACGCATTGGGCGCGTGGCGGCGCTGGCGGCGCAGCATCCGGCGTTTGTGCAAGCGCATCCCGCCAACCAACCCGACACCCCTGACACACCCTAAATCAATGTGGGAGCTGGCTTGCCTGCGATAGCGGTCTATCAGTTGATAATTCACTGGCTGACACACCGTCATCGCAGGCAAGCCAGCTCCCACAGTTTGATCCGCGTCATCCTTATAAAAATAACAGGTACTTGCGATGCACAATCAGATTGCGAGCTTTCGCGCTGCACTCGACGCCCGTGCGGTGTCGCGCTACCAGTGGTTGATTCTGCTGTTGCTGGCGCTGCTGCTGGTAACCGACGGCTATGACGCCCAGGTGCTGGGTTACGTGGTGCCGGCATTGGCCAAGGATTGGGGCCTGGAAAAAGCCGCGTTCGGCCCGGTGTTCAGTGCCAACTTGTTGGGCCTGACCTTGGGCTCATTGCTGGTAACGCCGCTGGCCGACCGCTTCGGCGTGCGCCGCATCCTGCTCGCCTGCGTGCTGATCTACGCGAGCCTCACCGTGCTGATGGTGTTCGCCAACTCCCTGAGCACACTGATGGCCGCGCGGTTTATCTGCGGCATCGGCATGGGCGGCGCGATGCCCAGCGCCATGGCGTTGATGTCGGAATATTCCCCACCGCGCATGCGCACCTTGATGGTGACACTGGCCGCCTGCGGCTTCTCGTTCGGCGGCGCGGCGGGTGGCTTTGTCGCTGCGGGTTTTATCGAAGGCTACGGCTGGCAGGCGGTCTTCCTGGCGGGCGGGGTGACGCCGTTGCTGCTGTTCCCCTTCCTGGTATGGCTGTTGCCGGAATCCCTGCCACGTCTATTGCGTGATGCGCCACCCTATACGCGGCTGCAAAAGGTCACGGCGCGCATGCTGCCCGACTGGCAGCCGCCGCTGGCGAGTGAGGCAGAGAACCTTCAGGAGCAGGGCAGCAAACTCACGGTGGTGGAGCTGTTTCGCAACGGCTACGCGCGTCCGACCGTGCTGATTTGGGCAACCTTTTTTGTCAGCCTGATCCTGCTGTATTTCATGATCAGCTGGCTGCCGACGCTGCTGCTGGAAAGCGGCCTGGCATTGAAGCAAGCCAACTTGGTGACCTCAATGTTCCTGTTTGCCGGCACCCTGGGCGCCATCGGTATGGCCTGGTTCGCCGACCGCCTCAAAAGCAAAGTGCGGCTGTTGTCCGGCGTGTTGGCGGCGGCTGCAGTGTGCACGATTTTGCTGGGGCTGAACCATGACAACCCGCGTTATCTGGTGGCCTGTGTGTTCGCGGCCGGGTTCTGCATTATTGGCGGGCAACTGACCCTCAATGCCTTTGCCAGCAACTTCTACCCCGCGCATGTGCGTGCTACCGGCACTGGCTGGGCTTTGGGTGTGGGGCGCTTTGGTTCAATCCTGGGGCCGTTGTTTGGCAGCATGTTGCTGGCGATGCATATTCCGGTTGAGCAGATCTTTTTCTTCTGCGCGATTCCGGCGGTGATTGCGGCGCTGTTGATTATTCAGGTGCGCTCGCCTGGCTCCAACGCGGCGCAGGGTCCTTTGCACAGCGATACTCTCAAGACGCCGGCCAATCATTGATTTTCGGCTGGGCAGGTTCTGTGCCGAGCTGGGCTTTCTGTGGCAAACGGGCTTGTTGTGGCAAACGGGCTTGTTGTGGCAGGCGGGCTTGTTGTGGCGAGCGGGCTTGCCCCGCGTTGGGTGGCGAAGCCGCCCCAAAACCTGCCACTGCGGTTTGTCTGGAGAAATGCGGTGACGGTAATGGGGCTGCTGCGCAGCCCAACGCGGGGCAAGCCCGCTCGCCACAACAAGCCCGTTTGCCACAGAAAGCCCGCCTGCCACAACAAGCCTGCAGGCGCAGATAGTATTTCAGTGCACCACGGTGTTGGGTGGCAAATGCCCCAGCCGCTCGGTCAGGCGCAGGCGCTGGATCGGGTCTTCGCTGAGCAACAGGGCATGTTCCAGATCAAAGCGCTCGGCGCTCGGGCAGTCCAGGCGCTGGTAAAGGCTGGCCCGCGCCAGGTAATCCGCTGCGCTGGCGTTGCCCAGCTCCAGCACGCGCTCGGCGTCGATCAGAGCCGACAGCGGATGGTCATTGGCCAGGTGCAGTTGGCGCAGGTTACGTGACAGCCGTTGCAGGATCGCGCGCGGTTCGGCGGTGTGCAGGTGCTCGGCCTGCAACTTGAGGTTTGGCCCGTACTGGCGGTGCAGCAACTCGCGGCAGTCGTTGGGGTACAGGCGCCGCCCGCCACACGGGTCCAGCAGGTGATCGGCGCCAGGCACCCGCAGCAGGAAATGGCCGGGGAAATTAACCCCCTCCATGGGGATATCCAGGCGCCGCGCCATCTCCAGCGCGATCAGGCCCATGGCCAAAGGCTGGCCGCGTTTGCGCTGCAGTACTTTGTCGAGCAGCGCGGCGGCGGGGCGCAGTGGCGTGGAATCATCCTGGGCAAACCCCAGGTCATTCATGCGCCGCAGCAACGGTTGGCCGAGTTCATCCGTCGGTAGCATGGGCATGCCTACGCTGACCTGTTGTTGCAGCAGGGTCAGGTCTTGCAGGATCAGCAAGGGTTGCACGCTCGGATCATGTTCAGCCGCTATCCACAGCGCGGCTTCAAACAGCGCAGGCGGTGAGCGGTCCAGGCAGGCGAAAAAGGCTGTGCGGGGATTCATTGCATTCTCCGGCGGATGCCCACGTTTTAGCCTTGCTGTGAATATTCGTCCAGTAACTTAAGAAATGTCCTGCGTGCTTATGTCGTGATGCCTACGAAACCTGGCGGCTTATTCCAGCGTGATTCAGCAGTTTTCTACCGCAAGCCTATACTGGGGCCTCTACCAGAAGTGATTCGGGAGCTTGACGATGTTTGCGCTTATGCACAGCACCCGCCTTGAATCGCTGCACCTGAGCGTCGACCCGGTCACCGGGTTGAAGGCCGTCATCGCCATCCACAACAGCCGCCTCGGCCCTGCCTTGGGCGGTTGCCGTTATCTTGCTTATCCCGACGATGAAAGTGCCGTAGCCGATGCCGCACGCCTGGCCCAAGGCATGAGCTACAAAGCCGCCCTGGCCGGCTTGCCGGTGGGCGGCGGTACGGCGGTGATTATCCGCCCCGTGCACGTGGAAAGCCGCGCCGCATTGTTCGAAGCGTTTGGCCGTTGTATCGAAAAACTCGACGGCCGTTTTGTCACCTCGATCGACAGCGGCACCTCGGTTGCTGATATGGACTGCATCGCCCAACACACCCGTTTCGTCACCAGCACCACGGCCGCCGGCGACCCGGCGCCGCATGCGGCCATGGGCGTTTTCACCGGCATCCGCAGCACCGCCATGGCGCGCCTGGGCAGTGACAACCTTGAAGGCCTGCGCGTTGCGATCCAGGGCCTGGGCAATGTCGGTTATGCGCTGGCCGAACAACTGCACGCGGCGGGCGCCGAACTGTTGGTCAGCGACATTGACCACGGCAAGGTGCAATTGGCCATGGAGCAACTCGGCGCACACCCCATCGCCAACGATGCTTTGCTCAGCACACCCTGTGACATCCTGGCGCCGTGCGGTGTCGGCGCGGTGTTCAACCGCCACACGGTCGGCCAACTGCGTTGCGCCGCCGTGGCCGGTTCCGCCAGCGCGCAATTGACCACCCTGGACATTGCCGACCAACTGGAAGGGCGCGGTATCCTCTACGCCCCGGATTACGTGATCAACTCCGGTGGCCTGATCTACGTCGCCCTCAAACACGCCGGCACCGAGCTGCCCGCCATCACCGCGCACCTGTCGAACATCGGCACGCGCCTCACCGAAATATTCGCCCACGCCCAAGCCGAAAAACGCTCCCCCGCACGGGTAGCGGACGAGTTGGCCGAACGCCTGCTCTACAAATAGCCCAGGCATTAAAAAGGCCCTGAATCAATGATTCAGGGCCTATTCAATTCGGGCGTTTACTCGTCTACCGAGTTCAACAACTCGGACAGCGCGTCTGGCTGGCTCTTGAACGCCTTGGCAAAGACATCGCGATTCTTCGCCATGTAGAACCCGGCTTCTTCGACCTGCTGCTCGCTCAAGGACGGCACGGCTTTTTGCAACACTTCTGCCAGCAACTCAGCGAGTTCAAGCATCTTGTCATGACGGTCAGCTTCGGCTTTATCCATGAACAAATGCTCCAGATCTCGGCTGCTGCGGTATACCACTTCGACGGCCATTCACCACCTCACATGCCTTCACGATAGTTGTCTTTTTCGACTACTGTATTTATATACAGCTAAAAGGGTAAGCCAAACCACGGGGTTTGGGTAGCAGTTTTTTAATGTAGCCCGTAAATACAGGTTCGGAGTGCCTCATGTCACGCCGCCACCATCTTATACCTGCCACTGGCCTTTTTTCTGCATGCAGAACAACCGTCACGTCCACCCCGCATTATCCGGTCGAGCCGACCTAAGGAAGCATCATCGTGAAAATCAATTGGGCCGAAAAGCTGCGTCAGCAAGTCCATGGGCTGGCCGAGTCGCTGGGGAATCTGTTCGTCGAGACGTTCCACTACCTGGCGCTGTTCGCCATTGGTGCCGTAACAGCCTGGGCGGCGGTGATGGAGTTTCTGGGGATGCTGGAGACAGGGCACATCAAGATCGATGACATCTTGCTGCTGTTCATCTACCTGGAATTGGGCGCAATGGTCGGGATTTATTTCAAGACCAACCATATGCCCGTGCGCTTCCTGATCTACGTGGCGATCACCGCGCTGACGCGCCTGCTGATCTCCAACGTGTCGCACCACAACCCGCCGGACGTCGGCATCATCTACCTGTGCGGCGGCATTCTGTTGCTGGCGTTCTCGATTCTGGTGGTGCGCTATGCCTCGTCGGCGTTCCCGTCGGTGAAGGTCGAAGGCCCGCGTCGCAAGGGCGAGGCGAGCCTGGAAACCGAGAAAGGCGAGCTTTAAAGCCCGACGCTGAAGGGCAGGGTGCGGGCGGGCGGTGGCTGCAATAGTTTGTGGCTGTCGCCGTCCGTCATCACCGCCAGAATCTCCATGGCGCTGTGGCCCTGTTCGATGGCGATGCCGAACTGAATGCTTTGCACCAGGCGCTTGAGCCGCTGCGGGTCGTTGCGTTGTTCGGCGCTGATCATGCGTTTGGCCACCACGCCCGTCTCATCCGAGAGGGTGAGCATGATGCTGCCGTCGAGCCGTTGGATGCTCAAGTTGACGCGGTAGGTGGGCGTGAAGGTGTCAGTGATGATCTGAAAAGGATTGTCCATGGTGCGTTACCGCCTGATAAGAACATGCAGTCATTGACGACCGGTGTCTGGTTTAGTTCGCATTGCCTGACCACCGGCCACTCCGTCGCTGAGGGTTCACAAGGTCCGTTTGCCTCAAGAGCTGTACAGCAAGGGGCGTGCCGTATAGCGCTTTACCAGGCGCTGCAATACCCCTGTGGGAGCGGGCTTGCCCGCGATTGCGGTGTATCAGCTAAATAATTTCTGGCTGACAGACCGCTATCGCGGGCAAGCCCGCTCCCACAGGGGATGTGTGTTGTGTTCGATTTCAGGGCAGCACGGAAAAAACGATCGCAGACAGCGCAATCAAGCCGATCACCACCACAAACACATTCGACACCTGCCCCGAATACTGGCGCAGAGATGGCACGCGGTGGATTGCGTACATCGGCATCAGGAACAGCAGGCACGCGATGATCGGCCCGCCCAGGGTTTCGATCATGCCGAGGATGCTCGGGTTGAAGGTCGCCACGGCCCAGCAGGTCAGCACCATGAACAGTGCGGTGCAGCGTTCCAGCCCCTTGGATGACATCGAACGGTTACGCCCACGCAGGGATTTGACGATCAAACCCTGGAAGCCTTCGCTGGCGCCGATGTAGTGGCCGAGGAAAGACTTGGTAATCGCCACCAGCGCGATCAACGGCGCGGCGTAGGCAATCACCGGCGTCTGGAAGTGGTTGGCCAGGTACGACAGGATCGAAATGTTCTGCGCCTTGGCGGCCGCCAGGTCAGCTGGCGACAGGGCCAGCACGCAGCTGAAGCAGAAGAACATCACCGTCAGCACCATCATGCCGTGGGCGGTGGCGAGGATGCCGCTGCTTTTGCGTTCGGCCTGTGGGCCGTACACGCGCTTCTGGTCGACGGCAAAGGCGGAAATGATCGGCGAGTGGTTGAAGGAGAACACCATCACCGGGATCGCCAGCCACAGGGTCTTGAAGAACAGCGGCAATGGCATGCCTTCACTGGCGGAGGCGAAGAATGCGCCGTTCCAGTTGGGGATCAGGCTCACGGCCAGCAACAGCAAGGCGGCGACGAAGGGGTACACCAGCACGCTCATGGCTTTGACGATCACGCCCTGGCCGCAGCGCACAATGGCCATCAGGCCCAGGATCAGCACCAGCGACAGGATCGCCCGAGGCGGCGGGGCCATGTGCAGTTGGTGTTCCATGAAGCTGCTGAGGGTGTTGGTCAGCGCCACGCTGTACACCAGCAGGATCGGGAAAATCGCGAAAAAGTACAGCAGCGTGATCAGCTTGCCGGCGCCGACGCCGAAGTGTTCTTCGACCACTTCGGTGATATCACCGGATTTGCCCGACAGCACAAAGCGCGTCAGCCCACGGTGAGCGAAGAAGGTCATCGGGAAGGCCAGCAACGCCAGCACGATCAGCGGCCAGAAGCCGCCAACGCCGGCGTTGATCGGCAGGAACAAGGTGCCCGCGCCAATGGCGGTGCCGTAGAGGCCGAGCATCCAGGTGGTGTCGTGTTTGGTCCAGCCGGTGGTGACAGTTTTGTCTACAGCGTTATCTGTAGCAACAGTAGGGTTTTCAACGGCAGGTGTACGTACATCAGTCATCGATATTGCCTCGTTATTATTTTTGCGCGGGCTCACGTAGGGGGCGGGTAGCAGTGCTCGTCAGCACTCCACCCAGCTGACCGCCAGGCCGCCCCGTGAAGTTTCTTTGTATTTGTCATGCATGTCGGCGCCGGTATCGCGCATGGTGCGGATCACCCGGTCGAGGGAAATAAAGTGTTTACCGTCACCGCGCAGGGCCATTTGTGTGGCGTTGATGGCCTTGACCGCCGCGATGGCGTTGCGCTCGATACACGGCACTTGTACCAGGCCGCCGACCGGGTCGCAGGTCAGACCGAGGTTGTGTTCCAGGCCGATTTCTGCGGCGTTTTCCAGTTGCTCCGGCGTGGCGCCGAGAATATCGGCCAAACCCGCAGCGGCCATGGCGCAGGCCGAGCCTACTTCGCCCTGGCAGCCGACTTCGGCGCCGGAGATCGAGGCGTTTTTCTTGCAGAGGATGCCGACGGCAGCGGCGGCCAGGAAGAAATTGACCACATCGTCATCGCACGCTTGCGGGTTGAACTTCATGTAGTAATGCAGCACGGCCGGGATGATCCCCGCCGCGCCATTGGTCGGCGCGGTGACCATGCGCCCGCCGGCGGCGTTTTCTTCGTTGACGGCAAGGGCGAACAGGTTGACCCATTCCATCGCCGACAAGGTGGAGGTGATCACATTGGGTTTGCCGATTTCCAGCAGGCTGCGATGCAATTTCGCTGCACGGCGTGGCACGTCGAGGCCACCTGGCAAGATGCCTTCATCGCGCAAGCCTTGCTCCACGCACTCGCGCATCACCGACCAGATATGCAGCAGGCCGCTGCGGATTTCTTCGTCGCAGCGCCACGCGCGTTCATTGGCCATCATCAGCTCGGAGACCCGCAGGCCGTGCTTGTTGCACAAGGCCAGCAGTTCGACGGCGCTGGAAAAGTCATAGGGCAATTCAACGTCGCTGCTAGGCGCAATGCCCGAGGCGGCTTCGGCCGCTTCGATGATGAAACCGCCGCCTACCGAGTAATAGGTTTGTTCGCTCAGCAGGCCGTTTTCGCCATAGGCGTGCAGGGACATGGCGTTGGGGTGGTAGGGCAGGCTTTCGTCGAGCAGCAGGAGGTCGGTGTGCCAGTTGAAGGCAATGTCCTGCGAGCCTGCGAGCAGCAATCGGCCGGATTCGCGCAACTGCTGGATACGCGCATTGATCGACGTGGGGTCGACCTTGTCTGGCCATTCGCCCATCAGCCCCATTACGGTGGCGCGGTCGGTGGCATGGCCCACGCCCGTGGCGGACAGCGAGCCGTACAGGCGCACTTCGATACGTCGCGTATCGGCCAGTAATTGTTGGTCGGTCAGGGCTTGGGCGAAGGTCGCCGCTGCGCGCATCGGGCCGACGGTATGGGAGCTGGACGGGCCGATGCCCACTTTGAATAGATCGAAAACACTGATAGCCATGCTAAAGCCTTACAAGCAATGGAGTAGAAATCGCTGCCATGTTTTGTAGAGCAGGCGGAATTGGCGCGATACTGAGCCTCTGGATCGGCACTGACCAACGAATTATCCTAAGACACCCTTTAGCAGGACTAAACGCTATGACTCGCCCCCTCCATGGCCAGACGTATGTCTGGTTGCACGTGTTTTCCTGCGCAGCGCGGCATTTGTCGTTCACCCGTTGTGCCGAAGAACTGCACATCACGCCGGGGGCGGTGAGCCAGCAAATCCGCCAGTTGGAAGAGCGCTTGGGCTTTCGGTTGTTTCATCGGCGCGCCCGTGGCGTGGAGCTGAGTGCCGAAGGGCAAAGGCTGGCGGCAACCGTAGGCGAGGCGTACGGCAGCATCGATGCGGAATTGCAGCGGCTGGACGCGGGGATGATCAGCGGCACCTTGCGCCTGCGCTCGATCCCATCGTTTCTCGGCAAGTGGCTGACCCCGCGTTTGCCGCGTTTGCAGCAGCGCTTCCCGGATATCCAACTGCGCATGGTCGCTGAAGACAGCAGCATCGCCCTGCACGAAGGCGACTTCGACCTGGCCATCGACTTGAACGACGGCAGCTACCCTGGCCTGTTATCCACAGCCCTGCTCGATGAACAGATTTTTCCAGTGTGCGCGCCGAGCCTGCTGCGCGGAAGGCCGCCGCTGCATGGCCCGGCGGACCTGGTGCATTTTCCGCTGTTGCACGACATCACCGCCTGGCGTGGGAGTTATGAATACGCCGAGTGGGAGTTTTACCTGAATGCTATCGGCTACCACGATGCCGACGTGCGACGCGGCCACACCTTCAACCGCAATCACCTGACCATCGAGGCCGCTATCGCAGGTATGGGCGTGGCGATTGCGCGGCGTACCCTGCTTAACGATGAACTCGAGCGCGGCACCTTGATCGTGCCCTTCGGCCTGGCCGTGCCCAACCATAAACGTTATGTGCTGTTGTATGCGCCGGGCGCGTTGAGCCATCCGGGCGTGCGTGCGGTGCATGACTGGCTGGTGGAGGAAGCGGGGATTTTTCGCGGATTGCACCCGTTGGGAGAGGGGCAATTATGAGGTTCGCTGGGCGTAAGAAGATGTAACTAACTCCCCACCCTAACAGCGTTTTTGCTCCTCGTCAGGGTTAATTTGTAATGTGGGATTTATCTTTGCAAAGGGGTTGAATTGTTCTGCGCAGTGCTCAATTGTGTAATCAAGAGGTCATGGTTTCACCGCCCCGGTGTTGCAGTTGTGACCTCTCGCGAGCTAGCTGAAATAAGGGAAGAACTATGCAAATCCAAGTCAATAGCGATAACCATATTGAAAGCAGCATCCGACTGGAGGAGTGGGTACGAACTACCATTGAGAGCACGCTCGAACGTTATGAAGAGGACCTGACCCGCGTTGAGGTCTACCTGAAGGATGAAAACGGCGACAAGCCCGGCCCCCACGATCTGAGTTGCCGTCTGGAAGCACGGCCAAAGGGCCATCAACCACTGTCGGTTCTGCACAAGGCCGATACGCTGGAACAGGCGATCGATGGTGCCGCCACCAAGCTTGAGCATGCGCTGGAACATCTGTACGGCAAACTGCGCGGCAAACCACGCGCCGCGGGGCAGAGCCTGCCTGATACCAAGGCTGATGAGGCCGAGTTGGAAGAGGAATTTCTGGAAAACGAACAGGCTGCGCTTAACAGCTGATAGCTGAGTGTTTTTTCAACCCCAATAAAACGGGCCTGCATGCGCAGGCCCGTTTTCGTTCAGCGGCGCTGCTGGAAGAAGTACCGGCTCAAGATCGCCAGCCCACACGCGCCAACACCCGCAAACAGCATGGCCCAGCCGGCGCCGTAGCGCAGTGCGGCCTGTGCCTCTGCAGGCGCCAGCACCAGCGCGTTCAGCTTGCCGGCCGCAATGTTCTGGCTGATAGCGGGCCAATCCAAGGCCGTAGTGGCAGGCAGCAGGCTGGAAAGGTGATGGCCGATGCCCAGCAGCAGCACCAGCCCCATCAACGCGATATTGAGCGCCAGCGTGATCAACCGTGCGCTGAGGTCAATACCCGAGGCCATGCCCGCCCGGTCAGCCGACACTGCGCCGGTGGTGGTGTTGGTGGTCGGTGAGTTGGTCAGTGCCAGTCCCACGCCCGCTAACACGCAACTGAACAGTACCCAGACGATACTCGGCTGCTGCGCGCCATTGACTGCTGCCATGGTGATAAACCCTGCACCCATCAAACCCAGGCCCAGCGGGATAATACGTTCGGCGCCGTAGCGCAGGGCCAGGCGTTCCGCCAGTGGCGGCACCAGCAAGGTCGGCAGCGTGTAGGCCAGCAAGGCCGCGCCGGTGGTCAGCGTGTCGTAACCCAGGCCAGCCTGGAAGTAGAGCGGCAGGTAGATCATGAAAGGCCAGAAACTGAAGTTCATGCCAATCGAGCCCATCAGCGCGCCGTTGAAGCGCTGGATGCGGAACACCGAAAAATCGAACATCGGGTGAGCGCTGCGCCGCTCAACAAAGATGAACAGCAGCAGCCCGCCCAGCGACAAACCGGCCCAGCCGAGCATCGCCGGGCTGCCGAAGCCGTTTTCGCTGCCCTGAGTAATGAAATACACCAAGGCGAACACCGACAGCGTCAAGGTCAGCATGCCGGCGATATCCAGCCGATGGCCCGCCGGATCGCGGGATTCCTGCACGCTGATGCGCAGCAGCACCAAGGTCAGCAGTGTGAGCGGCACATGCACCAGGAACACCCAGCGCCAGTCCGCGACTGCCAGAATCAACGCGCCGACCATCGGCCCGAAGCCCAGGCCCAGGCCCGCGATCACGCCCCATATCGCAAAGGCGCGTGCCCGAGCAGCAGGTTCACGGAACTGGTGCGACAGAATCGCAAACTGGCAGATCATCATCGCCCCGGCGCCCACGCCCTGAACGAAGCGCGCGGCGATCAAGGTGCTGGCATCATTGGCCAGCCCGCAGGCCAGCGAAGCCAATCCGAACAGCCACAGGCACAACACCAGCATGCGCCGCCGTCCAAAGCGGTCAGCCAGGGTGCCGGCGGCCATCAAGACGCTGGTGCAGGCCAGGGTGTAGGCGTTCATGATCCATTGCGCATCCTGAAAACCGGTGCCCAGTTGCTGTTCCAGGGTCGGCAGGATGACCGGAACGCTGGAGATTTCCAGGCCGAACATCAATGCCACAAGGCACACGGCGGTGAGCGCGAGGCCATCTCTGGCAGTGCGCGGAGCACTGATGGCCGATACGGCGGCGGCGGGCGGCATGGGATATTCCTTTTGCTTGGGGGAGAGCGCTATTCTCGCGGGAGCAGAATTCTTTATTCGTGATAAGTTTTCCTTTGATAAGGGAATTGAGGGCGACAATTAAGCATGGTCATTCCGCGTTTTGATGGTGTTGAGCTCTTTGTGCAAGTCGTCGAGAGCGGCAACCTGACCGAGGCTGCCGAACGACTGAACCTTACGCGTTCGGCCGTGGGTAAAGGCTTGGCGCGCCTGGAAGCGCGCTTGGGCACTCGCCTGTTGCAGCGCTCCACCCGCCGCCAGCGTCTGACCGAGGATGGGCAGGCGTACTACGAACATTGTTTGCGGGCGTTGGCAGAGCTGGAAGCTGCCGAATCGGTGCTGGAGAGCGGCCGGCAACAGCCGCGCGGGCGTTTAAGGGCGAGCTTGCCTTTGGCTTTCGGCCATCATTACGCGGCGCCAGCGTTGTGGGGGTTGATGGACCGTTACCCGGCGTTGGAAATCGAGATTTCGTTTTCTGACCGGTTGATCGATCTGGCACAGGAAGGCTTCGACGTGGCCGTGCGTATTGGTCCGCTGCCGGACACCGATCGCCTGAGTGCGCGTCGCCTGGGCGAGCAATCTGTTGGTCTGGCTGCTTCGCCGGCCTATTTGCAGCGGGTCGGGCCAATCAACGCTATCGACGACCTCGCCGCCCACCGAGGTATTGCCTACCGCTGCAACACCTCGCAGCGCCCCGGAGTGCCTTCGCTGTTGATGCTCGACGACCTCCAGGCCGTGGCCGATGCCGCGATTGCGGGCGTGGGCCTGGCCTGGTTGCCGAGCTGGTTGATTGCGCACTACGTATTGCGCGGGCAACTGGAAGCGGTACTGCCAGACCACCGCGACCAGCCGGCGCCGATCCACGTGATCTGGCCGACGGCCCCACACATGCCAGCCAAGACGCGCTGCGCCATCGACGCCTTGGTGGCCGGCATGCCGAGTTGCCTGGCAGGCAGTTAGACGCCGCCAACGCAGGCCTCCCCAACAAAGCCGATCTACTGTGGGAGCTGTCGAGCTTTAGCGAGGCTGCGAAAGCGGTGGGTCAGGCAATTTATGTGTCGCCTGTGCCGCCGCCTTCGCAGCCTCGCTGGGGCTCGACAGCTCCCACATTTGCGCTTTGTCGCTGGGAGAATCTGCGTTCGACGGGATGGCCCCGCTAACCGAAACCTCAGCAACAAAGCCGATCCCTGTGGGAGCTGTCGAGCCTTAGCGAGGCTGCGAAAGCGGTGGGTCAGGCAATTTATGTGTCGCCTGTGCCGTCGCCTTCGCAGCCTCGCTAGGGCTCGACAGCTCCCACATTTGAGCTTTGTCGCTGGCAAAATCTGCGTTCGACGGGATGGCCCCGCTAACCGAACCTCAGCAACAAAGCCGATCCCTGTGGGAGCTGTCGAGCTTTAGCGAGGCTGCGAAAGCGGTGGGTCAGCCAGCATATATGCCGCCTGTGCCGCCGTCTTCGCAGCCTCGCTGGGACTTAAAACGCGATGGACGTTTGCACGTATACCGTGCGCGGCTCGCCCACATATTTGCCCTTGTTGTTGTCGTCGAACGAGCGTGTGAAGTACTGCTTGTTGAAAATGTTCTTCACACCAACCGCCACATTCAAGTCTTGCAGCTGCGGGCCGAAGTCATACGCCGCGCGGCTGCTGAACAGCATGTAGCCGGGGATACGCCCGTTGGCGCCGTCGGCGGTTTCGGCCTGGGTGTTGGCGTTGTCGGCGAACTGGCTGCTCTGGTAGCTGCTGTCGACATTGAGCTTCCAGCGGCCTTCGGTGTAACCCACGCCGAGGGTGCCTTTGTGCTTGGACGAGAAGGGCACGCGGTTGCCTTTGTTCGGCCCGTCTTCGCGAATGGTTGCGTCCACATAGGCGTAGGTGGCGTACACGTCAAAGCCCGCGAGTGCCGGGCTCAAGCCGTCGAGGGCGTAGTTGATGCTCGACTCGATGCCCTGGTGGCGCGTTTCTCCACGGGCGATCACCGTGTCGTTGGTCTGGTTGCTGTCGTACTGATTGTCGAAGTTGATCAGGAACGCGCCGATTTCCGCACGCAGGCTGCCGTTGTCGTAGCGGGTGCCGAGTTCCCAGGTGCGGGCTTTTTCCGGTTTCACTTCGCCGCTGCTCACACGGTTGGGCATCTGGCTGTATTGCACGCTGCCGAACGAACCTTCGGTGTTGGCGTAGAGGTTCCAGTCTTCGGTGAGGTGATAGAGCACGTTCAACGCAGGCAACGCGGTGTTGTAGTCGCCTTTGTATTTGACGTTGGTGAGGTTGTTGGTCTGCTGGGACTCAATCATTTCGTAGCGCACGCCCGGGGTGATGGTCCACTTGCCGATATCAATGCGGTCATCGATGAAGAACGCGTTGGCTTCGGTGGCGCCACGGGTGTCACGGTCGTTGCGGCTGTTGGTGTTGGGCAGCTGCTGGTTGGCGCTGATCGGCGTGCGGTAGCGCATCTCATGGCCGGCTTCGCTGATGTAGCGGTAACCAACGCCCACTTCATGGCTGGTAGGGCCCAGATCGAAGCCTTGGGCGAAGCGCGTTTCCAGGCCGCGCACCCAGTATTCGCGCGGGGACAACGACAGGAAGCTGCCCTGGTCCAGGTAGCCATTACGCAAGGTGGTGGTGAAGAAGGTGTTGGCGGTGAATTCGCGGCGGTCTTCCTGGTAGCGGTAACCGGCGTTGAACATTGTGCGGCGGCCCCAGAACTTGTCGTAGGGGCGGGTGGACTGGTACGGATCCGCCTTGTAGTCCTTGACGTTCAAGCCGCCGGGCATATCGGCCTGGCCTTCGTAGTACTGCGCCATGGCGTTGAAGCTGTTGGCGTCGTCCAGCTGGTATTTGCCCTTGAGGATCAAGTCGTCGATGCGCGTGTTGCTGTTTTCGCGCCAGTCGCCGCCACGGGTGCCGGAGTACAGGATCGCGCCCCCCAGGCCGTTGTCGGCAGTGCCGCCAGCCAGCAGGTTGCCGGTGGTCTTGAAGCCGTCATGGCTGGAGGACGGGCTGGTCTCGGTCTGTAAGCCACCTTTGACGGTCGGCGCATCCGGGATTGCGCGGGTTACGAAGTTGACGATGCCGCCCACGTTCTGCGGGCCGTAGCGCACGGCACCGCCGCCGCGAACCACGTCAACCGCGTCCATGTTGCCCATGCTGATCGGCGCGAAAGACAACTGCGGCTGGCCATAGGGCGCGAACGGCACCGGAATGCCGTCCATCAACACAGTGGAGCGCGAGGCCAGGCGTGGGTTGAGGCCGCGAATACCAAAGTTCAGCGCCATGTCATGGCTGCCGGTGCCGTTGTTTTCCGGGGCATTGACGCCGGGGATGCGGTTGAGCACATCGCGGGCCTGGGTGGCGCCTTGGCGTTCGAATTCTTCGCGACGGATCACGTCACGGGCGCCGGGGTGCTCGAACACATTGGTTTGCGCCGCATCGCCAAGCCAGTCGCCGACCACGCTGGAGGTTTGCAGCTCCACGGTCGCAGGCGCATTGGCCGGTTGCAGACTGTAGGCCTTGTCGCCCTCGGCGCGCGCTTGCAGGCCGGTGCCTTCGAGCAGTTTTTGCAGGCCTTCGTCGGCGCTGTAATTGCCCGACAAACCACGGCTCTGCATACCAGCCGTGACTTGCGAACCGAACGAAATCAGCACGCCCGCTTCGCGACCAAATTGATTCAGCGCCGCTTCCAGCGAGGCCGGAGCGATGTGATACGGCTTGGCCTCGGCCGCCATCACCTGAGGCAGTACGGTGAAACTGAGGCTGGCGCCGAGTAACAGTTGGCGCAAGGTGCGGGCGAGAAGGGTCGGCTGCTGGGGCATGACGTGCGGTCCTGAGAAGGAAGGATCAAGGTGGCTTTCCTTCTCTGTCACGCGAGGTGTGGAAAACAGCTCACTGTTATTGAAAATAATTTTTCAGGCGCGGGCCTGAACGGTCACCCAGTAGCGCGTAAAGCGCCGCACTTTGACCGGCAGGCTGACTTCCAGCAGGTCGAGAATGCGCTCGCTGTCATCCAATGGATAACTGCCGGACAACAGCAGGTTCGCCACTTGCGGGTCGCAGTTGAGCTGGCCCCGGCGATAACGGCCAAGCTCTGCGAGGAAATCTTCCAGGCGCATATGCGCCGCCACCAGCATGCCGTCGGCCCAGGCGCCGCTGTTGGCGTCGTTCGGGCGTGGCGTGTCCCAGCCTTTGCGGGTGAAATTGACCTGACGCGCGGCCTCGACGGTCAACGGCAAACCGCTGTAGCTGTTGGGCATGACCTCAACATTCCCTTCAAACACCGCCAGTTGGGTATGGTCGTTGAACTGGCGCACGTTCAGCCGGGCCGCCTGGCTGCTGAGCAAACCCTGGCCGGTGAGTACGCGCAGCGGCGTATCGCCTGCGCGTGCCGTCAGCAAAATCTCGCCTTCAAGCAAGCGGATCAGGCGCTGCTGCCCATCAAAATGTACATCCACCGCACTGCCGGTATTGAGCTGCAACTGGCTGCCATCGGCCAGTTGCACCTTGCGCCGTTGGCCAACAGGGCTTCGGTAGTCGGCGCTCAAGGGCGGCAAAATATGCTGCTGGCGCAAACCCCAGGCAGCCACCGAACCTGCGCCGAGAATCAGCAACAGCTTCAGCGCCTGGCGGCGGCTGCTCGATTGCGGCGCGTTCAGCGCTGCGTGAGCGAGAGGCGAGGGCATGCCGCGTAGGCGCTGGTTGACGCGTTGGATGTGGTCCCACGCGCGCTGATGTTCACTGTGGGCATTCAGCCAGTGCTGCCACGCCGCTTGCTGGCGCGGGTTAAGCGCGCCTTGCTGCATTTCCATCAGCCAGTGCACAGCTTGTTCGGCAACCTGGGTTGAAAAGTTCATAGGGCGAAGTAGCAGCGCATCGCTGCTTTATTCAGGTGGCGCTTGACCGTGGCGATGGAGATGCCCAGTTCGGCGCCGATTTGTGCGTAGGTCAGGCCGTCGAGCTGGGCCAGCAGGAAGGCGCGCTTGACCTGCACGGGCAGGCCGTCGAGCAGTTGGTCCAGCTCCACCAGCGTTTGCAGGATGATGGCGCGGTCTTCTTCCGAGGGCGCGACGTGTTCGGGCATCTGCGCGAGAGCATCGAGGTAGGCGCGTTCCAGGTCCTGGCGGCGGTAGAAGTTGAACAGCACACGCTTGGCCACGGTGGTAAGGAAGGCGCGTGGCTCGATCAGCGTGGGTGCTTCGCGGGCGGTGAGTACGCGGATAAAGGTGTCTTGCGCCAGGTCCGCCGCGCTTTGCGGGCAGCCGAGCTTGCGTCGCAACCAGCCGGTAAGCCAGAGGTGATGGTCGTGGTACAGGACTTCGACGGTGTTGGGCGGCTGCAACGCGTTCACTCCGAAAGTATCAATGTACTTTAGAGAACAAGAATTGTTCGCATTGTAAGGGGCGTGATACGCATTCGGCAATCCATGTGGGCAGGTGATTCATCCGTTCTCTTTTGCTTATGAGAATATTTATCATTAATATTGCGCGCTGATGAATCTGGCGTCTCCTGCATGAAAAGCAAACCCTCACTGCCCGTCTCCTACCGCCTCGCCGTCAGCTCGCGCGCGCTGGCTGCCGTGGTCGGCGGCTATCTGATGGCATCCCTGGCCGCCGTGTGCATGGCGCTGTGGATGCCCACCTCGCGCGCTGACGCGGTGATCACCGGGATGATGAGTTCGTTTGTGTTCTATCTGCTGGCCGTTATCTGGTGCTTCGCTTGCCGCACAGCTTCGCGCGCCTGGTTTGGCGTGATGCTGCCCAGCGCGTTATTTGCCACCCTGGCGGGCGTGGGTTTTTGGATGGCACGCACATGAAAGAGGGCTTCCGCCAGGCGATGGCCTGGTTGCACACCTGGGCCGGCCTGATCTTCGGCTGGCTGCTGTTTGCGATTTTCCTGACCGGCACCCTGGCCTATTTCAAGGACGAAATTACCCACTGGATGCAGCCCGAAGTGCAGGCGTACCCATTGGACGAAGCGCGTAGCCTCGCCGCTGCGCAAACCTATCTGCAGCAACAGGCGCCCAACGCCGCGCGCTGGTTTATCACCCTGCCCAACAGCCGTGACCCTGGCCTGTCGGTGATGTGGCAAGACAAAGTTGACCCCGGCAAACGCGGCAACTTCATCCAGAAAGTCCTCGATCCCGTCAGCGCTCAACCCGTCCAGGCCCGCGAAAGCATGGGCGGCGAATTTTTCTACCGCTTCCACTTCCAACTGCAAATGCCTTACCCGTGGGGCCGCTGGCTGTCGACTATCGCCGCGATGGTGATGTTCGTCGCGCTGATCACCGGGATCATCACTCACAAGAAAATCTTCAAGGACTTCTTCACCTTTCGCCCACGCAAGGGCCAGCGCTCCTGGCTCGACGGGCATAACGCGGTGGGTGTGCTGGTGCTGCCGTTTCACCTGATGATCACCTACAGCAGCCTGGTGATCTTCATGAACATGGTGATGCCCGCGCCGATCCTGGCCTCGTATGGCGACGACAGCCGCGCGTTCTTTAATGAAGTGTTCCCCAATACCAACAATGCGCCGGCGCTCGGCCAGCCGGGTCAGTTGCTGCCGTTATGGCCGATGTACGAGCAGGCGCGCACGCAATGGGCCGGTGGGCATGTGGGTCGTTTGGTGGTCAACAATCCTGGCGATGTGAATGCGTCGGTGAATGTGGTCCGGGCCGGCTCCGACCGTGTGGTGCATGACTTTGGCAGCAGCGTTTCATTCAACGGCACCACCGGCGAGTTGCTGCGCGTCAGCGGTGAACAATCGCTGCCGGCGGCGATTGGCGGCAGTTTCTACGGCCTGCACATGGGCCATTTCGCTGGCCCGGTGCTGCGCTGGCTGTACTTTATCTGTGGCCTGGCGGGCACGGCGATGATCGGCACCGGCCTGGTGATCTGGCTCGGCAAGCGCCAGCTCAAGCACGCTAAAACCGGTGTGATGCCGTTTGAACTGCGGCTGGTGGAAGTGCTCAACATTGCCAGCATGTCTGGCTTGATGATCGCCATCGCGGCGTTTTTCTGGGCCAACCGCCTGTTGCCGGTGAGCTTCGCCGAGCGTTCCGATGGGGAAATACAAACCTTCTTTATCGCCTGGGGCCTGAGCCTGCTGCACGCCGTATTGCGCCGTGGTCGCCAGGCTTGGGTCGAGCAACTGAGCTTCGCTGCGCTGTTGTTTGTGGCGATCCCTCTGCTCAACGCGCTGACCACCTCGCAGCACTTGGGCGCGTCATTGGCCAAGGGTGATTGGGCCATGGCCGGCTTCGACCTGACCTGCCTGGCCAGCGGCCTGTTCCTCACGTGGGCGGCGTGGAAGATGCAACACCGCACGCAACCCAAGGCCGAGCGCGTGCGGGCAGTAACGCTCAAGCAGGAGGCGCACTGAATGCTGCTTGCCCTGTTGATGTGCTACGCCGGGTTTACCGCGTTGTGCCTGGCCACCGACCGCCATCACGGCGAACTGCTGCACAGCAAGCCGTCGCCCGCGCGGCGCTCAAGCCTGCGCATGGCCGGTTGGTTGTTGCTGAGCGTGTCGATCTGGCCCGCTGTCGCCGCTTCAGGTTGGGCTCAAGGGTTGGTGGAATGGTGCGCGGTGTTGATGCTCAGCGCGCTGCTGCTGGTATTGCTGTTGCCGTATCGGCCAAGGCTGGCCTTGATCCTGGCGGGCGTCGGCCTGCTGGCCAGCCCTGTTGCGGCCTTCGCCTTATTTTGAGCCTGTAATGATGATCAGCACGCCACCCGAATCCCAGGACCGCCCGCACACCGATGCGGCCGGTGGGCGTGCGCATTTTTTGCAGGTGTTTTTGTCCCAGCGTTCGCAAATGGAAGCCTTGGTCAGCCGCCGTGTGGGGTGCCGCGCCACGGCAGCGGATTTGGTACAGGATTTATTCCTGCGCTTCTGGCGCCGCCCGTTGGTGCAGGTCGAAGAACTCAGCACTTACTTGCTGCGCTGTGCTGGCAACATTGCCATCGACCATTTGCGCAGCGAAGGCGCCCGCGTGCGCAGCAACGAAGGCTGGCTGCCGGAGCAACAGGACCATCAGGGCTCCGAACCGCAGGCGGCGCTCGAAGCGGGCAATGATCTGCGCCATGTCGAAGCCGCCTTGCGCAGCCTGCCGGAGCGCACGCGGCAGATTTTTTTGCTCAACCGCATCCACGGCCGCAAGTACGCAGAAATCGCCAAGGCCATGGGGCTGTCCCAAAGCGCCGTGGAAAAACATATGATGCGTGCCCTCGAAGCCTGCAAGGCCAGCCTTCGCGAACCATTGCCCCCACGCACGCCAGGGACAGCACCGTGAACGTTACCCCCACGCCCGCCCAGGAACAGGCCGCACTCGACTGGCTGAGCCTGTTGCACGACCAGCCCAGCAGTGGCGACCAGGCCACCTTCAGCCGCTGGTTGCGGGCCGATCCTGCCCACGTCGAGGCTTATTCCCAGGCCCAGGTGCTGTGGGAGCTGAGCGAAGTACCGGCGCGCGCACTGGCGGATGAAGACGCCCTGGCCCTGCAGGGCTACCTCAATGCGATGAACACCTCGAAACGTTCGCGCACCCTGCGCTGGTCAGGCGCCTTGGCCATGGCCGCGTGCCTGCTGGTGATGGTGTCGATGGGCGCCGGGTGGCAGCCGTCGCGTTGGGTGAATGACTTCGGCGCCGATTACGTGACCGCGCCGGGTGAGGTCAAGACCGTGACCCTGGCCGACCAGTCCCAAGTGACCCTGGATGCCGACAGCGCCATCGCCGTGGATTTCAGCCACGGTGAGCGGCATATCCAGTTGCGTCGCGGTGCCGGGTTTTTCAGCGTGACCCACACCGGCCAATCCTTTGTGGTCGAGGCCGGCAGCGGCGAAGCGCGGGTGTTGGGCACACAGTTCGAAGTGCGCCTGCAACCGGCTGGCGCGCAGGTGACGGTATTGTCTGGCCGGGTTGGCGTGACAGCTTCCAGGCAAGGCCGGCAGCAGGTTCTGACCGCAGGCCAACAGGTGGCCTACGCAGACGGTGTGGCCGAAGCGATGCACGCGGTCGACAGTGAGTCACGCCTGGCCTGGCGTGACGGTTGGCTCAATTACTACAAGGCGCCGTTGGCTGACGTGGTCAAGGACCTGAGCCGTTACTATCCGGGGCGCATTCTGTTGCTGAACGACGAGATGAGCGCCAAGCGTGTCAGCGGCAGCTTTCCGAGCAAGGACCCAGTGGCGGTTTTGAATGCCCTGCAAGCGGTGCTGGGGTTTGAACAGCATACGGTTTTGGGCCGTATGATTGTGTTGCGCTAGACACGAACGGTTTGCTGGCCACCTTCTTTTACAACTATTTTCCTCGCGATCATTTCCTGCCGGCAGTTACAGGCCAGGTATCACGCTGCCTGTAGATCCTTCACTTAACCTTCATCCTAATTGCCCAAACCTGTCACCAAACCGTTACACGCGCCAAGGATCATCCTCGGATTCCTGAGCAGGTGGTCAGGAAGACTGGCGTCGCCGTTCACCCGGTTCTGACAGCCAGTACCGCCCTCCATAACAACAGATAGATGCACGTAAGGGATCTACTTGTGAAGATCAACACACTCTCTGCCCTGCTTTTTGCATCGGGCCTAGGTAGCTTTGCGCCATTGGTTTTGGCAGACACCACGCAGGACGTCGGTTCGGTGGACATCGCCGGCAAACAGACCCTGGGCAACGGCCACATGATCCGTGAAGAAAGTGCCAAGGCGCGGTCGACGGTGACCAAGGAAGCCATGGACCAGATGTCGTCGACCGCCAACGCCATCGACAAGCTCAAATACACGCCGGGCATCAACGTTTCCAGTGATGATGCCAGTGGCACCAGCGGTACCAACTTCACCATGCGCGGCATGAACTCCGACCAGATCGGGGTTTCCGTCGATGGCGTGCCGATCAACGATTCGGGCAACTACAGCGTCTATTCCAACCAATTGGGCGACCCGGAAAACCTTGCGGAAGTATTCGCGACCCAGGGTTCTTCGGAAGCAGACGGCCCGCACATCGGTTCCAGCGGTGGCAACATCGGCATGATCACTATTCGGCCGACCAAAGAGGCCGGCTTGTTTGCCAAGCAGATCGTCGGCGCCAACGACTTGCGCAAGACCTTCGTGCGGGTCAATACCGGTGATTTCGGCGGCCTCAAGACCTGGGTCTCGGCATCGCACCTGGAGGGCGACAAGTGGCGCGGCAAAGGCACGCTGCGCAGCGACAAGGTCGAGTGGAGCAGCCTGTTTGAAGACGGCAGCGGCAACTCCACATTGGCCACCATCAAGTACAACAACCAGGAAAACTACAACTACAACTCCTTGAGCAAGTCGCAGTTCGACACGGACGGGCGGCGCAAGGACTACTCGCAAACTCCGGTGTATAAGTCGGGTTTGCTGTCGTCCTCCTACAAGCTCAACCGCAACCCCTTCGAAAGCGTCAACGCCACGCTCACCCAGCGCTGGCAGTTGCAGGACAACCTGGCGCTGACGGTCACGCCGTATTACTACTGGGCCAACGGTGGCAGCTTCAGCGGCCAGACCGCATCGAACCTGGGGCCGAAGTCCGACAAGGCCGGCAACTACGACCTGAGCAACCTCAAATCGCTCAACTACTACCGCCCTTCGTGGACCGAAACCTGGCGCCCGGGCGTTACCGCCAAGATGAAGTGGGACATCAACGAAGAACACAGCCTGGACTACGGCTACTGGTATGAGCGCGCACGTCAGCGCCAGACCCAGCCGTTTATCGGCATCAACGGCGAAGGCGCACCCGATGATGTGTGGGGCGACTACAACAGCGGCGGGCAGGTGGTCGACAAGAACGGTGCGACGGTACAAGGCCGTCATTACTACACCGTCACGCCAGCGCAAAAGCTCTGGGTGCAGGATAGCTGGCAAGCCACGCCCGACCTGAGTTTTGTCGGCGGCGTGGCCTACCAGTACGTCGAGCGCGACGGCAACAACCTGGGCAGCCTGTACGACAAACCGGAAAAACGTAACACCCGTTACCACCAGTTCCTGCCGAACTTCAGCGCCAAGTACCAGGTCGACGAGAGCAACCAGGCGTTCTACAACGTCACCCGCAACATGCGCACGCCGCCGAACTACGTGCTGTACAACAAGGGCGATTCGGTAAGCCTCAAACCTGAGTTGAGCTGGAACCAGGAACTGGGCTGGCGCTTCACCGAAGACGATATGGCGCTGAGCGCGACGCTGTTCTACATCAGCTTCAAGGACCGCCAGTTGTCGACCACCGACCTCAACGGCGACTACGCGGTGATCAACGTCGGAAAAGTCGACAACAAAGGCCTGGAACTGGAGTGGAGCGGGCTGTTGCCGCATCACTTCAACTACTACGCGTCTTACACCTACACCCAGTCTGAACAGAAAGACAATCTGCTCAGCAAGAACGTGTTGTTGCCCACCGCCGGCAAGCAACTGGCCAACGTGCCGGAAAACATGTTCAACCTGGTGTTTGGCTACGACGACTCGCGTTTCTACGGCAACGTTGCGGGCAAATACGTCGGCAGTTTCTACGGCGATTTGACCAATGACGAAAAAATCTCCGGGCGCACCGTGGTGGACCTGAATGCCGGTATCTACTTGCCGGTGGACAAGAAGGTGATCAAGTCTGCGACCCTGCGGCTGTCGATGCTTAACGTGTTTGACAAGGAATACCTGAGCTCGGCGCGTACCGTGTCGTTCAACTCGGTGCCGGTAAACGGTCTGGCGCCAAGTACGGCGTATTACAACGTCGGTGAAGAGCGTACGGCGATGGTGTCGTTGGAAGCTAACTTCTAAAGACGCTGCAGAACTGAATGTGGGAGCGGGCTTGTGTGGGAGCTGGCTTGCCTGCGATGCAGGCAACTCGGTCTGCCAGTTACTGCGCGGTGATGCTATCGCAGGCAAGCCAGCTCCCGCAAAAAAGCTCCCACACAAGCGGGCTGCCGCTAAGATCGGGTTACTTCAAGGCAGCCATGATCGCGTCCGGGTTGTAATCGCGAATGAGCGTGCCATTGACCTCCACAAACGGAATCCCGCCGCCGCCCAGCGCCTCATACGCCTTGCGCGCCTGGGCATCCTTCTCGATATCGAACGCCTGGTACGGCACACCTTTCTGGTCCAGAAAGCGCCGGATCTGCTTGCAGTAGCCGCACCACTCGGTGGAGTAGAGCACCACGTGCGCCGAGGCGCGTACCTGCTCTGAAACCACCTGCGAGGGGTTGAACAGCCGCTCGATCTTGCCCCAGTGCTGAATCACCACCACCACCAGCAATACCAACAGGACTTTCTTGAGCACCCCGCCGAGCATCAGTTGCGGCGCTTGAGCTGGTCGGTCAGTTGGGTCGGCAGGCCCTTGATGATCAAGGTACCGGCGGCTTCGTCGTATTCGATCTTGTCGCCCAGCAGGTGTGCCTCAAAGCTGATGGACAAGCCCTCGGCGCGGCCGGTGAAGCGGCGGAACTGGTTGAGGGTGCGTTTGTCGGCTGGAATTTCCGGCGACAGGCCGTAGTCCTTGTTGCGGATATGGTCGTAGAACGCTTTTGGCCGCTCTTCATCGATCAAACCCGACAGTTCTTCCAGGCCCATCGGCTCACCGAGCTTGGCCTGGCTGCTGGCGTAGTCCACCAGGGTTTTGGTCTTTTCGCGGGCGGATTCGTCCGGCAGGTCTTCGCTTTCAACAAAGTCGCTGAACGCCTTGAGCAAGGTGCGGGTCTCGCCCGGGCCGTCGACACCTTCCTGGCAGCCGATAAAGTCGCGGAAGTACTCCGAAACCTTCTTGCCGTTCTTGCCTTTGATAAACGATATGTACTGCTTGGACTGCTTGTTGTTCTGCCACTCGGAGACGTTGATGCGTGCCGCCAGGTGCAGTTGGCCCAGGTCCAGGTGGCGCGATGGGGTCACGTCCAGCTCATCGGTCACCGCCACGCCTTCGCTGTGGTGCAGCAGGGCGATGGCCAGGTAGTCGGTCATGCCTTGTTGGTAGTGGGCAAACAGCACGTGACCGCCGGTGGAGAGGTTGGACTCCTCCATGAGCTTTTGCAGGTGTTCGACCGCCGTGCGGCTGAAGGTGGTGAAATCCTGGCCACCGTCGAAATATTCCTTCAACCAGCCGCTGAACGGGTGCGCGCCGGACTCGGCATGGAAAAAACCCCAAGCCTTGCCTTGTTTGGCGTTGTAGCTCTCGTTGAGGTCGGCCAGCATGTTCTCGATGGCGGCCGATTCGGACAGCTCCGAATCGCGGGCATGCAGAACTGCAGGTGTGCCGTCGGGTTTTTTGTCGATCAGGTGAACAATGCAATGACGGATCGGCATAGGCTTCTCGGCTGGTTGAAGGGGAGCGGTGGGCCTCCCCAAAAAGTCGCCCAGTGTACCGCACCCATTGGCCAAGACGCGCCTGCAAGGCTGTTTTGGACGACCTCCGACGGCCCATATGCCTTTTTTTCACGGTTTAGAGCGATAAAGCTGACCAAATGGGTATGTTGAGGCGGATATTTCCCCGTCTCTGTGCTAGTTTTGCCCCGTCTTACGCCAAGTCTCGGCGTTAAGCGTGCATTCAGCATCTGTCAGGTCGAACCAATCCCCGTTTCAAGCATCTATAACCCCGATCTCCGTGGTTGTAGGCCTGGGGTGCCAGGCCATGACGGTCGGGCTCGACGGCTGACACTGCACTCTGCAATCCATATGAATTTGATAGGGAAGGAACACCACAATGGCTATTACTAAAGACCAACTGATCGCTGACCTGGCTGAAGCAGTAGACGCACCGAAAACTACCGTGCGCGCTCTGCTGGACCAACTGAGCCAAGTTGTTGCTGATCAGCTGGAAAACGGCGGCGAAATCACTCTGCCAGGCGTTGGCAAACTGAAAGTGACCGAGCGTCCAGCCCGTACTGGCCGTAACCCTTCGACTGGCGCTGCCATCGAAATCGCTGCCAAGAAAGTTATCAAGCTGGTTGTGGCCAAAGGCCTGACCGACGCTGTTAACAAGTAAGACGCAGCAAAAAAAACCGTGCCTCGGAGCGATCCGGGCACGGTTTTTTGTTGCCTGCGATATGTGTGGCGAGCGAGCTTGCTCCCTCGCCACAATGATTCAGTCGCGAACCCAGCGCTGACGCCAGATCTGCTGCTCATTCTTGGTCTGGAAGGTCCAGGCCACAAAACGGCTTTGCTTCTGCCCCTGGGACATTTCCACCACCTGGCTTTCCAGCACGCCGGCTTTTTTCAGGGCTGTCTCGATCGCGGGCAAGTTCGACGCTTTTGACACCAGCGTGCTGAACCACAGCACCTTGTGGGCAAAATGCGCGCTCTCGGCGATCAGTTGCGTCACAAAACGTGCTTCGCCGCCTTCACACCACAACTCCGCCGACTGGCCACCGAAGTTCAGCACCGGGAGTTTGCGCTTGGGATCAGCTTTACCCAGGGCACGCCATTTGCGCTCGCTGCCCTTGGTGGCTTCGTCCATGGACGCGTGGAAGGGTGGGTTGCACATGGTCAGGTCAAAGCGCTCACCCGGCTCCAGCAAGCCCAGCAGGATCTGCTTGGGGTTGGGTTGCTGGCGCAGCTGGATGACCTTGCTCAGGTCATTGGACTGCACGATGGCCTTGGCGGCGGCCACGGCGATCGGGTCGACCTCGGAGCCGAGGAAATTCCAGCGGTATTCCATATAGCCGATCAGCGGGTAGACGCAGTTGGCGCCCATGCCGATGTCCAGCACCTTGACGATAGAACCGCGCGGAATCTTGCCGTCGTTGACGCTGGCCAGCAGGTCGGCGAGGAAGTGCACATAGTCGGCACGCCCCGGCACCGGCGGGCAGAGGTAATCCTGCGGGATATCCCAATGCTGGATGCCATAGAACGACTTGAGCAGTGCTCGGTTGAACACCCGCACCGCGTCCGGGCTGGCGAAGTCGATGCTCTCTTTGCCATAAGGGTTGAGGATCACGAATTTCGCCAATTCCGGCGTGGTCTTGATCAGCGCCGGGAAGTCGTAACGGCCTGTGTGGCGGTTGCGCGGGTGTAAGGTAGCCTCTTTGCGCGGCGCGACGGGCTTGGCCGGGGCTGCGGTTTTAGGCTTTTTGCGCGGTGGTTTGGGTGTGCTGGGGGCGGTCATTGGCTGCGTCGATTCTGGGTTTGTTTCAAAAGTGGCGGGTATTGTCACACATTCCGAAGTTGACCTCGGTTTAAATGTGGGAGCGGGCTTGCTCGCGAATGCGGTGTGTCAGTCACTGAATGTGCTTCTGACACACCGCATTCGCGAGCAAGCCCGCTCCCACCCTGATTGGGTTTTCAAATCCCCCAAAAAAAGAGACCCGAAGGTCTCTTTTTTTACACAGTTTCCAGCTTACAGACTGGAAATCCGCGCATGTTGCTCGGCCAGCTTGCCCAAAGCCTGTTCAGCCTCGGCCAACTTGGCGCGCTCTTTGTCGATGACTTCAGCCGGCGCCTTGTCGACAAACGCCGCGTTGGACAACTTGCCGCCCACCCGCTGCACTTCACCTTGCAGGCGCGCGATTTCTTTGTCGAGACGCGCCAGTTCCGCGCCCTTGTCGATCAAACCGGCCATTGGCACCAGCACTTCCATCTCGCCGACCAGCGCGGTCGCAGACAGCGGTGCATCTTCGCCAGCAGCCAATACCGTGATCGACTCCAGCTTCGCCAGCTTCTTGAGCAACGCATCGTTCTCGGTGAGGCGACGCTGATCTTCGGCACTGGCGTTCTTCACGAACACTGCCAACGGCTTGCCCGGCCCGATGTTCATCTCGGCACGAATATTACGCGTGCCCATCATCAGGGTCTTGAGCCATTCGATATCGCTTTCGGCCGCCTCATCGATGCGCGCTTCATTGGCCACCGGCCAAGGTTGCAGCATGATGGTCTTGCCTTCGATACCGGCCAGCGGCGCGATGCGCTGCCAGATTTCTTCGGTGATAAATGGCATGAACGGGTGCGCCAGGCGCAGCGCCACTTCGAGTACGCGCACCAGGGTGCGGCGGGTGCCGCGCTGGCGTTCGATCGGCGAATTCTCGTCCCACAGCACGGGCTTGGACAGTTCCAGGTACCAGTCGCAATACTGGTTCCAGATGAACTCGTACAAGGCCTGTGCGGCCAGGTCGAAACGGAACTGGTCGAGCTGGCGGGTCACTTCGGCTTCGGTGCGCTGCAGCTGCGAGATGATCCAGCGATCAGCCAGGCTCAGTTCGACGGCTTCGCCGTTCTGGCCGCAGTCTTCGCCTTTATCCAGCACGTAACGTGCAGCGTTCCAGATCTTGTTGCAGAAGTTGCGATAGCCTTCGACGCGGCCCATGTCGAACTTGATGTCGCGACCAGTGGACGCCAGCGAGCAGAAGGTGAAACGCAGGGCGTCGGTGCCGTAGCTGGCAATGCCATCGGCGAACTCGTCGCGGGTCTGCTTCTCGATCTTCTTCGCCAATTTTGGCTGCATCAGGCCCGAGGTGCGTTTCTGCACCAGGGTTTCCAGGTCGATGCCGTCAATGATGTCCAGCGGGTCCAAGACGTTGCCCTTGGACTTGGACATCTTCTGGCCCTGGCCATCACGCACCAGGCCGTGTACGTACACGGTCTTGAACGGTACTTGCGGCGTGCCGTCTTCGTTCTTCACCAAATGCATGGTGAGCATGATCATCCGGGCAACCCAGAAGAAAATGATATCGAAGCCGGTGACCAGCACGTCGGTGGAGTGGAATTTCTTCAGAAACTCGGTCTGCTGTGGCCAGCCCAGGGTCGAGAAGGTCCACAGGCCCGAGCTGAACCAGGTGTCGAGTACGTCGTTGTCCTGTTGCAGGGCGATGTCCGCGCCGAGGTTGTGCTTGGCACGCACTTCGGCTTCGTCGCGGCCTACGTACACCTTGCCCGACTCGTCGTACCAGGCCGGAATGCGATGGCCCCACCACAGTTGACGGCTGATGCACCAATCCTGGATGTCACGCATCCACGAGAAGTACATGTTTTCGTACTGTTTAGGCACGAACTGGATGCGGCCGTCTTCCACGGCAGCAATGGCAGGCTCGGCCAACGGTTTGGTGGACACGTACCACTGGTCGGTCAGCCACGGCTCGATCACGGTGCCGGAACGGTCACCTTTCGGCACTTTGAGGCCGTGGTCGTCAACGCTGACCAGCAAACCGGCGGCGTCAAAGGCGGCCACGATCTGCTTGCGCGCTTCGAAACGGTCGAGGCCAGCGTATTCAGCCGGGATCTTGCCGTCGATGCTGTCGTTCAGCGTGCCGTCCAGGTTGAACACCTGGCAGGCCGGCAACACGGCGGCATTTTTGTCGAAGATGTTCAGCAGCGGCAGGTTGTGGCGCTTGCCGACTTCGTAGTCGTTGAAATCGTGGGCCGGGGTGATTTTCACGCAGCCGGTGCCGAATTCAGGGTCGCAGTAGTCGTCCGCGATGATCGGGATACGACGGCCAACCAACGGCAGTTCGACAAACTTGCCGATCAGCGCCTGATAGCGTTCATCGTTCGGGTTAACCGCCACGGCGGCGTCGCCGAGCATGGTTTCCGGACGCGTGGTGGCGACGATCAGGTAGTCGTTGCCCTCAGCCGTCTTGGCGCCATCGGCCAGCGGGTACTTGAGGTTCCAGAGGAAGCCTTTCTCGTCGTGGTTTTCCACTTCGAGGTCGGAAATTGCCGTGTGCAACTTGGTGTCCCAGTTGACCAGGCGCTTGCCGCGGTAGATCAGGCCGTCTTCGTGCAGGCGCACGAAGGCTTCTTTCACCGATTCCGACAGGCCGTCGTCCATGGTGAAGCGCTCGCGGCTCCAGTCGACTGACGAGCCGAGGCGACGGATCTGACGGCTGATATTGCCGCCGGACTGGTCTTTCCATTCCCAGATCTTTTCCAGGAATTTCTCGCGGCCCAGGTCGTGACGGTTCTGGCCGGTGGCTTCGAGCTGGCGTTCCACCAGCATCTGCGTGGCGATACCGGCGTGGTCAGTACCCGGTTGCCACAGGGTGTTGCGGCCCTGCATGCGGCGGAAACGGATCAACGCATCCATGATCGCATTGTTGAAGCCATGGCCCATGTGCAGGCTGCCAGTGACGTTCGGTGGCGGAATCATGATGGTGTAGGACTCGCCGGCACCTTGTGGGGCGAAGTAATTCTCGGACTCCCAGGTGTTGTACCAGGAAGTTTCAATGGCGTGCGGCTGGTAGGTCTTATCCATGCGCGGCGGGACCCTAGTTGGCATTTATTCAGGAAAGCCGACAAGTATAACGGGGGATAAGGCGCAGGGCGAGGCGAAGACGGGCTAGAGATGTACGTTGAGCAAATGTGGGAGCAGGCAAGCCAGCTCCCACAGGGATCTATGCAGGGCTCAGGACTGGTATTGGCTTAATAGCCGTTCCATGCGCGCATCCATCCGCCGTTTGATCTCGGCTTCAATATGCGGTGCAAAGTCGTCGATCACATCCTGCATGATCAGTTGCGCAGCGGCACGCAGTTCATTGTCCAGATGCAGCAGCAACGCGTCGGGGGCTTTTTCAGCGGCGGGTGCCGGTTCTGCAGCGGGGGCTGGTGTTGCGGGCTCAGGTGCGGCGGGTTTGCCACCGACCATTTCGAACAACAGCGGAATCTGTACCTCGCTCTCGACCGATTCGGTCAGCAGCGGCGGTTGCAACTCATCATCACCGAGCAATTGACGGATCGACTCCAGGTCGTCCAGCAAGTGGTCGTCTTTTTTCAGCGGGTTTGGAGTGTCCATCGTGTGCTCAAAGTCGTTGTAGCCGGTGATCTTGCAGAGGATAGCCCTGTTCGCGGTAGAAACGGAAACTCTCCCGCGCGGCCTGACGAATAGCCGGGTCTTCGACCACCACTTCCGCCACGCGGGCAAAAGCCTTGGCAAAGGCCGGTACTTTCAGGTCCAGGTTAACCAGCAAGTCATGATGATCGCCGCAGCTGTCGCCCAAACCCAGCACAATCAGGCCTTCGGGTTCGGACTCGGCGGGGCCGTGGGGCACGAAGCTTTCGCCCTTGAAACGCCACAGGCGGGCGTCAAGGTCTTCACGCTGGGCGGCATCGCTGCAATGCAGGTAGATGCGGTGGCCCATGCGCCAGGCTTTTTCGGTGAGTTTGCAGGCAAAGTCCAGGCGCGCAGTGGGATCGGCGCTGGGCAATATATAGAAGTCGACTTGGGTCATTGCGGTTCCTGAGACCGGGGCGCCATGCAGGCCGCCCCGGAATCTTCAGTTTCAGGCTTTGGCGCGATCCAGCAGGTACTGGGTCAACAGAGGAACCGGACGGCCACTGGCGCCCTTGTCCTTGCCGCCGCTGGTCCAGGCCGTACCGGCGATGTCCAGGTGCGCCCAGTTGAAGTTTTTGGCAAAGCGCGACAGGAAGCAGGCAGCGGTGATGGTGCCGGCTTTAGGGCCGCCGATGTTGGCGATGTCGGCGAACGGGCTGTCCAGTTGTTCCTGGTACTCGTCGAACAGCGGCAGTTGCCAGGCGCGGTCGTCGGCAGCCTTGCCGGCGCTGAGCAGTTGCTCGATCAGCTCGTCGTTGTTACCCAGCAGGCCCGAAGTGTGAGCGCCCAGGGCGACCACGCAGGCACCGGTCAGGGTGGCGATGTCAATCACGGCCTGTGGCTTGAAGCGTTCGGCGTAGGTGAGGGCATCGCACAGCACCAGACGGCCTTCGGCGTCGGTGTTGAGGATCTCGACAGTCTGGCCGCTCATGGTCGTAACGATGTCGCCCGGGCGTGCAGCACCACCGCTCGGCATATTCTCGGCGCAGGCCAGGATGCACACCAGGTTGATCGGCAGCTTGAGTTCCAGCACGGCACGCAGGGTGCCGAACACGCTGGCGGCGCCGCCCATGTCGTATTTCATTTCGTCCATGCCGGCACCCGGCTTGAGGCTGATGCCGCCGGTGTCAAAGGTGATGCCTTTGCCGACCAGCGCATAAGGCTTCTCGGACTTCTTGCCACCGTTGTATTGCATCACGATCAGACGTGGCGGTTGGTCACTGCCCTGGCCCACCGCATAGAACGAGCCCATGCCCAGTTCCTTGATCTTCTTCTCGTCCAGCACTTCAACCTTCAGGCCCTTGAACTCCTTGCCCAGCGCCTTGGCTTGTTCGCCCAGGTAGGTGGGGTGGCAGATGTTCGGCGGCAGGTTGCCCAGGTCGCGGGTAAACGACATGCCGTTGGCGATGGCAGTGGCGTGGGTGACGGCGCGCTCGACTTCAGCCTGGGCAGCCTTGATGGTCAGCAGGGTGATTTTCTTGATGGCGCGCGGTTCGGCCTTCTGGCTCTTGAACTGGTCGAAGACGTAACCGCCGTCCACCAGGCTTTCGGCCAGCAGGCGAGTCTTGCCGTAGCTGTCACGGCCTTTTACGACGATTTCATCGAGGGCCAGTGCCGCATCGGTGCCGCCCAGACCTTTAAGAGTGCTGAGGATACCGCTGATGATCTTGCGGAACGGGCGGTCGCCCAGTTCGGCGTCCTTGCCCACGCCCACCAGCAATACGCGGTCGGCTTTAAGGTTGGGCAGGCTTTGCAGCAGCAGGCTTTGGCCGACTTTGCCGGCCAGATCGCCGCGCTTGAGGACCGCGCTGATGGCGCCGCCGCTCAGTTCATCCAGTTGCTTGGCGGCGACGCCGAGCTTGCGCCCTTCGCCGACGGCGACCACGAGGGTGGCGGTTTTCAACGTTTCGGGGCTAACGCTTTTTACAACCAATTCCATTTTCGGGTCCCTTATTTAAGGTCTGTGAGCCTGGCGTCTGTACGCAGGCTTTGATGCTCGGCAGCTTTGTAAACCGCCCGCGACAAAGGCCGCAGTTTGAACCTCGCCAGAGCAGCCTGACAACCCTTGCAGCATGCTTTGTGCACGCGCATGAGCAAGCACCGTGACAGGCGCGGCCAATCACAGGATAATGCGCAATCTTTTTAGCCGGCCCGTGCATGCGGGTCGACTCGGTATGCTTGCTTGTTTGGCCGCCTTAGCCTGACAACCCTGGAGTGTCTGGTTTGATTGTCTTCCGTTATCTGTCCCGCGAAGTCCTGTTGACCCTGAGTGCCGTGAGTGCGGTATTGCTGGTCATCACCATGAGTGGTCGTTTCGTCAAATTCCTCGCCCAGGCAGCCTCGGGCGCCCTGGATCCGGGCGCATTGTTCCTGATCATGGGCTTTCGACTGCCGGGTTTCCTGCAGTTGATCCTGCCCCTTGGCCTGTTTCTCGGCATCCTGCTGGCCTATGGCCGGCTTTACCTTGAAAGTGAAATGACCGTGCTCTCGGCCACTGGCATGAGCCAACAGCGCCTGCTGGCCATGACCATGGTGCCGGCTACTGGCGTTGCCCTGGTGGTGGCCTGGTTGAGCATGAGCCTGGCGCCCCAGGGCGCCATGCAGTTCCAGTTACTGCTGAACAAGCAGGATGCGATGACCGAGTTCGATACCCTGGAGCCCGGGCGCTTCCAGGCGCTCAACGACGGCACGCGGGTCACCTATACGGAAACCATGACCGACGACCGCTCTAACCTGGGCGGCGTGTTCATCTCGCAGAAAAACCTCGGTCTGAACCAGAAAGACCGCGGTATCTCGATTCTGGTAGCCAATAGCGGGCGCCAGGAAATACGTCCTGACGGCAACCGCTACCTGATCCTCGAAAATGGCTATCGTTACGACGGCAGCCCTGGCATGGCGGACTATAGGGCGGTCAAATACGACACTTATGGCGTAATGCTGGCTAAGCCTGACATCAGTGAAGAGGTCACCGACCGCGACGCACTGCCGACGCTATCGCTGATCGGCAATCCCGAGCTGCGCTCCGTTGCCGAGCTGCAATGGCGAATCTCCCTGCCGCTGCTGGTGTTTATCGTGACCTTGATGGCCGTGCCGCTGTCACGCGTCAACCCGCGCCAGGGCCGTTTCCTCAAGCTGTTGCCGGCAATCCTTTTGTACATGGCCTACCTGACCATCCTGATTTCCGCCCGTGGCTCCCTGGAGAAGGGCAAGCTGTCGCCAACCCTGGGCCTGTGGTGGGTGCACGGGATCTTCCTGGTGATCGGCCTGGGGCTGCTCTACTGGGAACCTATCCGTTTGAAAATGAAGAGCCGTCGTGGCCTGAAGGAGTTGGCTCGTGGCTAAGCTCGACCGCTACATTGGTAGCAGCGTACTGATCGCCATCCTGGCGGTATTGGGCATCATCCTTGGCCTGGCTTGCCTGTTTGCCTTTATTGATGAAGTGAGCAACGTCACCGACACTTATACGGTCACCAACGTGTTGAGCTACGTGGCGCTGACCGCACCGCGTCGTCTCTACGACATGATGCCGATGGCGGCACTGATCGGCTGCCTGATTGGCCTGGGCAGCCTGGCCAGCAGCAGCGAACTGACCATCATGCGCGCGGCGGGCGTTTCCATCGGCCGCATCGTCTGGGCGGTCATGAAACCCATGCTGTTGCTGATGGCTTGCAGTGTGTTGATCGGCGAGTACGTAGCGCCACCGACCGAAGCCACAGCCCAGGCCAACCGTGCCCTGGCCCAGGGTTCGGGGGATGCGCAGAGCGCTCGGCACGGCCTGTGGCACCGCCAGGGTGATGAGTTTATCCACATCAACGCCGTGCAGCCCGGCGGTTTGTTGGTGGGGGTGACGCGTTATACGTTCGACAAAGAGCGGCATATGCTGAGCTCCAGTTTCTCCAGGCGCGCGCAGTATGACGAGGGGAAATGGCAGCTGTACGACGTCACCACGACGTATTTTCGTAATGTGGGGCAGGGCATCAAGGCCTACACCGAAGTGATCAATGTGCCGTCCGAGCAGTGGGACATTGCCCTGAAGCCGGAACTGCTCAATACCGTGGTGATGATCCCGGAAAGCCTGCCGATCTCCGGTTTGTGGAGTTATATCCACTACCTCAAGGATCAGGGCCTGAACAACGGCCGTTACTGGCTGGCATTTTGGGTCAAGGTGTTGCAGCCGCTGGTCACCGCCGCACTGGTGTTGATGGCCATTTCGTTCATCTTCGGTCCGCTGCGTTCGGTAACGCTCGGCCAGCGGGTGTTTACCGGCGTGCTGGTGGGCTTTACCTTCCGCATCGCCCAGGACCTGCTTGGGCCGTCGAGCCTGGTATTCGGTTTCTCGCCGCTGTTTGCGGTGCTGGTGCCGACGGCTATTTGTGCCGTGGCTGGGTTCTGGCTGTTGCGCCGGGCCGGTTGATACCGCGCTTATGCACAAAAAATGCCCCGCTCCCATGAGCGGGGCATTTTTGTTCTGGTCAGCAAAGATGACGCCCGGCCCGAGCATCAGGTACAATTCCCGGCTATTTTTCAGCGGGCAATCTGCCTGCAGCCTTTTTGAGTGTTGATCCGTGAGTGATTTGAGTCATATCCGCAATTTCTCCATCATCGCCCACATTGACCATGGTAAGTCGACGCTGGCCGATCGATTCATCCAGATGTGCGGCGGCCTTGCCGAGCGTGAAATGGAAGCCCAGGTCCTGGACTCCATGGACCTCGAGCGCGAGCGCGGCATCACCATCAAGGCCCACAGCGTTACCCTGTACTACACCGCAAAAGACGGTATCAAGTACCAGCTGAACTTCATTGACACCCCCGGCCACGTTGACTTCACGTACGAAGTCAGCCGCTCGCTGGCCGCCTGTGAAGGCGCCTTGCTGGTGGTCGATGCCGGCCAGGGCGTTGAAGCTCAGTCCGTAGCCAACTGCTACACCGCGATCGAGCAGGGCCTTGAGGTCATGCCGGTACTGAACAAGATCGACCTGCCCCAGGCCGATCCTGACCGCGTTAAAGAAGAAATCGAAAAAATCATCGGCATTGACGCCACCGACGCCGTCGAGTGCAGCGCCAAGACCGGCCTGGGCGTTGACGAAGTGCTCGAGCGCCTGGTCAAGACCATTCCTGCGCCTACCGGCAACTACGAAGATCCGCTGCAAGCGTTGATCATCGACTCCTGGTTCGACAACTACCTGGGCGTTGTTTCCCTGGTACGCGTGCGCCACGGCCGTGTGAAGAAGGGCGACAAGATCCTGGTCAAATCCACCGGCAAGATCCACCTGGTGGACAGCGTCGGTGTGTTCAACCCGAAACACACTGCTACCACCGACCTCAAAGCCGGTGAAGTAGGCTTCATCATCGCCGGTATCAAGGACATTCACGGTGCGCCAGTGGGTGACACCCTGACCTTGAGCTCCACCCCTGACGTCGACGTGCTGCCGGGTTTCAAACGCATCCAGCCGCAGGTTTACGCCGGCCTGTTCCCGGTCAGCTCCGATGACTTCGAAGATTTCCGCGAAGCGCTGCAGAAGCTGACCCTCAACGATTCGTCGTTGCAGTACACCCCGGAAAGCTCCGACGCCCTGGGCTTCGGCTTCCGCTGCGGGTTCCTGGGCATGCTGCACATGGAGATCATCCAGGAGCGCCTCGAGCGCGAATATGACCTGGACCTGATCACCACGGCGCCAACGGTTATTTTTGAGCTGGCGCTGAAAACCGGTGAAACGATTTACGTCGACAACCCGTCCAAGCTTCCGGATCTGTCCACTATCGAAGACATGCGCGAGCCGATCGTGCGGGCCAATATCCTGGTTCCGCAAGAGCACTTGGGCAACGTTATTACCCTGTGTATCGAAAAACGTGGCGTGCAGCACGACATGTTGTTCCTTGGTACCCAGGTGCAAGTGACCTACGATTTGCCGATGAACGAAGTGGTTTTGGACTTCTTCGACCGTCTCAAATCCACCAGTCGCGGCTATGCTTCGCTGGATTACCATTTCGACCGTTACCAATCGGCTAATCTGGTGAAACTGGATGTGTTGATCAACGGCGACAAGGTGGATGCACTGGCACTGATCGTGCACAAGGACAACGCGCACTACAAAGGTCGCCAGTTGACCGAAAAGATGAAAGAACTGATTCCGCGCCAGATGTTCGACGTCGCGATCCAGGCCGCCATTGGCGGGCAGATCATTGCTCGGACCTCCGTCAAGGCACTCAGAAAGAACGTACTGGCCAAATGCTACGGCGGTGACGTAAGTCGTAAGCGCAAGCTGCTTGAGAAGCAAAAGGCCGGTAAAAAACGCATGAAGCAAGTGGGCAACGTGGAAATTCCACAAGAAGCCTTCCTTGCAGTGCTCAGGTTGGATAGTTAGGTCCTATGTCACTAAATTTCCCGCTGTTGCTGGTCATCGCCGTTGCCGTTTGCGGTCTCCTGGCGTTGCTCGATCTGGTGTTCTTCGCCCCGCGTCGGCGGGCGGCTATCGCCTCGTATCAGGGCAGCGTCAGCCAGCCCGATGCGGTGGCGATCGAGAAACTGAACAAAGAGCCTTTGCTGGTTGAATACGGCAAGTCGTTCTTCCCGGTGTTGTTCATCGTGCTGGTGCTGCGCTCGTTCCTGGTGGAGCCGTTTCAGATCCCTTCGGGGTCGATGAAACCCACCCTGGACGTGGGCGACTTTATCCTGGTGAACAAGTTTTCCTACGGGATCCGCCTGCCGGTGCTCGACAAGAAGGTCATCCCGGTCGGTGACCCGCAGCGCGGCGACGTGATGGTGTTCCGCTACCCAAGCGACCCGAACGTCAACTACATCAAACGTGTCGTGGGCCTGCCGGGCGACGTGATTCGCTATACCAGCGACAAGCGCCTGTTCGTCAATGGTGAGTCGGTCGCCGAGAAGTTGATCGGCACCGAGCCGAACACCCTGGGCAGCGCTGAGCTGTATCAGGAAAAACTCGGCGCAGTAGAGCACCAGATCCGCAAGGAAATGAGCCGCTACCGCTCGCCGCCCGACACCGAATGGAAAGTGCCGGCCGGGCACTACTTCATGATGGGCGACAACCGTGACAACTCCAACGACAGCCGGTACTGGGATGACCCTAATATTCCCAAGGACCTGCTGGGCATGGTTCCCGACGAGAACATTGTCGGCAAGGCCTTTGCGGTCTGGATGAGCTGGCCGGAACCCAAGCTCAGCCACCTGCCGAACTTCTCGCGGGTCGGGCTGATCAAGTAATACAGGCGGCGCTGTGAACACAGCGCCGAATGCTTTTCTGGGGTTGGGACAATCATTGGCCCAACCCCTTGCTGTACCAATCAGGATTTGAATTTGAACACTGCGTCAATCGTCGATGGCCGCCGGTGCCACCAAACAGATATGGGTAAACCGTGAGCGTTTCTCTAAGTCGTCTCGAGCACCAGCTCGGCTACACCTTCAAGGATCAGGAATTGATGGTCCTTGCCCTCACACATCGCAGCTTTGCAGGGCGCAATAACGAACGCCTGGAATTCCTCGGTGATGCCATCCTTAACTTTGCCGCCGGTGAGGCGCTGTTCGAGCGTTTCCCGCAAGCGCGCGAAGGTCAGCTGTCACGTCTGCGTGCACGCCTGGTCAAAGGCGAGACCCTGGCCGTGCTGGCCCGTGGTTTCGGCCTGGGCGAGTACCTGCGCCTGGGTTCCGGCGAACTCAAAAGCGGTGGTTTTCGCCGCGAGTCGATCCTGGCCGATGCTCTCGAAGCGTTGATCGGTGCGATCTACCTCGATGCAGGCATGGAGACCGCCAAGGAGCGCGTGGTCGCCTGGCTGGCATCGGAGATCGAGAGCCTGACGCTGGTCGACACCAACAAAGATCCCAAGACCCGCCTGCAGGAATACCTGCAGTCGCGTGGTTGCGAACTGCCACGCTACGAAGTGGTGGATATCCAGGGTGAACCCCATTGCCGCGTGTTTTTCGTGGAATGTGAAATCACCTTATTGAACGAAAAAAGCCGAGGTCAGGGTGTGAGCCGTCGTATTGCCGAACAGGTAGCGGCCGCTGCAGCACTGATTGCCCTGGGCGTGGAGAATGGCCATGACTGATTCAACCGCAACACGCTGTGGCTATGTTGCCATCGTCGGCCGCCCGAACGTGGGCAAGTCCACGCTGCTGAACCACATCCTCGGCCAGAAGCTCGCGATCACTTCGCGCAAGCCGCAGACCACCCGCCACAACATGCTGGGCATCAAGACTGAAGGCACTGTGCAAGCGGTGTATGTCGACACCCCAGGCATGCACAAAGGTGGCGAGAAGGCGCTGAACCGCTACATGAACAAGACCGCTTCGGCGGCGTTGAAAGACGTCGACGTGGTGATCTTTGTGGTCGACCGCACCAAGTGGACCGACGAGGACCAGATGGTTCTGGAGCGCGTGCAGTACGTCACCGGCCCTTTGATCGTCGCGCTGAACAAGACCGACCGCATCGAAGACAAAGCCGAGCTGATGCCGCACCTGAGCTGGCTGCAGGAACAACTGCCTAACGCTCAGATCATGCCGATTTCGGCCCAGCACGGCCACAATCTCGACGCTCTGGAGCGTGTGATCGCCGAGCACCTGCCGGAGAACGAGCACTTCTTCCCGGAAGACCAGATCACCGACCGCAGCAGTCGCTTCCTGGCCGCCGAACTGGTACGCGAGAAAATCATGCGCCAGATGGGCGCCGAGCTGCCGTACCAGATCACTGTCGAAATCGAAGAGTTCAAGCAGCAGGGCAAAACCCTGCATATCCACGCGTTGATCCTCGTTGAGCGTGACGGCCAGAAGAAAATCATCATTGGCGACAAGGGCGAGCGCATCAAGCGCATCGGCACCGAAGCGCGCAAAGACATGGAATTGCTGTTTGATTCCAAGATCATGCTTAACCTGTGGGTGAAGGTTAAAGGTGGTTGGTCTGATGATGAACGTGCGCTGCGTTCCCTGGGCTACGGCGACCTGTAATCGGTCTTCGCTAGCGCCGCAAGACAAAATGTGGGAGCGGGCTTGCTCGCGAATGCGGTGGATCAGTCAGTACATATATTGGCTGACCCACCGCATTCGCGAGCAGGCCCGCTCCCACATTAGGTTTGTATCGTTTTCAATATTGCATTCCAGCTGAGAGAACTCATGTCCCAAACCCCACCCCCCAGCCAACTCGCCTACGTGCTGCACAGCCGCGCCTACCGCGAGACCAGCGCTTTGGTGGATTTCCTCACGCCTCAAGGCCGCTTGCGCGCGGTGTTGCGCAGTGCGCGGGGCAAGGCGGGCACGCTGGCACGGCCGTTTGTGGCGCTGGACGTGGAGTTTCGTGGCAAGGGCGAGCTGAAAAACGTTGGCCGCCTGGAAAGTGTCGGCAACTCTGCGTGGCTCAATGGCGAAGCGCTGTTCAGCGGGCTTTACCTTAACGAGCTGCTGATCCGCCTGCTGCCCGCCGAAGACCCGCACCCCGCAGTCTTCGATCACTACGCTGCCACGTTGGTGGCCCTGGCCGAAGGTCGCCCGTTGGAGCCGCTGCTGCGCGCCTTTGAATGGCGTTTGCTCGACGACCTGGGCTACGGCTTCGAACTGAGCAGCGACCTGCACGGCGACCCCATCGCCGCCGACGGTATGTACCGCCTGCAAGTCGACGCCGGCCTTGAGCGCGTGTACCTGCTGCAACCGGGGCTGTTCCAGGGCACCGAACTGTTGGCCATGAGCGAAGCCGATTGGACTGCACCTGGGGCGTTGTCCGCGGCCAAGCGCTTGATGCGCCAGGCGCTGGCCGTGCATTTGGGCGGGCGCCCGCTGGTCAGTCGCGAGTTGTTTCGAAAGCCCTGACAACCCCGTGTATGCTGTGCAGCGTTTCTTTCCCTTTTCAGGAGCGCTTCCGTGACCACCAGCAATCGCATTCTTCTTGGCGTCAACATCGACCACGTCGCCACCCTGCGCCAGGCCCGGGGCACCCGTTACCCCGACCCGGTCAAGGCCGCGCTGGACGCCGAAGAAGCGGGCGCCGATGGCATCACCGTGCACCTGCGCGAAGACCGCCGCCACATCCAGGAGCGTGATGTGCTGGTGCTCAAGGACGTGCTGCAAACCCGCATGAACTTCGAGATGGGCGTGACCGAAGAAATGATGGCGTTCGCCGAGCGCATCCGCCCGGCGCATATTTGCCTGGTGCCGGAAACCCGCCAGGAGCTGACCACTGAAGGCGGCCTCGACGTGGCTGGCCAGGAAGCGCGGATCAAGGCGGCGGTGGAGCGCTTGTCGAAGATCGGCAGCGAAGTGTCGCTGTTCATCGACGCCGACGAGCGCCAGATCGAAGCCTCACGTCGCGTTGGCGCTCCGGCGATCGAACTGCACACCGGCCGTTACGCCGATGCCACCACGCCCACCGAAGTGGCCGAGGAACTGCAGCGCATCATAGACGGCGTGAAGTGCGGCCTCAGTGAAGGCCTGATCGTCAACGCCGGCCACGGCCTGCACTACCACAACGTCGAAGCCGTGGCCGCGATCAAGGGCATCAACGAGCTGAACATCGGCCATGCGCTTGTGGCCCATGCGCTGTTCGTCGGTTTCAAAGGAGCGGTAACCGAGATGAAAGCCCTGATTCTGGCGGCTGCCAAGTACTGACCAAACACTGGATATGTCCTGTGGGAGCGGGCTTGTGTGGGAGCGGGCTTGCTCGCGAAAGCGGTGTGTCAGTCACAGTTATATAAACTGACCCGGCGCATTCGCGAGCAAGCCCGCTCCCACATTGGCCCATTCTCATCTTTAGATCCCCAGCGTTTTCGCCATGCGGCAATGCGAAGCCTTACTGTTTAGCCGATGCAGGTGTATCGTATCTGCCCTTTGCGGGCCTCTGGCTTGCGGCAGATACGTGAGGTTGTTGTGTCCCGATCCTTTTCCCGTCGACAAATCCTGGGTGGCCTGGCAGGCCTGGCCGTCGTGGGCGTCGGTGCCGGTGGTGCCTATCGCTACTGGCTGGGGAAAGTCGCTGAGGCCGAGGCAGGCCACGATTACGAGCTGATCGCCGCACCGTTGGACGTGGAGCTGGTGCCCGGCCACAAGACTGAAGCCTGGGCGTTCGGCCCCTCGGCGCCAGGTACCGAGTTGCGTGTGCGTCAGGGAGAATGGCTGCGGGTACGTTTTATCAACCACCTGCCGGTTGCCACCACCATCCACTGGCACGGCATCCGCCTGCCGCTGGAAATGGACGGCGTGCCCTACGTTTCACAACTGCCGGTACTGCCCGGTGAATACTTCGACTACAAATTCCGCGTGCCTGACGCTGGCAGCTACTGGTATCACCCGCACGTGAACAGCAGCGAAGAACTCGGCCGTGGCCTGGTCGGCCCGCTGATTGTCGAAGAGCGCGAACCCACCGGTTTCAAACACGAACGCACCTTGAGCCTGAAAAGCTGGCACGTGGACGAGGAGGGCGCATTCGTCGCCTTCAGCGTGCCCCGTGAAGCCGCGCGTGGTGGCACGGCCGGGCGGTTGTCGACCATCAATGGCGTGCCCCAGGCGGTGATTGACCTGCCTGCCGGGCAGATCACCCGCGTGCGCCTGCTCAACCTCGACAACACCCTGACGTATCGCCTCAATATCCCGGACATTGAAGCGCAGATCTACGCACTGGACGGCAACCCCATCGAGCCGCGCCCACTGGGCAAGGAATACTGGCTGGGCCCAGGCATGCGCATTTGCCTGGCGATCAAGGCCCCGCCGGCGGGTGAAGAACTGTCGATCCGTAACGGCCCGGTGCGCCTCGGTACTTTCCGCTCAGTCGCCAATACCGACGCACCCACCGAATGGCCACCGGCGTTGCCGGCCAACCCGATTGCCGAACCGGACCTGGCCAATGCCGAGAAACTCAACTTCAATTTCGAGTGGGTCGGCAGCGTGTCGGTGGATGACGGCAAACCGCCGAGCCTGTGGCAGATCAACGGCAAGGCCTGGGATATCACCGACAAGACCTGCGCCGACCGCCCGATTGCCAAGCTTGAGAAGGGCAAAAGCTACATTTTCGAACTGAAGAACATGACCCAGTACCAGCACCCGATTCACCTGCATGGCATGAGCTTCAAGGTGATCGCCTCGAACCGCCACAAGGTGATTCCGTATTTCACCGACACCTATTTGCTGGGCAAAAACGAGCGTGCGCGCGTGGCGTTGGTGGCCGATAACCCAGGCGTGTGGATGTTTCACTGCCACGTGATCGACCATATGGAAACCGGCCTGATGGCCGCCATCGAGGTGGCGTGATGCGCCAGATTCGCCCCGCTGCGATTATCGACCGCAGCCGTGACCAGCACTTCATGCGCGAAGCCCTGGCCCTTGCCGCCCAAGGCGCGGCGCTGGGCGAAGTGCCTGTGGGCGCGGTGCTGGTGCAGGACGGTGAAATCATCGGCCGGGGCTTTAACTGCCCGATCAGCGGCAACGACCCCAGTGCCCATGCCGAAATGGTCGCCATCCGCGCCGCCGCGCAGGCGATCAGCAACTACCGCCTGGTGGGCAGCACGCTGTACGTGACGCTGGAACCGTGCAGTATGTGCGCTGGTTTGATAGTGCATTCGCGCATCGCGCGGGTGGTGTATGGCGCGCTGGAGCCCAAGGCCGGGATTGTGCAAAGCCAGGGGCAGTTTTTTACCCAGGGCTTTTTGAATCACCGGGTGCTGTATGAAGGCGGGGTGTTGGCCGAGGAATGCGGCACGGTGCTGAGCGAGTTCTTCAAAGCCCGCCGAGCTCGTCAATGATCGTTCCCACGCTCCGCGTGGGAATGCCTCTTGTGACGCTCTGCGTCACGCTTTGGGACGCAGAGCGTCCTTGGCTGCATTCCCACGCGGAGCGTGGGAACGATCTGTTTGGGGCTACTTTTTGGCGATAATCACCGCCCGCATCGGCGCCGGCAGCCCTTCGATGGTCTTGCTGTGATCATCCGGGTCCAGGAAATCACTCAGCGACTGATACTTCATCCACTCGGTGCCGCGTTGTTCCGCAACCGTGGTCACGCTCACATCCACACAACGTACTTCACTGAAACCCGCGCGGCGCAGCCATAGCATCAGCGCCGGCACCGACGGCAGGAACCACACGTTGCGCATCTGCGCGTAGCGGTCTTCCGGCACCAGTACTTGCTGCTGGTCGCCGTCCACGACCAAGGTTTCCAACACCAGCTCGCCACCTTTGACCAGTGTGTCCTTGAGCGCCAGCAGATGCTCGATCGGCGAGCGGCGGTGATAGAACACGCCCATGGAAAACACCGTATCGAAGCCTTCCAGGTTCGACGGCAGGTCTTCAAACGGGAACGGCAAGTGCCAGGCCTTGGGCTCGGACAAGTAACGCTGCACCGCTTGGAACTGGCAGAAAAACAGCCAGTTCGGGTCCACGCCAATCACGCTGTCGGCACCCGCACCGAGCATGCGCCACATGTAGTAGCCGTTGCCGCAGCCCACATCGAGGATGCGCTTGCCCTTCAAATCCAGGTGCGGCGCCACCCGTGACCACTTCCAGTCCGAACGCCATTCGGTATCCACGTGTACGCCGAACAAGTTGAACGGGCCTTTGCGCCACGGGCTCAGGCCCATCAACGCAGTGTGCATTTGTGCGCGGGTGGCGTCGTCGCAAGCGGTATCCAGCGTCAGGCCATTGAGCAAATCGACTTCGCTGGGCTGGATCTGCGGCAGTGCATCCAACGCACTTTGCCAGCGCTCCAGGTCGCCGTGACCCTTTTCCATCTTGCTGTCGAGTTGCGCTTGCAGGCCCTGGGCCCACACGGCCAGGGGAGTGCCGACCAAGTGGCGGGCGAGGGGGGACAAATCAATCATGGCAAGGCAATCAACGAGGCAAAGTTAAGACACTGGAACCACGGCACGACTTTCGAGAAACCGGCCGCCAGCAGGCGTTCGCGGTGTTCTTCGAGGCTGTCGGGCTTCATGACGTTTTCGATGGCGCTGCGCTTCTGGGCAATTTCCAGTTCGCTGTAGCCGTTGGCGCGTTTGAACGCGATGTGCAGGTCAGTGAGCAGCGCGTGTTCTTCAACATCGTTGAAGCGCAGCTTTTCCGACAGGATCAACGCACCGCCTGGCAGCAGCGCTTGGCGGATACGCCCGAGCAACGCCAGGCGTTCGTCGGGCGCGATAAATTGCAGGGTAAAGTTCAACGCCACCACCGAAGCGGGCTGAAATTGCAGCGCGAGAATGTCGCCCTCAATCACCTCAACCGGCAGCAACTCCTGGAACATCGAGTCCTGACCGTTGAGGTATTCACGGCAACGCTCGACCATCGCTGCGGAATTATCCACCGCAATCACCCGGCAGCCGTCGGTACGCACATGGCGACGCAAGGCTTGAGTGACTGCGCCAAGAGACGAACCGAGGTCGTAGAGCACGCTGCCCGGCTGGGCAAACTGCGCCGCCAGCACGCCGAGGTTCTCGACGATGGTCGGGTAGCCCGGCACCGAGCGTTTGATCATGTCCGGGAACACCCGCACCACGTCCTCGTTAAAGGCGAAGTCCGGCACCTGGGGCAGGGGCTGGGCGAATAGGCGATCGGGTTCTTTGCTCACGGTTGTTCCGGCGACGAGGGGGGAAAGGCCGGCATTTTAGCCAAGTTGGCCCTCGTGTGCGCGGGTTGTCTGATGGAAAGCCGAGGCCGTGATGCCCCACTGGCCGAGCCAGTAGGTGGTGATCAGCAAATACGGCGCCGCATCGAAAGCCAGCACAAACCGATTGATGCCGATCAGGGTGTCGGAAAACACAAACGACACCGCTCCCGCTGCCGCAAACCATGCCGAGCGTTTCGGCACCTCACTGCCCAACCGCGCCAGTGCGCGCCAGAGCATGGCGCTGATCACCAAGGCATAAATCACCACCGGGATCAGCAACTCGCCCAGGCCGTGGGAAATCAGGATGCTCAACAAAATCGCGCCAACCACCAGCGCCAATACCAAGGGCAACACCGCCAGACGGCAACAATCGCTGAAATAGGCTTTCAAATACGCGAGATGCGCGAACAGGAACGCGCCGAGGCCAAAGATAAACAGGTCGCCCGGCCAGGCGAGCAGCACATCGCCGACCAGGGAAAAAATCAGCCCCAGGCTGATCCAGCGTCGATAGTCGGTGGGCGGCGCATCATGCAGCCAGCCCAGCAGTGCCAGCACCGGCAGCGGTTTGACCAGCAGGCACAACAGGGTGGCGTGGGTGGTCAGGCCGTAGATAAAGGTGCCGGCGCCCATCAGCGCGAGGATCAGCCATGGCATATCAGTTCACCGTAATGGCGCAGTCGAAGGTTTCGGCCGGCTCGGCTTCCGGCTCCCAAGGTTGCTGGGACGTCAGGCGCAAACGGCCTTGGCCGGCTGCGAAGGCCTGGAAGCGCCAAGTCGACTGGCCGCCGCCCCCGATCACGCCGGATTCGCTGCTGCTGTAGACCTCCGGGCTCAATGCGCGCAACACGCCGCCGGCCGAATCCTGGATAGCCCAGCGGTAGCCGGTGGTGGGGTTGCTCGGCAAGGTGAGGGTCAGGTTTTGTCCAGTTTTTAGCTGGAGCGGGCAGGCGCTCTGGTTATCCACGCTGACGTTTTGCTTGGGGGCACTGGCGCATCCGGCCAGCAGGGCAAGGCTCAAGGGGAGAAACAGGCGGGCAGCGGTCATGGGGGCTCCGTTCATTCACGACGAAGGGCGAGCA
>NZ_JAAAFV010000050.1:0-3184 GCF_019352915.1 Pseudomonas sp. Xaverov 259 | reverse complement strand
CTGGTGGGGGCAAGCCTGCTCGCCACAGGGGCCAGTTCGGCACTAGAGCACTATCAGAAGAGCACCTTCGCCACGTCAGCAAAGCGCTTGGCAAAGTGCACCGTCATGCCTTCCTTCAGGTACTCGGGCAACTCCTCAAAGCTGCCACGGTTCGGCTCCGGCAAAATCAGCTCATGAATCTTCTGACGCCGCGCCGCAATCACCTTCTCGCGCACCCCGCCAATCGGCAGCACATGCCCGGTCAAGGTCAGTTCACCGGTCATGGCCACGCCTTTTTTCGGCGGCTGGTTGCGTGCCAGCGACAGCAACGCACTGGCCATGGTGACACCCGCGCTCGGGCCGTCTTTGGGTGTCGCGCCTTCCGGCACGTGCAAGTGTACGAAGGCCTCATCGAAGAACTTCGGATCGCCGCCAAACGACTTCAGGTTCGAGCTGATGTAGCTGTAGGCGATTTCGGCGGACTCTTTCATCACTTCGCCCAATTGCCCGGTGAGTTTGAAGCCGCGATTGAGTGTGTGGATGCGCGTCGCCTCAATCGGCAAGGTCGCGCCGCCCATGCTGGTCCAGGCCAGGCCAGTGATCACACCGGTGCCGGACAGCACTTGCTCGTTGCGGAACACCGGCATGCCCAATGAGCTTTCCAGGTCCTTGTTGCCAATCTTGATCACCGAGTCCGGCTCATCCAGCAACTTGACCACGGCCTTGCGCACCAGTTTGCCCAGCTGTTTCTCCAACTGGCGCACCCCGGCTTCCCGCGCATAACCGTCGATCAACGCGCGCAGGGCGCCGTCGCTGATGCTCAGGCTGGTTTTCGCCACGCCGGCTTTTTCCAGCTGCTTGGGCCACAGGTGACGTTTGGCGATGGCGACCTTTTCTTCGGTGATATAGCCCGACAGGCGAATCACTTCCATCCGGTCCAGCAACGGGCCGGGGATCGAATCCAGGGTGTTGGCGGTACACACGAACAGCACTTTGGACAGGTCCAGGCGCAGGTCCAGGTAATGGTCGAGGAATTCGACGTTCTGCTCCGGGTCCAGGGTTTCCAGCAGCGCCGACGCCGGGTCGCCCTGGAAGCTCTGGCCCATCTTGTCGATCTCGTCGAGCATGATCACCGGGTTCATCACTTCCACATCTTTGAGCGCCTGCACCAGCTTGCCCGGCAGGGCGCCGATGTAGGTGCGGCGATGGCCCTTGATCTCGGCCTCGTCGCGCATGCCGCCGACGCTGAAGCGGTAGAACGGCCGCCCCAGGGACTCGGCGATGGATTTACCCACACTGGTTTTGCCCACACCCGGCGGGCCCACCAGCAGTACGATGGAGCCGGCGACCTCACCTTTATAGGCACCCACCGCCAGAAACTCGAGGATACGGCTCTTGATATCGTCCAGGCCGGCATGGTGCTTATCCAGCACCTTGCGTGCGTGTTTGAGGTCGAGTTTATCCTCGCCATACACGCCCCACGGCACGGCAGTGGCCCAGTCCAGGTAGTTGCGCGTGACCGCGTATTCCGGCGAACCGGTTTCCAGGATCGACAGTTTGTTCATTTCTTCGCTGATGCGCTTTTGCGCCTGGCTCGGCAGCACTTTGCCCACCAGGCGTTGCTCGAACTGTTCGACGTCGGCGCTGCGGTCATCCTTGGTCAAGCCCAGCTCTTGCTGGATGACCTTGAGTTGTTCCTTGAGGAAGAACTCGCGCTGATGCTCACCGATCTTGCGGTTCACCTCGGCGGAAATCTCTTTTTGCAGGCGCGCAACTTCAACTTCCTTGCGCAGCATCGGCAGCACTTTTTCCATGCGCTTGAGCATGGGCACGCAGTCCAGCACTTCCTGCAACTCGTTGCCGGTGGCCGAGGTCAGCGCGGCGGCGAAGTCGGTGAGCGGCGACGGGTCGTTGGGGCTGAAGCGGTTGAGGTAGTTCTTCAACTCTTCGCTGTACAGCGGGTTAAGCGGCAACAGCTCTTTGATCGCGTTGATCAGCGCCATGCCGTAAGCCTTGACCTCATCGGTCGGCTCGGTGGGCTGGTGCGGGTATTCGACTTCCACCAGGTATGGCGGGCGATGGTGCTTGAGCCAGGTCTTGATGCGCACGCGGGTCAGGCCCTGGGCCACGAATTGCAGCTTGCCGTTTTCGCGGCTGGCGTGGTGCACCTTCACCAGTGTGCCGTACAGCGGCAGGCTGGAGGTGTCGAAATGGCGCGGGTCTTCGGGTGGCGTGTCCATGAAAAACAGCGCAAGCGAGTGATGGTCGGACTTGCTCACCAACTCCAGGGTCTCGGCCCACGGCTCTTCATTGACGATGACCGGCAACACCTGCGCCGGGAAGAACGGCCGGTTGTGGATCGGGATGATATAGACCTTGTCCGGCAGGTTTTGCCCAGGCAGGGCCAGGCCGGTGTTGGACGATGCTTCGTGTTCAGCGTTTTCGGGGTCGGCGTAATCGTTCAGGTCGATGTCCGGGAATTCTTGCTGGTCGCTCATGGGGCACCTGCATAAGGAAGTATGCAGGTTAGATGGGGCGGCGGGGCGGTGGTTTCAATGGTGGGGCGTAGTTAGCAACAAATTGCATGATATTTCTGCCAGCATCGCTGGATTCAGTGGGAGCTGGCTTGCCTGATAGCGGTGTGTCAGCCAGTAATTATCTGATTGACACTCCCTCATCGCAGCATAGGCATCTACACAAATATTGGCGTTTGGGGTGTTGGGCTGGTTTATCGTCTCAGTGGGGTGCTGGAGTACATATCCGTTGCTGCGGTAATGGCTGCCTAGGGTTCCGCCCTGACGGCGGGTCACTTTTTGAAGGACCAAAAAGGTAACCAAAAAGTCCTCGCCCCACCACTCGGCACCTCGCTTAGGCTCGGTGTGCCCTCACTCCGGCTTGAATCCGTGGGCCGCCGCGATGGGCCATCCTTGGCCCAGCGCGGCTAACCCGGCGTCCTGCCAGGTTACCCACGGATTCAAGCCTGCGTTCGGCCAGCGTGGTTAACGGGGCGATTCTCAGATCAAAAGCAGATCAAGATCTACAGCACGGCGGCCTGAAAGCCGACCTGAGTGGTTGAAGCAAGAGCCAGATCAAGTGCAGAGCAAAAGCCTATGTACCTGATGCAACGCAGTCTAAATGTGGGAGCGGGCTTGCTCGCGAATGCGGTGTATCAGTAACAGATAAATTGACTGACCCACCGCATTCG
>NZ_JAAAFV010000008.1:64477-69492 GCF_019352915.1 Pseudomonas sp. Xaverov 259 | reverse complement strand
ACTTTTTGGTTACCTTTTTGGTCCTTCAAAAAGTGACCCGCCGTCAGGGCGGAACCCTAAGCAGCCGTTACCCCAGCAACGGATATGTACACCAAACCACCTCAAACCCAGGTCACCTCAAACCCCGCCACTGTGAAGATACCTAACCTCTGGTTACAATCACCGCCCTCTGCCACTCTCCCAAGGAACCGCCATGTCCGGGCTTGAATTGTTCGCCGCCGCCCTGGGGGTGATCGCTGTCTGGCTGACGGTCAAACAAAACCCCTGGTGCTGGCCGATCGGCCTGGTGATGGTGCTGCTCTACACCTGGGTGTTCTTCGATGTAAAACTCTACTCCGACATGCTCCTGCAAGTGGTCTACGCCGGCCTGCAACTCTACGGCTGGTGGCAATGGACCCGCGCCGGTGAAGTCAAGCAAGGCCGCCAGGTCACCAGCCTGGGCTGGCCTGCGATCATGCGCAACCTCGCCGTCGGCGCCGTGTTCAGCCTGCTGCTCGGCGCCGCCATGGCCCACTGGACTGATGCCGCACAACCCTGGCTCGACGCCGCCCTCACCGGTTTCAGCCTGGTGGCGCAAATGTGGATGGCACAAAAACGCGTGCAATGCTGGCCGCTGTGGATCGCCGTGGACGTCATCTTCGTCGGCCTGTTCCTCTACAAAGGCCTGTACCTGACGGCGGCACTTTACGCACTGTTCACCGTGATCGCAGTGCAGGGTTGGCGTGAATGGCGCGCCGACCCGGCGTTGCACGTATGAAAGTGGTGGTACTGGCCGGCCCCGAATCCAGCGGCAAAAGCTGGCTGGCCGCGCAACTGCATGCTCGCTTCGGCGGGCTGATGGTGGGTGAATACGTGCGCTTTTTCATCGACCATCACCAGCGTGACACCACCCTGGCGGACATCCCGGCCATCGCCCGTGGCCAATTGGCCTGGGAAGACGCTGCCCGCGCCGAGCAGCCTCACCTGCTGATCCTCGACACCCACCTGCTGACCAATAAACTCTGGAGCCAGACCCTGTTCGGTGCCTACCCGGCGTGGCTGGATGACGAGCTGCTGGCCCGCCATTACGACCTGCACCTGCTGCTGTCCCCCGAAGACGTGGAATGGAGCGCCGACGGCCAGCGCTGCCAGCCGGAGTTGGCGGATCGCCGGGTGTTTTTCCAGGGCAGCCTGGACTGGATCGAACAGCACCACCAACCTGCCCTGGTGATTCGTGGCGACTGGGAAGCACGCCGCGCCATAGCCTTTGAGGCCGTCGAGCAACTGCTCGCCCAGCCGTGCCGAGGACAACTTGCATGACTAGCTCACTGCGTATAGCCATTGTCGGCGCCGGCCCCGGCGGCTTGACCCTGGCACGTATCCTCCATCGCCACGGCCTGGCCGCCTGCGTATTCGAACGCGAACGCGGGCCGCTGGAACGCCCCCAGGGCGGCACCCTGGATCTGCATGTCGAATCCGGCCAACTGGCGCTGCAACAGGCCGGGTTGGAAGACGCCTTCCGACGTATCGCGCGCTATGAAGACCAAGGCGCGCGCCTGATGGATCAACACGGTCGCCTGCTGTTCGAAGACCCCAACCCCGATGACGGCGACCGCCCGGAAGTCGACCGCACCCAATTGCGTCAGATCCTGCTCGACTCGCTGCCTGAAGGCTGCGTGCAATGGGGCGTGAACATCAACCAAATCCGCCCAGCCGGCGCTGCACGCTGGACACTGCATCAAGACGAAATCACCCACGGCCCCTTCGATCTGGTGGTCGGTGCCGATGGCGCCTGGTCCAGACTGCGCCCATTGCTCTCGCCCTACCTGCCGCAGTACAGCGGGCTGACGTTTATCGAGTTCGGCATCGATGATGTCGACCGCCAACACCCGCACATTGCCACGCTGGTGGGACGCGGCAGCCTGCAAGTGCAAGGCGGCGCCAAGGCGATCATCGTGCAGCGCAACGCCAACGCGCATCTGCGCGGCTATGCGATTTTTCGCGTGCCGACCGAGTGGGCGGCCAAGCACCTCAGCCTGGCTGCACTCAAGGCTCAGTTCGAAGGTTGGCACCCGGACATTCTGGCGCTATTTGAAGTGGCGAATGAAACCGTCCTGGCCAGGCACATCCACGCCCTGCCGGTGGGCCATCGCTGGAGCCACCGCCAGGGGTTGACGTTGATTGGGGATGCGGCGCACCTGATGTCGCCGTTTGGCGGTGAAGGCGTGAACGCCGCGATGCTCGACGCGGCCGAACTGGCCCAGCACCTGCTCAGTACGCCTGACTGCTCAGCGGCCGTACAGGCGTATGAAAACCACATGTTCGAGCGGGTGATACCGGCGGCCCAGGGCAGCGCCGAGGGCGCCGCCACCCAGTTATCCCATGACAGCCTGGCGCTGTCCCTGGCCCACCTGCATCAACACCTCACGCCTCAGTAACCGAGTGACAACCCGGTATTGCGGCGTGGGTCGTTAGCCCCGTAGAAGCGGTTGTTGCCCACCGGCTTGCCGCCCAGCGAAGGCGCGCCCACCAGGATCGCCGCCAAGTGGTTGGCATCCTGAGGACCGGCAAACTTGTGGCCCCAGCTTTCCAGAATTTTCTGGGTGTCCGGGCTGACCGCGAAGGTTTCCAGGTTGGTGGTCTCAGGCATCCACTGCTGATGGAACCGCGGCGCGTCCACGGCTTCCTGGATGTTCATCTTGTAGTCGATGACATTGAGGATGGTCAGCAAGGTCGCGGTGATAATCCGGCTGCCGCCCGGCGTACCGACCACCATCACCGCCTTGCCATCCTTGGTGACGATGGTCGGGCTCATCGACGACAGCGGCGCCTTGCCCGGCGCGATGGCATTGGCTTCGCCCTGCACCAGGCCGTACATGTTCGGCACACCGACCTTGACGGTGAAGTCGTCCATTTCATCGTTGAGGATCACCCCGGTCTTGCTCGCCATCACACCGGCACCGAACCAGTCGTTGAGGGTGTAGGTCACGGAGACCGCATTGCCCCACTTGTCGACGATCGAATAGTGCGTGGTGTTGTTGCCTTCATGGGGCGACACACCCGGCTTGATCGCCTGGGAATCACCGGCCTTTTGCGGCTCGATGGCGGCACGCAGCTTGGCGGCGTAGTCCTTGTCCAGCAGGTGCGCGATAGGGTTTTTGACGAAATCCGGGTCGCCCAGGTAGCTATTGCGGTCCACGTAGGCATGGCGCATCGCTTCGATCTGGTAGTGCAGGCCTTGGGCCGAGTGATAGCCGAGGTCGGCCATCGGGTAGCCTTCGAGGATGTTCATGATCTGGCAGATCACCACACCGCCGGAGCTTGGCGGTGGTGCCGAGACCACGTGGTAGCCACGGTAGTCACACTCGATGGGCGCCAGCTCACGGGTCTTGTATTTGTCGAGGTCGGCCTGGGTGATGATGCCCTTGCCGGCCTGGCTGGAATCCACCAGCGCCTTGGCGACCCAGCCTTTATAGAAGCCATCGGTGCCCTTGGCGGAGATTTCCTTGAGGGTCTTGGCCAGGTCTTTTTGCACCAGCTTCTGGCCGACCTGCATCGGCTGGCCGTTGTGCAGGAAGATCCCGCGCAGGTCCTTGTCTTTTTCGAACTCGCCAGTGGCGGTGTGCAGCAGGTCGATATCGCCCTGTTCCAGCTCAAAGCCGTTTTCGGCCAGCTTGATGGCCGGGGCAATCACTTGGGCGCGCTTTAGGGTGCCGTATTTGTTCAGCGCGGTTTCCATGCCAGACACGGTGCCGGGTACGCCGACGGCCAAGTGGCCCTTGGCGCTGAGGCCGTCGATGACCTTGCCGTCCTTGTCCAGGTACATATCGGCGGTGGCTGCCAGTGGGGCTTTTTCACGGAAGTCGAGGAAGGTCTTGCGCCCGTCCGCCAGCTGCACGGTCATAAAGCCGCCACCGCCGAGGTTACCCGCTGCCGGGTACACCACCGCCAGCGCATAGCCCACGGCAACCGCCGCATCCACCGCGTTGCCGCCGGCCTTGAGCACATCCACACCGACATGAGAGGCCAAATGCTGGGCGGTCACCACCATGCCATTTTCACCGGCCACCGGGGCCTGTGAGGCGGCTTGCACACCGCTGACCGTCAACACCAGCGCAGTGGCAATCAGGGTACGGCTGAAGGGTTGGTATTTCATCCATGGCTACTCTATTTATTGAGGTGCACCAAAATAGCCCGACTCGGATCCAATCCCCAGCGCAATGGCGTTTTTATTACAGAACTTGTCGGTCATAGAACGGACACGAAAAAGCCCATGCTATATTTCGCGCCCAGACTGGCGGCAAGGCACTTTGAGATGGCGATCAAGAAGACCGGAATTCGAGCGCAACAGGCCGACCAGACACGTGCGCGCATCCTGCAGGCGGCGGTCAAGGTGTTCACCCGCGACGGCTATTCCGGTGGGCGCGTCGATACTATTTCCAAGGCCGCCGACTCCAACGACCGCATGCTTTATTACTATTTCGGCAGCAAGGAACACCTGTTCGTCTGTGTGCTGGAACATGTCTACGAACAGTTCAATAAAGCCGAAAGCACACTCAAACTGGACCTGGGCGACCCCGCGCGAGCCTTGCGCGAACTGGTGGCCTTTATCTGGAGCTACTACGTCAAGCACCCCGAGTTCGTGGCGATCCTGAGCATCGAGAACCTGCACCAGGGCAAGCACGCCCAGCAGTCCGGCGAGATGCGCAGGCTGTCGGGCGAAGCGGTCGGCGTGCTGCGCCCGATCATCGAAGCCGGCCAGGCCCAGGGTGTGTTTCGCCAGGACATCGACCTCAAGCACGTGTATTTGATGATTGCCTCGCTGTGCTACTTCTATAACTCCAACCGCCACACGCTCAGTTCGTTCCTGGGTGAAGACCTGGCGGACAAGGGGCAACAGCAGGATTGGCTGGGGTTTATCAGCGACTTGGTATTGCGTGGTGTAACGCCGATTCCCCGGTAGAAAGCGATTCATCCTGTGGGAACTGGCTTGCCTGCGATGGCATCAACTCGGTGTACCTGACACACCGAGGTGT
>NZ_JAAAFV010000008.1:0-64467 GCF_019352915.1 Pseudomonas sp. Xaverov 259 | reverse complement strand
ATCCCTGCCGGTTTACCCCCCAAATCACTGTCAGATTCCGGCCATCGTGTTTGACGGGGCGCTCTCAGATCAAGATCAAAAGCGCAGATCAAAAGACCGCTGACTTCGCCAGCGAAAAGGATGTAAGGACCAGAGCAACAGCAACAGCAACAGCAGAGCCATACTCAGTCAAAGGTGGGAGCTGGCTTGTCGAATCGTCGCACCGCTGCGATAGCATCAACTCGGTGTGCCTGACACACCGAGGTGCCTGCATCGCAGGCAAGCCAGCTCCCACAGAAAAGCAGCTCTTCAGTGCATGCGAATCCGCAGCCGATCTCATATTCAAAACTGCATGCGGTCCACTGTGGGAGCGGGCTTGCTCGCGAATGCGGTGCATCAGTGACAGATGAATTGACTGACGCACCGCATTCGCGAGCAAGCCCGCTCCCACATTTAGATCGCTTTGCATCAGCTAGATAGGCTTTTGCCTTGCACTTGACCTGGCTTTTGATTCAACCACTCAGGTCGGCTTTCAGGCCGCCGTGCTGTAGATTTTGATCTTGATCTGCTTTTGATCTCAGACGCCCCGTCAACCACGATGGCCGGAGTGAGGGCACACCGAGCCCAAGCGAGGTGCCGAGTGGTGGGGCACAGACCTAATGAGATGGTCAGCCCGGCACGGGAGCCCCGGTAAATCTAGACTTACCGGGGTTCCCACTTTCGCTAAGGAGACCGCTCATGAACAACTTGGCATTACTTGGTCTTGATATTGGAAAATGCACCTTTCACCTCATAGGGCACGACTTACGCGGCCATGAGGTGCTGCGCAAGCAGTTCAATCGAAATCGACTGCTTCAGTTCCTGGCAAAACTTGAGCCCTGCACGATAGTAATGGAGTCCTGCGGGGGCTCACATTGGCTCGCCAGGAAACTTATTTCCTTCGGCCACCAGGTGAGACTTATAGCTCCTCAGCATGTGAAACCGTACGTCACCGGTAATAAAAATGACTACATAGATGCCGAGGCAATTTGCGAGGCGGCGTCCCGTCCCAAGGCACGCTACGTTGCGATCAAGACGGTGGAACAGCAGGTGCTCTCGACCCAGCACCGCCTCCGAGAGGCATTGGTGCGCCAAAGAACTCAAACCATCAATCGTATCCACGGATTCCTGCTTGAGTTTGGAATTGCGCTACCGCCGACCAAAGCCGCCATGAACCAAATTCATCAAATACTGGATGACCCCGCCGCTGAGTTGCCTCAACAGTTGAAGCAATTTATTGAGCATCTACTGGAAGAAATTAACCGGATTACGTTGGAAATTAAGTCCATCGACTACAGCATCAAGGATCAAGTGGCTGCTGATGACGCGGGAACACGCCTAATGAGCATCCCCGGCATCGGCCCCATCATCGCTAGCGCGCTGCTGGCCGACGTCGGGGACGCTTCCAATTTTCGTTCGGCCCGAGACTTCGCCGCGTCCTTGGGGCTGGTACCCAGACAGTATTCAACGGGCGGTCAAACCGTTTTGCTGAACATCAGCAAGCGTGGCGACAAATATCTTCGAAAGCTTCTGGTTCAAGGCTCTCGAGCAGTTATGGTACGCATCGATAAGCGAACGGATGCACTGGGCACCTGGGTGAGAGACCTGCTCACACGAAAGCATCCCAACAAAGTTGCCTGTGCCTTGGCCAACAAACTCGCGAGAATTGTATGGGCGGTGTTGGCTCGCGGGGCTAGTTATAACGCACAACTCACGGCTTGATCGAAACGAACACCACCGGCTTTTGCGACGACAACGATGATGGCGATAAACAGCTCAGTGCCTGACTGAAAACCTGATAACCAAAACAGTCTTCGAGATTGGAGCTCTTTTCAAGGACAGACAGGCGGCGAATATTCATCAAGAGGCTGGGCAGCTACGCTGCCCAATATGAGCCCGGATACATTAACGCAAGCATGCTCTACCGCTCATCGTCCGTGGTTGCAGGAGATGGGCTGACCATACATTTGGTTACTTTTGGCTGGGCCGGCATTCCGGGCGTTTGCCAAAAGTGACCCGCCGTCAGGGCGGAACCCTAAGCCGCCATCACCACAACAACGGATATGTCCACCAACAAACCACCATCACAGACAACCCAACTCCCACATGCTGTCCGCGTCAGACTTTCCCAGGCCCATTACCGATCTGCCACACAAACGGCGGCTCGGTTTCATTGATCACCCAATCCCCGACAATCCGCGCCTTGTAGATCACCGGGTTATGCGACGACACAGTCCGCGCATTGCGCCAATGGCGATCCAGCGCTTTACCCTGGCGCACATCCGACGCCCCCAGTGCATTGAACAGCTCACTGGTAGCCCGCTGAATCAACTCCGACACCACCACCTGCGCCGTTGCCGATTCAATCTCGGCGGCCACGTTCGCTTCACGCTCCGCCACGGCATCCCCGGCAAATCTTGCCAAGTAGGCCCGTTGTGCCGGCGCCGCAGCTTTCAACGCACTGGCCTCGGCGGCATACACCAGCGCGGCCACTTCGCCCACCACCTGCTGAACCTGCGCATCCTGGCTAACATGCGCGGCATTGCCATGGCTGTAGATGCGTTTACGGTTGCGCACCTGCTGCGCCACGTCGTTGAGCGCGGCATGGCCAATACCGGCCAGGCTCGCCAGCAGCACCAGTTGGTAAAACGCGGTCTGGTATTTGAAGCGGGTGGTGAAGTCGATCACGTTGTCGGCCTCAACCACCGCATCGGTAAACCGCGTAGTCCCGCTGCCTGTGGTGCGCTGGCCAAAGCCGTCCCAGTCATCACGTTGCACCACACCGGGCTGGCGCGTGCGAGTGGCGGCGATCACGTCGGCGCCGGTGTCGCTGCGCTGGGCGTACACGTCGATCCAGTCGGAGAAAATGCTCCCGGTGCTGTAGAACTTTTCGCCGTTGAGCTTCCAGTTATCGCCATCCGGGCTGACTTGAGTGACCACATCACCGATAGCCACAGTGCCGATTTCAGTCCAGGCGCAGCCGACGATATCGCCGTCGACAAAGCGCTTGAACCACAGGTCGCGCCCCGCGCTGGGTGGCGCGTTCAGGCGATCCTCGGCAAAGGCGAAGTGCCCGCGCAGCGCCTGGGGCACATTGGAGTCGGCCGCCGCCAGTTCGATCAGCAGCTCAAACAGCTGCGGCAGGGACGCACCGCCACCGCCGTACTCCACCGGCACACGCACGGCGCCGAACCCTGCGTGTTTGAGCCACTCGATGGGCTCATAGGGCAGGGCGCGCGCCTGCTCACGTGCCACGGCGCCTTCGGCGATGCGTTGGAAAATCGGCCGAAAGCGTGCGGCCAAGGTGGCGTAATCGACGCCGATGGACAGCGGGTTGATGACGTGTTGTTCGGTCATGGGGTACGGCTCCTGGGCAGTGATCAATGCTGAGTCGATTGCACAGTCCGTGCCGGGCGGCGCAGCCCGTATTTGTTGGGAGTGGATCCAAACTACTGTTGGCCCAGCAACAGTAAATCGACAAATCAAGGCCCTGCGCGACATTCGCCTGCCTGGCAAAAACCACTGCGATATGCACCACAACGCCCGTGGAATGGCGCTTTGATGATGTCTGGCACGCTTGCTGCTCCAGCCTGGTTACATCCCTTCGTGCGAGGTACTGCCAGATGAGTCAGCAAGCCGTGAAATTTGCCTATTGGGTGCCCAACGTCAGCGGTGGGCTGGTGGTCAGCAAGATCGAACAACGCACTCACTGGGGCATCGACTACAACCGTAAGCTCGCGCAGTTGGCCGAGGCTGCCGGCTTTGAATATGGCCTGACGCAAATTCGTTTCACCGCCGGCTACGGCGCCGATAACCAGCATGAGTCGGTGGCTTTCAGCCATGCGTTGCTGGCGGCGACCACCACGCTCAAGGTGATCGCGGCGATCCTGCCCGGCCCGTGGCAACCGGCGCTGGCAGCCAAGCAACTGGCAACCATCGACCAGCTCACCAATGGGCGTATCGCGGTGAACATTGTCAGCGGCTGGTTCAAGGGCGAATTCCAGGCCATCGGTGAGCCCTGGCTGGAACACGACGAACGTTATCGCCGCTCCGAGGAATTTATCCGTGCTCTCAAAGGCATCTGGAGCCAGGACGATTTCACCTTCAAGGGTGATTTCTACCGCTTCAACAACTACAGCTTGAAACCCAAGCCGCTCGGCCAGCCGGAAGTGTTCCAGGGCGGCAGCTCACGGGCGGCGCGGGATATGGCGGCACGCGTGTCCGACTGGTACTTCACCAACGGCAACACGCCCGAAGGTATCAAGGCCCAGGTTGACGACATCCGCATCAAGGCCGCGGCCAATAATCACTCGGTGAAAGTCGGTGTGAACGCCTTTGTGATCGCCCGTGATACCGAAGAAGAAGCCCGCGCCGTACTCGCCGAAATCATTGACAAGGCTGACCCGGAAGCGGTGAATGCGTTTGGCGATGCGGCCAAACAGGCGGGCAAGGCCTCACCGGAAGGTGAGGGCAACTGGGCCAAGTCCAGCTTTGAAGACCTGGTGCAGTACAACGACGGCTTCAAGACCAACCTGATTGGCACGCCGCAGCAGATCGCCGAGCGCATCGTTGCGCTCAAGGCCGTGGGCGTGGACCTGATACTGGCCGGCTTCCTGCATTTTCAGGAAGAGGTCGAATACTTCGGCCAGCGCGTCCTGCCGCTGGTGCGCGAGCTGGAAGCCAAGGCCGCGGTCAAGCAGGTGGCATAAACAGCACAACCGCAGCGCGCAGTTTGTTATTGCCAAAACGGCACATGCGCTCGAACTCCCCATGGCTGACCGGCAGATGCTGGCAGTCCAGGGGCTGGCGATGCTGGCTGTGGTCCACATCGGGGTCATGCAGGTAGACGAACTCCTCGTCGCAGTCGGTAACCATCACCCAGTGCGGCGACTTGGAACGGGTGAGGCGGTAGCTGCTGATCAGCACCAGCGGCTGCCCGCCGGCCTGCAATACCTGGGGTAAATCCAGCGGGCCGCCCAGCGACTGCTCGACGTCGCTGCCGGCCAATTCCTCTTCAAACGCCTCGTGTACCAGGCGCATCACGTCCTTTTTGTGCTGGTCGCGTACGCCATCGAGAAACAACGGCCCGCGCACGTTCACCTGCATACGCACCCGAAAACCTCGGCGCCAGGCCGCCAATGCCAAACCTTGCGGGCTGCAGCCGCCGTGGCCTGCGGTCATGAACACGGTGGTGGCCTCGCGCCAGATCTGCAGTTCTTCGCGCCGCCCGGCCACGCGCCCCGGCAGCAACGCGCCCATGGCCATCAGCAGGCACGCGGCGCCGCAAGTGAAGTCGGTGGTCTGCTGGTAGTACGGCACGCTCTGCGGGCGTGCGACCTGATGCTGGAGGATGCGTTTTTCCAGGCGCAGGGCCGGGCTGTGGTCTTCGTAATAGTCATTGATGAGGGCAAAACGGCGGTAGCCGTTACGCTCGTACAGCGCCAGGGCGCCGGGGTTGTCGGTGCGCACCTCCAGGCGCAGGTAGGCGCAATCGTGCTCCAGGGCGCAGGCCTCGATGCGCGTGAGCAATTGCTTGCCCAAGCCCATGCCGCGCGCGTGCTCGGCGATGGCGATGGAGTACAGCCGCGCCAGCGAAGTGCCGCGATGGAACAGCACCAAGGCATAACCGAGCAACTGCCGGTTATTTTCCGCCACCAGCAACTGGCCATGGGCGCGGCTGATCATCCACTGGAAACTGCGCGGCGAGAGCCGGTCGGTGGTGAAACAGTGCTGTTCCAGCGCGACCAATTCGGGCACATCAGCGGGGGTTGCAACGCGAAAGAAAAGAGCCATATAACCGCCGTAAAAGTTGCGTAACGAAACGGGACTTCTCTAAAAGATCGTGCTTAATAGAAAAGGTCGAGTTCTCTAAAGCGGATCAAATATTATGTCAGCGGTACAAGGTCATTGGCGTGAAGTATCCGAGCAAAACGTTGCGGCGACAATAACTTCCAACGGTTATTTTTCGGTCGCAAGCAAAGGCTCAAGCCAAGTGGTGATCATTGTCGAACGCAAGGAAGATTGGGCCTCCTACTTCCCCAGCGAAGACATCGTGACCGCCCAGGAATACCTTGAGCAAACCCGTGAAAGCGAGACGGGCAAGCGTGTGCAGGTGATCAACCTGTGCCGCAGCTACAAGTACCTGGGGCACGGCTACTACTGCTCATTGCTGGCCGAAGCGCGCGGGCACAAGGTGATTCCGTCGGTACGCACCATCAGTGAACTGACTAAAAAGTCGCTGTATGGCTTGTCGTTGGATGACCTGGATAAAACCCTCGATAAAGCCTTGAGTCATCACCTTTACAGCAATACCGAAGGCTTTACCCTGACACTTTATTTTGGTCGAACCAATATAGAGCCACTGCAAGAGTTGGCCCGCCAGTTATTTGAAACTTTCCCATGCCCGATCTTGTTAGTTGAGTTTCGCAAACACAATGGCTGGCATATCGACGGGGTCAAGTCCGGCGTGTTGCACAAGTTGCGCGATGACCAGGAAGACCAGTTCGCCCACGCCCTCGACAACTTCAGCCGCAAGATCTGGCGCCAACCGCGCTCACGCCGCTTGGCGCGTTATGACCTGGCGATTCTTCACGACCCGCAGGAGCAACTGCCACCGTCCAATGCCCGCGCCCTGGAGAACTTCGTGCGGGTCGGCAAAGGGCTGGGCATCGATGTGGAGCTGATCGAGCGCAAGGATTATTCGCGCCTGGCCGAGTACGACGCCTTGTTGATCCGTGAGACCACCAGTGTCGATAACCACACCTACCGTTTTGCCAAAAAAGCCGAAAGCGAAGGCCTGGTGGTGATGGACGACCCGGCGTCGATCCTGCGTTGCACCAACAAGGTTTACCTCACCGACCTGCTCAACAGCCATCAACTGGGCATGCCCGCCACCGAGATTCTCTACAAGGAGCGACCGGAAGATTTCGAACGGGTCGGCGAGCGCCTGGGCTTCCCGCTGGTGTTGAAGATCCCCGACGGTTGCTTCTCGCGCGGCGTGATCAAGGTGGAAAGCCAGGAAGCCCTGCTCAAAGCTACCGCCGAATTGTTCGAGCATTCGGTGCTGCTGCTGGCCCAGGAGTTTTTCTACACCGAATACGACTGGCGCATTGGCGTGCTCAACCGCAAGCCGATCTTCGCCTGCCAGTACTTCATGTCCAAGGGCCATTGGCAGATTTATAACCACAAGGCCATCGGCCAGGACATCAACGGCGAATGCCGCACCCTGGCGGTCCACGAAGCGCCCAAGGCGGTGGTGGAACTGGCGGTGAAAACCGCCAACCTGATCGGCGACGGCCTTTATGGCGTCGACCTCAAGCAGTCCGGCGATAAAGTGGTGGTGATCGAGGTGAACGACAACCCCAACATGGACGCCGGTATCGAAGATGCCTATTTGCAAGACGACCTGTATGCACTGGTGCTGGAGGAGTTCGTGCGGCGGCTGGAGTTGAAACGCCAGGGCCAGGGCTGGTGACGCGCGATGATCCAGCGCTTTGAACTGGCCGATGGAAAATTGTGCAAAGCGGACAAGGACGACGCTGCAATCATGCTGTTCAACAACCCGGACGCGGCCGAACGCGAGTGGCTGCGCGAGCAGCACAAGCTCGATGAGCATGCCCTGGCCTCGGCGCTCGACCCGGATGAAGTCTCACGCATCGAGTTTCACCCCGATAATCTGTTCCTGATCTGGAAACGCCCGGAGAACTATTCGGGCGGCGGCAGCCTGATGTTCGAAGTGGCCTCCTGCGGGCTGTTGTTTTCGCCCGGCCGCTTGCTGGTGATTGCCACGGATGACACCCCGTTGTCCGGGCTCGGCGCGCGCCGGCCGTTGCATACGCCGCTGGACGTGCTGCTTGATCTGCTGCTTAACAATATTCACCACTACTTGGGCCATCTCAAGGTGATCAAGCTGGTCGCACGGGAGTTACAGCAACAGTTCAACGCGTCGATGAGCAACCAGCACTTGATGCAGATGTTCAACCTCAGCGAGAGTTTGATCTATTACATCAACGCGCTGCACAGCAATGGCGCGGTGTTATCGCGGTTGCGCAACCACGCGGAAAAGGAGCATTTCAGCGCCGAGGTGTTGGGGTTGATCGATGACCTGATCATCGAGAACCACCAGTGCTACAAGCAGGCGGAAATCTATTCCAACGTGTTTTCCGGGCTGATCGATGCACGCGGCAACCTGATGAACAACAGCATGAACAACCTGTTGCGCAAGCTGACGTTGATCAACGTGGTGTTTCTGCCGCTCAACCTGATCGCCAGCGTGGGCGGCATGTCGGAGTTCAGCATGATGACGGCGGGCACGCCGTGGTGGGTGTCTTACCCGCTGTTGATGGTGGCGATGGGGGTTGGCGCGGGGTTGATGGTGTTCGGGCTCAAGCGCATCGCAGGCGGCGCCAGTCGCGCGTGAACACATTGCAGCTTGTGGGAACTGACAGGTAAGGTGGCCAAATTCCTTTGTGGCGAGCGGGCTTGCCCCGCGTTGGGCTGCGAAGCAGCCCCAGTAAAGGCACAGGGATTTTTCCTGAAAGACCTTAGCGCCTGGTTTGGGGTTGCTGCGCAACCCAGCGCGGGCAAGCCCGCTCGCCACAACAGCGCTCCTGTGCAAGCTGTGTGTCAGTGACACACAGTCGATGCTATCGCAGGCACGCCAGCTCCCACAGGTTTACGGTTGCAGCGTCAGCACTTCAAACCCGTCCGCCGTCACCGCCACGGTATGTTCCCACTGCGCCGACAGGCTGTTGTCCTTGGTCACCACTGTCCAGCCATCCTTGAGATCGCGCACCTTGGCGCTGCCCTGGTTGAGCATCGGCTCAATGGTAAACACCATGCCTTCGCGCAGTTCCAGGCCGGTGCCGGGGCGGCCGAAGTGCAGCACTTGGGGTTCCTCGTGCATCTGCCGGCCGATGCCGTGGCCGCAATACTCACGCACTACGCTGTAGCCGTTGGCCTGCGCATGGCTCTGGATCGCATGGCCGATATCGCCCAGACGGGCGCCGGGGCGAACCTGGCGAATGCCGGCCCACATGGCTTCGAAGGTCTGTTCCACCAGGCGCCGGGCCTTGGGCGCCACGCTGCCGATCATGTACATTTTGCTGGAGTCAGCAATAAAACCGCCTTTCTCCAGGGTGATGTCGATGTTGATGATGTCGCCGTCTTTCAACACCCCCTTGGCGCTCGGCATGCCATGGCACACCACTTCGTTGATCGAGGTGTTGATACAAAAGGGGTAGTCGTACTGCCCAAGGCTCGCCGGGCGGGCCTTGAGGTCGTTGCGAATAAAGGCCTCGACGGCGCTGTCCAGCTCCAGGGTCGAACGCCCGGCGGCGACAAAACCGTCGAGCATGCTGAATACCTGAGCCAGCAGGCGCCCGGATTCGCGCATCACCGCCAGTTGTGCAGGTGTCTTGATCATCAGCCGCGCCCTCGAATCAGGTCGGGTTTATCCAGCAACAGCTTGTTGATCAGCTCGTTGTAGGGCAGGTGCGGGTTGAGTTCGGCCAGCAGGCCGATCTTGATCCAGAACTCGGCCTGGGCGTTGATGGAGCGGTCCATGGCGGCGCTGGCCAGGCGAAGCTGTTCGTGCAGTTGGTCGGTGATCTTGACGATGCCCATGGGGTTCACTGTGTTAGGTGGATATACAAATCGTATACGTTTCGTATATCGCTCGTAAACCCCAACCGGCTAAATGGCGACAGGCCATTGACTTGCCCGGTAACCGCCGGTTAATTTCGTTACATGACCTTTCAAACCTTGCACCGCCAGCCGAGCATTATTATTACCGCCATTCCTCATTTGGCGGGATAGCACACGGCTGCACCCAAACCCGCCCTAGAGGCGGGTTTTGTTTTTCCGACTCCTGGGCAGCACATAAACACCAGGAGATGCCCATGAGTACCCACAGCGCCGCGCAAACTGCCAATACCGGGCTGCTTGAGCATTACGTGAAAAAGATCCTCGCTGCCCCGGTTTACGACGTGGCGGTGCGCACGCCCTTGCAGACGGCGCCTGCGTTATCGGCGTTACTGGGCAACCAGGTGCTGCTCAAGCGGGAAGATTTGCAGCCGACGTTTTCCTTCAAGATCCGTGGCGCCTATAACAAGCTGGTGCAACTGACGCCTGAGCAGAAAGCCCGAGGCGTGGTGACGGCATCGGCCGGTAATCATGCGCAGGGCGTGGCGTTGGCAGCGCGGGAATTGGGGATCAAGGCCCGTATCGTCATGCCGTGCAGCACGCCTGAACTGAAGGTATTGGGTGTGCGTTCCCGGGGTGCCGAGGCGGTGTTGCAGGGCGAAAGCTTTCCGTTTGCCCTGGCCCATGCGCTGCAATTGGCCCAGACGTCGGGTTGCACCTTTGTGTCGCCGTTCGATGACCCCGATGTGATCGCAGGCCAAGGCACAGTGGCCATGGAAATACTGCGCCAGCAGCAAGGCCCGCTGCACGCGATCTTCGTACCCGTGGGCGGTGGCGGCCTGATCGCCGGGATTGCCGCCTATGTCAAATACCTGCGGCCCGAGGTGCGCATTGTCGGGGTCGAACCCGAGGGCTCGAGTTGCCTGCTGGCGGCCTTGCGCGCCAGTGAAAGAGTGGTGTTACCCTGTGTCGATGGGTTTGCCGATGGCACCGCGGTGGCGCAGATCGGCGCCTATGGATTTGAGGTCTGCCGCGATTGGGTCGATGAAGTGATCACCGTCAGCAATGACCAACTGTGCAGCGCCATCAAGCTGATCTACGACGATACGCGCTCCATCACCGAGCCTTCCGGCGCACTGGCGGTGGCGGGTATTTGCAAGTATGTCAGCGAAAATGGCGCGCGTGGGCAGACCTTGGTGGCGGTGAATTCCGGGGCCAATATCAACTTTGATAGTTTGCGACATGTTGCTGAAAGGGTTGCGGCGCAAAGTACAATTTAGTGCATAAACGTTTAATCGGCGTGGTTTCGACGATGATGCTAGCAATGCAAACCGGCTTATATAACGGGTCATTGTGCTTATGAGGAAAAGTTACAACAAGAACGGATTTTGCCGAGTAGGCTTATTGACTGTAAGCGTCTGCCAAGGTCGGTAAGACGCGGCGGGCCTGCGCCTGCCGAGCACACAAAAAATCTGTTGGCAGTCTCAAAAAAGGAGAGGTTGGCCATGCTTTCGGAACTGGAACTACGCAGTATTATTGAAGGAAGTTTCCTGCCCAAGCGGTGCGAATGCACCAAAGCCGAAGACGCTTCGTTAACGATCAAGGTCTATGACGACCGCGACCGTGACCGGGTAGATTTGGAAGTCAAAGGTATAAACGCCGAAAAACTCGACAGCAGTCGAGCCATTTGCAACCTGATCAGCGGGTTGCGCGAAGACCTCAAGCACACCCATGCGCCTGCTCAGCAAAGAGTAGCGGGGCGCGGCTATTAGTCAGCCAAGTGTTTTGAGGTTGAGCCACCGATGACCTGTGGGCCTGGTAATCGCCAGGCCCAGTACGGTGTGCATCAATTCTGAAAGTCACAGGCTTCGGACATTTTTCGATAGCCCACGTCTTCGATTTTCCCGGCTTTATCGACGAACTTGATATCGGCGTTGATCACCTTGCACGTGTCGGTGTCTTCCTCGTGCATGGCGATCACTTTGTCGATATTCAAGGGCGTGCCGTATTGATAAGGCACGGGCTTGGCGGCGGTGTCGGCTTGAGCCATGCCCGACACTGCGGCAAGGGCCAAAGTGCCGGTGAATAACAAGGTACGCAGTTTCATGATGGTGCTCCGCAAGTAAGTTCAATTTCACTCTCGGCTTGCGGGATTAACCATCGATTAATTTTGCCTTGGCTGACAAAACCTTCATGAAACCCAGGCTTCAGCCCAATTGCTGGCGATACGGCAGATCCGGCCCGGTCTTGCTGCAGGTCAGCGCGGCGGCGCGGATGGCGAAGCCAAGCATGCTGTCGATCTGCGCGCGTGTCAGCTGCTGCACGCCTTCCACCGAATCCAGCTGCTGCTCGGTCAGCCAGGCAATCAACGCGGCCTGGAAGGTGTCGCCGGCGCCCACTGTATCGGCCATCACCACCTTGACCGCAGGTTGCGACCAGCTGCCGTGCTGACGGCTGAAGACGGTTGCGCCATCGCCGCCACGGGTGAGGAATACCAATTGGCAACGGTGCTGCAACCAGCCTTGCAGCACGCTCTCGGGCGACTGATCGGGGTAGAGCAGGTGCAGGTCTTCATCGCTGACCTTGATCAAGTCCGCATGCGTGACCAGCTCGGCCACGCGTTCACGCCACAGCTGGATATCCGGCTGCGGGTTGAGCCGCACATTGGGGTCCAGGCTGATCAGGCGCTTGCCGCTTTCGCGCTTGACCAGGCTTAGCAATGTGTCGCCAATCGGCTGCACCACCAGCGAAAACGAGCCGAGATGCACGCCGCGAATCTCATCGCCCAAGGTCGGCAGGTGCTCAATCGCCAGTTGCCGATCGGCGCAGCCTTCACCGCGAAAGCTGTACTGCGGTGAGCCATTGGCGCCCACGGCAACCATCGCCAGGGTCGTCGGTGCGGCGAACTCAACCAGAAACTGCTGGCTGACGCCTTCGTCCTTGAGCACTTGCAGCAAGCGCTGGCCAAGGAAATCGTTGGACACGCCGCCAAACAACCCAGACTCAATGCCCAGGCGGCGCAAACCCACGGCCACGTTGAACGGCGAACCACCGGCAATGGCCTTGTAATTGACCTTGGAGGCCTGCCCGCTGGCATCCTCCTCGCTGAAAAAATCGAACAGCGCTTCGCCACACACCAGATACATAGTCGTTCGCTCTTAAAGGGTTGCCACGAGCTGCTGATAGCGCTCGTAAGCCTGTTGATAGGCACTGACACTGGCCGCCACCGGCAGCGTGCGGCTGCTCGGGTCGATACTTACGCAGGTGTCGCACAGGCCGGCCAAGGGTTCACCGGACTGGCTCCAGGCCGCCTGAATCGCCGCGCCCAGGGCGGCGGCTTCGCTTTGTTCGGTACACACCACTTCGGTGTTCATGATATCGGCGACCATCTGCCGCCACACCGGGCTTTTCGAGCCGCCGCCGATCAGGCGGATACTGTGGCTTTGCAGGCCGGTCTGGCGCAGCAGGTCCAGGCCGTAGCGCAGGCCGAACGTGGTGCCCTCGACCACCGCGCGGCACAGGTTGGCGCGGGTCAGGTTGGTCATGGTCAACCCGTGGAGGCTGCCGGTGGCGTGGGGCAGGGCGGGCACGCGTTCGCCGTTGAGGAACGGCAGCATGCTCACGCCGTCGGCGCCAATCGGCGCTTGCTCAACCAGACTGTTGAAGGTCGCAAGGTCAAGCTCGAACAGCTCGCGAATCACCCCGGTGGCGTTGGTCAGGTTCATGGTGCAGATCAATGGCAACCAACCGCCGCTGGATGAGCAGAAGGTCGCGACCGATGCTTGCGGACTCACATTCGGCTGGTCGGCGAAGGCATACACGGTGCCCGAGGAACCCAGGCTCATGGTGATCACGCCGGGCGCGATATTGCCGGTGCCGATGGCGCCCATCATGTTGTCGCCGCCGCCGCTGGACACCTTGGCATTCGGGTTGATGCCTAAGCGTTCGGCGATGGCCGGCAGGATGGTGCCAACCGTTTGATCTGCAGTAATCAACGCGGGCAGGGCTTTTTCCAGGCGCCCGCTCGGGTCGATGTGTTTCAGTAGCTCTACGTCCCACTCGCGGCTGCGCACGTTGAAGTAGCCGGTGCCCGACGCATCGCCGTATTCCGCCACGGCGCGGCCGGTGAGCCAGTAGTTGAGGTAGTCGTGGGGCAGCAGGATGTGGGCGATGCGCGCGAACACGTCCGGGTGTTGTTCGCGGGTCCACAGCAGTTTCGACACGGTGTAACCTGGCGCAATCGCCACGCCGAGGCGTTCCAGCGAGCCGCTTTCGCCGCCCAGATAGGCCAGCAGGCGCTCGTTCTCCGGCGCGGTTTCGGTGTCGCACCAGAGTTTGGCCGGGCGCAGCACTTCGCCGTGTTCGTCCAGTAGCACCAGGCCGTGCTGCTGGCCGGAGACGCCGATGCCGAGAATGTCCTGGCCGTCCACGCCGGCCTGTTGCAGGGCACGGTGAGTGGCTTCGGTAAAGGCATCCAGCCATTCCTGGGTGTGCTGTTCGCGGCGGCCATTGGCGCCGCTGATCAACGTATGCGCGGCGGCGCCCAGGCCCAGGACCTTGCCGCTGGAGGCGTCGAGGACGATGGCTTTGGTGCCTTGGGTGCCGCAATCGATGCCGAGGTAGAGGTTTTGCTGGGTCATGATGGAGTGCTCAGCAGTATTATTCTTGGATTGTTAACCCGCTCAAATGTGGGAGCTGGTCTGTGTGGGAGCTGGCTTGCCTGCGATGCCAGCACCTCGGTCTATCAGTCAAACCCAGGTGATGCTATCGCAGGCAAGCCAGCTCCCACACAAGCCAGCTCCCACAGGTTTAATCGAGTTTTTTCAGCAGTTGCTGCAGTGTTGCGGTGACGCCGTTGTCGCGCAAGCTGACAAAGCACCGCTCAAACGCTGCCACAAACTCAGGCGAGTTGGGAATAGCCTTGCCAAAAATCTCTTCCACGCCCAGCAGGCGCTGGCTGATCAGCGCATCGTCACCCACCAGCCCCTGGCAGAACTCGGCACGCGGATCGGGGATCTTGTATGTCACGCCGTTTTCATCGACACCCTTGAGGTACAACGCCCAGGCTGCGACAACCAACGCCGCACGCTCAGTCTCACGCCCGTCGGCAATCAAACGATTGATGGTCGGTACGGTGAACTTGGGAAACTTTGACGAACCATCGGAACAGACACGCTCCAACTGGTCGGCAATCGCCTGGTTGGAGAAGCGATCGACCAGCGTCTGCTTGTACTGCGTCAAATCAATGCCCGGCACTGGCGCCAGGTTCGGTGTGACGTCGAGGTCCATGTAAGCGCGCATGTAGGCCACAAACACCGGGTCGTTCATGGTCTCGTGTACAAACCGGTAACCCTTGAGAAACCCCAGGTAGGTCAGGGCCAGGTGGCTGCCATTGAGCAGGCCGATCTTCATCTCTTCATAAGGCGTGACGTCATCGGTGAACTGCACACCGACGGTTTCCCACGCCGGTCGGCCGTTAACGAATTTGTCTTCCAGCACCCATTGTACAAACGGCTCGCACACCACCGGCCAGGCGTCGTCGATGCCGTGTTCGTCGTGCAGTTGCAGGCGGTGGGCGGTGCTGGTCATGGGCGTGATGCGGTCGACCATCGCATTCGGGAAGCTCACGTTGGCCTTGATCCAGTCATGCAACTCGGCGTTGTGCAAAGCGGCAAATGCCAGCAGGGCCTTACGCGTGACGGCGCCGTTGTGCGGCAGGTTATCGCAGGACATCACGGTAAAAGCCGGGATGCCGGCGGCGCGGCGCTGGGTCAGTGCGGCGCAGATAAACCCGAACACGGTTTTCGGTGCATGGGGATGCGCCAGGTCGTGCTGGATCTGCGGCAGGTGCGCCATGAACTCGCCGTTACTGTCATCGATGCAGTAGCCGCCTTCGGTGATGGTCAGCGAAACGATGCGAATTTCCGGGCTGGCCAGCTTGTCGATCAGCGCCTGGGCGCCGTCTTCGGCCAGCAGCATGTCGCTGATCGCGCCGATCACGCGCACTTCGGTGTCGTCGGTGTCACCCAGTTCATACAGGGTGAACAGGTAATCCTGGCCGGCCAGGTCGTCGCGGGCCTTGCGGTCTTCGCTGCGCAGGCCGACGCCGCAGATGCTCCAGTCCAGGCCAACGCCGGTGTTCATCAGCGCATCGGTGTAATACGCCTGATGCGCGCGGTGGAAACCGCCGACGCCGATATGCGCAATGCCCTGGGAGGTGCTGGCAATGGCGTAGGCCGGAATCTTTACTTGCGGCGCCAACTGGGTGAGGTTCTGTTTATTCAGTTTCATCACAACTCTCGCAAAATCAGGCGGCAGCGCGCAGTGGACGAGCCACGGCCACGCCATCGGTGTCGAACAGATGGCAGTGCGCCGGGTCCAGGTGTAACTGCAGGGTTTCGCCGTATTGGCTGGCCATGTCGCCACGAATCCGCAGGGTCAACGGCTCGCCGCTGGCGGTGATGACGTGGCAGAAGGTGTCGCTGCCCAGGCGCTCGCCGACGTCGGCGGTGACGGTCAGGGTGGTTTGCCCAGGCGAGGCAATTTCCAGGTGTTCCGGGCGAATGCCCAGGGTCACCGCGCTGCCCACGCTCAAGCTGGCGCCGCTCATTGGCAGGCTGATCAGCATGCCGGCGTCCAGTTGCACCTCGCAGCTTTGACCCTCCACACGGGTCACCTTGCCCTTGAGGAAGCCCATTTTCGGCGTACCGAGAAAGCCCGCCACAAACAGGTTGGCCGGCTGGTGGTACAACTCCAGCGGCGAGCCGACCTGCTCAACGCGGCCACTGTTGAGGACCACCACCTTGTCGGCCAGGGTCATGGCCTCAACCTGGTCGTGGGTCACGTAGATCATGGTGGCTTGCAGTTCTTTATGCAGGCGCGACAGTTCCAGGCGCATCTGCACACGCAGGGCGGCGTCGAGGTTGGACAGCGGTTCGTCGAACAGGAAAATCTTCGGGTTACGCACGATTGCACGGCCGATCGCCACGCGCTGACGCTGGCCACCGGAAAGTTGCTTGGGCTTGCGCTCCAGCAACGGGCCGAGTTCGAGAATGCGCGCCGCTTCGCTGACTTTGCTTTCCACCAGCTTCTTGTCGACGCCGGCGAGGTCGAGGGCAAACGACATGTTCTTGCGCACGCTCATGTGCGGGTACAGCGCGTAAGTCTGGAACACCATGGCCAAATCGCGCTTGGCCGGGGTGACTTCGGTGATATCGCGGCCATCGAGCTCGATGGTGCCTTCGGTGACTTCTTCAAGGCCGGCGATCAAACGCAGCAGGGTGGATTTACCGCAGCCCGACGGGCCGACGAACACCACGAACTCCTTGTCGTTCACTTCCAGGTCAATGCCCTTGATGATCGAGAAACCTTCGAAGCCTTTTTGCAAATTCTTGATTTTCAGGTTGGCCATGATGGGCCTCCGCTTGGAATTATTATTTAACTGCGCCGAAGGACAGGCCACGCACCAGCTGTTTCTGGCTGATCCAGCCAAAGATCAGGATCGGCGCACAGGCAAGGGTGGAGACGGCGGACAATTTGGCCCAGAACAAGCCTTCGGGGCTGGAGTAAGAGGCGATCAGCGCGGTCAGCGGTGCGGCATTCGAGGAGGTCAGGTTCAGCGACCAGAACGCCTCGTTCCAGCACAGGATCAACGACAGCAGCACAGTGGAGGCCAGGCCGCCCTTGGCAATGGGCAGCAGCACGCGGACCATTTCCTGCCACAGGGTAGCGCCGTCCAGGCGCGCGGCTTCGAGGATGTCCTTGGGGATGTCCTTGAAGTAGGTGTACACCATCCACACCACAATCGGCAGGTTGATCAGGGTGTAGATGATGATCAGCGCAATGCGCGTATCCAGCAGGCCCATGCTTTTGGCCAGCAGATAGATCGGCATCAGCACGCCCACCGGCGGCAGCATTTTGGTGGACAGCATCCACAGCAAAGTGCCCTTGGTGCGTTTGGTTTCGTAAAACGCCATGGAGTAGGCGGCCGGCACCGAGATCAGTAGGCACAGGGCAGTGGCGCTGAACGAAATCACCACCGAGTTCCAGGCGTAGGCGAAGTAGTTGCTGCGCTCGTTGATGTGCAGGTAGTTCTCCAGCGTCGGCGTGAAGATGAACTGCGGCGGCGTGGCGAACGCGTCGATTTCGGTCTTGAAGCTGGTCAGCACCATCCAGAAGATCGGGAAGAAAATCAGGATCGCGATGGCCCAGGCCAACGTGCCGAGCAGCAGGCTTTGCAGGCGGCGGGATTGTTGAAGCGTCATGGCGCGGCCCTCAAGGCTTGTCAGTCAGGTTTTTGCCGATCATCCGCACCAGGATGATCGCCGCGATATTGGCGATGACCACGGCAATCAAGCCGCCGGCCGAGGCCATGCCCACGTCGAACTGCACCAGCGCCTGGTTGTAGATCAGGTAGGCGAGGTTGGTCGAGGCGTAGCCGGGGCCACCGTTGGTGGTGGTGAAGATTTCGGCGAATACCGAGAGCAAAAAGATCGTTTCGATCATCACCACCACGGCAATCGGGCGCGCCAGGTGCGGCAGGGTCAGGTGCCAGAAGATCGCGATAGCGCCGGCACCGTCCAGGCGTGCGGCTTCTTTTTGTTCCTGGTCGAGGGACTGCATGGCGGTCATCAGCAGCAAGATGGCGAAGGGCAGCCACTGCCACGACACAATGATGATGATCGACAGCAACGGGTAGTGCGCCAGCCAGTCCACCGGCTCGGCGCCGAACAGCTTCCACACGGCGGCGAGAATCCCCGACACCGGGTGGAAAATCAGGTTCTTCCAGATCAGCGCACCGACGGTGGGCATGATGAAGAACGGCGAAATCAGCATCACCCGCACGATGCCGCGACCAAAAAACTCACTGGCCTCCAGCAAAGCACTGATCAACACGCCAAACACCACGCTGATCAGCAGCACGCTGCCCACCAGTAACAGGGTGTTGGTGGCGCCGGGCAGGAAGCCCGAGTCGGTGATGAAGTAGGTGAAGTTCTCCAGCCCCACGAATTGGTTTTCGCCAGGGTAGAGCAGGTTGTAGCGGATCAGCGAAAAGTACAGGGTCATGCCCAGCGGCACGATCATCCACAGCAGCAGCATGGCCACCGAGGGGCTGACAAGGAACCAGCCGGGGTTGGCCAGGCGGTTTTTGGGTGTTGTATTCATGGTGATCAAGACCAGTCAGGTACATGCAGAGCGAGAGTCGGGCGCGGTCAATAATGTGGGAGCGGGCTTGCTCGCGAATGCAGTCTTCCAGTTGATGCATTCGTGGCTGACACACTGCCTTCGCGAGCAAGCCCGCTCCCACATTTACAGAGGTGAGTCAGGGCTATTTGGGATAACCCGCCCGCTTCATCTCACGCTCGGTGGTGGTCTGCGCGGCGGTCAAGGCTTGGTCCACCGTTTGCTGACCTGTCAGCGCGCCCGAGAAGAACTTGCCGACCTGGGTACCAATCGCCTGGAATTCAGGAATGGTCACCAACTGGATACCGATATACGGCACCGGCTTGAGCGTCGGTTTGGTCGGGTCTGCGACTTTCAGCGATTCGAGGGTCACCTTGGCGAACGGCGCGGCCTTGAGGTATTCGTCGCTGTAGGTCGATTTGCGCGTGCCAGGCGGCACGTTGGCGATGCCGTCGGTCTTGGCAACCAGCTCGCCGTATTCCTTGGACGTTGCCCAGGTGGTGAACACCTTGGCGGCGTCCTTGGCTTTGGAGCTGGTCGGGATCGCCAGGCTCCAGGAGTACAGCCACGAGGTGCCCTTGTCGGTCTTCTCGTGCGGGGCGAAGGTGAAGCCGACGCTGTCAGCGACCTTGCTCTGGGACTTGTCGGTGACGAACGAGCCGGCCACGCTGGCGTCAACCCAGATCGCGCACTTGCCGCTGTTGAACAGCGCCAGGTTTTCGTTGAAACCGTTGCTGGAAGCACCCGGCGGGCCGGATTTTTTCATGTTGTCGACGTAGAAGTTCAACGCGTCCTTCCACTCAGGGCCGTTGAATTCAGGCTGCCATTTTTCATCGAACCAGCGCGCACCGTAGCCGTTGGCCAGGGTGGTGATCAACGCCATGTTCTCACCCCAACCGGCTTTGCCTCGCAGGCACAGGCCGTATTGCTCTTTGCTCTTGTCGGTAAGTTTGGCCGCGTATTCGCCGATCTGGCTCCAGGTCGGGTGCTCGGGCATGGTCAGCCCGGCGTTCTTGAACAGGTCGGTGCGGTAGTAGGTAATCGAGCTTTCGGCATAGAACGGCAGGGCGTACAGCGAGCCTTTGACCGACAAGCCGTCACGCACCGAAGGGAACACATCGTCGAGGTCGTAGGACGCCGGCAGGTCTTTCATCGGCTCCAACCAACCTTTGGCGCCCCACAGTGCGGCTTCGTACATGCCGATGGTCAACACGTCGAACTGGCCGCCCTGGGTGGCGATGTCGGTGGTCAGGCGTTGGCGCAGTACGTTTTCTTCGAGCACCACCCAGTTCAGCTTGATGTCCGGATGCTCGGTCTCGAAGGTTTTCGAGAGCTTTTGCATGCGGATCATGTCGCTGTTGTTGACGGTGGCAATGGTCAGGGTTTGCGCGCCAAAGCTGACGGCGCTGAGGGTCATGCAGGTAGTCATGCAGGTGGAGACAAGCAGTGCTTTTGCTGTGAACTTCATCGCGCACTCCATTTCCGCGCCCAGAGGGCTACAGAAGGACAGTTATTGTTGTTGTGTCTTCCTACAAACAGTCAGGAAGAGTGTGCGTTGATTACAGCCTTCAATTGGGGTTATGACAAATCCTTGGGCGCACTGGCACTGATACTTTTTTGCACTGGTTGCTCAGCTGCCCCAATGGATGCGGGAACGTCGAGCAAAAGCATTGCCGCACAGCACGTGTGCGGCAAGCCCTATGGCCGGTCGGCTGTCTGGGAGACTGCCATCAAGTCGGTTACAGCGGCCTTTTTTCCAGCGTGGTCAGGCCATCCACCCATTCCGGGTACCGCGGACTACGCCAATCACCACTGGTGTAGATCTGAAGACCCTTTGCGTCCCACTCATCCATCTTTCTTCTCAGCAAGCCGGTGTACTCTGATGCCTTGCATGAAATCTCCGCCCAAGGGTCTACGATCCAGGCGTCCTTCCATTCAATTTCAGAAAAATCGACGGTGCTTTTGCCCGCTGAGGCGGGGCCTCCGACCACCGTAAACGCATGGTCACCGCCATGGACATACCAGGTTTTCGCGTCTCCTCCGCTTTTTTTGATGATTTGAGCGGCGGCTTCCGCCATTTCTTCGCAATTGCCGGCACCGAACTTCAAGACGGAGTTGGCATAGGCCGGCGAGGCTACCTTGATGTTTTGTATCCAGCTGACGAGTGTGCCCGCAACCTGTTCTCGGTAAAGATCATTAAGGTCGTAGGGCGTGCGTTTGTTTTGAGAACCGATACCGGTAGCCTTGACCTGTGCATCGACCGCATCCTTTGCGCCATCGGCGTAGAATTTGTTCTGCTTGTTGACGGATAGGTCCGCAAAATTGCCCGCTTTAATCAGCGGATCAATGTTGGCCGACTTGAGAACCACCCGCCCGTTGGAGTTGTCCAGTTTATTGATGAGTTGATAAACAAATTCGCGTTTCTTCTCCTCACTGAATGTCGCGACGGTGTTTTTCAGCTCGCTGACCTCGCCGGGCGTATAACCGGCGCTTTGAAGTTTAGCGAAAGCTGAGTCCAACGTCGGAAGCGAGACGAACTCTTTACGCAAGGGCGCACCCGCCAATTCCAGGAGGGTTTCGGTTTCCAACGTATGTTTTGTGGCCAGTACGGATTCGAGTAACGACTGAGGTTCGCCGATTTTTTTGAACTCGAGCACCGTCGAGTCAGCATTAAATTCAACATAGTAAAACGTCAAGGGATCGGCTTCTACCACCATAAATCGCCGGTCTCCCGCAGCGGTCGTTGGTATGACGGTGATGGTTGCGCGCAGTTCACGCTGGTCGTTGCTGGCGCTGCTGATAGGCCCGAGTTTGACAATGCGCGTATTCTGCTCAAGGTTGGCCAGGGGCTGCGTGCCGGGTAAGCCAAAGTACGGGTCCTTGACGATTGTGCCGCGTGTCGTGGGCAGGTATTCAATCGGATCCTGCAGTTGGCGTTGTACGGTCGTGTAGACGCCATCCTTTTCCACGACATCGAACAGGCGGCGCTCGTAAACAAGCGTTGAATTGAGTCCGGCACCCCCAGGCGATGGGTACAATCGTGTGTGTTCAAGGCCTTGCACCATCCTCGCCGTATTGCTGCTGAAGTCCGACACGACCTTGGCGAAACATACGCCGTCAGTTTGTCGCTTTACTCTGGGACCTGCCGGGCAAAAGGCTTCAAGGTCGTGTGTATCGTTGAAATGGTCGGCCGATTCAAGGTCAGTCAGAACCTCGGGTTTCTTCGGGTCATAGCGATACACCTTATTACCGATCTTTACGTCGGAGTAAGTCGATCTGTTAATAACCTGAGCATCTTCTGGTAGCAGCCGGTCGGGTACCCGGATGCTCGTGCCGTCAGGGAGAATCTCGGGTGTTAATCCAATGGAGGCATCCGCGCGAAAACCTTCAAGCGCTGGCCCATATGCCGCGCCGGCCTCGGCGTCGTAGGCATACCAATTGCCCTCGCGCATTACAGCGGTGACCTTGACCTGTGCCTGAGGGCCGGAACGCGCCACACTGCCATTGGCCATATCCGCTGTTTGCTCAGCAATGTGCTGGCCCTGCATTCGGCTTAATGAGGGAAGCGATTCCTGGGCGCTGGTGGTGGTTATATCCCTTAGTGCAATGCTTTCGGTTTCTTTGGCCGCAAACCTTTCGGCAAGCCCGGCAGAGACCTTGGCACCCGCCCAGGACGCGCCTGATTTAGCCAGGGTCCACAGTTTGCCGACGCCCTCTGTGGCAACGAACATCACGATATCAATGACCAGGTCTACGAGCGCCTGCGCATATTTGCCCTCAATGATGTCCAGCACACTGGAGCCACCCGGGATGACGCGCAGGATGCCTTTGAGGGCATCAATCGGTTCAACGCCATTCTCGACTCGATTCCTGCGCTGATCCGTGTGCCCGGCAATAAAATTGGCTTTGTTGAGGTAGATCGAGTCAACCAGCAGTTTGGACAAATACTGTGTGCGTGCGCTGTCGTAGTTGGACGCGTCTTGTGTTGTGCTGTAGGGCAGCAAGAGCGTCCTGATCCCGGTGGTTGGGTCATCTTTTGGAACAATGAAGTCGGTTTCATCAATGCGCGTTATGGCGACGTTGGATTTGACACCGGGTTTTGGCTCGGCGCCGTTTTTGAACGCAGCGGCGTCAAGGGTTTGTGGGCCAATGGTGCCCTCGGGTATTGATCGGTCGATGTCAGGGACTTTTACTATTTTTCTAAGAGCCGGGTAGATTGCAAACGTTCTATCAATACCCTGGTAGTTGGATGTCAGCAAGATGCCATTGCCGTCGCCCTTGACCTGAAACACCTTCACCGATCCATTGACCAGACTATCGCGATCCGCAAGCGGGAGTTTGCTCAACATATCCTTGAACAGGGTGACGTTGTGTTGCCTGCGCAGGGCATGGTCCTTTTCAATCGCCTCATTGAACTGCGCGTTGATATCCGGCAGTTCGTGCGCCCCTGCCCGCAAGGTTGCGACATCCAGCTCCGGTCTTGGCGACGTCCAGCGCTCGCCCAGGCGTCCGGCTTCGTAGACTTCGACGATGCTCGCATTGAGACCCGAAAAGGTTCCGCCGAGGAACGATTCCCATAGATCAGCACGCTCATAGTCGATGCCAGTACCAAACTTTTCTCGCAACGCCTTGAGGGCCATATCCCTTCTATTGGGTGGCTCAACCGAGCGCAAGTAGTTGATGGCGTCGGACGTTTCCGATATCTGTTTATCCAGCTTTTCCTGGCTGATTCTGTGCCGCTCGGGGGTGTATTCAGCGGTTTCATTGTGGGTGTCAGGGTTACTGGCGGTTGCCCAATCTCTTACAGGGTTTGCCTGCGCCAATGTTTCCAGTCGGACTTCGGGTGCTGAAATGGGCCTTATCTTGTGAAAGTCCATGACTTGCTGGAAGGTCATGTTCGCGGCGGCGCCGGGGGCCTTCCACTCGATCCGGTTGACGGCTGTGGCAAAGGCGACCCATTCGATGGAACTGAAGAATGCCAACGATGGCATGTCTTTCACGAGCAGATGGGGTGCGGTCCCCGCCATCAATAGTCGGGCCGCTGCGGGCGCAAGGTTGGCCGGGACTTGTCGGTCTGAAATCAGATGTTGGTTGAACCGCTCACGAATCGAATGAGCCTCCAGCCCCCAATTGCCTGACTGCGTGAAATCAAAGCCCGCAACGGTGTTGCGTCTGGTGCCGGCCGTTGCGTCGAGCTCCAGCACCAAGGCCGTTAACAGCCACTGCTCAGGGCTGGTAGTGGTCGGCGCCCCCTTCATCTGTGTTTGCAGGTTCGCCGCTAACGCCTGCGCTTCGTCCGTGCGAAGCAGTTGCTCCAACGCTTTGGCAGGATCATTACTGAGCTGTGGCACGGCAGTGCCCAGGTAGGCGAGCAGGCTTTTCTCGGAGCCTATGTTCTTCTTTATGTACTGCGTCACCGCGCCGCGCTGCTCCGTACTCAGGGCCAGTGGTGTGGATAGAAAACCCCAGTAATTGCCCAGTGGCGGAGACTCAGGGAGGGGCGTCTGCAAGGCGGCAAGCAAATTGTCGCTTTCAGCTTTTGACTGCGGGATGAACCAACCCTGGTCCGCGATGAACTGCTGAACCGTCGTGACGCTTTTAGGCTGATGAGAGGAGTCAGGGGAGACTACAAAACGCGCCGTGGTGTCGCCGGTGTTGCCTTTTTTCAGCAGGTTGATCAGCGCATACCGATCATTGCTATTTCCCAGTGCGGTGCGTTGCCGCTGCAGCCGGTTTACCGTGCTCTCTGGTGATTCTGGCCTATTTGGCAATTGTTGGGTGCGGCCTATCAGTTCCAACTGCTGGGCAAATTTTTCGCTGCTCGGGTCGGTACTGATCCCATAAAAATTGCACAGCCATTCGAACGGTACGCTGCTGGCGGTGCCATATTTGAGTTCGACGGGTTTTGTGCCGGCAGCGAATGGCGCCGCGGCCGCGTTTACAGGGTTCATTACGTCGAAATGTTCAGGAAACTGTTTGGCAAATTCGGCTTCGCTGGCCCGCAGATTGGCCTCATCCTTTGGCGCATACCAGGTTGCGCCGGTAACTGCGAGGTTGTTCTGCTGGCGCCAATCGCTATAACCACGTGCGTTCAGGGCCTTGCTCAAGTAAGCCAGCGATTGACCGAACAGGCTGTTAGTCGGGATCGAGTCAATCATCTTTGCCGTGGCCTTGGCTGGGTCAGCCTTGAGCTCCAGCATCACTCGATTCACGGCGATGGCCAGTTCGTGTTCGGCTTTGGCTAAAACATCAGCGGGTGACTCTTGGCTTTCCTCCGTCTCGTTTGTACTGGCTTGCACAGCGGCGGCGAGGGATTCAAGGGGAGAGGGGGAAACGGGGGTGTCGGCCAGTTGCTGTATTACCGCCTGCTGGCGCTTTTGTGTGTCATTGGCTTGGTTGGCGTCGGTCAATGTTTTGAAGCTGTTGTTTTGGTTGATCTCGACCACCCGGCCCAGTGTGGCCGCGAGTTGGCGTTGCTCCCACCTCGGTTTACGGCTGTCCTCTTGGTGAGGGGGCGCTTCGTTGTAGAACGCCATCACTTCAAACAGTGGCGCGGAGGTGCCAGTGGGGTAAGTCACATCCGAGTCGGACCCGGCGGCCATCTGTTGGACGGCTGGTTGTATCTCGGCCCAGGCATCAGCCCAGCCGGACACGTCGTTCAAGGTGAACGTGGTGTTGGCACCTCTCACTTGCCCCGTCAGTTCGCCGCTGACAGGGTTGATACGCACGCTGGTGGGGTCCAAATCGTTGTCTTGCGCAAAGGTTTTGAACGCTTCTCCGTTGAGCGCATTCAAGAGCTGTTTGCGCACTTGGCTGAAGGTTGAATACTCAGGAATATCTTCCAGTATGACTGAGGTTTCATATTGGGCCGTCTCCGGAACCAGTTTCATCAACCCCTGGCTGACCTGTTGTGCCAGCGCACGATCCGCTTGCTCAACTTTCTGTTGCGCGGTGAGCGGGGCGAACGGCTCAAGCGTCTGCCGTAGCGCGTGTGTCGGCAGATCCACGATCCGTTGGCGCGCCTCCCGCTGTCGCTGTTTGATGGACGCATCCAGCGGGTCGGTGCTGCTTAACGCAGCGAAGTTGCCGTCGCGCAACAGTTGCCCGGCCATCGACAGGGTGTCGTTACTGCTGATGTGGCCCAGTTGCATACCGTAGAACCCTGCGATGTTGCTGGCTGATGCGTGCGTTCGACCGTAGAACGAAATCTCTGAATAACCCGCGCCTGCCAGTTTTTTTGCGGCGGCTAATACGGCGGCTGAGACCGCTGACCATTCAGGGTCATTGGGGGCGAAGTAACTGACTAAGCCGCCATTAACCTTCTCGGTCAGGTCGCCGTTGGCGCCAATGATCAGGTTCGAAGTCTCAATTAACTTGGCTTCGGCAAACGATTTGAACGGTTCCGACTCCAGCGCGTCAGCCAGCTCAGACCAAACCTGGCCGAAGGTTGAGTGCGGTGGGACGACAACCTTGTCCGGCCCCTCGCTTGAGCGACGGGTCTCTCTTGCGAGCCGTTGGCGGATAACACTGTTGGCAACGCCGACGGCCAGTTGCTGGTCGCCTTGTTCAACCAAGGCGTCGGCGAACTGGCGGACTGACGCTTTGCGTGAATCGGCTGTGGAGCCTGGGTTTTGCAAGTCCCGACGTACGCGCGCGGCGACAGTGCGAACCTTCGATGGGCTGAGTGACGTGCTGTCGAGGGGGGCCTTGGCCGGTTGGGTGTTGTGGGGGAGTGGCTGGATGGGCTCGACAGGTCGTAGCAAGGTGCTCTGAGTAGGTGACGGCTGCGCGTTGATCATAGATTTACCCTTTGCCTGTGTGTCAGAAAAGCACCACCCAACGCCTGAAAGAGGCGGTGATGCCTACGCTGAGTGACAGCGGGCCCTACGCGGTTCCTTTTGTGTGCGGCGGTTTGAACAGTGGTTTTTGATCCGGATGTGTCGCAACCAACAGGTTCACGCCAGGTTTTGTTCCGTGAGCCGTTGCACTGCCAGGCGTCGGTAGTGAGAAGGCGTCATGCCCTTGAGTTGCTGGAAGCGCCGGTTGAAGTTGGAGATATTGTTGAAACCCGACTCAAAGCACACATCGGTGACGGCCTTGTCACCGTCCGCGAGCAGTTCGCAGGATTTGCTGATGCGCAGCCGGTTGACGAATTCGATGAAAGTGCGCCCGGTGGCTTGCTTGAACACGCGGGAAAAATACGTGGGCTTCATCCCCAAGTGTTCCGCCACTTCCTCCAGCGACAATTCGCGGGCGTAGTGGGCAAAAATGTAGTCCACCGCACGGTTGGTGCGATCGATGCTGTGCTCATCGGCCAGTTGCGGCGTGGTCACGCCTGACAGCAGTTGGTAATCCTCACACGCGCTCAACACCTCCAACAGAATAAAGAAGTGCCCCAGGCGCGCCATGCCCTGCGCGTCCTCGATGTGCTGCATCAAGGTCACGGCTTGGGCGATGGTTTTTTTGCAACGGAACTCGATGCCGTACTGCGCCCGTTCCAGCATCGGTGCCAACGTCTTGAGTTCGGCAAACACGGGGCTGCCTTGTTCAAACAGTTCGTCGGTGAAGTTCACCAGCATATCGCGCTTGGGCACCACCTCGTCTTCCTCCACCTGGCTGATCCAGTTGTGGGGCAGGTTAGGGCCGGTGAGGAACAGGCTTTCGGGGTAGAAGTTACCGATGTAGTCGCCGATGAATACTTTGCCCGAGCTGGCAACGATCAGGTGCAGTTCGTATTCCTTGTGAAAGTGCCAGCGCACCAGCGGGCAGGGAAAACCGTGCTGGCGATAGATGATGGACAGACCGTTGTGATCGTCCATCAACTCGTAGGAAGGGTCGGTGATTCGCATTGCTCGGGTCATGCTGCCGTCGCTTTATTGTGGTTGCTGCGTAGGATAATGCCCCCTTGCGCGCGACCTCGCCAGCACCAACCTTTATACGCTGCGGTTTTTTGCCTCGATCCACTGCGACATGTACTGAGTGCTTTTATGCGCATGGTGACGCAGCATGCTGCCGGTGAAATTGTCGCGGCGATGGGCAGCGAGGCGGCTGCGGCAGTGTTCCAGGCAGGCCACCAGGGCGGGGCCATGCAGGCCCTGGTCGTAGCGCCGAGCCAGCAATCGGCGGCCGTCTTCCTGGGCCTGGGTCCAACGCTCGCGGTCCTGATACAGCGCCACAGCGGCAGCGGCCAGGGCCTCGGCGCTCTGCTCGATAACACCGGGCCACGGCTGACCGTCGCCCATGGCCTCGGCGCCCATCGGCGTGGTGATGTTTGGCGTGCCGCAGAGCATGGCATCCATCAGCTTGCCCTTAATGCCGGCGCCAAAACGCAGCGGCGCCAGGCAGATGCGCGCAGCCCCCATGACCTGCAATGCATCTTCAGCCCAATTCATCACATGAAAACCTTGCGCCGGGTTGTGCAGGGCGGTGGCCTTGGGCGGCGTGTAGGAACCGTAGATATGCAGCTGTGCCCCCGGCAGTTGCTGGCGGATCAACGGCCACAGGCTGTTCTTCATCCACAGCACCGCATCCCAATTGGGTGCGTGACGGAAGTTGCCGATACTGAGGAAGTGCGCGCGGTCTTCAAACGGCGCAAAGGCTTCAACCGGCGGCTCCAGCATCAACGGGCACCAGTGGAGCAGGGCGGCGGGCACCTTGAATTGTTCGGTGAGCAGGCGGATTTCCACATCGGAAATTATCAGGCTGATATCGCAGCGGTAAATGGCGGCGATCTCACGCTTGGCGATGTCGGTGTCGGCCATCAACCGGAATTCTTCCTGCAGTGCCGGCTCAAACAGCGCGCTGAAGTCGTCACTGTCTGGGTGGGCCTTGAGCTGGGCCTTGAAACGTTGCTGACGCGCATCGCGCAGGCTTTGCAGGTCGGAGGTTTCCAGCACGCGCAAGGCATCGGGGCAGCATTGCTCCACGCGCCAGCCGAACTGTTCCTCCATCATGAAGCGGTCGAACAACACGATATCCGGGGCTAATTCGCGGATAAAATCATCGAAACTGCTGTTATTGAGTTCGATGGCGCACTCGGCGATGCCCAGGCCAGGCAAGTCGGCTTTATGTTCGCCAATGGTCGCCGGGCTGCTGAAGGTAATGTCCCAACCCTGGTCGAGGAAACTCTGCAGGATCTGCATCATATGCCCGCCGGCGGCCGAGGAGCGGGGTTCCGGCCAGACATAACCGATGACCAGGACTTTGGTGGCGGGCTGATTCATCTAAAGCAGATCCTTGAAGGGCGGGTAAAAACGCGCAATTAAACCACACCTGCGCGGCATGACAATTTGTGTCCGGTGGTAGGTAGTCACTGCACTTTGTGGTTAACTTCGGCCTCTCGAATTCGTTTAACCAAAACCCAGCATAAGGATTCCGTTCATGGCTCAAGTCACCCTTCGTGGTAACCCTGTCCAGGTTGAAGGCGAATTGCCGAAAACCGGTTCCACCGCTCCTGATTTCAGCCTTGTCGCTGTAGACCTGTCCCAGGCAAGCCTGGAAACGTTCGCCGGCAAGCGCAAAGTACTGAACATCTTCCCAAGCGTCGACACCCCGACCTGCGCGACTTCGGTACGCAAGTTCAATGCCCAGGCCAACGACGTGAGCAACACTGTTGTGCTGTGCATTTCCTCTGACCTGCCGTTTGCCCAGAAGCGTTTCTGCGGCACCGAAGGCCTGGACAACGTGCTGAGCCTGTCGGACTTCCGCAACGCCGACTTCGCCGTCGACTACGGTGTGTCCCTGGCCGATGGCCCACTGCAAGGCCTGACCGCCCGTGCCGTTGTGGTATTGGACGAAAACAACAACGTGCTGCACAGCGAACTGGTTGCGGAAATCGGCCAAGAGCCAAACTACGAAGCGGCCCTGGCTGTTTTGAAGTAACTGTTTCGGCGCATTACTGTCATTTTGCAGTAGCACGATTGATGCAAGATTGCGGCCTGGCCTAGTCCAGGCCGTTTTTATTTGCGGCTCAAACGCTTAGCGAAATAGCCAACGGACTAAGGTCAACCGTTAAAAGTTGTAATCCAAGGTAAATAGCCGGTAAAGGCGCTTTTCTTAATGCGCCCCAGTGCTTATCTTTCAGCCTCCCAAAGAAGAAGCTCTCGCGCCCAATGGTTGATCACTCCATGCAATCCTCCCCCCGCAACTCCCGCCGCTGGCTGTTCGGCCTGCTCGTGCTGTTGGTTATCGCCGGCCTGTGCTGGAAATTCTGGCCCGCCGGCCATACAGATGCCACTGCGCAGAAACCGGCCGGGCATACCGGCAAGACGGGGATGGCGCGCCCAGGTTTCGGGGGTTCCACCGGCCCGATCCCAGTGCGCGTGGCGCCAGCGGTACTGGGCGAGTTCCCGGTGTACTACAAGGCCTTGGGCACGGTGACCGCGCTCAATACCATTAATGTACGCAGCCGGGTGGGCGGTGAATTGGTCAAGATCGCCTTCGAAGAAGGGCAGATGGTCAAGGCCGGCGACCTGCTCGCAGAAATCGACCCACGCAGCTACCAGAACGCGTTGCTCCAGGCCCAGGGCACGCTGCTGCAAAACCAGGCTCAACTGAAAAACGCCCAGGTTGACGTGCAGCGTTACCGTGACCTGTATGCCCAGGACAGTATCGCCAAACAGACCCTGGACACCGCCGAAGCCTTGGTCATGCAGTACCAGGGCACGGTCAAGACCAATCAGGGTGCGGTGGACGACGCCAAGCTCAACCTCGAATTCACCAAGATCCGCGCGCCAATCAGCGGCCGGGTCGGCCTGCGTCAGGTCGACGTCGGCAACCTGGTGGCGGCCAACGACACCACCTTCCTGGCGGTGATCACCCAGACCCAGCCAATCAGCGTGGTCTTCACCCTGCCGGAAAACACCCTCGACACCGTGCTCACCCGCTACCACGCTGGCAACAAGTTGCCTGTGGAAGCCTGGGACCGTGGCGATGTAAAACAGCAGGCGGTTGGCGTGTTGCAAAGCCTGGACAACCAGATCGACGTGACCACCGGCACGCTCAAATTCAAAGGCCGTTTCGATAACAAGGACCAGGCGCTGTTCCCTAACCAATTCGTTAACGTGCACCTGCTGGCCGACACCTTGCACAACGTGGTGTTGGCGCCATCCGCCGCGATCCAGTTCGGCAATAGCGGCACCTTCGTCTACAAGCTCGACGGTGACAAAAAGGTCAAAATGCAGCCGTTGGTGGTCGGTGATACCGACGGCGACAACACCGTTATCAAGGAAGGCCTGGTGGCCGGCGACCGCGTGGTCCTGGAAGGCACCGACCGCCTCAAGGACGGCAGCGACATCGAAGTGGTCAACGACAGCAACGACGTGCCGACCACGCCGACCGAACACCTGCAAGGCAAGCCTGCGGCAAAAGGGGAGACCGGCGCTAACGCCGGCAAGGCGCAAAAGGTCGGTTCATGAACCTGTCGCGACTGTTTATCCTTCGCCCGGTTGCTACCACGCTGAGCATGCTGGCCATCGTCCTGGCCGGCATCATTTCGTATCGATTGTTGCCAGTCTCGGCCTTGCCCCAGGTGGACTACCCGACCATCCGGGTGATGACCCTGTACCCCGGCGCCAGCCCGGACGTGATGACCAGCGCGGTGACCGCGCCGCTTGAGCGTCAGTTCGGGCAAATGCCCGGCCTCACACAGATGGCCTCGACCAGTTCGGGCGGCGCCTCGGTGCTGACCCTGCGCTTTAACCTCGACATCAATATGGATGTCGCCGAGCAACAGGTGCAGGCCGCGATCAACGCTGCGACCAACCTGCTGCCCAAGGACTTGCCGGCGCCGCCGGTGTACAACAAGGTCAACCCGGCGGATACCCCGGTGCTGACCCTGGCGATTACCTCCAAGACCATGCTGCTGCCCAAGCTCAACGACTTGGTTGACACGCGCATGGCGCAAAAAATTGCACAGATCAGCGGCGTCGGCATGGTCAGTATCGCCGGTGGCCAGCGCCAGGCCGTGCGTATCAAGGTCAACCCCGAGGCCCTGGCGGCCAACGGTTTGAACCTGTCGGACGTGCGCACCCTGATCGCCGCCTCCAACGTCAACCAGCCCAAGGGTAACTTCGACGGCCCCACGCGTGTGTCGATGCTCGATGCCAACGACCAGTTGGTTTCGCCTGCGCAATACGCCGAATTAATCCTGGCCTACAACAATGGCGCGCCTTTGCGCCTCAAAGACGTGGCGCAGATCGTCGACGGCGCCGAAAACGAGCGCCTTGCTGCCTGGGCCAATGAAAACCAGGCGGTGTTGCTCAATATCCAGCGCCAACCCGGCGCCAACGTGATCGAGGTAGTGGACCGCATCAAGGCGTTGCTGCCGAGCATCACCGACAACCTGCCGGCGGGCCTGGATGTAACGGTGCTTACCGACCGTACCCAGACCATCCGGGCCTCGGTGAAGGACGTGCAGCATGAATTGCTGATCGCCATTGCCCTGGTGGTAATGGTGACGTTCCTGTTCCTGCGCCGGGTCAGCGCCACGATTATTCCGTCGATCGCCGTGCCGCTGTCGCTGGTGGGCACCTTTGGCGTGATGTACCTGGCGGGCTTCTCCATCAACAACCTGACACTGATGGCCTTGACCATCGCCACCGGGTTTGTGGTGGACGATGCCATCGTGATGCTGGAGAACATCTCGCGCTATATCGAGGAAGGCGAGACACCCATGGCGGCGGCGCTCAAGGGTGCCAAGCAAATCGGTTTCACCCTGATTTCCCTGACCCTGTCGTTGATCGCGGTGCTCATTCCGCTGCTGTTCATGGCCGATGTGGTCGGGCGACTGTTCCGCGAATTTGCTATCACCCTGGCGGTGGCGATCCTGATTTCCCTGGTGGTGTCCCTGACCTTGACGCCGATGATGTGCGCGCGCCTGCTCAAGCGCGAACCCAAGGAAGAAGAACAGGGCCGTTTCTACAAGGCCAGCGGCGCGTGGATCGATTGGCTGATCGAAGCCTACGGGCGCAAATTGCAGTGGGTGCTCAAGCACCAGCCGCTGACCCTGCTGGTGGCCATCGCCACCCTGGGCCTTACCGTGGTGCTGTACCTGGTGGTGCCCAAGGGCTTTTTCCCGGTGCAGGACACCGGGGTGATCCAGGGCATCTCGGAGGCGCCGCAGTCGATTTCGTTTGCCGCCATGAGCCAGCGCCAGCAGGAGTTGGCCAAGGTGATCCTGGCCGACCCGTCGGTTGAAAGCCTGTCGTCCTACATCGGTGTGGATGGCGATAACGCCACCCTCAACAGCGGCCGATTGCTGATCAACCTCAAGGCCCATGGCCAGCGCGATGTGAGCGCGGCCCAGGTGATTACACGCCTGCAACCGCAGATCGACAAGCTGGTGGGCATTCGCCTGTTCATGCAGCCGGTGCAGGACCTGACTATTGAAGACCGCGTGAGCCGCACCCAGTATCAGTTCAGCATGTCCTCGCCGGACGCCGACCTGTTGGCGCTGTGGAGCGACAAGCTGGTACACGCCCTGAGCCAGTTGCCGGAACTCACCGATGTGGCCAGCGACCTGCAGGACAAGGGCCTGCAAGTATTCCTGGTGATCGACCGCGACGCCGCCTCGCGCCTTGGCGTAAGTGTGTCAACCATCACCGATGCGTTGTATGACGCCTTCGGCCAACGGCAGATTTCCACCATCTACACCCAGGCCAGTCAGTACCGTGTGGTGTTGCAGGCCCAGTCCGGTGAAACCCTTGGGCCGGCCGCGCTGAACCAGATCCATGTGAAAACCACCGATGGCGGCCAGGTGCGGTTGTCCAGCCTGGCGCATGTGGAGCAGCGCCAGGCGCAACTGGCAATCGCGCATATCGGCCAGTTCCCGGCGGTGATGATGTCGTTCAACCTGGCCCCTGGCGTTGCGCTGGGCAAAGGCGTGGAGCTGATCAACCAGACCCAGAAGGACATCGGCATGCCGGTGGGCGTGCAGACTCAGTTCCAGGGCGCGGCCCAGGCGTTCGAAGCCTCGCTGTCGAGCACCTTGCTGCTGATCCTGGCGGCGGTGGTGACCATGTACATCGTGCTCGGCGTTTTGTATGAGAGTTACATTCACCCGATTACGATTCTCTCCACGTTGCCATCCGCCGCCGTCGGCGCTTTGCTCGCATTGCTGCTCAGTGGCAATGACCTGGGCATGATCGCGATCATCGGCATCATCCTGCTGATCGGTATCGTCAAAAAGAACGCGATCATGATGATCGACTTCGCCCTCGACGCCGAACGCAACCAGGGCCTGGACCCGCAGACGGCGATTTATCAGGCGGCGTTGCTACGTTTTCGGCCGATCTTGATGACCACCCTGGCAGCCTTGTTTGGTGCGGTGCCATTGATGCTGGCCAGCGGTTCCGGCGCCGAATTGCGCCAACCGCTGGGCCTGGTGATGGTCGGCGGCTTGCTGGTGAGCCAGGTGCTGACGCTGTTCACCACGCCGGTGATCTACCTGTATTTCGACCGCCTTGGCCGCCGCTGGCGCAAAGAGCCGCAGAGCCTGGAGCCGGTTGAGTCATGAACCTGTCCGGACCTTTCATTCGCCGGCCGGTAGCCACCATGCTGCTGAGCCTGGCGATCATGTTGCTCGGTGGCGTCAGCTTTAACTTGCTGCCGGTGTCGCCGTTGCCGCAGATCGACTTCCCGGTGATCGTGGTGTCGGCCAGCTTGCCCGGCGCCAGCCCCGAGGTCATGGCGTCTACCGTGGCGACACCGCTGGAGCGCTCATTTGGCGCGATTTCCGGCGTTACCACCATGAGCAGCTCATCGAGCCAGGGTTCCACGCGGGTGATTCTGGCATTCGACTCCGACCGTGATATCAACGGCGCGGCGCGCGAAGTGCAGGCGGCCATCAATGCCTCGCGCAACCTGCTGCCCAGTGGTATGCGCAGCATGCCGACCTACAAGAAGATCAACCCGTCCCAGGCACCGATCATGGTGCTCTCGCTGACCTCTGACGTGCTGCAAAAAGGTGAGCTGTACGACCTGGCCTCGACCATCCTTTCGCAAAGCCTGTCCCAGGTGCCGGGCGTGGGCGAAGTGCAGATCGGCGGCAGCTCCTTGCCGGCGGTGCGTATCGAGCTGGAACCCAAGGCTCTGGACCAGTACGGCGTGGCCCTGGACGATGTGCGCAACACTATCGCCAATGCCAACCAGCGGCGGCCCAAGGGCTCCCTGGAAGACAGCGAGCGCAACTGGCAGATCCAGGCCAATGACCAGTTGGAAAAGGCCAAGGACTACGAGCCGCTGCTGATCCGCTACCAGAACGGCGCCGCCTTGCGCCTGGGGGATGTAGCGAAGATCAGCGACGGCGTCGAAGACCGCTACAACAGCGGCTTCTTCAACAACGATTCGGCGGTGCTGCTGGTGATCAACCGCCAATCCGGCGCCAACATCATCGAGACTGTGCGGCAAATCAAGGCCCAGTTGCCGGCGTTGCAGGCGGTGCTGCCGTCCAGCGTCAAGCTCAACCTGGCCATGGACCGTTCGCCGGTGATCACCGCGACCCTGCATGAAGCCGAGATGACCTTGCTGATTGCCGTGGCCCTGGTGGTGCTGGTGGTGTACCTGTTCCTGGGGAACTTCCGCGCCTCGTTGATCCCGACCCTGGCGGTGCCGGTGTCGCTGGTCGGCACTTTTGCGGTGATGTACCTGTTTGGGTTTTCGTTGAACAACTTTTCGCTGATGGCGTTAATTCTGGCCACCGGTCTGGTGGTGGACGACGCCATCGTGGTGCTGGAGAACATTTCCAGGCATATCGACGACGGCGTGCCGCCGATGAAGGCGGCGTACCTGGGGGCCGAGGAAGTCGGCTTTACCTTGCTGTCGATGAACGTGTCGCTGGTGGCGGTGTTCCTGTCCATCCTGTTTATGGGCGGTATTGTCACCAATCTGTTCCGTGAGTTTTCCATCACCTTGTCGGCGGCGATCATTGTGTCGCTGATTGTTTCGCTGACGTTGACCCCGATGCTCTGCGCGCGCTGGCTCAAGCCGCATGTCAAAGGGCATATGACTGGTTTGCAGCGCTGGAGCCAGAAGGTCAACGACCGCATGGTTGCGGCCTACGCCACCAGCCTGGATTGGGTGCTGCGCCACCGGCGCCTGACCCTGCTGAGTTTGTTGATCACCGTGGGCGTGAACATCGCGCTGTACGTGGTGGTGCCGAAAACCTTTATGCCGCAGCAGGACACCGGCCAGTTGATCGGCTTTGTGCGCGGCGATGACGGGCTGTCGTTCAATGTGATGCAGCCGAAGATGGAAACCTTCCGCCAGGCGGTACTAAAGGATCCTGCAGTGCTCAGCGTGGCCGGCTTTATCGGCGGCAACAACGGCACCAACAACGCGGTGATGCTGGTGCGCCTCAAGCCTATTGCCGAGCGCAAGCTCTCGGCCCAGGCGGTGATCGAGCGCCTGCGCAAGGAGGTGCCGCTGGTGCCGGGCGGGCGGCTGTTCCTGATGGCCGACCAGGACCTGCAATTTGGCGGCAGCCGTGACCAGACCAGCGCCCAATACTCCTACATCCTGCAAAGCGGTGATCTGGCTGCATTGCGCTTGTGGTACCCGAAAGTCGTCGCCGCCTTGCGCGAGCTGCCGGAGTTGACCGCCATCGACGCCCGCGAAGGTCGCGGTGCGGCGCAGGTGACGCTGGTGGTCGACCGCGACCAGGCCAAGCGCCTGGGCATCGACATGAGCATGGTCACCTCGGTATTGAACAATGCCTACAGTCAACGGCAGATTTCCACCATCTATGACAGCCTCAACCAGTACCAGGTGGTGATGGAGGTCAACCCGAAATACGCCCAGGACCCGATCACCCTGAACCAGATGCAGGTGATCACCTCCACGGGTGCACGGGTGCCGTTGTCGACCATTGCCCATTACGAAAACAGCCTGGCCGATGATCGTGTCAGCCATGAAGGCCAGTTCGCCTCGGAAAACATTGCCTTTGACATGTCGCCTGGGGTGACGGTGGAGCAGGGCACGGCCGCTATTGAACGGGCGATTGCCAAGGTCGGTTTGCCCGAAGACGTGATCGCCAAGATGGCCGGTACCGCCGATGCGTTTGCGGCGACGCAGAAGGGCCAGCCCTTCATGATCCTCGGCGCGCTGGTGGCGGTGTACCTGGTGCTGGGCATTCTGTATGAAAGTTACATTCACCCGCTGACCATCCTCTCGACCTTGCCGTCGGCCGGTGTCGGCGCGCTGCTGTCGATCTACCTGCTGGGCGGCGAGTTCAGCCTGATATCCCTGCTGGGTCTGTTCCTGCTGATCGGCGTGGTGAAGAAGAATGCGATCCTGATGATCGACTTGGCGCTGCAACTGGAGCGCCACGACGGCATGAGCCCGCTGGAATCGATCCGCAGTGCCTGCCTGCTGCGCCTGCGGCCGATTTTGATGACCACGCTCGCCGCCATCCTGGGCGCCTTGCCGTTGCTGCTCGGTTCCGGCGATGGCGCCGAAATGCGCCAGCCCCTGGGCTTGACCATCATCGGCGGGCTGGTGTTCAGCCAGATCCTGACCCTTTACACCACCCCGGTGGTTTACCTTTATCTTGACCGCGCGCGCCACCGCTTCAACGCCTGGCGTGGCGTGCGTACCGATGCTGCCTTGGATACTGCGCTATGACCGATTCAACCTTGACTAAATTGGCCATGAGCATGCCCCGTGGTTCCCGCATCGCCAGCCTGCTGCTGTGCGGCGCCTTGCTCAGCGCCTGCGCCATCGGCCCGGATTACAAACGCCCGGAGGTGGTCGAACCCGCGCAGTTCAAGGAAGCCCAGGGCTGGCGTCAGGCCAACCCCAGCGATTCCCTGGCCCGGGGTGCCTGGTGGGAGTTGTACGGCGATCGCCAGCTTAATGAGCTGGTCACGCGGCTTAACAACTCCAACCAGACCGTGGCCCAGGCCGAAGCGCGCTTCCGCCAGGCCCAGGCCCAGGTGCGCAGCGCGCGCGGGGCGTTTTTCCCAACGGTGGACCTGAGCGCCGGTAAAACCCGTGCCAGCCAGGGCACCGGCAGCAGTAACGCCAGCCTCAGCAGTTCCAGCAGTGGTATCCGTGACACGCTCAACACCCAGTTGGGCGTGAGTTGGGAGGCCGATGTGTGGGGCAAGTTACGCCGTGGCCTGGAAGCCAATGAAGCCACAGCTGAGGCCAGCTCGGCGGATTTGGCGGCGATGCGTTTGAGCCAGCAATCGGAGTTGGTGCAGGACTATCTGCAACTGCGCGTGATGGACGAGCAGACGCGTTTGTTGCAAGCCACGCTGGAGACTTATCAGCGCTCGCTGAAGATGACTGAAAACCAGTACCGGGCGGGGGTTTCCGATAAGGCAGCGATCGCTCAGGCACAGACCCAATTGAAGACGACCCAGGCCAGTTTGATCGATTTGATCTGGCAGCGTGCGCAGTTGGAAAACGCCATCGCAGTGCTGATCGGCGAGGCGCCGGCCAACTTCAATCTGGCGGTGAGCAAAGACATACCTGCCTTGCCGCAGATTCCGGTGAGTGTGCCGTCGCAATTGCTCGAGCGGCGCCCGGACATTGCGTCGGCGGAGCGCTCAGTGATTGCGGCCAACGCGAATATCGGTGTGGCCAAGGCGGCTTATTACCCGGACCTGACCTTGAGCCTGGCGGGTGGGTATTCCAGCAGCACCTATGCGGACTGGATCAGTTTGCCCAACCGGTTCTGGTCGGTGGGGCCAAAGCTTGCGATGACCTTGTTTGACGGTGGGCAGCGTTCGGCTGAAGTTGATCGTAGCGTGGCGTCCTATGACGAGACGGTGGCCAAGTACCGTCAGACCGTACTGGATGGTTTCCGTGAAGTGGAAAACTATATGGTGCAGTTGAAGGTGCTGGAAGATGAGGCGGTAGTCAGCAATGAAGCCCTGGAGGCCGCGCGCGAGTCCTTGCGCTTGACGCAGAATCAGTACAAGGCCGGGCTGATCGCCTACCTCGATGTGGTGACGGTACAGGCCACGGCGTTGAGTAATGAACGCACGGTGCTGACCTTGTTGCAGACGCGCCTGGTTGCGAGTGTGCAGTTGATTGCGGCGATGGGCGGCGGCTGGGATGGGCAGACGTCTTTGGCCGAGAAGCAGTGATTAATTAGATTGTAAAAACAACTCAAGCACAGGTGGCGACTGTCACCGTGGCAAGGGAGCTTGCTCCCTCGCTACAACAGCCCGCTCTCGTCACTCCTCGGCACACCGCCGATCAAAATCCGCCCGCGCCTGTTCAATCTCTTCCAGGTTGTTAGCGGCCCAGACCCACACGCCACAAAAGGCGGCGCTCAGCGTAAAACCGAGCGGGGTCAGGCTGTACTCGACTTTGGGCGGAACTACCGGGTAAATCTTGCGTACTACCAGGCCATCTCGCTCCATGGCGCGCAGGGTCTGGGTGAGCATTTTCTGGCTGACGCCTTCGACGCGTTCACTCAAGCGAGTGAAGCGCAGTGGTGTGGTTTCGGTCAGCGCTTCGAGGATCAACAGGGTCCATTTGTCGGCAACGCGGCCGATCAGGTTGGTCACCAACGGCGCAATGCGCGGGTCCAAGTCCTTGGGCGGTGTTTGCCTCGCGTAGAACTGGGCGGCGGCAATCTGTTCGTCGGTAAAGTCTGGAGGTCTATTCACCGCTGCACACTCTCTTTTTGGTAAGTATGGATATTTTGGGTGCCTACTTTCCTATACGCAGTGTAGCGCTCAAGCTTCAGACAAGTGACCCACCTTTGGAGTACCTCGATGAAGATGAGCGGACGAACAGTGCTGATAACCGGCGGTTCAAGCGGAATCGGGCTTGAACTGGCGCGCCAGCTTTTGGCGCGGGGCAATACCGTGATTGTGACGGGCCGTGATCAAGCCAGGTTGGACAGTGCGCGGCAACGCCTGCCGCAGGTGCATACGATTCAAAGCGATGCGCGTGATCCGGCCAGTATCCAAGCGCTGTTTTTGTCGGTGTCCAGTCAATTTCCCGCGCTGGATACGCTGGTCAATAACGCGGGTGTGATGCGCAATATCAAATTGTACGCAGCCCGCTCGCTGGAGGATTTGACTGACGAAATCGAGGTCAACCTGAATGCGCCGATGCGGATGGTCCAGCAGTTTTTGCCTTTTTTGCTCAAGCGGCCCAACAGCGTGATCATCAACATATCGTCGGGGCTTGCGTTTGTGCCGTTTCCGGCGGCGCCTATCTACAGCGCCTCGAAGGCGGCCTTGCACGCGTATTCGCAGTGCTTGCGAGCACAGCTTCGTGACAGCACCGTCAGTGTTATCGAGATTGCGCCGCCAGGTACTGAAACACCCTTGTTAAGGGCTGAATTCGCGAACGAGATGAAGAACGAAAAAGGCATGGATCCGGCGCTGATGGTGCGCCAATGCATCCGGCAAATTGAAGCCGGGCAATTGGAAGTATGCCCGGGCCTGAGCAAGGTGTTGAAGGTGGCCAGCCGTGTTGCGCCGGGGCTGATATTCAAGCAGATGATCCGTCTCAGCGGGTTGAAGCCAGTGGCATCTCAAGGTCAGTAGATTGGCGTCAAAATGCCACTAATGGCCCCTTGGTAATTAATCAAACCGGCAATAATTATTCTCGCTACAATCGCCCGCTTTGCCACTTGGCACGGGCGTTTCAGGCCCGTCAGTCTTGAGAAGTCCCATGCTGATCGGTAGTTATTCCCCCTCTCTGGTCGTGATCTCACTGTGTGTGGCGATCCTCGCGTCCTACACCGCGTTGGACCTGGCCGGCCGTATTGCGACCGCCAAGGGCCGTGCGGTGTACCTGTGGATGGCCGGTGGGGCAATGGCCATGGGCGTGGGCGTGTGGTCCATGCACTTTATCGGCATGTTGGCGTTGCGCCTGCCCTTTGCCCTCGGGTTTGACCTGGGCATTACCGCGCTGTCGTTATTGATCGCCGTATTATCCAGTGGCTTTGCACTGTGGCTGGTCAGCCAGCCGCGTCTGCCGGCCTGGCAACTGGCGTTTGGCGCGCTGGTGATGGGTGCCGGCATTGCCAGCATGCACTACACCGGCATGGCCGCGATGCGCATGACCCCGGGTATCGACTACGACCCCGCGCTGTTTGGCGCTTCGTTGTTGATCGCCGTGGTGGCGTCCGGTGCGGCTTTGTGGATCGCTTTCAACCTGCGGCGCAACACGCCTTACGTACGCCTGGCGCGAGGTGGCGCTGCAGTGGTGATGGGCATTGCAATCGTCGGTATGCACTACACCGGCATGGCTGCCGCACGCTTTGATGACAACAGTTTCTGTGGCGCCGCGCTGACGGGCCTGAGTGGCAAAGGCTTGGATAACCTGGTGCTGGTCACTTCGCTGGCCGTCTTGATCATTGCACTGTTGACCTCATTGCTCGACGCTCGCCTCGAAGCACGCACGGCCGTACTGGCCGATTCGCTGACCCTGGCCAACCAGGAGCTTACCCACCTGGCCCTGCATGACATGCTCACCGGTTTGCCTAATCGCACCTTGCTCGCCGACCGTATTCAACAAGCCGTACAAACCGTCAGGGAACAGGGCGGTTGTTTTGCGTTGATGTTTATCGACCTGGACGGTTTTAAACCGGTCAATGATGCATTTGGCCATCACCTGGGTGACCAATTGCTGCGCGAAGTCGGTTTGCGTCTGCGCGAAGACCTGCGCAGCCAGGACACCTTGGCGCGCATCGGCGGTGATGAGTTTGTGTTGCTGGTGCAGCTGACTCAGCCGGACGACGCCCTGGACTTGGCCGAGCGCCAGGTCGGCTTGATCAACCGCGCGTTCAAGGTGGCCGAGCATGAACTGAAGATCTCCGCGAGTATTGGTATTGCCCTGTTTCCCGGCAACGGCGGCAACCCCCAGGAACTGTTGATGAACGCTGACGCTGCGATGTACCACGCCAAGGGCATGGGCAAGAACGGCTACAGCTTCTTTGATGTGTCGATGAACACCAATGCGCGCAAACAGCTGCAGTTGTTGCAGGACTTGCGCAACGCCGTTGAGCACCAACAGTTCCGCCTCTACTACCAGCCCAAGTTCGACGCACTCAGCGGTATTGCGGTGGGCGCCGAAGCGTTGTTGCGCTGGGAGCATCCACAGCAGGGGCTGTTGTTGCCGGCGATGTTTATCGAGCTGGCGGAAAAAACCGGGTTGATCATTCCCATCGGCGAATGGGTGCTCAATGAGGCTTGCCGCCAGATGGCCGTGTGGTATGCGCAGGGTTATGAAGACTGGCGCATTGCGGTCAACCTTTCGGCATTGCAGTTCTGCCATGCAGGGCTGGTCAAGAGTGTCGCGGCGGCGCTGGAACGTCACCAGTTGCCGGCCAACAGCCTGACCCTGGAAATCACCGAAACCACCGCCATGAGCGATGCCGATGCGAGCATGACCGTGTTGCAGCAGTTGTCGGACATGGGCGTTGACCTGTCCATCGACGACTTTGGCACCGGTTATTCGAGCCTGATGTACCTTAAGCGCCTGCCCGCCAACGAGCTGAAGATCGACCGAGGTTTTGTGCGCGACCTGGAACACGACAGCGACGACGCTGCCATCGTCTCGGCCATTGTCGCCCTCGGCCAGGCACTTGGGCTGCGCATTGTTGCCGAAGGCGTGGAGACCGATGTGCAGCAGAGTTTCCTCACCCGGCTGGGGTGCAACTCCCTGCAAGGCTATTTGCTGGGGCACCCATTACCGGCCGAGGGTTTTATGGCCGATATCCAACGCGCCGAAAACGCCATAGCGCCTGACAAAAGCCGTGGATGACGGGTATTCTTGGATCCAACCTTAAACCGTTGGTTTATTCAGGAGACCGCACGCATGGACAAAGTCGTCATCATCACCGGGGGCAGCCGTGGTATCGGCGCCGAGACGGCCTTGCTGGCTGCACGCCAGGGCTATCGAATTTGCATCAACTTCCAGTCCGATGAGGCCGCCGCCCAGCGTGTGCTGGACCAAGTGCGCGCCTTGGGCGCACAAGCCATTGCGGTGCGCGCCGACGTCAGCATCGAAGATGAAGTGATCGCTTTGTTCAACCGCGTTGACGCCGAGCTTGGGCGCGTGACGGCTCTGGTCAACAACGCCGGCACCGTGGGGCACAAGTCGCGGGTCGATGAAATGTCCGAGTTTCGCATCCTAAAAATCATGAAGACCAATGTATTGGGGCCGATCCTGTGCGCCAAGCAGGCGGTGCTGCGCATGTCGCCCAAGCATGGCGGGCAGGGCGGCAGCATCGTTAACGTGTCGTCGGTGGCAGCACGCCTGGGTTCGCCGGGCGAATATGTCGACTATGCCGCGTCCAAGGGCGCACTCGACACCTTCACCATTGGCCTGTCCAAAGAGGTGGCGGGTGAGGGCATTCGCGTTAACGCTGTGCGCCCTGGCTACATCTTTACCGACTTTCACGCCTTGAGCGGTGACCCGGATCGGGTCAGCAAGCTGGAGTCCGGCATTCCCATGGCCCGTGGCGGGCGCCCGGATGAAGTGGCCGAAGCGATTATCTGGCTGCTGTCGGACAAGGCTTCGTATACCACCGGCACCTTCCTCGATTTGGGCGGCGGCCGTTAGCACGTCGGGCGTTCAGGTTGGCAGGTCGCGCAACACTTCGTAGCCATGACGGGAGAATGCCGTAAGCAGGCTGGCTTCAGAGTCTGCGACAGCGCCATAACCGCTGCGGTCGAAACCGTCGATATGACCATTGCGGCTATGGCTGGCGTTGAGCGTGCGGTCATCGACGTTGTCGAGAAACCGCAACGCCTTGTCCAGATAGTAGGCTGCATTTGCTCTGGACGTCGGGTCGGTGTTGGCGTCAGTCCAGTCACCGACCTGCAGTTTGAGGTCATCACCAATTTGGTAGTGATCACGGCCTTCAAGAAAGCGCCTGACGATGACGCTCTGTTTGATGATGCTGTCTGCCGAGCGATGATCAATTTTCAGGCGGCCTGTAGGGCCAGTCATTTTCCGCACTTGCCGCTGTTCGGCTGCGCGCATGTAATGTGGAGGGGTCGGTAGCCTGAGGACGCTGGACGTAACGGAGTTGCACATGATGAAAACCTGCGGATTGAACCAAGGGAGACGCAGCATTGCCAGGGAGGACAGAGCGCCCATTTGTGTGGCTCGCTCTGCAGATGGGTTCCTGCTCAAAAGGACCGCACAATGCGTCCCAATGTTTCCATGGCCTTTTCCGATGCCTCGGTCCACGGGCTGCCGTAGTTCAAGCGAATGCAATTTCTGAAGCGCTGGGTCGCCGAAAAAATTGGCCCCGGCGCAATGCTGATGCCCTGGGCCAGGGCCATCTGGAACAGCTTCAACGAATCGGTTTGCTCCGGCAGTTCCAGCCACAGGAAATAGCCGCCGGCTGGCTGGCTGACCCGCGTCTGTGCCGGGAAATACCGGGCGATGGCGGCCAGCATGGCGCTCTGCTGTTCTTCCAGGGCGTAGCGTAATTTACGCAGGTGGCGGTCATAGCCGCCGTGTTGCAGGTAGTCGGCAATCGCCGCCTGGGCCGGCATCGAGGGACACAGCGAGGTCATCAGCTTCAGGCGTTCCACCTTCTGCGCATAGCGCCCGGCCGCAACCCAGCCGACGCGATAGCCGGGCGCCAGGCTCTTGGCGAAGGAGCCGCAGTGCATCACCAGCCCTTCGGTGTCAAAGGCCTTGGCCGGTTTTGGCGCGTGCTGCCCGTAATACAACTCGGCGTATACATCGTCCTCGATCAACGGCACCTGATGGCTGCGCAACAGTTCTACCAGTGCCTGTTTTTTCGCCTCTGGCAGGGTGGCACCCATGGGGTTCTGGAAGCTGGTCATGGTCCAGCAGGCTTTGATCGGGTAGCGCTCCAGGGTTTGCGCCAGGGCATTGAGGTCGATGCCGTCACGCGGGTGCACGGGGATTTCCACCGCCTTGAGTTTCAGGCGTTCGAGCACTTGCAGGCAGGCATAGAACGCCGGGGCTTCGATGGCGACCAGGTCGCCCGGTTCGGTCACCGCTTGCAGGCACAGGTTCAGCGCTTCGAGGGCACCGTTGGTGATCAGCAGCTCTTCCATCGGCAGCATCAGGCCGCCGACCATGTAACGCAGGGCAATCTGGCGGCGCAGTTGCGGGTTGCCCGGCGACATGTCGGTGACCACAAGACGCGGGTCCATCTCGCGGCTGGCACTGGCCAACGAGCGTGCCAGGCGTGGCAACGGGAACAGCATGGGGCTGGGGAACGCGGAGCCGAACGGCACGGTGTTGGGGTCCTTGATGGAGTCGAGCACTGAGAACACCAGCTCACTCACATCGACTTCGGTGGACTCGTGCACGTGTTCACTCACCACCGGCTCGGAAAACGGGCTGGGCGCGTGAGTGTTGACGAAGTAGCCGGAGCGCGGCCGCGCGCGGATCAGGCCACGGCGTTCCAGCAGGTAGTAAGCCTGGAACACCGTGGACGGGCTGACGCCGTAAGTCTGACTGGCGTAGCGCACCGACGGAACCCGTTGCCCAGGGCCGAGGACGCCGGAGCGGATCAGTTCTGCGATGTCATCGGCGAATTTTTCGTAGCGTTTCATGGGGGCCTGATTAACTTTCTAAAATTGAACGCCGACTCAATGTGGGAGCGGGCTTGCTCGCGAAAGCGGTGTATCAGTCACAGTTATCTAAACTGACCCGGCGCCTTCGCGAGCAAGCCCGCTCCCACATTTGGATCTCCATGTATTAAACGAGAACTCAACGGTTCAACGGCGCCACAAAACGACTGTCCGCTGCACTGTAAATCCACGGTTCATCCACATCCACAACCTTGAAGCGCAAGGTCTGCGAGCTGCTCGCCGGTTTATCGGCCAACAACGCCACCGACACCGGCACGTCGCTGATTTCTCCCGGTGCCAGGCTGAGCTGGGTCTTGCCTTGCAACTGGAAGCCCTCGGCGTCCACCAGTTCCAGGCGGTAGTCCTGGCGCTGCTGGGTCTTGTTGATGACCTTCAAGCTGTAGATGTTTTCGATCAGCCCCAGGCTGTTTTCACGGAACATGCCGCGGTCCTTGGTCACGTCCAGCGACACCATTGGCCGTTCGATCAAGGCCACCACCAAGGCGGCGATCATCACCAGCAGCACGGCACTGTAGCCGATCAGGCGTGGCCTGAGCAGGTGGGTTTTGCCGCCTTGCAGTTGATGTTCGCTGGTATAGCTAACGAGACCACGGGCATAGCCCATCTTGTCCATGATCGAATCGCAGGCATCGATGCACGCCGCGCAGCCGATGCATTCCATTTGCAGGCCGTCACGAATGTCGATGCCGGTGGGGCATACCTGCACGCACAGTTGGCAGTCGATGCAGTCCCCCAGCCCAACCTGCGCCGGATTCACCTCGCGTTTGCGCGGGCCACGGCTTTCGCCACGCGCCGCATCGTAGGAAATGGTCAAGGTGTCTTTGTCGAACATCACGCTCTGAAAGCGCGCATACGGGCACATGTGCATGCACACCGCCTCGCGCAGCCAGCCGGCGTTGAGGTAGGTGGCTGCGGTAAAAAACAGCACCCAGAACAGGCTCACGCCGCCCATTTGCCAGGTCAGCAACTCGGTGGCCAGCGGGCGGATTGGCGTGAAGTAGCCGACAAAGGTCAGCCCGGTCAGCACGCTGATAGCCAGCCACAGCGTGTGTTTGGCCGAACGCCGCGCCAATTTGTTCAGGCTCCAGGGCGCCGCTTGCAGTTTGATGCGTTGGTTGCGCTCACCTTCAGTGACCTTTTCACACCACATGAACAGCCAGGTGAACGAGCTTTGCGGGCAGGTGTACCCGCACCACACGCGGCCGGCAAATACGGTGATTGCAAACAGGCCGAACGCGCAGATGATCAACAGCGCCGACAGCAGGATGAAATCCTGGGGCCAGAAGGTGGCGCCGAAGATGTGGAATTTGCTTTCGGCCAAGTCCCACAGTACGGCTTGGCGCCCGGACCAGTTCAGCCACACAGTGCCAAAAAACGCCAGGAACAGCACAGCGGCGCCACTTACACGCAAGGTGCGGTACAGGCCGGTAAAACTGCGGGTATGGATCAGGTTGTCACTGGATTTGGCCTTCACCTTCTTTGGGTGTATGGGCTCAAAGGTGTCCACGGTTGGGATTCTTTCGCTCATGGTCGTTCGCTCATCAGCCTCCATCAGGCCAATGAACTATGAACGTCAGGCTGTTTGCATAACAGACTCAGGTGGGTCTATAAAAAGCAGATCAGATGGGCTTTTTATCCGCCCCTGCGACAATGTGCTGCACCCCGTGGCGCCTGGGGCGCAGCTGTCTTGCGCGCGGGCTGATACAGATCAATCAAATCACCGAATCACTGTCGGTCGCTTTCAAGTGTTTGCGACCGTCCGTGGCACCGGCGACGGTCAGGGCGTCCGCTTCGGCTTCAGTGATGTAGACCCGATCACCTTTGAGCTCTACAAACGACATGGATTTGGCGCTGTCGGTACTCACCGTCACATCAGCGGCAGGCAGGGCGTGTTCCTGGCCGTCATCAGTGACCTTGAAAAAGCACGTCTGGTTGTCGATACGTACAGGCATGGTGTTCTCCTTTTTCATGGGCAGGTATGGGTTAGGGCGTCGCATTGTGCCGGGTGTTCCAGGCAACTGACTGGCGGTCGGCGCTGTCTATCGGCTAACGACAATAAAACGGATGACGACCATGGACGCCTGGTGGCAAGAAGTGCTTCAAACCCTGCACGCCGAATTCGCTGACATCGCCGATGCAAAGCAGCTCACGCAGATAACTGTTCGCCTGCTGATTGCCGCGATCCTGGGCGGTATCCTGGGGTTTGAGCGTGAGCACAAGGGCAAGGCGGCGGGGGTTCGCACCCACATGCTCGTGGCCTTGGGCGCTGCACTGTTTGTGCTGGTGCCGCAGATGTCAGGCAGCCAGTCGGATGCGATGAGCAGGGTATTGCAGGGGGTCATCGCCGGCATCGGCTTCCTGGGTGCCGGCACTATCCTCAAGGGCAAAGAGGATGAAGAGGGCCAGCACGTTAAAGGTCTTACCACTGCGGCCGGGTTGTGGATGACCGCTGCGATCGGCGTGGCGGCAGGTGTCGGGCGTGAATCAACGGCGGTCTTGAGTACTCTGCTGGCGCTGGTTGTACTGAGCTTGATGCCCAAAGTCGTCAAGCTCTTCGAGAAGGAACATTGAGTCCGAGATCAATGAGCCTGCATCCTTGATCTAATGTGTGTTGGTTTGAGCGCTTCGGTGATGGTGTTCATATCCATTACCGTTTGGGCTGTGTCCTTCACGCACCCAGTCAGTTGCTCGAATGCGCCTGCCGTGCCTCTGCAAAACTCATAGATATGGTGGAAACCATCATCGTCCTTGCCCGATATCAACTTTAGGATTAAGGCGATTTTCTGTTTGTCATAAGCCGCATGATAGTCGTTGAAATACAGTTGGGTGGACAATTTTACGCAGTCCTCGTCGCTGTTTTTTTGCAGAAACTCGCCGATGTCCGTCAGCAGGTGAGCAACTTCATCGGCATCTGGTTCTTTCAACATGGCGTCGACACTTTCCTGGCTGAAATGCACGCGCATTTCATTGAGGACTTTACGCGACTTCAGGTCGTTGGGGGCGCGCAAAACCTGGGCGATATCGTCCTCTGTGAGGCTAGCTTTAAACTCATTGAGATAACGCCGGCTGATAGAAATCTGCGAATCTACATGGTTGTGGTGGTGGCCCTGCTTCACATTGAGGTCCGACATGGTATTAACCTGCTCGCGTTTTATAAGGGAAAAATGAAAGTTGCTCCAGTAATCGCGAGTAGGACTGTAGCAATAGGCGCATAGGCGAGATGTAGGCCATTTCACCTGTGCGCGCAGGGTATTGCTCTTTTAGGCAGGCACTTGATGCCGAGTACGCGTATGAGTGAGGGTGTTGATCAACCGGATTGAACAATCACCGGCGGCATGGTCGTGGGCGGTTCCTCTACCGGTGGCGGCACGTTTTCCGGCGGTTCCTTCTCCGGGATCGGTTGCGGTTCACTCGGCGGCAGGGTTGGATTGTCGATATTCGGGTCCGGGGTTTCAGCCGGGATCGGGATATTCATCGGTATGGCCTCCTTTGTGCTTTGCTCTATCGGTGGACAACCGCCGGGCAGGTTTGATTCCCGCCCAATGGCGGTACATCCACCTGAACTTTTCAGCGCAGCCTAGGCTCGGACCTATTACGGCCCTGCTCAGGGAGAGCGTCGCCGTCTCAGAATTCGGATCAAGCAAAGAGCGTCCACAGGGCGTAAGGGGAAGATGCTCGATGACTGCTGAAACACTGACTCCAGAAGATTCCATATTGCCGCTGTCCCAGGCCTTGCTGTTGCCCAGGATCGCGATTGAAAGCACCACGCCCGTCATTGACGGCGGTGAATTTGCAGTGAAGGCCGTGGTGGGCCAGCGCGTCAACGTCACCAGCAAGGTGTTCGCCGACGGCCATGACAAGCTTGCTGTGCTGATCCGCTGGCGCCCGCTGCAGGACGAAAGCTGGCACAGCGTGGTGATGAGCGATGTCGGCAACAATGGCTGGGAAGGCGCGTTTACCGTGGCCGAGCAAGGCCCGCACGAATACTGCATCGAAGCCTGGATAGATACGTTTGCGAGCTTTTGCTACGAGTTGCGCAAAAAGCATGAGGCCGGTGTGCCGGTCAGCCTCGAACTGCAGGAAGGCCGCAGCCTGGTATTGCAAGCCGCCGAGCGCAGTGACAATGAGTTGCGCGACCGCCTGATGCTGCTGCACCACGAACTGTCGGGCCTGCTGGAAACCGAGCAGGTCGCGCAGTTCCTGCACGAAGACAGTGCACATTTGATGACCCAGGCCGACCACCGCGCCTACTTGAGCATCAGTACCGTATACCCGATCGACGTTGAGCGTGAAGCCGCGCAATTTGCCAGTTGGTACGAGCTGTTTCCGCGCTCGATCACCGACGATCCGGCGCGCCACGGCACCTTTAATGACGTGCATGCACGGCTGTCGATGATCCATGACATGGGTTTTGACGTGCTGTATTTTCCGCCGATCCACCCGATCGGGCGCAGCCATCGCAAGGGCAAGAATAACTCACTGACCGCAGGCGCCGATGATCCCGGCAGCCCTTATGCGATCGGTAGCGAGGAGGGCGGCCATGAAGCCATCCACCCGCAGTTGGGCAGCCGCGACGACTTTCGCCGGCTGGTCAAGGCCGCCGCCGAGCATGGCCTGGAAATCGCCCTCGACTTTGCCATCCAGTGTTCCCAGGACCACCCGTGGCTCAAGCAGCATCCAGGCTGGTTCAACTGGCGCCCGGACGGCACGATCAAATACGCCGAGAACCCGCCGAAGAAATACCAGGACATCGTTAACGTCGACTTTTACGCCGCCGACTCGATCCCAAGCCTGTGGACCGAACTGCGCGACATTGTTGTGGGGTGGGTGCAAGAGGGCGTGAAGACCTTTCGAGTGGATAACCCGCACACCAAGCCACTGCCATTCTGGCAATGGCTGATCAGTGACGTGCGCTCCAGGCACCCGGAGGTGATCTTCCTCGCCGAAGCCTTCACCACGCCGGCGATGATGGCGCGCCTGGGTAAGGTCGGTTATTCCCAGAGCTACACCTATTTCACTTGGCGTAATACCAAGGCCGAGTTGAGCGAGTACTTCACGCAGTTGAACGAATCGCCGTGGCGCGAGTGTTTCCGGCCGAACTTCTTTGTGAATACCCCGGATATCAACCCAGGTTTTCTGCACGAATCCGGACGCCCAGGCTTTCTGATTCGCGCCGCGCTGGCCACCATGGGCTCGGGCTTGTGGGGCATGTATTCGGGGTTTGAACTGTGCGAAGCGGCGCCGGTGCCGGGCAAAGAGGAATACCTGGACTCGGAGAAATACGAGATCCGCCCCAGGGACTTCACCGCGCCCGGCAACATCATTGCCGAGATCGCCCAGCTCAACCGCATTCGTCGGCAGAACCCGGCGCTGCAGACGCATCTGGGCTTGAAGCTCTATAACGCCTGGAACGACAACATCCTGTACTTCGGCAAGCGCAGTGACGATGGCAGCAATTTTATCCTGGTGGCGGTCAACCTCGACCCGTTCAATGCCCAAGAGGCCCATTTCGAATTGCCTCTGTGGGAGCTGGGCTTGCCGGACGACGCCCAGACCCAAGGCGAAGACCTGATGAATGGGCATCGCTGGACCTGGTACGGCAAGAACCAGTGGTTGCGCATCGAGCCGCAGATGCCATTCGGCATATGGCGTATCACCGTCTCCTGATCGGATGAAGATCAACCTGTGGGAGCGGGCTTGCTCGCGAAAGCGGAGTGTCAGGCAATACATCTGTAACTGATCCACCGTATTCGCGAGCAAGCCCGCTCCCACACTGACGGCGTCCAGACCCTAGATTTTCCAGTGTTCCAGGAGTTTCCAATGGCGAAGAAACCCACCCCAGCCACGTTCATCAAAGACCCGCTCTGGTACAAGGACGCGGTGATCTACCAAGTTCATGTCAAATCCTATTTCGACTCCAATAACGACGGTATCGGCGACTTCCCCGGCCTGATCGCCAAGCTCGACTACATCGCCGATCTGGGCGTCAACACCATTTGGCTGCTGCCGTTCTACCCGTCGCCACGTCGCGACGATGGTTACGACATCGCCGAGTACCGTGGTGTGCACAGCGACTACGGGACCATGGCCGACGCCAAGCGCTTTATCAGCGAGGCGCACAAACGCGGCCTGCGGGTGATCACTGAACTGGTGATCAACCACACCTCCGACCAGCACCCCTGGTTCCAGCGGGCGCGCAAGGCCAAGCCGGGTTCGGCGGCGCGGGACTTCTACGTGTGGTCCGATGACGACCAGAAGTACGACGGCACCCGCATCATTTTTCTCGACACCGAAAAGTCCAACTGGACCTGGGACCCGGTCGCCGGCCAGTACTTCTGGCACCGTTTCTACTCGCACCAGCCGGATCTGAACTTCGATAACCCGCAAGTCATGAAAGCCGTGCTGTCGGTGATGCGCTACTGGCTGGACATGGGCATCGACGGCCTGCGTCTGGACGCGATTCCCTACCTGATCGAGCGCGATGGCACCAACAACGAGAACCTGCCGGAAACCCACGGCGTGCTCAAGCAGATCCGCGCCGAGATCGACGCGCATTACCCCGACCGCATGCTGCTGGCCGAAGCCAACCAGTGGCCGGAAGACACTCAACTGTATTTTGGTGACAAAAAAGGCGACGACGGCGACGAATGCCACATGGCTTTTCACTTCCCGCTGATGCCGCGCATGTACATGGCGCTGGCCCAGGAAGATCGCTTCCCGATTACCGATATTTTGCGCCAGACCCCGGAAATACCCGCCAACTGCCAATGGGCAATCTTCCTGCGCAACCACGATGAATTGACCCTGGAGATGGTCACCGACAAAGAGCGCGACTACCTGTGGAACTACTACGCCGCCGACCGCCGCGCGCGCATCAACCTGGGCATTCGTCGGCGTCTTGCGCCGCTGATGGAGCGTGACCGTCGCCGCGTTGAACTGCTCAACAGCCTGTTGCTGTCGATGCCCGGCACGCCGACCTTGTACTACGGCGATGAAATCGGCATGGGCGACAACATCTACCTGGGCGACCGCGACGGCGTGCGCACGCCGATGCAATGGTCCATCGACCGTAACGGCGGCTTCTCACGCGCCGACCCGGCCAGCCTGGTGTTGCCGCCGATCATGGACCCGCAATATGGCTACCTGTCGGTCAACGTTGAAACCCAGGCCCAGGACCCGCATTCGCTGCTGAATTGGACCCGGCGCATGTTGGCCGTGCGTAAACAGTCCAAGGCCTTTGGTCGCGGCAGCCTGAAAATGCTCTCGCCGAGCAACCGCCGCATCCTGGCATACACCCGCGAGTTCACCGGCGACGATGGCCGCACGGAAATCATTCTGTGTGTGGCCAACGTGTCGCGCAGCGCCCAGGCGGCTGAGCTGGATTTATCCGCTTTCGCCGGCATGGTGCCGGTGGAGATGCTCGGCGGTAACGCGTTCCCGCCCATCGGCCAGCTGAATTTCCTGCTGACTTTGGCGCCGTACGGTTTCTATTGGTTTGTGCTGGCGGCCGAAAACCAGATGCCTAGTTGGCATGTGGAACCGGCGCAGAGCATCCCGGATTTCACCACGCTGGTGCTTAAACAACGCATGGAAGAGTTACTTGATGAGCCGTGCCGCACCACGTTGGAACACACCTCGCTGCCGGTATGGTTGCCCAAGCGGCGCTGGTTCGCGGGCAAGGATGCGACCATCGAGCGGGTGCAGATCAGCTACGGCGTGCGCTTTGGCGACCCGCAGCACCCGGTGCTGCTCAGCGAAGTCGAGGTAACCAGCGGCGGCCAGGTGAGTCGTTATCAGTTGCCGTTCGGTTTCCTCGCCGAAGACCAGTTCACCAGTGCGTTGCCCCAGCAACTGGCGCTGGCCCGCGTACGCCGGGGCCGCCAGGTCGGGCTGGTGACCGACGCCTTCAGCCTGGAACACTTTATCCGTGCGGTGATCCAGGGTTTGCAGGCGGGCACCGTGTTGGCCACCGACGAAGGCGATTTGCGCTTTGAAGCCACGCCGCACCTGGCTGCGCTGCAACTGAGTGATGACTCCCAAGTGCGCTACCTGTCTGCCGAGCAGTCCAACAGTTCGGTGGTGGTGGGTGAAAGCCTGGTGCTCAAGTTGATCCGCAAAGTCAGCACCGGGGTCCACCCGGAGCTGGAAATGAGTGCCTACCTGACGGCGGCCGATTACCCGAATATTTCGCCGTTGCTGGGCTCGATGATTCGTCGCGATGGCGAAGGGCAAGACAACCTGTTGATGATTGCCCAGGGCTATCTGAGCAACCAGGGCGATGCCTGGAGCTGGACCCAGAACAACCTGGAGCGCGCCATTCGCGACGAGTTGGCCGAAGCGATTTCCGAGCAGGAGCAACACTACAACGCCTTGGGCGAACTGCAGGATTTTGCCGGCTTGCTCGGCCAGCGCCTGGGCGAAATGCACGCGGTACTGGCGGCGAAAACCACCAACAAAGACTTCAAGCCCGAGACCACCACGGCCAAGGACACCCAGGCGTGGGCCAAGGACATCGGCGCACAGATCGACCGCGCGCTGCACTTGTTAAAACTTCATCAAAGCCAGTTGAACCCCGCCGATCAGGCGCTGGTCAGTGAAATGCTGGGGCAGAAAAAAGCGCTTGCCGGCAGCATCCAGGCCCTGGCGAAAGCCACGGCCGGCGGCTTGCGGATTCGCGTCCACGGTGACTTGCACCTGGGCCAGGTGCTGGTGGTGAAAGGCGATGCGTACTTGATCGATTTTGAAGGTGAACCTGCGCGCCCTCTGCATGAGCGTCGCGGCAAGCACAGCCCGTATAAAGATGTGAGTGGTGTGTTGCGCTCGTTTGATTACGCCGCCGCCATGGCCCTGAATGTGCAAGGTGTGGATCATTCACCGCAAGCGGATACCGCCCGCAAGCGCGTGACTGACCGTTACCTGAGTGAAGCGCGCAGCGCATTTATCCAGGCTTATCATCAGGCTACGTCTACACTGGCGCATGAATGGCAGGATGCCAAAGGCCAGGACGCAGCGCTGACGTTGTTCAGCCTGGAGAAGGCCGCGTACGAAGTGGCTTACGAAGCGGAAAATCGCCCGACCTGGTTGCCGGTGCCCCTGCTAGGGTTGCACGGTTTGCTCAGCGGGCTGCTACCTATATCGAAGACTGCACGCGGTGAGGAGACGTCATGAGTTTTACACAGAGAGAACCGCTGCAAGCGAAGTTGACCGCCATGCCGGCGCCCAAGGATGTAGAAGCGCTGGTGCGCGCTGAACACCCGGACCCTTTTTCCATCCTGGGGCCGCATGATGACGAGCAGGGCGGGCAATTTATCCGCGCGTTCCTGCCCGAAGCCTTGAGCGTCCAGGTGTTGGCCCGCGATAGCGTTGAAGCCATCGGCAGCCTGGACGCGACTCAGGTGCCGGGGTTGTTTGTCGGGCATTTTTCCACGCGTCAGGGCTACCTGCTGAAGATTCAGTGGGCCGGCGGTGAGCAGATCACCGAAGACCCCTACAGCTTCAGCCAATTGCTGCTGGGTGAGATGGATTTGTACCTGTTTGCCGAAGGCAATCACCGTGACCTCAGCAGTTGCCTGGGGGCGCAGGTGACCAGCGTCGACGGCGTGCAAGGCGTGCGCTTTGCGGTGTGGGCGCCAAATGCGCGGCGTGTGTCGGTGGTGGGTGACTTCAATATCTGGGACGGCCGCCGCCATCCGATGCGCCTGCGGCATCCGTCCGGCGTATGGGAGATCTTTATCCCGCGCCTGCAAGCGGGTGCAGCCTACAAGTACGAGATTCTCGGCGCCCATGGGATCCTGCCGCTCAAGGCCGACCCGATGGCGCTTGCGACTCAATTGCCGCCCGACACCGCCTCGAAAGTCGCCGCGCCGTTGCAGGTCGACTGGCAAGACCATGAATGGATGCAGGCGCGTGCCGACAAGCAGAAGGCCTCGGCGCCGTTGTCGATCTATGAGCTGCACGTGGGTTCCTGGCAGTGTGAACTCGATGAGGCCGGTGAAGTGTCGCGCCAATATGGCTGGCGCGAACTGGCCGAGCGCTTGATTCCCTATGTGCAGCAATTGGGCTTTACCCATATCGAGCTGATGCCGATCATGGAACACCCGTTCGGTGGCTCCTGGGGTTACCAGGCGCTGTCGCAGTTTGCACCGAGCGCACGCTTTGGCTCGCCGGAAGACTTCGGGTTTTTCATCAACGCCTTGCACCAGGCTGACATCGGCGTGATTCTGGACTGGGTGCCGGCGCATTTTCCTACCGATACCCACGGCCTGGCGCAGTTCGATGGTACGGCGCTGTACGAATACGCCAACCCGCTGGAAGGTTTTCACCAGGACTGGGACACGCTGATCTACAACCTGGGCCGCACCGAAGTGCATGGTTTTATGCTGGCTTCGGCGCTGCATTGGCTTAAACACTTCCACATCGACGGTTTGCGCGTGGATGCCGTCGCCTCGATGCTGTATCGCGATTATTCGCGTAAAGCCGGGGAGTGGGTGCCTAACCGCCATGGCGGTCGCGAGAACCTGGAGGCCATCGACTTTCTGCGCCATCTCAATGATGTGGTCGCGCTGGAAGCGCCGGGCGCGCTGGTGATCGCCGAAGAGTCCACGGCCTGGCCGGGCGTGAGCCAGAGCACGCAGCAGGGCGGCCTGGGCTTCAACTACAAGTGGAACATGGGCTGGATGCACGATTCGCTGCATTACATCCAGCAAGACCCGGTGTACCGCGCCCATCATCACAATGAGCTGAGTTTCGGCCTGGTGTATGCGTGGTCCGAGCGGTTTATCCTGCCAATCTCCCACGACGAAGTGGTGCACGGCAAGCATTCGCTGATCGACAAGATGCCCGGCGACCGCTGGCAGAAGTTCGCCAACCTGCGCGCGTACCTGAGCTTTATGTGGATGCACCCCGGCAAGAAGCTGCTGTTTATGGGCTGCGAGTTCGGCCAATGGCGCGAGTGGAACCACGACCAGCAGTTGGACTGGTACTTGCTGCAATACCCTGAACACCGCGGCGTGCAGAAACTGGTCGGCGACCTTAATCGCCTGTACCGCGAAGAACCGGCGCTGCATGAGCAGGACGATGCGCCGCAAGGCTTCCAATGGCTGATTGGCGACGACGCGATCAACAGCGTCTATGCCTGGCTGCGCTGGAGCAAGGACGGCAAGCCGGTGCTGGTGGTGGCCAACTTCACGCCGGTGCCACGTGAGGGCTATGCGGTCGGTGTGCCGTTTGCCGGACGCTGGAGTGAGGTGATCAACAGCGATGCCGACACCTATGCCGGCTCCAATTATGGCAACGGCGGCGAAGTGTTCACCCAAGAGGAGCCGCGCCATGGGCAGTCGGTGTCGCTGTCGCTGAATCTGCCACCTTTGGGCGTGTTGATTCTTCGACCGGAGCCGCTTTAAGGGCTCTAGCGTGGTGGATTCTGTTGTCCGCTCTACTGGCAGGGTGCCACAATGGCGCCTTTGTCGTGGCAGTCGAAGCAGGCGTATTTCATGAACGGCCTTGGGCGTGGGCAAGACCCGGATGAACTTATCGAACAGCAGGTGCGAACCGACCGTTTGCACCAACTGTTTCGCCAATCGTTCTCGGCTATTTTCGGCAGCTATCTGGGCGCCGTCATGCTCTGCTGGCTGTGCTGGAGCCGGTTTGACCACAAGGTCATGCTGGTCTGGCTGGCAGTGCTGGCGGTGACATCGCTGGTGCGCGTCAAGCTGTTCACCGACTGGTTTCGCTGCCCCGACAGCGAGCGCACACCCGAACGCTGGGAGCGCCGCTATTGGGTCACGCTGATGCTGTCAGCCGGCACCTGGGGCCTCGGCGCCCTGGCCGTGATGCCGCCGGATGATCGCGTCTCCCAAGTGCTGGTCATGCTGTTTACCGTGGGCATGTCGGTCAGCGCGGTGTCGTGTTATTCGGCCTATCGCTATATGACCCTGGGCTCCATGGCGCTGGTGCTGTTGCCATGTACCCTGTGGTTGCTGTTCCAGCCGGCGCCGATGCAAGTGGGTGTGGCGATTGCAGTGCTGGTGTTTTCGACCTTTGTGGTCAGCGCCACACGCAAGCTCTCGGATGCATTGGAGAAAGCCTTCCGCCTGACCCGGCAAATGGAACGTGCCCACCATATCTCCACGCGTGCCGCGCAGACCGACGAACTCACCGGGCTGATGAACCGTCGCGCGTTTTTCGAACATGCCCACCTGCTGTACGCGCAATGCCGCCATAACCAGCAGCCGCTGAGCGCGCTGATGCTGGACATGGACCACTTCAAGGACATCAACGACACTTACGGCCACCAGGCCGGTGACCAGGTGTTGCGCCAGATTGGCGGGGTGATCAGCGCGTCGTTTCGCCAGGCCGACGTCTATGGTCGGCTCGGTGGTGAAGAATTCGCGGTGTTGCTGCCCAACACCTCGCTGGAGACCGCAAGGGGCATCGCCGAGCAACTGGTCCTGGCGATTTCGGGCCTGACCTCCGAACCGGTAAAGGGCTTGACCGCCAGCCTCGGTGTGGCCACCACCCGCAGCCTTGATCAGGACTTGCACAGCCTGATGAACAACGCCGACAAAGCGCTGTACCGCGCCAAGGCCATGGGCCGTAATCAGGTGGCCGTCGCGCAGTAGCGCCTCACTCCTTGAGCATTGACCTGGCCAATGCCCGCGCTACTTGGTCGGCGGAGTAGGGCTTGGGGAGAAACTCGAAGCCTTCATAGCCGCTGTCAGCCAGTTCTTCGCTGTAGCCCGACGTGAGCACCACCGGCAAATCGGGGCGGCGCTGGCGCAGCAGTTTGCTCATGGCCACGCCGGTCATGCCGGGCATTACTACATCGGAAAAAATCGCGTCAAACGCCATGCCGTCCGGGCCGGCCAGCGCAAGTGCCTGCTCGGCATCGGTAGCCCAGGTGGTTCGGTAGCCCAGGTCCTGCAGGATCTGGTTGGCGAAGCGCCCAACCTCAAGGTTGTCTTCCACGATCAGGATGTGGCGCGCCGCAGTGTCGGGCACCGGGCCTTGGTCTTCCTGTACCGGGCAGGCCTGCACTGCCACAGGTTCCGCCTCGGGTAGATACAGGGTAAACACGCTGCCCTGGCCGAGGTTGCTGGTAACGTCGACGTTGCCACCGGACTGTTTGGCAAACCCGAACACCTGGGACAAGCCAAGCCCGGTGCCTTTGCCTACCGCCTTGGTGGTGAAGAACGGTTCGAAAATACGCTCGACGGTGTCGACGGCAATGCCGCTGCCGGTGTCAGCCAGCGCGATACTTACAAAGGGCTGGCTTGATTCGGCATCGCCACGGATGCGCGGCAGCTTTGCGATGTGGGCGACGCTCAGCGTCAGGGTGCCTTGGCCCTCCATGGCATCGCGGGCATTGAGCGCGATGTTGATCAGGGCGGTTTCAAACTGGCTGGAGTCGACGCGCACATGGCACGGACGCTGCGGCAGTTCCAACTGCACGCGGATACGCGCACCGGTGAGGCTTTCGAGCATCTCGCCGATGTTCTTGACCCGCAGGCTTACATCGAAGACTTCCGGGTTCAGCGGCTGGCGGCGCGCAAAGGCGAGCAATTGGCTGGTCAGTTTGCTGGCGCGCTCGACGGTGTCGGACACCGCGCTCATGTAGCGTTGGCGACGTTCTTCGGACAACCCCGGCTGGCGCAGAAAATCCACCGAGGAGCGGATGATGGTCAGCAGGTTGTTGAAGTCGTGGGCCACGCCGCCGGTCAACTGGCCGATGGCTTCGAGCTTCTGCGACTGGCGCAACGCGGCTTCGGCCTGGGCCAGCGCCAAGGTGCGTTCTTCGACGCGCTGCTCCAGGGTGGTGTTGAGTTCGGCAAAGGCTGCCAGGCCTTCACGCACATGGGCATCGGCGCGCACGCGCTCGATATGCGCCCAGGAGCGCTCGGTGACTTCGCGCAGCAACGCCAGGTCGTAGCTCGACCACAACCGTGGGAGTTTATCGTGTACCGCCATCAAGGCCGTCAGCCGGCCATTCTTGATCAGGGGCATGCAGATCGTGGCGCTGACGCCCAGTGCCTGAAAGGACGCCGATTCTTCTGGTGGCAGTTCACGTACGTTGTCATGGATCACCAGTGGCTCACCGGCCCGCAGGCACTTAACCGCTGTTTCGCCGAAGGCCGCCAGGCTGTAGCGGCCGATGATGCTGGGCGAACCCGGTGCCACCCAATTGTCGCGAATGGTGAAGCCGTCTTCATCGGCATCCATATCGGCGTAGGCACAGTTGCTCACCTGCAGGTGTTCGGCGACCAATTGGGTGGTGCCGGTCAGGATGGTTTCGGCATCGGCCGCATTGGCCACCGTGTGGCTGATGGCATCCAGCACGGACAGGCGGCGGGCGAGGAATACCGTGGTAGTGGTTTCCGACACGGTGTCGAGAATGCCGACCACCTTGCCCTCGCGGTCACGAATTGGGCTGTAGCAAAAGGTAAAGTACGCCTGGTCCCGCGTCGGGCCGCGTTCAATCACCAGGGGGAAATTTTCGATGTAGGTGGCATGGCCTTGGAAGGCGGCATCGGCAATAGGGCTGATATCCGCCCACACCTCATGCCATACCTCGCTGAACGGGCGGCCCAACGCTTCGGGCTTGGTGCCCAGTATCGGAATGAATGCGTCGTTATAGAGCGTGATCAACTGCGGCCCCCAGACAATCGCCTGGGGAAAGCTCGATGCGAAGCACAGCGCTACGGTGGTCTTGAGCACGTCGGGCCACTGCTCCAGCGGGCCCAGCGGCGTGTTGCCCCAGTCGTGCTGGCGAACCCGCTCAGCCATGTCGCTGCTGCTTTGCAGCCAATTCATCATTGCGAGAACACCTTGTTTACCACGGTCTGTCGAGGGCCTGAAGCGGTCAGGCTAACAAGCAACAGACCGGATTGAATGCTGCCAGTTCAGCACGATTATCCAGGTGATAGCAATTTGATGTTCTATCCAAATGAATGGGCCTGCAATCGTGCCTGAAAGCGCCTATTGCGCGCCGAGAACCCCCGTCCAATAAATGCCCGCATCACTTTTGGGGTCCATGGCGTAGGCCGCGCCCAATTCACGAAATTGCGGGTTCATCAAATTGGCGCAATGCCCGGGGCTGGCGAGCCAGCCGTCCACCACCTTGCGCGGGTTGTCGAGGCCGGCGGCGATGTTTTCACCGATGTTTTTTGCGATGTATCCGGCCAATTCCGCACGATCGCCAGGCGTACGGCCGTCATGATCCAGGTGGTCGAAGAAATTGCCATTGGCCATGTTGCGCGAATGGCTGTTGGCGGCGTTGGCCAGGTCATCATTCCACGACAGCGGCGTCGTTGCGGTAAACGCCTGGGTGCCGCATTGGCGCGGTTGCTGACGGGCAGTGTTGACCAGATCGAGGAGTTTTTTGCCCTCGGTCTGCCAATCGCCAAGGCCGCTGGTGAGCAGCGGGCGTGCCAGCACGATGCGCCAGTCCTGGCCGCTGTTACTCACGCCGATATCGACAAATTGCGGGTCCAGCACCACGCGGCAGAAGCTTTCGCGCACCGCCTTCATCGCCGCCTGGGCGTCCTTGGGGCCGGAGAGGCTGATGGCCTGCACATTCACCATTGGGTACGCGGCCCGCGCCAGCGCCTGCTGCAAGTCGCCGACATTGGTGGCCGGCAGCACCAGCCGCGTATCGCTGGCCAGCGGTGGCAGTTCCTGGGAACCCTGGTTGCCGCAGCGCTGAACCTGGCTGCGGTATTCGTTGATCTGTTGTACCAACTGACTTTCTTCATTCGCCATCGCGCTGGCGCAGAACACCGAACTGGCGGCCAGCGTCGTCAGACCCATCATCAATGACAGCACGCGCATGGACGTTACCCTTGAGCTTGAAAGTGCCCATGATGCGCGAAGTAACCCGGTTTGGGGCAACGCCTTTTTTGTTTTTTTGCCTCAACGGGTGTTCTGCGGGCCGATAGTGGCGCGGTGGCGGCCCCAGGCAAAAGTGCTGGCGGTGACGATCAGGGCCAACGCCACGGCGAAGGTCAGGTGCAAGCCATGGGCGACACTGGGCGGCGCTGCGTGGGCCACATCGGGGCTGGCCCAGGCAAACACCGCGCCTAGGGCCCATGCACCAAGAATCAGGCCGAGGTTGCGCGACAGGTTCAGCAGGCCGGAGACGGTGCCTCGGCATGTCGGCGCGACGTCGCTCATCACCGCGGTGTTATTGGCCGCTTGAAACAGGCTGTAGCCGGTGGTGAGCAGGATCAGGGCGCCGAGGTAAGCCAGCAGTCCCGCCGCCAAAGACAGCGACAGCGCGCCCAGGGCCATGACGCCCAGGCCCGCGAGGGTTACGCGCTGGCTGCCCAGACGATCGGTGAGGCGGCCCGCCGGCACGCCGGTCAGTGCCGCCACACAAGGGCCGACGGCCATGGCCAGGCCCATCCAGGCCGGGTCCAACCCCAGCCCACGGGACAGGTAGAACGGCCCGACCACGAACGTGGCCATGATCACTGCCGCTACCAGCGCGCTCATCGCCAACCCGGCACGTAGCGACGGGTCTTGCAACGGCTGCCAGAAAGCACCGTCCGCTACGCGGGCGCTGGCCTCGCGATCTGCCGGTAAGTAATAAAAGGCGAGGGCGGCCGCCAACAGGCCCAGCGGCACACCGACCGCAAATAACGCGCGCCAGCCCCACAGGCTCAGCAACACCCCGCCGGCACTGGGGCCCATGGCGGTGCCAACTGCCGACATCGTGCCCAACAAGCCCATCACCTGTCCGGTGCGCGCCTTGGTTACCGTGTCGCCGACCAGGCCGAGGGTCATCGCCATCATGCTGGCGGCGCCCAACCCTTGCAGGGCGCGCGCGGCAATCAGCCATTCAAGCGATGGGGCTGCCGCGCACAGTGCGCACGCTACGGCGAACAACAGCAAGCCGGCGAGCAAGACGCGCTTGCGCCCGAAGCGATCACCCAGGCGGCCGGCGCCGACAATCACCGCCGTGATCGCCAGCAGGTAGGCGAGCACCACCCACTGCACGGCATGGAAGGATGCATCAAATGCCTGTGCCAGGCTGGGCAGGCCGACATTGGCGATGCTGGTACCTAAAGACGCCAGCAACATGGACAGCGACAAACTGACGAGCGCGGCGCGTGAAGAGCTGTGCATGGACGATTCCTTGAGTGAAGGCAACTGACACAACTCTACGGCGTGGCCTAATATGGCGGAAGACGCATGGGTTGCAGCTAATACCTGCATCAAACGCCTGATAAGGAGCGCGTATGCCCGACCTGAATCTGCTCATTACCTTGGATACGTTGCTCAGCGAGGGCAGTGTCGCCGCTGCCGCCAAGCGCCTGCGCCTGAGCCCTTCGGCCATGAGCCGTGCCCTGGCACGCCTGCGCGAAACCACCGGTGACCCCTTGCTGGTGCGCGCCGGGCGCGGGCTGGTGCCGACACCGCGCGCCGTCGAACTGCGTGAACAGGTCAGCCGTTTGGTGCAAGAGGCCCAGGCGGTGCTGCGCCCGGCGCAAGCGTTGGGCATGGGGCAGGTGGTACGCACGTTCACGCTGCGCTCCAGCGAGGAGTTTGTCGAAAACCTTGGCCCGGCGTTGCTCGCGCGTATCGCCCAGCAAGCGCCGGGCGTGCGCCTGCGTTTTGTCGACAAGAGCGACAAGGACTCGGCGCTGCTGCGCGAGGGCAGTATTGACCTGTCGATTGGCGTGGTCGACGCCAGCGCCAGCCCCGAGCTGCTGACCCAGGCGCTGTTCCGTGACCGGCTGATCGGTGTGGTCCGCAGCGGCCATCCGCTGAGCCAGGGTGACGTCAGCGCCGAGCGTTTTGCCCAGGGCCGGCATGTCTACGTGTCCCGCCGTGGGCTTGACCGTGGTCAGGTCGACGACGCGCTGCAAGCCCAAGGCCTGACGCGGGACATCAGCACCATCGTCGCCGGCTTTGCCACTGCCATCGCCCTGGCCCGCGACACCGACCTGATCGCCAGCGTGCCCGAACGCTACACCGCCCATCAGCGCGACGGGCTGCACAGCTTCGCGCTGCCGATAGTCGTCCCGCCGTTCACCGTGGCCATGCTCTGGCACCCGCGCCTGGACGCCGATGTGGCCCACCGCTGGTTGCGCAGCTGTTTGCGCGAGGTGTGCGGGCAGCAGGTACAATCACCACTGCCTTGACGCTAAACCCAGGAATTTGCATGTTCAGCCTTACCCGCTACACCACCGCGTGCCCCGAGCCGATCAACAGCCAGATCCTGCAGATGGTGGTAGACAACCTCACCGACATCAGCAGCGTGGCGTTGCCGCCGAGCAACCTGCTCTACAACATCTATCAATATGCCGTCGGTTACGAGGTGCACCTGTACCTTGAAGCGCTGAACGGCGCCAAGGGCATCGCGGTTGAACTGGTGGTGGCGATGCAGGAAGAACAGGTGATCGGCTTTTGCCTGTACTTGCCTGTCAAGGACGACCCACACGCTTGTGGCATTCCCTTTATGGCAGTGCAGGCCGGGCACCGGCGCCAGGGCGTGGCCCGCGCCATGCTTGGCGAGGTGCTGGCGCTTTATCCCCATGCAGAGTTGGCCTGCTCAGTGGAGAAAGTCCCGGCATTCCAAGCGCTGGGCTTTCAGCTGCGTGGCGCACGGGGCACCCAAGTGTTGATGAACACACGCGATTACGGCACCGATGGCTTGATGGGCGTGCTGGACGTGGCTGCGATCTACAGCTCGCTGGAGGTGCGGCAGATTCATACGTATTTGCTGCAAAAACATGGCAAGCGCGCGATGGTGGATGCAGAGAAGCAGCGTGATCGGCACTTGGATCATCTGACACGCAAGGTGCGGTTGTTTGTAAACCAGCATCTGGCCTGAATGTAGATAACCTCCCTTGGATATAGGTAGCTAACTATTTTATTTGGGTTGAGGTTTGTGGTTGTCGGGAGGGTGTTGTGTGTATATCCGTTGCTGCGGTGATGGCTACTTAGGGTTCCGCCCTGACGGCGGGTCACTTTTGTAAAGACCGGAATGCCGGCCCAGACAAAAGTAACCAAAAAGTCTTCGCCCCACCACTCGGTGCCTCGCCTAGGCTCGGCATGCCCTCACTCCGGC
>NZ_JAAAFV010000049.1:0-400 GCF_019352915.1 Pseudomonas sp. Xaverov 259 | reverse complement strand
GACAAAAGGCTCCGTGTATCCATTTGGATTACATGGGACGAGCACTCATTTGTAATCGATTGCGGGCCTGATTTCAGACAACAGATGCTTTCTTGCGGATGCAGGAAACTCGATGCCATTTTATTCACCCACGAACACGCAGATCATACTGCAGGATTAGATGATATACGTCCGTTTAATTTCAGGCAGGGAGAAATTCCAATTTACGGACACAAACGCGTGCTTGATAATTTGAGACGCCGTTTTGATTATGTTTTCGAAACCGTAAACAAATATCCTGGCGCTCCAAGCGTAAAAACGATTGAAATTGAAAACAATAAGCCTTTTGCCGCAGGAGATAAAACAGCCATTCCAATAAACGCGATGCACGGTGATTTACAAGTTTTTGGCTATCGAATAG
>NZ_JAAAFV010000048.1:104949-130986 GCF_019352915.1 Pseudomonas sp. Xaverov 259 | reverse complement strand
AGGTCATCGTCAAGATTAAATTCCGAAACCCCTGATTGCTAACGCAATCAGGGGTTTTGTTTTGGGCGGTCGAAAAGTGTGGGCACGCAACGTATCAAGCGTTTCCCTCTTGCAGCCTGCAACCGCCTTCAATGCTAAAGTCCATGCCTCGATTTTGCTTTTCCCAAGGAAGCCGTTATGCCGGATGCGACGTCCCTCAGCGCTGGATTCATGGTGGTTCACGGCAACCGCCTGGACGAGCTGCGCAGCCTGGTAGTCAGCTGGATGCGCCGTTATCCGTTGGCTCCTCTGGAAAACGAAATTGCCCTGGTCCAAAGCAACGGCATTGCCCAATGGCTCAAGCTGGCCTTGGCAGAAGATCCGGAAGAAGATGATATGGGCGGCTGTGGCATCGCTGCGGCTATCGATGTGCAACTGCCCGGTAGCTTCATGTGGCAGCTCTATCGCATGGTCCTGGGCAAAGACGAAATCCCGCCCAAGTCCCTGCTCGATAAAGCCCCGCTGACCTGGCGACTGATGCGCCTGCTCCCGGAGCTCATTGACCAACCGCACTTCGAGCCCCTGCAGCGCTTCCTCACCGACGACACCGACCTGCGCAAACGCTATCAACTGGCCGAACGTCTGGCCGACTTGTTCGACCAATACCAGGTCTACCGCGCCGACTGGCTGGAAGATTGGGCTGCCGGCCGCCATCAATTGCGCAGTGGTCGAGGCGACGCAAAGCCCCTGAACCCGGCAAACTGTTGGCAGGCAGAGCTATGGCGCGCACTGCTACTGGATGTAGGCGCAGAGGGCATGGCCGAAAGCCGTGCCGGTGTTCACCAGCGTTTCATCGAGCGGATCAACACCCTCGAAAAAGCCCCGCAAGGCCTGCCGTCCCGAGTTATCGTTTTTGGCATCTCATCCTTGCCCGCCCAAGCGCTGGAAGCACTCGCCGGCCTGGCACGCTTCAGCCAAGTCCTGCTGTGCGTACACAACCCTTGTCGCCACCACTGGTCCGACATCGTCGCCGACAAAGACCTGCTACGTAACGAGTACAAGCGTCAGGCGCGCAAAGCCGGCATGCCAGTCACCATTGACCCGCAAACCCTGCACCAGCATGCGCACCCATTGTTGGCCGCCTGGGGCAAACAGGGCCGTGATTACATTAGCCTGCTGGACAGCTACGACGACCCCAACAGTTACCGCGCCGCCTTCCGTGATGGCCGCATCGACCTGTTCAGCGACAGCCAGCCCACCACATTGCTCAATCAGTTACAGGACGACATCCTCGAGCTGCGCCCACTCAATGAAACACGTGAGCTGTGGCCAGGCGTCGATCTAACACACGACAGCTCCATCCGCTTTCACGTCGCCCACAGCGCCCAACGTGAAGTGGAAATTCTCCACGACCAATTGCTCCAACGCTTCAGTGCAGACCCAACACTGCGTCCTCGGGACATCATCGTCATGGTCCCCGACGTCGACAGTTACGCGCCGCACATCCGCGCGGTCTTCGGCCAACTTGAACGAAACGATCCGCGATTCATCCCGTTCACACTCACTGACCAAGGCCAACGTGGCCGCGATCCGCTGCTGATCGCCGTCGAACACCTGCTCAAACTCCCGGACAGCCGTTTCCCCGTCAGCGAAATCCTCGATCTGCTCGACGTCCCCGCGCTGCGCGAGCGTTTTGCCATCAAGGAGCGCGACCTGCCCACGCTGCACCGCTGGATCGAAGGCGCCGGCATCCGTTGGGGCCTCAACGCCGAACAGCGCGCCGGCCTCGGTTTGCCCCAGGAGCTTGAGCAAAACAGCTGGCGATTCGGCCTGCGTCGCATGCTGCTGGGTTATGCCGTAGGCACTGGAATTGCCTGTGACGGCATCGAACCCTACGATGAAATCGGCGGCCTCGACGCCGCGCTGATCGGCCCACTGGTGGCCTTGCTCGATGCGCTAAACCACGCTCATCAAGCCTTGTCACAACCGGCAAGCCCCCAAGAATGGGGCGAGCGTCTGCAACGCTTGATGCAGCTGTTCTTCCTGCCCAGCAGCGAGCACGACGAGTATCTACTCGGCCAGCTCGAACAGTTGCGAGAAGACTGGCTGGAAACCTGCGAGTCCGTTGGCCTGCAGGACGAATTACCCCTAACCGTAGTCCGCGAAGCCTGGCTCGCCGGCCTCGACCAAGGCCGCCTGTCCCAGCGCTTCCTCGCGGGAGCTGTCAATTTCTGCACCCTGATGCCCATGCGCGCCATCCCGTTCAAGCTGGTCTGCCTGCTCGGTATGAACGACGGCGATTACCCGCGCGCCCAACCGCCGCTGGACTTCGACCTGATGGGCAGCGACTACCGCCCCGGCGACCGTTCACGCCGCGAAGACGACCGCTACCTGCTGCTCGAAGCGCTGCTGTCTGCCCGCGATCAGCTCTATATCAGCTGGGTAGGCCGCAGCATCCGCGACAACAGCGACCGCCCGGCCTCGGTATTGATTGGCCAACTGCGTGACCACCTCGCCAGCGGCTGGCATAACGCAGACACACAAGAACCCCTGCTGGAGGCCATGACCCAGGAGCACCCACTCCAACCCTTCAGCGCCCGCTACTTCCACGAAGGCGACGAGCTGTTCAGCTACGCCCGCGAATGGCAATTGCTCCACCAGGCACCTACGGCCACAGCCACAGAAGACGAACTGGCAGAACACCTTCAGGAAGAACCCCTGAGCCTCGGCCAGTTGCAGGACTTTGTGCGCAACCCCGTCAAACACTTCTTCAGCCAACGTCTGAAAGTGTTCTTCGAGGCCGCCGAAGTCCCGCTGGCCGATGAAGAACCTTTCGTTCTCGATGCCTTGCAACGCTACAGCCTCAGCGACAGCCTGCTCAATGCGGCCTTGGCCCAGCCCGATCACATAGACCAGGCCCTGAATGCCCAAGCCCTGCGCCTGCAAGGCAGTGGCCTGCTGCCCATGGTCGGTTTCGGCGAATGCCTGCGTAGTGAATTGGTCGAGCCATTGCCCGATCTATTGCAACGTTATCAACACTTACTGGCGCTCTGGCCCACGCCACAAACCGCGGCCGAACCGATCAGTTTTGAGCATCAAGGCATTGAGCTGGAAGGTTGGATCAGTGGCCTGCATCGGCGCAGCGATGGCGGATTGTTAAGCGTCACCACCATCCCCAACAGCATCGGCTCGATCAAGACGCGCAAGTGGCATCGCCTGATCCGCCCATGGATCAATCATGTGGTGGCCTGCGCCTGCGGCTTGCCACTCAGTACCGGGCTGGTCGCCAGTGACGACACCTTGCTGCTGGCCCCGCTGGAAAAAACCGTCGCCCAGGAAATACTCGGCAACCTGTTACTGGCCTGGCACACCGGCATGCGCAAACCGCTGCCCGTAGCGGTGAAAACCGCCTTCGCCTGGCTCGGCCTAACCGACCCCGACAAGGCCCAGGCAGCCGCCAGCAAAGCCTATGAAGGCGATGGCCTGACCACCGACGGCGAACGCCGCGAAACCCCGGCGCTCACCCGCCAATTCCCGGATTACGCCACGCTCATCGCCAGCGAAGAATTCGAAGGTTGGGCCGAAACCCTGTATCGGCCCTTGATCAACGCCCCATGGCGATCACTCAGCAGCGAGGAGGCCAGCGCATGATCAGTAAACCTTTGGCCCTGGCCTTCCCACTCCAAGGCAGCCAGTTGATTGAAGCCAGCGCCGGCACCGGCAAGACCTTCACCATATCCGCCCTGTACCTGCGCCTGGTGCTCGGCCACGGTGGTGACGAATCCGGCTTTGGTCGCGAACTGCTACCACCGCAAATCCTGGTGGTGACCTTCACCGACGCCGCCACCAAAGAGCTGCGCGAACGCATCCGCATCCGCCTGGCGGAAGCTGCACGGTTCTTTCGCGACGAAATCGAGCAACCCGACGCCCTGATCGCCGACCTGCGTGACCAATACCTGCCCGAGCAATGGCCCGCCTGCGCCAACCGCCTGGACATCGCCGCCCAATGGATGGACGAAGCTGCGGTTTCGACCATCCACAGTTGGTGCCAGCGCATGCTGCGCGAACACGCATTCGACAGCGGCAGCCTGTTCACCCAGACCCTTGAAACCGACCACAGCGACCTGCTCGGCGAAGTACTGCGCGATTACTGGCGGCTGTTCTGCTACCCAATGCACGACGACGCACTCAACTGGGTGCGCAAAAACTGGAGCGGCCCCGCCGCGCTGATGCCACGCGTGCGCGCGCTGTTCGGCAGCGAACGGCCCACCGACGAGACGCGCGAACCGGCCGAACTGATCAGCGCCTGCTTGCAAGAACGCCGCGAAGCGCTGATAAACATCAAAGCGCCCTGGCAGCAATGGGCCATCGAACTGCGCGATATCTGCCTGCAAGCCGTCGCCGCCAAAGCCGTTGACGGCCGCAAGATGCAAGCGCGCTACTTCGAACCCTGGTTCGAAAAAATCAGCGCCTGGGCCGCTGACGAAACCCTTGAACAACTCGACATCGGCACCGGCTTCACCCGCCTCACGCCCGATGGCATGGCTGAAGCCTGGAAGGGCGAGCCGCCGCGTCACCCCGGTATCGACGCCATGGCCAGCCTCAAAGCCAGCCTCGACGCGCTGCCAACGCCCGACGCCGCCGTGTTGCAACACGCCGCCGGTTGGGTCGGTAAACGCTTCGAAGAAGAAAAACGTCGCCGCGCCGAAATGGGCTTCGACGACATGCTTATTCGTCTCAACGCCGCCCTGCAAACCGACGGCGGCGAGCGCCTGGCCAGTGTGATCCGCGAGCAGTTCCCGGTCGCCTTGATCGACGAATTCCAAGACACAGACCCGGTGCAATACAGCATCTTCGACAGCATCTACCGCATCGAAGAAAACCACCACGACAGTGGCCTGTTCCTGATCGGCGACCCCAAGCAGGCGATCTACGCCTTCCGTGGCGCCGACATCTACACCTACCTGCGCGCCCGACAGTCGACCACCGGCCGCCATCACACTCTGGGCACCAACTTCCGCTCCAGCCATGCGATGGTCGAAGCGGTGAACCATGTGTTCCAGCGTGCCGAAACTGGCCGTGGCGCGTTCCTGTTCCGTGAGCCGAATGGCGACAACCCGGTGCCGTTCCACTCGGTGTTGTCCCAAGGCCGCAAAGAGCAGTTGCAAGTCGATGGTCAGACCCTGCCGGCGATGAACCTCTGGCACTTGCCCACCGACCAGCCGATTTCCAACGCGGTCTATCGCCAACAACTGGCAGCCGCCTGTGCCACACAAATTGTTGAGTTGCTCAATGGTGGGCAGCAAGGCACGGCCGGATTCGTAAAAGATGGCAGCTTTAAAGGCGTACTCCCGTCAGACATCGCCATCCTGGTGCGCGACGGCAAGGAAGCCCAAGCCGTGCGCGCCGAACTGGCCGCCCGTGGTGTACGTAGCGTTTATCTGTCCGACAAGGACTCGGTATTCGCCGCCCAGGAAGCCCACGACCTGCTGGCTTGGCTCAAGGCCTGCGCCGAGCCGGACGTCGAGCGTCCACTGCGCGCCGCCCTGGCCTGCGTCACCCTGAACCTGTCACTGGCGGAACTGGAGCGTCTGAACCAGGACGAACTGGCGTGGGAAACCCGCGTGATGCAGTTCCGTGGTTATCGCGCGATCTGGCGTACCCAAGGCGTGCTGCCGATGCTGCGGCGCCTGCTGCATGATTTCAAGCTGCCGCAAACCCTGATCGCCCGCAGTGACGGCGAGCGCGTATTGACCAACCTGTTGCACCTGAGCGAACTGCTGCAACAGGCCGCGTCAGAGCTGGACGGCGAACAGGCATTGATACGCCACCTGGCCGAACACCTGGCGTTGTCAGGCCAGGCCGGTGAAGAACAGATTCTGCGCCTGGAAAGCGACGAACAATTGGTCAAGGTGGTGACCATCCACAAATCCAAAGGCCTGGAATACGACCTGGTCTTCCTGCCCTTTATCTGCTCGGCCAAGCCGGTGGATGGCAGCCGCTTGCCGCTGCATTACCACGACGAACACGGCAAGTCCCAAGTCAGCCTGCGGCCGACCGCCGAGCTGATTGCCCAAGCCGACGACGAGCGCCTGGCCGAAGACCTGCGGTTGTTCTACGTCGCCCTTACGCGTGCCAAACACGCGTGCTGGTTGGGCATTGCCGACCTCAAACGTGGCAATAACAGCAGCTCTGTCTTGCACCTGTCCGCGCTGGGTTATCTGCTCGGTGCCGGTGCCTCGTTGGGCGAATCCGCCGGTCTGGCGCGCTGGCTGCTGGACTTGCAGGAGGGCTGCGCTGCCATCCACTACACCCACGTGCCCGACGCCCAAGACATTCTGTTCCACCCGCCGCGCAACGAGGCCACCTTGCTGGCACCGCTACTGCCCAAGCGCAAGGCCGCTGAAAACTGGTGGATCGCTTCTTACAGTGCGCTAAGAATTGGCGACAGCATGAGCGCCGCTAATCTAGAAGCACCAGAAAGCCCACAAGCCCAGAAGCTGTTCGACGACGAACGCCTCGACCCCGACGCACCGCGTGAAGTGGCAGCGTCTGGCGGTGACATTCACCGTTTCCCACGTGGCCCTAACCCCGGCACCTTCCTTCATGGCCTGTTGGAATGGGCGGGTGAGGAAGGCTTCAACGTGACGCCCGAGGCCATCGAAAAAGCCGTGGGCGCCCGCTGTAATCGGCGCAATTGGGAAGGCTGGATCGTCACCCTCAGCGGCTGGCTCGGCCATTTGCTGCAAACGCCGCTGCCGGTAGATAACGATCTAGTCGCCCTCAGCAGCCTGCAGCACTACCAGATCGAAATGGAGTTCTGGTTCGCCAGCCACAAAGTCGACGTGCTGGCCCTCGACAAGCTGGTGTGCCAGCACACCCACAACGGCGTGTCCCGCGTGGCTGCCGAACCGGTGCTGCTCAACGGTATGTTCAAAGGTTTTATCGACCTGACGTTCGAACACGACGGCCGTTATTACGTGGCCGACTACAAATCCAACTGGCTTGGCCCTGACGATTCGGCCTACACCCAGGACGCCATGGAGCAGTCGATCCTTGAGCATCGGTACGACCTGCAATACGTACTGTACCTCCTGGCCCTGCACCGCCAACTGAAGGCACGCCTGCCGGATTACGACTACGACCGCCATGTCGGCGGCGCGCTGTACCTGTTCCTGCGTGGCACCCAGGCCACTAGCCAAGGTGCGTATTTCACCCGGCCGCCACGGGAACTGATCGAAGGCTTGGACCTGCTGTTCCAGGGCAAACCCATCCCGCCCAAGGTTGAGCCCGCCTGGGAACAAGGAGTGCTGCTATGAGCCTGTCGCCGTTACCGATTGAGGACTTGCTGCCGCTCAGCCGCGCCGTCGACCTGCTGCAACTGTTGGAGCGCTGGGTTGACCGTGGCTGGCTGCGCGCATTGGACAAAGCCTTCGTCGGCTTCCTCCACGAACTCGACCCACAGGCCGACCCGCTGGTATTGCTGGCCGCCGCATTGACCAGCCACCAACTGGGCCATGGCCACGTCTGCCTGGACCTGTTCGAAACCCTTAAAGCGCCAGACTTTGCCCTGTCATTGCCCCCCGAAGGCGACCTGCAAACGGGCGCCATGCTGCTGCCCTCGCAATTGCTCGACGGCCTTGATGGCGCCCACTGGTGCCACGCGCTGGCCGCCAGCCACCTGGTCGCGCTGGCTGTAGATGGCAGTGAATCGGCCCAAAGCCGCCCGCTGGTGTTGTCCGGCAAACGCCTGTATTTGCGCCGCTACTGGACCTACGAACGACGCATCGACACGGCCTTGCGCCTGCGCCTGGCCACCCAGGAAACCGTCGCCACTGATTTGCCGCAGCGCCTGAACACCTTGTTCGATCAAGCGCCGCCGGACGGCGTGATCGACTGGCAAAAACTCGCCTGCGCCCTGGCCACACGCGGAGCCTTCAGCATCGTTACCGGCGGCCCCGGCACCGGCAAAACCACCACCGTAGTGCGCTTGCTCGCGCTGCTGCAGGCCCCGGCAGTCGCGGCCAACAGCCCATTGCGCATCCGCCTCGCCGCGCCCACCGGCAAAGCCGCCGCACGCCTCACCGAATCCATCAGCCAACAAGTGTTGTCGCTGAATGTGCCGGACAGCGTACGGGACAAAATCCCTACCCAAGTCACCACGGTTCACCGCCTGCTCGGCAGCCGTCCCGGCACGCGACATTTTCGCCATCACATTGGCAACCCGTTGCCATTGGACGTGCTGGTGGTGGACGAAGCCTCGATGATCGACCTGGAAATGATGGCCAACCTGCTGGACGCCTTACCGCCCCACGCACGCCTGGTGCTGCTCGGCGACAAAGACCAACTTGCCTCGGTAGAAGCCGGCGCGGTGCTCGGCGACCTATGCCGTGATGCCGAAGCCGGCTGGTACAGCCCCGACACGCGCCAATGGCTGCAAGCGGTCAGCGGCGAAGACCTCAGCGCCAGCGACCTGCACGAAGACCTCGATGGCAGTCATCCGCTCGCCCAGCAAGTGGTCATGCTGCGCTACTCGCGACGTTTCGGCGAAGGCAGTGGTATCGGCCAATTGGCGCGCTGGGTTAACCAACAAAACGCCGAAGAGGCGCGCAAACTGCTTGCCGCGCGTAGCCACAGCGACCTGTTCTGCCTCAGCCTCAAGGGCGAACACGATCACGCCCTTGAGCGCCTGGTACTGGACGGGCAGGGCGACGATGCCCAGGGTTATCGCTATTACCTGAATTTGCTGCAAAGCGCGCGTCCTGCACTCGACACCCCACGTGAAGACGCCGCCTGGACCCACTGGGCGCAACAGCTGCTGCAAGCCTTCGATGCGTTCCAGCTGCTGTGTGCCGTGCGCAAAGGCCAGTGGGGCGTGGAAGGCTTAAACCAGCGCATCACCGCCGCCTTGCGCAAAGTGCGGCTGATCGAAGGCGATGACCAATGGTACGAAGGCCGCCCAGTGTTGATGACCCGCAACGACTACGGCCTGGGCTTGATGAACGGCGACATCGGCATCGCCCTTAAACTGCCCGAAAGCGACGGTGGCCCACAGGTGCTGCGTGTGGCTTTCCCACGCAACGATGGCCAGGGCGGCGTGCGTTTTGTACTGCCTAGCCGTCTGAATGATGTGGAAACCGTGTACGCCATGACGGTGCACAAATCCCAGGGCTCGGAATTCACCCACACCGCGCTGATCCTGCCGGATGCGCTGAACCCGGTGCTGACCAAAGAGCTGATCTACACCGGCATCACCCGCGCCAAACGCTGGTTCAGTTTGATCGAACCGCGAGGCGGGGTGTTTGAGGAAGCGGTGCGGCGCAAGGTCAAACGCCTGAGTGGGTTGATGCTGGAGTTGGATGCGGCGCCTGATAAAACTGACTGATGGGTCATGAAAAATTTCTGGTTTAGTTGTCTGATTTTTCTGAAAAAATAGCGAGCTTTGATAAACCCCCAATTCGTAGGGTTTTCCGCCGCTGTGCTATCGTTGCGGCATCACCCTGTAAAACACTTGAGAGAATCGCTGCATGAACGTGGCTGTCTCGCCCACAGAGCGCAGTTTGAGCTGGAGACGCATGTTACTGGTGGCGGTGCTATGCCTGCTCGCGCCGCGTGCATTTGCGCAGACGCCCAGCCTGGCGGATCACCGCGCCCAGGCGGTGACTCAAGTGGTACTCGGCATCCTCAGTTATGCCCGTTGGCCGGTGGAGCCTGCACAACTGCGCTTGTGTATCGTCGGCCCCACCCAATACACCGACGACCTGATCAAAGGCACCACCCAGGCCACTGGCCGCCCGGTGGTGGTGAAGCGCCTGCTCGCCGACAACCCCGATATCGTCAGCGCCTGTGACGCGATTTACATCGGCAAACTTTCCGCCGATGAACGCAGCCGCCTGTTCACCTCATTGATCGGCCACCCGGTGCTCAGCATCAGCGAAGGCGGCGACCAATGCACCGTGGGCAGCCTGTTCTGCCTGCGCGTGGGTGATGAGCAAGTGTCGTTCGAAGTCAACCTGGACTCCGTCGCCCGCAGTGGCGTGCGCATCCACCCCAGTGTGTTGCAACTGTCCCGTCGTCGAGCGCCAGCGCCATGAGAACCGCAAAAGCGCGGCCGACCTTGCGTTCGGTCATTGGCCGTGGGCATTTGATCCTGGCACTGGTGGCCGTGACCCTGGCCAGTGTGTCGCTGACCCTGCTGGGCGTGCTGGCGCTGCGGGTGTATGCCGAACACAACCTGCACCTGATCGCGCGCTCTATCAACTACACCGTGGAAGCTGCGGTGGTGTTCGACGACAGTGCCGCCGCCACCGAAGCGCTGAGCCTGATCGCCTCCACCGAAGAAGTGGCCCAGGCCGAAGTCTTCGATGCCAACGGCAAGCTGCTGGCGCAATGGATACGGCCGGAAACCGGCATGCTGTCCAAGGTGGAGCTGGCGGTGGCGCACACCCTGCTTGAACAGCCCATCAGCCAGCCGATCCTGCACCAGGGCAAACCGGTCGGCAGTATTCACTTGGTCGGCCATGGCGGCAGCCTGCTGCGCTTCTTGCTCAGCGGCCTGGCCGGCATCCTCATCTGCACCGCCCTCAGCGCCTGGGTCGCGTTGTACCTGGCGCGGCGCCTGTTGCAAGGCATCACCCAACCGCTGCAAAGCCTCGCCGCCGTGGCCCACGCCGCCCGCAGCGAGCGCGATTTCGACCGGCGCGTGCCGCCGGCGCAGATCGCCGAACTCGACAGCCTCGGCAGCGACTTCAACGCCCTGCTCGGCGAGATGGAAGCCTGGCAAAGCCACCTGCAAAGTGAAAATGAAACCCTCGCGCACCAGGCCAGCCACGATAGCCTCACGGGCTTGCCCAATCGCGCGTTTTTCGAGGGCCGCATGATCCGCGCCCTGCGCAGCGCCGCCAAGGTCAATGAGAAAGTGGCGGTGCTGTTCCTCGACAGCGACCGCTTCAAAGACATCAACGACAACTTCGGCCACGCCGCCGGCGATGCCGTGCTGGTCGCCGTCGCCGAGCGTGTGCGTGCGCAACTGCGTGAGGATGACCTGGTGGCACGCCTGGGCGGCGATGAATTCGCGATCCTGCTGGCGCCGCTGCACAAGGCCGAGGATGCCCAGCGCATCGCCGACAAGATCATTGCCAGCATGGACAAGCCGATCCCATTGCCCGGCAACGAACAGGTGTTGACCTCCCTCAGTATCGGCATTGCCATTTACCCCGATCATGGCGCCACTCCCGGCACCTTGCTCAATGCCGCCGACGCGGCCATGTACCAAGCCAAGCGGCTGTCCCAAGGCAGCCAGCAAACGGCGGAGGCGGAGCCTACCGCTGCCAATGTTCAACACAGGAGTTGATCCCTTGTTCTCTAAAACGCGTGTTCTGTTTATCACTTTGCTGGTGGCCTTCCTGGCCCTCGGCGGCTGCCAGACGCCCCCACCCAAAGGCCTGAGTCCGGCGCAAATCGCCGTGCTTAAACAACAAGGCTTTGAACTGACAGACGAAGGCTGGGCGTTCGGCCTGTCCGGCAAAGTGCTGTTCGGCAGCGATGTGGAAAGCCTCAACAAAGCCAGCACCGACATCGTCGAACGCATCGGCAAAGCCCTGGTGGGCGCCGGCATCGAGCGCGTGCGCGTCGACGGCCACACCGATGCCTCCGGCAAAGAAACCTACAACCAGCAACTGTCCCTGCGCCGCGCCAAAAGCGTGGGCAAGGTGCTGACCGGCGTGGGCATGAAAGAAGAAAACATCCAACTACGCGGCCTGGGCAGCAGCGAGCCGGTGGCGTCAAACACCACCGTGGCAGGCCGCACCGAGAACCGGCGCGTGTCGATCGTCGTGATCGCCGACTAAGCACCCACCTCAAAAGCGGACGCAGAGCGTCCAAGGCGGCATTCCCACGCAGAGCGTGGGAACGATCGATTGAGATCATTCAGCCAACGGGTCATTGACTGGCCCACCGCTTCACCGATCGTTCCCACGCTCCGCGTGGGAATGCATCCTGTGACGCTCCGCGTCACGACTTCAAGAGCAGACGCAGAGCGTCCATGGCGGCATTCCCACGCAGAGCGTGGGAACGATCGATTGAGGTCATTCAGACAATGGGTCATTGACTGGCCCACCGCTTCACCGATCGTTCCCACGCTCCGCGTGGGAATGCATCCTGTGACGCTCCGCGTCACGACTTCAAGAGCAGACGCAGAGCGTCCAGGGCGGCATTCCCACGCAGAGCGTGGGAACGATCTGCGATCTAGCCTTTAGCTCGTAGGCGTCATCGCTTGCGTCAGGTCATCCACCACGGCTTTGCCCATCTCACACAGGTAGTGTGCGGCCCAGGCGTATTGTTCGCCGCGTACATCCATGGCGGCTTCCATAGCGAGTTTCTTGGAGTAAAACAGCAAGGTGGAGGCGTGTTCAAGGCTTCGCTGAGGCTGATGCGCCATAGCCGAATTCCAGCAATAAACGTCCAGTGTTTTTATCTGTAGGAACGGTCTGCCATGACGAATTTTGATGGCTGGGCTGATGAGGTTTCGCTTTTTAGAAAGTGCTGAGTTTAGTTAAATATCCGCTCTAACTACCGTAAAGGATTGCGATGAACATAAACGTCAGTAATTTTCGCCAAGAGGTTTCTAAGGTCAGGCTTTCAAAAAAAGCTTTTGAGGAACTATTAAGTGCAAAAAAAATTATCGAATCCGAAATTCAGGATAGTCGATTTGATGCGAAGCCTGCCTATATAAACCCACTGCTATTGCCCGTTCTTAGCGAGGAACTACATAGAATACGAAACATGATTGATCACGAGAGTCATGTCTTGATCCTCGATGGCTTTAAGGTCGAAGAGCTTGCAAGCTTCAAATCGCTGGTGTGGACATTCGGTTCTTTACTAGGTAAGCCAATGGTGCAGAACCATCTCGGTCACAAGGTGATTGAGGTTTATGACCGAGGTGGTAAGAGCATTGAGGAAGGTGCGAGATACCATCAAACCCGTCAAGGTGCCTACGTACACAATGATGGGGTGAGCGACCCACTGCCTATCGATTACTTAATCTTAGCTTGCGGACAGAAAGCGCTTTTAGGCGGGGAGAGTATTCTCATTGATGCAAGCTCTGTTTATGCGGAACTGATGGCGTTCCCGGAAATACTGGAAGAACTCAAATGTGACTTCTTTTTTGAGAATCGCGGCATGTCAGATGAAGAGCAGTTGTTTAAAGCTCCCATCCTGAGTTTTTCAAGTGAAGGTGTTCCACTGATTAGATACTTTCGAGTCTACATAGAGTCGGCTCATTTGAAGGCAGGAGTGCCGTTAACAGTGGCTCAATCCCAAGCGCTGGACTTTCTAGATACCGTTCTCGATCAATCATCGGTTCAGCATCGAGTACTGCTGGAGCCAGGACAGGTACTTATTTCGGCCGATAACAAGTTTCTTCATACCCGGACACACTTCATTGATATGAGCGCTCCACGTTCCGAAATCAATGATGCTGAGCCTTTGAGCGATCTGAATCGCTATATGCTACGGATGTGGTTACGCAAACAATGATGCCCCGATGTTCATAACGTAAGTCCTCAAATATCCGCCATAAGCCGAGCCCCATGGACAACTCCGATATCGCGATCACGCTGGTCTTGATCTCTGCCTTCATGCACGCCACCTGGAACGCAGTAGTCCGCGCCGGTAACAGTCGCTTCATGACCTTGGCCATGGTTGATGGTACCGCGCTAGTGATATGCCTGCTGGCCTTGCCATTTGTCAGTGTGCCGAGCCTGGAGGTTGGGAGCTATATCCTCGTCTCCGTGATGCTCAATACGGTCTATAGGCTATTTCTGATCAAGGCGTATGAAACGGGTGACTTTGGCCAGGTTTATCCCGTGATGCGTGGGGTACCGCCCGTATTGGTCGCGCTGTTTTCCTACTTTCTGCTGCATGAGCAGTTGTCACTCCAGGCTTTGACCGGAGTGTTGCTGATTTGTGTGGGGATTATCAGCCTGACCTTTGTGCGCAGGATGACGGCGCAGATGTTCAAACCGATCCTGATGGCGGTGTGCGCCGGTGTGTTTATTGCGTCTTACACGGTGGTGGATGCCAAAGGTGTAAGAGCGAGTGAGACGGTAATGCAGTACATCATCTACCTGACAGTGTTCCAGAGTATTCCGATCCCTGTGCTGGCGTATTCCAAAGAGCGTTCAGCCTTGGCTCAAGCAATACGTGGGCATTGGCGAGTAGGCCTGTTAGGCGGTGTTTTTTACCTGGCGTCTTACGGATTGGTGTTGTTTGCGTTATCGCTGGATGCGGTCGCCAAGGTCTCAGCGCTGCGGGAAACCAGTGTTATTATCGGCGCCATTATTGCCGCGCTGTTCTTTCATGAACGGTTCGGTTGGCGACGGATGCTGTCGGCATTCGTCATTGTTTGCGGGATCATCTTGATCAAAGTGAGCACCTGATGGCCCAGCGTCCGCCTCCCACACCCATGCTTCAAGCGTTCGTCAGCGCAGCGCAAACGGGTAGTTTTGCGCGTGCTGCCTCTGAGCTCAACCTCACCGCCAGTGCCATCAGTCATCAAATTGCGGGCCTTGAGGAGTGGTGGGGCGTGCAGTTGTTTGAGCGACACTCGCGCGGTGTCAAGCTGACGGCAGCGGGGCAGGCCTTATTGCCGGTAACCGACGGATTTTTCAAGGCGCTGGACGGGGTGCTGCATTCACTCAACCCCGGTAAATCCCAGCCGTTGTACCTCTCATGCACGTCTTCCCTCTGTTCGACGTGGCTGATTCCCAGAATGCACGGTTCTCACACTGAGGCCTCGTTCAACATTGACCTGGTGTTGACCAGCGCTGACATGAGCGGCGCCAGCCTGGAGGCTCATCAATACGATGTTGCGGTGGTGATGGGGTACGGTGACTACCCGGATCATCATGTTGAACTGCTGATGCGCGACGCGGTGTTCCCCGTTTGTTCGTCGGAGTTTCTGCGGTTGAAGGGTGATATTGCACTGGAAGATGTCGCCCGGTACCCGCTGATCCATCGGGTGGACGATCAGGTGTGTCCGGGGTGGGAAAGCTGGTTTGCATTTCAGGGTCTGGCGGCGCCGCCTTATCACCATGGGCCGCGATTTCCGGATTCGAGCCAGGCGATCAGTCTGGCGGTGAAGGGCACAGGGATTGCGCTGGGCAGAACTGCGTTGGTGTACGACCAATTGGAAGGCGGCACATTGGTTGCGCTGAATAGCCCAGTGATGATGTCGCCAGCGGCCTACTACATCATCTGCCGAAACGGACGACAGTCGGAGCCCGATATCGCTCGGTTAATTGCTTGGCTCAAGAGCACCGCGGGTGAGTTTTTGCGGGAAGTGCGGGCTCGGCATCCGCAAATAGCTGGGGCTGGTGCGATTTAACTATGAGAACGATCTAATCCAGGCAATTCAGCCAGGGATTTATTGACTGACCCACTGCCATCGCAGGCAAGCCAGCTCCCACACTTATTTGTGCCAGACCTGAATGCTGTGCCCGCCGTAGTTCAAGTGTGGGAGCGGGCTTGCCCGCGATGGCGGTGGTTCAGACAATGATTTACTCACTGACCCACCGCTTTCGCGAGCAAGCCCGCTCCCACATTTTGTTTTGCGGTGTGCTTGCTGGCGTGTTCGCTTAGCTGCTCGGCGTCATCGCTTGCGTCAGGTCATCCACCACGGCTTTGCCCATCTCACACAGGTAGTGCGCGGCCCAGGCGTATTGCTCGCCGCGTACATCCATGGCGGCTTCCATGGCGAGTTTCTTGGAATAAAACAGCAGGGTGGAGGCGTGTTCAAGGGCTTGCTCGATGGGCATGCCGGCATTCACGCGGAACAGCGGTTTTTGGTTTTCGCCGTAGTCGCCGAAGGTGACGACGCCGAGGGTGGTGATGGAGGACAGCGGTGGATCGGGGACGATTTTTGACATGATGTTTCCCAAATTTGCAGTAGGGGTCACCACGGCATGTCGCTAAACATGAAGAGGTGGCAGCTGTACACGGGTTAGCGAACCGGTAAATTTGGGAACCCGGCAGACCCGAAGGTCTCCCGCGTACAGCCGCCATAAAACGGTAAAGTCAGGCAAGAAGCCTGGCAATACTTTGGCATCACATCCCAACTATTCCGAGTCGCTAAACCCGATCGCTGATGAGCAGCGAAGTCAGGAGGCTAGTGACCCAAACGGTAAGGCGCAATAGGGTAGAGAGTCTCTAGGAAACGTCCTGCAAATTAAAGCGAATCGTCGCTGATGGCCTTTTAATCCGCGAACCTCATCTCCCGCGTTTCCCCCATCAACAACCCCGCGTTCTGCTCCGTCACTTCCCTGATGTAATCCCACAGCAACGTAATCCGCTTCAACTTCCTCAAATCCTCCCGGCAATACATCCAGAACTGCCGCGTTATCGCAATCTGCTCGCCCAGCACCGGCAGCAACCGTGGATCCTGCGCCGCCAGAAAGCACGGCAATATCGCCATCGACCGGCCCTGCTGCGCCGCCACGTACTGCGCGATCACGCTGGTACTGCGCAAACTCGCGCTGGCGCCGGGTACTACATTGGCCAGGTACAACAGCTCCGAGCTGAACGCCAGATCATCCACATAACTGATAAACGGATGCTCGGCCAAATCCGCCGGTTTGCGGATCGGTGGGTGTTGGTCGAGGTAGTCCTGGGTCGCGTACAACTGCAGTTTGTAGTCGCACAGTTTGCAGCACACATACGGCCCGTGTTCCGGGCGCTCCAGGGCGATCACTATGTCGGCTTCGCGCTTGGACAGGCTGATGAAGTGGGGCAGGGGCAGGATATCCACGGAAATGGCCGGATACGTATCGACGAAATGGCTCAACTGCGGGGTGACAAAAAAGCTGCCGAAACCTTCGGTGCAGCCCATGCGCACATGGCCGGACAGCGCCACGCCGGAGCCGGACACCTGCTCGCAGGCCATGTGCAGCGTGCTTTCAATGGACTCCGCATACCCCAGCAAACGCTGGCCTTCGGTGGTGAGTACGAAGCCGTTGGTCCGGGATTTTTCGAATAACAATGTGCCGAGCGACACTTCCAACGAGCTGATACGCCGCGACACGGTGGTGTAGTCCACCGCCAGGCGCTTGGCGGCGACGCTGGCCTTGCGGGTGCGGGCCACTTCGAGGAAAAACTTCAGGTCATCCCAGTTCAGGGAGCCCAATGACGTGATGTTTTTTTGCATATTGGACCGGCTTTTATGTGCGTTCTTATTAGAGATTTGCACATCTATACTCCAAAAACAGTCCGAACGCCTCATTCTTCAAGGCGATTCAACGCCTTGGTTCTCTGCACAAATATAAGATTTGGAGACCACATGAACGCTTCTGCCGATATTTCCGTGCAACAGGTCAAGTTGCTGATCAACGGTGAATGGGTCGAGTCCAAGACCACCCACTGGCAAGACATCGTCAACCCGGCCACCCAACAAGTGCTGGCCAAAGTCCCTTTCGCCACCGCCGATGAAGTCAACGCCGCCATCGACGCCGCGCATCAAGCTTTTCAAACCTGGAAGCTCACGCCGATCGGCGCACGCATGCGCATCATGCTCAAGCTGCAAGCCTTGATCCGCGAGCATTCCAAGCGCATCGCCGTAGTCCTGAGCGCCGAGCAGGGTAAGACCATTGCCGACGCCGAAGGCGATATTTTTCGTGGCCTGGAAGTGGTTGAACACGCGTGCTCCATCGGCACCTTGCAGATGGGCGAGTTCGCTGAAAACGTCGCCGGTGGCGTCGACACCTACACCCTGCGCCAGCCCATCGGCGTGTGCGCAGGCATCACTCCGTTCAACTTCCCTGCGATGATTCCACTGTGGATGTTCCCGATGGCGATTGCCTGCGGTAACACCTTCGTGCTCAAGCCATCCGAGCAAGACCCGCTGTCGACTATGTTGCTGGTAGAGCTGGCGTTGGAAGCCGGTGTGCCGGCCGGCGTGCTCAACGTGGTTCACGGTGGCAAGGATGTGGTGGATGCGCTGTGTACCCATAAAGATATCAAGGCGGTTTCTTTCGTCGGTTCGACTGCCGTCGGCACTCACGTGTACGACCTGGCCGGCAAACACGGCAAGCGTGTGCAGTCGATGATGGGCGCCAAGAACCACGCCGTGGTGCTGCCGGATGCTAACCGCGAACACACGCTGAATGCCCTGGTCGGTGCTGGTTTCGGCGCGGCGGGCCAGCGTTGCATGGCCACCTCGGTGGTGGTGCTGGTGGGCGCGGCCAAGCAGTGGCTGCCGGACCTGAAAGCGCTGGCGCAAAAACTCAAGGTCAATGCCGGCAGCGAAGCCGGTACGGATGTCGGCCCGGTGATCTCCAAACGCGCCAAAGCCCGCATCCTGGAACTGATCGAAAGCGGCGTGAAAGAAGGCGCCAAGCTGGAGCTGGATGGCCGCGACATCAAGGTGCCAGGCTTCGAACAAGGCAACTTTGTCGGCCCGACCCTGTTCTCGGGCGTGACCACTGATATGCAGATCTACACCCAGGAAATCTTCGGCCCGGTGCTGGTGGTGCTGGAAGTTGCCACGCTGGATGAGGCCATTGCTCTGGTCAACGCCAACCCGTTCGGCAACGGCACTGGCCTGTTTACCCAAAGTGGTGCGGCGGCGCGTAAGTTCCAGAGCGAAATCGATGTAGGCCAGGTCGGCATTAATATCCCGATTCCGGTGCCGGTTCCGTTCTTCAGCTTTACCGGTTCCCGTGGTTCCAAGCTCGGCGACCTCGGCCCGTATGGCAAGCAAGTGGTGCAGTTCTACACCCAGACCAAAACCGTCACCAGCCGCTGGTTCGACGACGACACGGTCAACGATGGCGTCAACACCACCATCAACCTGCGCTGATTTGGGGAGACGATCATGAAGATTGCATTTATCGGCTTGGGCAACATGGGCGCGCCCATGGCCCGCAACCTGCTTTTGGCTGGCAATAAGCTGAATGTGTTCGACGTAAATCCAGGCGTGTTCAAGGAGTTCGCAGAACTGGGCGCCACCGTCGCAGGCTCACCGCGTGAAGCGGCACAAGGCGCGGAGCTGGTGATTACCATGCTGCCCGCCGCCGCCCATGTGCGCAGCGTTTGGCTGAACGAAGACGGTGTGCTCGCCGGGATGGGTGAAGGCGTGCCGGCCGTGGATTGCAGCACCATCGACCCGCAAACCATCCGCGAGGTTGCCGCTACGGCGGCCAAGCAAGGTGTGGTGATAGCTGATGCTCCAGTCTCTGGCGGCACCGGCGGTGCTAGCGCAGGGACCCTGACCTTCATGGTCGGCGCCACCCCGGAACTGTTCGCCACCCTGCAACCGGTGCTGGCACAGATGGGCCGCAATATCGTGCATTGCGGCGACGTCGGCACCGGCCAGATCGCCAAGATCTGCAACAACCTGTTGCTCGGCATCAGCATGGTCGGCGTCAGCGAGGCCATGGCCCTGGGCGATGCGCTGGGCATCGACACGCAAGTGCTGGCCGGCATCATCAACAGCTCCACCGGGCGTTGCTGGAGTTCGGACACCTACAACCCGTGGCCGGGGGTGATTGAAACCGCGCCGTCGTCCCGTGGGTATTCCGGTGGTTTCGGCGCCGACCTAATGCTCAAGGACTTGGGGTTGGCCACCGAAGCCGCGCGCCAGGCCAAGCAACCGGTGATCCTCGGCGCCGTGGCCCAGCAGTTGTATCAATCGATGAGTCAGCGTGGGGAAGGCGGTAAAGACTTCTCGGCCATCATCAACAGCTATCGCAAACCCAAGTAGGTGCGTTTCCGAGAACCCGCGTCGGGCGGGCTCTCGGGTTTTTGCCGGTTACCACAGTGGCCTTTCGTAGCTGACGATCAAGCGTGTTTCGTCTATATCGCTTTCAAAGTTGGAGCGCATCATTGCGTTGCGTAAGCGGACTTTGACGTTTTTCAGGGTCGGGTTCTGGAAGGCATAGCTCACATCGATATCCCGTTCCCACTCACGCCCGTCCGAACGGCCCGGTCCTCGGTCGACGTTGCTGCCCGATGCATAGCGCGTGAACATGGAAAGGCCGGGAACGCCCAGCGCGGTGAAGTCGTAGTCGTAGCGCACTTGCCAGGATTTTTCATCCTTATTGGCGAAGTCGCTGTACTGCAGAAAATTCACCAGTGTGGGATAACTTCCTCTGACAGCGGCGTAGCCTGTGTTGCCTGACATGGTTTGATAGGCCCCACCCAATTTATGCGCCCCCCATGCGTAGGTCAGCATCGCGCCCGCTGCGGTGTTGTCGATGTTGGTTTGGCCGTTATCGAGAGAGCGTGTGTAACGCAATTCACTTTTCAGGCTTTGGTTCTCGGCTACCGGATAGGTATGTTGAAGGCTGCCCGCGTGCTGGGTGTAGAGGTTATCCAGCGTGCTGTAGTAGTAGCTGGCGGTGAGTTGTTTGTTGAAGGCGTAACTGCCGCCTGCAAAGTCGAATGCATTCGATTGATTCTTCCCACGCACCACGATATTCCTGCGTGCGCCGGTGGCGACCGCCAACGCTTCATAGTGGGTTGAGTCGACCTGGTTGACGTGGGTAATTCTGCCCACGTCCAGTGTCAGGTCTTTGAGTTCCTGGGAGCGCAGGTGCGCGCCCTTGAAAAGCTGCGGCTGCAAGCGGCCGACGTTTTTTTCCAGTATCGGTAGCGTCGGCGGGGCCAGCGCACCGATTTTCAGCGTCGTTTGGGAAGCCCTGAATTTTGCCGTAAAAGCGGCTTCGCCATAGCTGTCTTCGGCTTTGCCGGATTGGCGTACCGGCAATAAGCCGGAGCGGGTTCGGTCTGCACTTGAATCAAGCTTGAAGCCCGCCATGGCGAGGACATCAACGCCAACACCCACGGTGCCTTCGGTATACCCGGACTCAATTTGCAACGCGAAACCTTGTGCCCATTCTTCGCGCTTGGACTGCGTGGCATTGGGCTCACGGTAGTCACGGTTGAAGTAAAAGTTCTTCAGCTCAAGCTTGCCGGTGCTGTCACTAATGAAATCAGCGAGGGCAGAGGGTGCGAGAAAAACACAGATGTTTAACACACATACTTTGGTCAGGACGTTCAATTAGGCAGCCTGCGTGAGGGGGAGGACTCATCGCAGGGTGCTTTAAAGGGGCCGGACTCACGCTAGGGAAAAACTGAAGCAGGCCAAGGATTTATCTGATGCTGCTTATGCAAACACGAAATACTTGCGCACGGTTTCGACCACTTCCCACGTGCCCTTCATGCCTGGCTCTACCACAAAGATATCCCCAGCCCGCAGGTGAATCGGCTCCATGCCTTCGGGTGTGATCACGCAGTAGCCTTCCTGGAAATGGCAGTATTCCCACTTCACGTATTCCACGTACCACTTGCCGGGTGTGCAGATCCAGGTGCCCATGATCTTGCTGCCGTCTTCGCTGGTGTAGGCGTTGAGGTTGACGGTGTGTGGGTCGCCTTCGAGCTTTTCCCACTTGCAGGCATCCAGGACAGGTAGCGGGTGGGTGTCGCGCAGTACGGTGATGGGCTTGGACATGATGGCTCCGAGGCAGGGAATGGAAGGGTCCACCCTAAGGCCTTGGGCGTTGGGCCAGTGGTCTGAACTCGACATCGGGATGCCCAGAAGCGCAGGTGCACGATGATTCACCATGCACTACCAACCCCTGTGGGAGCCGGGCTTGCCCGCGATGACGGCGCTACAGCTTGCATCTCCGTCGCCTGACACTCCGCTATCGCGGGCAAGCCCGGCTCCCACAGAAAATGGAGGAACTCTTGAGTGATAGGTTTGTGCGGTAAACCGCTGTTTCCTCGCAGTAACTGCGAAAAAATTCCCACCCTGCGCAGGAATTCGCAAGAAAATGCACGGCCGGCCCTCGTATCATTCACCCAAGAACGAGTGAGAGCCTTGCAATGAACCCAATAAAAACGTGGTGGGATATCAGCCCGCCCTTGAGCACGGCGACCCCGACCTGGCCGGGCGATACGCCGTTCCAGGAAGAGCGCGTATGGCAGTTCGGCCCGCAGTGCCCGGTGAATGTGGGGCGCGTGACGTTTTCGCCGCACACCGGCGCCCATGTGGACGCGCCGCTGCATTACAGCGCCGACGGCGCGCCGATCGGCGAGGTGTCGCTGGATGTGTACATGGGCCCGTGCCGGGTGTTGCATTGCCTGCGCAGCGGCGCGTTGGTGCAGCCGCATCAATTGCAAGGGCGTGTGGATAACTTGCCTGAGCGCGTGCTGCTACGCACTTATGCACAGGCGCCGCTGACCGAGTGGGATTCGAATTTCACCGCCATCGCCCCGCAAACCATTGAGCTGCTCGCCAGCCTGGGCGTGCGCTTGATCGGTATCGACACGCCGTCGCTGGACCCGCAACAGTCCAAGACCATGGATTCGCACAACGCCGTGGCCCGCCATGGCATGGCGATTCTCGAAGGCATCGTGCTCGATGACGTACCGGAGGGCGACTATGAGTTGATCGCACTGCCGCTGCGCTTTGCCAACCTGGACGCCAGCCCCGTCCGTGCCATTCTCCGCCCGCTCAAGGAGCCCACGCGATGAGCCAGTGTCCCTTTTCACCTGATTACCAGCCGCCGGAAGAATGGCATAACGCCGAACTGAATTTTTCCGAGTCCATGAGCTACGGCGACTACCTGGACCTGGGCAAAGTCCTCAGCGCCCAGCACCCGTTGTCGCCGGACCACAACGAAATGCTCTTTATCATCCAGCACCAGACCTCGGAGCTGTGGATGAAACTGATGCTCCACGAACTCAAGGCCGCCCGCGAGCACGTGCGCCTGGGCGAGTTGCCGCCGGCCTTCAAGATGCTGGCGCGGGTGTCGCGGATCTTCGACCAACTGGTGCATGCCTGGGCGGTGCTGGCGACCATGACGCCGTCGGAATACAAGGCGATTCGCCCGTTCCTGGGGCAGTCCTCGGGTTTCCAGTCGTTCCAGTACCGCGAGATCGAATTTATCCTCGGGAATAAAAGCGCAGCGCTGTTGCGCCCGCATGCGCATCGCCCAGAGTTGTTGAACCAGTTGAAAGTGGCGATTGCTACGCCGTCGCTGTACGACGAGGCGATCAACCTGATGGTTAAAGCAGGTTTGGCGATTGACCCCAAGCGCGCCGAACGCGACCCGACGGCGGCCACGGTTCACGATGAGTCTGTGGAGGCGGCGTGGCGCGAGGTGTATCGCGACCCGAGCCGGTATTGGGATTTGTATCAGTTGGCCGAGAAGTTCATCGATCTGGAAGACTCATTCCGCCAGTGGCGCTTTCGGCATGTGACCACGGTGGAGCGCATCATCGGCTTCCAGCCCGGTACCGGTGGTACCGAGGGCGTGGGTTATTTGCGCAAAATGCTCGACACGGTGTTGTTCCCCGAACTGTGGCGAGTGCGTTCCACGCTCTAAACAAAAAGCCCCGGTAATCCCGGGGCTGATCGTTCCCACGCTCTGCGTGGGAATGCCGCTTTGGACGCTCTGCGTCCGCTTCTGAAGTCGTGACGCGGAGCGTCACAGGATGCATTCCCACGCGGAGCGTGGGAACGATCATCAGGGGTTACTGCGCCACGGCTACTTTCGCGTTTCTGATCCGCAACCGATAAGCAATGTAGATAATCCCCACCCAAACCGGCATCGCATACACCGACTCGCGAATGCCTGGAATCGCCAGCATCACGCTGATGATCATCACCATGAACGCCAGGCACAGGTAGTTGCTGAACGGGAACCAGAAGGTCTTGAACGACGGCGTCACGCCTTGCTCGCCCATGGCCTTGCGGAACTTGATGTGGGTGAGGCTGATCAGTGCCCAGTTGATCATCAGCGAGGCAACGACCAGCGCAAACAGCAGTTCCAGCGCACTGTGCGGCGCGACGTAGTTGACCACCACGCACAGCATCGTCACCAGGGCCGAAATGGCCAGGGCGCGGATTGGCACGCCTTGCTTGTTGAGCTTCATCAGCGCCTTGGGCGCATCGCCTTGCTCGGCCAGGCCGAACAGCATGCGGCTGTTGCAGTACACGCCGCTGTTGTACACCGACAGCGCCGCGGTCAGCACCACGAAGTTGAGGATGTGCGCAGCGGTGTCGTTACCGATCAGCGAGAAGATCTGCACAAACGGGCTGCCGCTGTAGGCATCGCCCGACGCGCCGAGGGTTTGCAGCAGCTGATCCCACGGGTACAGCGACAGCAGCACGGTCAGTGCGCCGACGTAGAAAATCAGGATGCGGTACACCACCTGGTTGATCGCCTTGGGGATCACTTTGCGCGGCTCGCTGGCCTCGGCGGCGGTAATGCCCACCAGCTCCAGGCCGCCGAACGAGAACATGATGAAGGCCATCGACATCAGCAGCCCCATGCCGCCATTGGGGAAGAACCCGCCGTGGCTCCACAGGTTGCTCACCGAGGCTTGCGGGCCGCCGGTGCCGCTGAACAGCAGGTAACAGCCGAGCACGATCATGCCGACAATCGCCACCACCTTGATGATCGCGAACCAGAACTCGGCTTCACCGAAGAACTTCACGTTGAGGGTGTTGATCAGGTTGACCGCGACAAAGAACACCAGCGCGCTGACCCAGGTTGGGATTTCGGGCCACCAGAACTGGATGTATTTGCCCACGGCCGTCAGTTCGGCCATGCCCACCAGCACGTAAAGTACCCAGTAGTTCCAGCCGGCCAGGAAGCCGGCGTAGCCGCCCCAGTATTTGTGTGCGAAGTGGCTGAAGGAGCCGGCCACCGGTTCTTCGACGATCATCTCGCCAAGCTGGCGCATGATCAGGAACGCGATAAAGCCGGCGATCGCGTAACCCAGGATCATCGACGGCCCCGCCGATTTGAGCACCCCGGCCGAGCCGAGGAACAACCCTGTGCCAATCGCCCCTCCCAAGGCGATCAGCTGAATGTGCCGGTTCTTCAGGCCACGCTTGAGGCCCACCGGGTTAACCATGTCATCCGCCATTAACATTCCCTTCTACTTGTTTTTCTTGAGGGTGAGTGCACGCCGCATCAACCCCTCAGAACTGCTGAGGGGTCAGATATTACTCTGCGTAAACTTTTCGTAATACAGCTGAACGCCATCAAGTGCCTGATCCGCCAGCCATTGCTGGACCGATTCGACCATTGGAGGGGGCCCGCACACGTACATATCCGCCGAACCGTCCCGCAATTCGGCCAGGTCGAAATGCTCGGTGAGGTAACCGCGTTTGCCGGGCCATTCGGGTGACGCGGCGCTGAGCACTTCGGTGTAGCGCAAACCGGGGATTTTCGCTGCATAGGCTTGGATGCGTGTTGCTTCACACAAGTCCTCGGCCCCACGCACGCCGTAATACAAGTGCACCGGCTGGTTGCAGCCGTTGGCCGCCAGCTCATCGAGCATGCCCAGCAAGGCCGACAGGCCAGTGCCGCCGGCCACCAGTATCAGCGCCCGGGTGACATGCCTGAGGTAAAAGGCACCCAATGGCGCCTCCATCAGCACGTCATCACCCACCTGGCAGCGCTCGCGCAGGTAGTTGCTCATGACGCCATCGGGCAACAGTCGCACCAGAAACTGCAGTTGATGACCCGGCCGGTTGGCGAAGGAGTATGAACGCCAACTGTCGGTGCCAGGCACCGCCAGGCGCGCATATTGACCGGGCAGGAAGTCCAGCGGGTTGTCCAGGGTCACTTGCAAAATCGCCGTGCTGGCCGACACCTGCTGCACTTCGCTGACCCTGCCGCGCACCTGCACCGGCCCCGGCGCATTGCACAGGCTCGAATCAAAATCGAAGTAGAACGTAGCGTCGGACTGCACGCGGGTCTGGCAACTGAGCATCTTGCGTTGCTTGAGGTCGAGGCTGGAGAGGGCTTCGTCGTCGACATAATCCTGGGTGTAATCACCGGACTCGCAACGACCCTGGCAGGTGCCGCACACGCCTTCACGGCAATCGAGCGGGATCTTGATGCCGTTGCGCAATGCCGCATCCAGCAGCATTTCATTCGCGCCTACCGGGAAAAACAGGGTCTTGCCGTCGGCAAAACTGAAGGCCACTTTGTGATTCATCCGCATAACTCCGCGTATCTGATTTTTGTGCCTGCCCCGTGAGCTTTT
>NZ_JAAAFV010000048.1:4382-104712 GCF_019352915.1 Pseudomonas sp. Xaverov 259 | reverse complement strand
GCCACAACAAGCCAGCTCCCCACAGAGGCCCGCTCGCCACAGAGGTCAGCCAGCCACATGGGCGCAGTCAAAGGTGATAGAAATCCAGCACGGAGTTGATGGTGTCGTTGAGCAACAGTGCGTGCTTGCGGGTGATCAGCCAGCTGTCGCCCTCCGGCTTGAGGTGGTAAGTGGCAGGCCCATAAAACTGCTCTGAGGTGGCCAGGCGATAGAACAGTGTGTGCCAGTTCAGCTTCACCTCCAGCGTGCCGTCTGCCTGCTCGGCGATCCGCACGTTATTGATCAGGTGCAAGGTGCGCGGCATCGGCGTGGCGGACGCCGCCTTGCCGGTGCGCAAACGGAACACGCGGTCTTCCAGGCCCGAACGGTTGGCGTAGTAGATCAGCGACATCTCGCGCTTGGGGTCGCGGGTGTAAACGTGTTCGGAATCCCATTGCGGCAGGTGGAACTCACTCTGCGGGTCGAACAGCTGCACATAGGCGTCCCAGTCCTGGGCGTCGCACAGTTCGGATTTACGGTAGAAGAATTGCTCGATCCGGTACTGCAATTGGGCATCCATCACTTCACCTCCCGCAGTGTCAGCGCTTGCTGGTCCAGGCCCCTGAGCAGAAATTGCTGCCAGTTGCGATGCTGGTTCACATACAGGCCTTCGTGGGTGAATTCGGTGCCGGTCATGGCCGGTTGAATGCCGATGGCTTCGCTGTTCGGCGTTGGGCCGGTTTCCCAGCGATGGCTGCCGCGTGAGATATCGCTCCAGCGCTCCAGGCGGCCCTGGAAACCGCGCTGGGCTTCGCGAAACTCCACCAGGTCATCCGGCGTGCCCATGCCGGAAACGTTGAAGAAATCCTCGAACTGGCGAATGCGGTTTTCGCGGTCGGCGTCCGACTCGTTTTTCACCCCCAGGCACTGGCTGATGATCTCGGTCTTGTTCCACGCCACCGGGCGGATGATGCGCAACTGCGAGCTGATCTGGTCGAGAAAGAACAGGCTCGGGTAGATGTTCAGGTTGCGCAGGCGGTGCATCATCCACTCGGCTTTCTGCTGGCCGTGTTCATCCACCAGGCGCGGCATGATGGTGGCGTAGCCCGAGCGCACGCTGGGGTTGGGCATGTCGCTGAACAACACACTATGGCCGTTGTTGAAGGCGAACCAGCCGTCATCGGTATTCGCGTCACCGGCGCCGAGTTTGCTGTAGTCCAGGGTGCTGGCGGACGCGCTGCCGTTCTCGGTATTCACCTGTTGGCGATGCTGCACCGTGGCCACGTAGTTGTAGTGCACGGTGCTGACGTGATAACCGTCCAGGCCGTTTTCGTTTTGCAGCTTCCAGTTGCCGTCGTAGGTATAGGCGGATTTGCCCGGCAGTACTTCCAGCTCACCGGTGGCCGACTGCGCGACCATCATGTCGAAGAACACTTTGGCGTCACCGAGGAAGTCTTCCAGGCTGTCGCTGCCTTGCACGTTGAGGCTGATGAACACAAAGCCCTTGTAGCTTTCGATACGGGCCTTTTTCAGACCGCGTGTGGCTTTGTCGAAACCTTCCGGGTATTCGCCCGGCGCCTTGACCTTCACCAGCCGGCCGTCGCTCTTGTAGCACCAGGCGTGGAACGGGCAGGTAAAGGTCGATTGGTTGCCCTTGCCGACGCGGGTCAGTGTGGTGCCGCGATGCTGGCAAGCGTTGATCAGCGCATTGAGTTGGCCCTCGCCGTCGCGGGTGATGATCATCGGCTGGCGCCCGGCGCGCATCGTCACGAAGTCGTGGTTGTTGGCCAGCTCGCTTTCGTGGCAGGCGTAGATCCAGTTTTTTTCGAAGATCAGTTCCATCTCCAGATCAAACAGTTCGGGCTCGGTGAACATGTCGCGGGCGATGCGAAACACTTCATCCACCGGCCGAAAGTCCAGGCAACCTTCGATAAACGTTTTCCACTGCTCGACGCTTCTTGCACCACTCATGGGAGGCACCTTTTTTGATAGGGGCTAATCGGTGGGGTATTAGAGGCAGCGGGGCAGGGCGCGGGCTATCCGCTTAATGGGTGAAGGCAGGCCGCAAAGTTGGGCAGCAAATACCCAGTTCAGTGCGCCCAGGTGACGCCATGCGCTACTGTCCTACCAAGGGAAGGTCGCAAATGCCTGCGGCTTATCCACATAGTCGACGGTTGCTATCCACCCCGTTGCATTCAGGTGGGCGTGGCGTAGAACTTGCTGTCGATTGCTAACGACGCGCCGCCAGAGCGCGCAACCGCCTAACCGCCGTGGGTGCCCCTGATGAGTAGCCATACACGCGAAATCCATATTCAACGCTTTGACCTCGAAGGCGCCTGCAGCTGGATGTCCGGCATTTGCGGGCCGCATCGCCTGGCGACATCTACTCCCGAGCGCCTGCGTTTTCACCACAGCGCCAATGTGTTCAAGTCCCGTGCCACCACTTTGGGCGTGATCGAATATGGCACTGACGTGACCATTGATATCGAAGACGCCGAGCACTTCAGCAGCTACAGCCTGAGCCTGCCCTTGGTGGGCGAGCAGGAATTGAGCAAGAACGGCGAGCGCCTGAGTTCCAACCGTGACCAAGGCGTGATTTTGTCGCCCAACGAGCATCAGGTGCTGGCGATATCCGGTGATTGTCGCAAGTTGCAGGTGGTGATTACGCGGGCGGCGATGAGTGAGTCGCTGGAAGGGTTACTGCAACGGCCGATTGAAGCGCCACTGCGTTTTGAATCGGTGATGGATGCGGTGGACGGCGCTTCTGCGTCGTGGTGGCGCATGGCGCGCTACTTTATTGCCGAGCTTGAGTGCAGCAGCGAGTTGTATGAGCAGGCGGCGTTTACGCGTGATCTGGAAAGCTCGTTGATCAAGGGTTTGATCCTGGCCCAGCCGAATAACTATTCAGAAGAATTGCGTGACGTGCTGGGTGTGAAGCTGCCGCATTACCTGATCCGGGCGCGGCAATACATTCATGACAACGCCCGCGAAGCCGTGCATTTAGAGGATCTGGAAGCTGCTGCCGGTGTGTCGCGGTTCAAGCTGTTCGATGCGTTTCGTAAATACTTTGCGCTGTCGCCGATGGCGTATTTGAAGAAGTACCGGCTGGGTGTCGTGCGCCAGGAAATACTCGAGCATGGCTCAATCCGCACCATCTCCGAGATCGCGCTGGGCTGGGGCTTTACCCACTTGGGGCGGTTTTCGGCGGAGTACCGCAAACTATTCGATGAATCCCCCAGCCAAACCCTGCAGCGCAAGCGCCTGCGCAGCCTCTGAAAACAATGAAGATCAAACTGTGGGAGCTGGCTTGCCTGCGATAGCGGTGGACCAGTTAGCATTCTGGTTAACTGACCCACCGCTATCGCAGGCAAGCCAGCTCCCACAGGAGAACTGCGGTGTTTGGAGGGTTTCAGATCAATTCTTCAACCAGTTGCAAACAATGACTCAGCCCTGGCGACTGATCATTCACCCGTCGGCTCAGGATAATCGGCGAGGTCGCAGTGGCTTCCACAATCGGCGTGTAGCCGATATCCGCCCGGTGCAACACCTGCACCGAGGCCGGCACCAGCGTCACGCCCATGCCCGCGCCCACCAGCCCGATCGCCGTCTGCAACTCGTTGGTCCACTGCGCCACCTTGAGGCTCAAACCATGGGCGTCGAACAGCGCAATCACATGGTCGGCATAGCTGGGGCGCGGGTTGCCGGGGTACAGCACAAACGGCTCTGCGGCCAATTGCGCGAGGGTGGCGGGCGCGCCGAGCAGCGGGTGACCGGCGGGCAATACGGCCACCAAGCGATCCTCTACCAGCACGCGCTGGACGATGGCCGGGTCGTCGATGCGAATGCGCCCGAAGCCCACATCAATACGCCCGGCCTTGAGCGCTTCAACCTGCTGCAAGGTGGTCATCTCCGACAAGCCCAATTCCAGCTCCAGCGCCTCATGGTTGCGCAGCCGCCGAATCAATTCCGGCAACACGCCGTACAGGGTCGATGGCGCAAAGCCGATGCCCAGCCAGGTCTTTTCGCCCTGGCCAATGCGTCGAGTGGTGTCGCAAACCTTGGCCAGTTGTTCCAGCAGCACATTGGCGTGCTCATAAAAAAACCGCCCGGCCGCGGTCAGCCGCAACGGTCGGCCGCGTTCCAGCAGAATTACGCCCAGTTCATCTTCCAGTTGCTGGATCTGCCGGCTCAATGGCGGCTGGGCGATGTGCAGGCGAACGGCGGCGCGGGTGAAGTTGAGGGTTTCACCCAGCACCTGGAAATAGCGCAGATGACGCAGTTCCATGACGGCTCCTTTCATACCTTGAGGGTATTGTGCGAGACCCATTCTATATTGGAAGCCTTTAAAAATACGGCACAGAATCGGCTCAAATCTAACAAGAACCCAACGGGTATCGCCATGCCGATTTGCGCCATCGAGTCGATCGAGACCATCATCGTCGACCTCCCCACCCTTCGCCCGCACAAGCTGGCGATGCACACCATGCAAAACCAGACGCTGGTGATCATCCGCCTGCGTTGCACCGACGGCCTCGAAGGCATCGGTGAGTCCACCACCATCGGCGGCCTGAGCTACGGCAACGAGAGCCCGGACAGCATCAAGATCAACATTGACCGCCACTTCGCGCCGCTGCTGATCGGCCAGGACGCGAGCAATGTCAACGCGGCCATGTTGCGCCTGGAGCGCAGCATTCGCGGCAACACCTTTGCCAAATCCGGCATCGAAAGCGCCTTGCTCGATGCGTTGGGCAAACGCCTGAACCTGCCGGTGAGCGAGCTGCTCGGCGGGCGTGTGCGCGATGCCTTGCCGGTGGCCTGGACCTTGGCCAGCGGCAACACCGAACAGGACATCGCCGAGGCCGAAAAGATGCTCGACCTGCGCCGCCATCGCATCTTCAAGTTGAAGATCGGTGCTGGAGAGGCCAGCCGCGACCTGGCCCATGTGATCGCGATCAAAAAAGCCCTGGGCGAGCGCGCCAGCGTACGTGTCGACGTCAACCAGGCCTGGGACGAAGCCGTGGCCCTGCGTGCCTGCAAGGTGCTGGGCGATAACGGTGTAGACCTGATCGAGCAGCCTATTTCGCGCAACAACCGCAGCGGCATGGCCCGGCTCAACCTGTCGAGCCCGGCGCCGATCATGGCCGATGAATCCATCGAGTGTGTGGAGGACGCCTTCAACCTGGCCCGCGAAGGCGCGGCTTCGGTGTTCGCGCTCAAGATCGCCAAAAACGGCGGCCCGCGTGCGGTGTTGCGCACCGCCGCGATTGCCGAAGCGGCGGGCATCGGCCTGTACGGCGGCACCATGCTCGAAGGCGGCATCGGCACATTGGCGTCGGCGCATGCCTTCCTCACCTTGAACACGTTGGTGTGGGGCACCGAACTGTTCGGCCCGCTGCTGCTCACCGAAGACATCCTCAGCGAGCCGCCGGTGTACCGCGATTTTGAGCTGCATGTTTCCACCGCACCGGGCCTGGGCCTGGCCATTGATGAAGAGCGTTTGGCGTTCTTTCGTCGTGACAAACACTAAGAGGCGCCTGCCATGTTGTTCCACGTAAAAATGACCGTGAACCTGCCGCTGGACATGCACCCCGAGCGCGCCGCCACTCTCAAGGCTGAGGAAAAAGCCCTGGCGCAGCGTCTGCAACAAGAGGGTAAATGGCGCCACTTGTGGCGCATCGCCGGGCACTACGCCAACTACAGCGTGTTCGACGTCGACAGCGTGCAAGACCTGCACGACCTGCTGATGCAACTGCCGCTTTTTCCCTACATGGCCATCGAAGTGAACGCCCTGTGCCGGCACCCTTCGTCGATCCATGAGGACGACCGTTAAGCCCGTTTGCACCCAATAATTACAAGATGAGGATTTGCACCATGTCCATCCGACTGTCCCAGACTGCCCATGCCCAGGCGTTTCTCGAAGAAGCCAGCGGCAACCATAACGACGGCGGCAACCCGCGCGCCAAGGCGCTGATCTACCGGATCCTGCGCGATACGGTAAACATCATCGAAGACCTGGAAGTGACCCCGGAAGAGTTCTGGAAGGCGGTCAACTACCTCAACGAATTGGGCAAGCATCAGGAAGCGGGTTTACTGGCTGCCGGTTTGGGCCTGGAGCATTACCTGGACTTGTTGATGGACGCTGCGGATGCAGAGGCCGGCAAATCCGGTGGCACGCCCCGCACCATCGAAGGCCCGCTGTACGTGGCCGGCGCGCCGCTGAGCCAGTACGAAGCGCGGCTGGACGATGGCAAGGACGACGCGGTGCCGCTGTTTATGCGCGGGCAAGTGCGCGGCACCGATGGCAAGCCACTGGCGGGCGCGATTGTGGATGTGTGGCAGGCCAACACGGGTGGCACCTATTCGTGGTTTGACCCAACGCAATCAGAATTCAACCTGCGCCGACGCATTGAGACCGATGCCCAGGGCAACTACCGGTTCCGCAGCATCGTGCCGTCGGGCTATGGCTGCCCGCCGACCGGGCCGACTCAGCAACTGCTCGACCAGTTGGGGCGCCATGGGCAGCGGCCTGCGCATATTCACTTCTTCATCTCGGCGCCGGGGCACCGGCACCTGACCACGCAGATCAACCTGTCGGACGACCCGTACCTGCATGATGATTTTGCCTACGCGACGCGCGATGAATTAATCGCCGAGATTCGCTTTAGTGACGATCAGCAATTGGCGCGGGAGTTTGGGGTGCAAGGGCGGTTTGCGCAGATTGATTTTGACTTTGAGTTGCAGTCGTCTGCTGCGCCGGTAGAGCAAAAGCGCATGCAGCGCGTTCGTGCCCTTGAAGACTGATTAAACGCGGTCAAAAAAATGTGGGAGCTGGCTTGCCTGCGATAGCGGTGGTGGCTGCACTACCGCTATCGCAGGCAAGCCAGCTCCCACAGGGTTTCTGTGGTGTGGCTAGCTATTTGCGGATGACCAAGTCCAACACCTCATCCCGATCCTTGATCTTCTGCAACACAATCTCCGAACGAATATCCATCACTCCGGCCGTGCGGTTCAGGTGGTTCACGATAAAGTCGGAAAAGTGCTTGAGATTCCGCGCCTGCACGCGCAATACATAGTTGCTGGCGCCGGTGATCACATAGGCGCTGGCCACCTCCGGCCAGCCTTGCACCTTCTTGATAAAGGTCTCGTGCCAGTCCTCCACATCCTGGCGCAACGACAGGTGCACGATGGCCTCCAGCTCAATCCCCAGCTGCTCGGCATTCAACACGGCGCGATAGCCGCTGATGATTCCTTCGCTCTCCAGCAGGCGCAAACGGCGCAGGCAGGCGGAGGGCGACAGGGCGACTTTTTCCGCCAGTTCCTGGTTGCTGATGCGCCCATCCAGTTGCAAAAAATGCAGGAGGCGCAGGTCGGTGGCGTCGAGAATCATGCTTAGAATAAATCCGCGTGTTTTGGGGTTAAATTCGAATTTCCTACAGCTTAATTAGCCTGTTACCCATCACTTTGCACGAAAATTCTCTAAAACTTCGTTCATTATTTGGTCCATCCTTACTTACAAAAATCAGGACGCCCCATGACCTCTCGAAGCCACTGCCAAGCCCTCGACGCCCAGGACCCGCTGGCGCCACTGCGTCAGCAGTTCGCCTTGCCCGCAAGTGTGATTTACCTCGACGGCAACTCTCTGGGCGCACGGCCGGTAGCGGCGTTGGAGCGAGCGCAGCAGGTGATCGCCGAGGAGTGGGGCAATGGCTTGATTCGCAGTTGGAACAGCGCTGGTTGGGCGGATTTGTCTCAACGCCTGGGCAACCGCCTGGCACCGCTGATTGGCGCGCGTGACGGTGAAGTGGTGATCACCGATACCACCTCGATAAACCTGTTCAAAGTGCTCAGCGCCGCCTTGAGTGTGCAGCGCCAACGCGAGCCGGCGCGCAAGGTGATTGTCAGCGAGGCGAGTAACTTTCCCACCGATCTGTACATCGCCGAAGGCCTGACCGAGTTGCTGCAACAGGGCTATTCCTTGCGGCTGGTCAACAGCCCGGACGAACTGCCCCAGGCCATCGACCCGGACGTGGCGGTGGTGATGCTCACCCACGTCAATTACAAGACCGGCTACATGTACGACATGCAGGCGCTCACCGCCTTGAGCCACGAATGTGGCGCGCTGAGTATCTGGGACCTGGCGCACTCGGCGGGCGCGGTGCCCATCGATCTGCATCAAGCCAGTGCTGACTATGCGATTGGCTGCACCTACAAATACCTGAATGGCGGGCCAGGCTCGCAGGCGTTCGTGTGGGTCAACCCGGCGTTGGTGGACGTGGTGCGCCAGCCGCTATCGGGTTGGTTTGGCCACACGCGCCAGTTCGCCATGGAAGCTCAATACGCGCCAAGCGCCGGCATCGCGCGCTACCTGTGCGGCACCCAGCCGATCACGTCGTTGGCGATGGTCGAATGTGGCCTGGAGATTTTCGCCCAGACCGACATGGCCAGCCTGCGCAGCAAATCCCTGGCCTTGACCGACCTGTTTATCGCGCTGGTCGAAGCCCGTTGCGCCGCCCACGGCCTGGTGCTGATTACGCCGCGTGAGCATGCCAAGCGCGGTAGCCATGTGAGTTTTGAACACCCTGAAGGTTATGCGGTGATCCAGGCCTTGATCGCCCGTGGCGTGATTGGTGATTACCGCGAGCCGCGCATCATGCGTTTTGGGTTTACGCCGTTGTACACAAGCTTCACCGAGGTATTTGACGCTGTAGAGATCCTGGGCGAAATCCTCGATAACTCCACTTGGGACCAGCCGCAATTCAAAGTGCGCAACAGCGTCACTTAAGGACAACACGAATCAAAAAGTGGGAGCGGGCTTGCTCGCGAATGCAGTGGATCAGCGAGCACATGCATTAACTGACACACCGCATTCGCGAGCAAGCCCGCTCCCACAGGGGATCTGCGTCAATATCCAAACAGTGCAATCACAATAATAAAGGGGCACACCACGTGACCACGCCAGACAACGGCTTTGCAGAGATCACCCATCGCGAACTGGGCCTGAGGCGCCAGCTCACTTCCGGCCAGATGAGCATGATCGCCATCGGTGGCGCCATCGGCACCGGGCTGTTCATGGGCAGCGCCTACGCCATCGGTTATGCCGGGCCGAGTGTGCTGGTGAGTTACGCCATCGGCGCGTTGATCACCTTATTGCTGATGGGCTGCCTGGCGGAGATGACCGTGGCGCACTCCACCTCGGGCTCGTTCGGCGCCTATGCCGAGTTCTACATCAGCCCGCTGGCCGGCTTTCTGGTGCGCTATGCCTACTGGGCGGCGATTGTGCTGGCGGTGGGCGCCGAGGTCACGGCGGTGGCGATGTACATGAAGTACTGGTTCGCCAACGTGCCGGAGTGGGTGTGGATCGTGTCGTTTTCCAGTGTGCTGATTCTGCTCAATGCCATCAGCGTGAAGACCTTCGGCAACTTCGAATACTGGTTTTCGACCATCAAGATCACGGCGATCGTCGGCTTCATCATCCTCGCGGTGTACGTGGTGTTCGGCTCCGGCAACCCTGACTATGGCGTGCAGAACTACACGGCCCACGACGGGTTTTTCCCCCATGGCCTGAGCGGCATGTGGATCGCGGTGATCGTGTCGATCTTCAGCTACCTCAGCGTAGAAATGATCGCCGTGGCCGCCGGTGAAGCCGCCGACCCGGAGCAGGCGGTGAAGAAAGCCTTTCGCGCTACCATTGTGCGGTTGGTGGTGTTTTACCTGCTGACGCTCGCGCTGATGCTCGCCATCGTGCCGTGGAACCAGGCCGGCCAGACCCAGAGCCCGTTTGTCACGGTGATGCAGACCATCGGCATTCCCGGCGCCACCGGGGTGATGAACTTCGTGATCCTGATCGCCGCGTTGTCGGCGATGAACAGCCAGCTCTATATCACCACGCGCATGATGTTCAGCCTGTCCCGCGCGAGGTTTGCACCCAAGTCCATGGGCGCCTTGAGCAAGAGCGGCATCCCGCTGAATGCGTTGCTGCTGTCCAGCTCCGGGATTGCCCTGGCGACCTTGCTGAACCTGGTGTACCCGCAAAGCTCGTTCACCTTGATGATGGCGATTTCGATGTTTGGCGCGATCTTCACCTGGTTCATGATCTTCCTCACGCACCTGTTTTTCCGCCGATATCGCAAGCGCCATGGCGGGCCGAAGTTGTCGTTCCAGCTGCGCCTGTTTCCCTACAGCACGCTGCTGGGGCTGGTGCTGATGGGCGCGGTGATGATCACCACATACTTCACCGAGGCATTCAAGATGACGCTGGTGTTTGGCGTGCCATTCCTGCTGATTCTGTCGGCGGTGTATTACGGTTTTTTCCGCAAGGGCAGGGCCAAGGCGTCGAACAAGGCTTTGGCGTAACCCGGCAACTGCTCGAAGGAGCGGGCGCATAACAGCAGCTTGCGACAGGCCCAATCTTCGCTCAGTGGTTGGGCCTTGATGCGATTTTCCATTGGCCAGCGCTCCAGGGCGGCCTGGGGCACGATACCCAGGCCGGCGCCGCCGGCGACCATGCGGATCAACCCATCAAAACCCTCGGCGCGAATGCGCGTTTGCAGGCGAAAGCCCGCGTGCAGCGCCTGTTCTTCCAGGTACACCGACAGTGCGCTGTGGGCGGTCAGGCCAACGTAATCGTATTGCAGGCTGTCGATGAAGTTCGCCGTCGCCAACGGATGATCCAGGGGCATGATCAGCACCAGCGGGTCATCGCGAAACGCCAGGGTCTGCAAGCCGTGGGTGTCCACCGCATCGGAGATAATCCCCAGGTCTGCTGTGCCCTGGCGCAAGGCTTGGGTAATGCGCAGGCTCGGCAGCTCTTGCAGGTCGATATCGAGGTTGGGGTGTTCGCGCAAAAAGTCCGCCAGCAGCTCCGGCAGGTATTCGCTCAGGGCGGTGGTGTTGCACAGCAGGCGCACCTGGCCTTTGATGCCCTGGGCGTATTCGGCCAAGTCCTGTTGCAGGTGCTCGGCCTGTTGCAACAGCAGCCGGGCGTGGCGGGCCAGGGCTTTGCCGGCGGGTGTTGGGCTGACGCCACGGCGGTTACGTTCAAGTAGCTCGATGCCCAGTGAGGCTTCCATCGCGCGGATGCGCGCGCTGGCCGCCGCCAGGGATAAATGGCTGCGCGCCGCGCCGGCGGTGATGTTGCCGGTGTCGAGGGTGTGCAGGTAGAGGCGCAGGTCGATCAGGTCAAAGTGCATGGCTGGGAGTTCTCGGGTGACTTCACTGGCCTTATCGCAGGCAAGCCAGCTCCCACATTTTGATTTGTGAACACATTCAAGTGTGGGCGCTGGCTTGCCTGCGATGGCGATTTCAGCCTCATGCAAAACAAGAGGCTACCTCAGTATATGGCGAATTTTCGACCTCAACGAAATCCTGCAAAATCACCCCATGACTACCTTCCTGGCGTTCTACCAAAACCTCGGCCCCGCCTTGACCCTGCTGGTAATCGGCACCTTCCTGCTGGCCGGCACCGTCAAGGGCGTGATCGGCCTGGGCCTGCCCACCGTGGCCATGGGCATGCTCGGCCTGGCTATGTTACCGGCGCAGGCTGCCGCTTTACTGATCATCCCCTCCGCAGTCACCAACCTCTGGCAACTGGCCTTCGGCGGACATTTGAGCGCCTTGCTCAAACGCCTATGGCCAATGCTGCTGCTGATTGTCCTCGGCACCGGGCTCGGCACCTTGTGGCTGGGCATGGGCGGCGGGCACTGGGTGGTTCGCGCGTTGGGCGGCGCTTTGCTGGTGTATGCGTTGAGTGGGTTGTTCTTGCCCACCTTCAAGGTGAAGCCTCAAACGGAGCGCTGGCTTGGCCCGTTGTGCGGGCTGGTCACCGGCCTTATCACGTCGGCTACGGGTGTGTTCGTGATTCCGGCCGTGCCCTATCTGCAAGCCCTGGGTTTGAACCGCGATCAGTTGGTGCAGGCGCTGGGACTGGCGTTCACCGCTTCCACGCTGGCGTTGGCCGCTGCGCTGACTTGGCGTGGCACCTTGGGCGGTGGTGAAGTCAGCGCTTCGTTGCTGGCGCTGGTGCCCGCGTTGCTGGGCATGTGGTTGGGCCAGGTGTTGCGCCACCGCATCAGTGCGGTGTTGTTCAAACGGGTATTTTTCGTCGGCATGGCGTTGCTGGGCGGTCACTTGCTGATTGGCGGATAAATCAATAGTCCGTGGGTTATTCGTGCGTTTTGGTCAAATGTATTTTGCCGTATTGCCGCTTATTCCAAGGGTTAAATGTCGATAGCCTGCCGGCAGCCATTTTCAACCCTTTGGAATCCCTCCGATGAAAAAAGTCCTCCTGCTCAACGGCGGCAAAAAATTCGCCCACTCCGACGGCCGCTATAACACCACCTTGCACGACGCCGCCGTGGCCGTGCTCGACCGTGCCGGCATCGACGTCAAAGTCACTCATATCGACGAAGGCTACGACGTGGCCGAAGAAGTCGCCAAGTTCCTCTGGGCCGATGTGATCATCTATCAGATGCCCGGCTGGTGGATGGGCGCGCCGTGGATCGTCAAGAAGTACATCGACGAAGTCTTCACTGAAGGCCACGGCAGCCTGTACGCCAGTGATGGCCGCACCCGTTCCGATGCGTCGCAGAAATACGGCAGCGGCGGCCTGATCCAGGGCAAGCAGTACATGCTTTCCTTGACCTGGAACGCGCCGCAGCAGGCCTTCGACGACCCTACCGACTTCTTCGAAGCCAAAGGCGTGGACGCTGTGTACTTCCCGTTCCACAAGGCCAACGAGTTTCTCGGCATGACCGGCCTGCCGACCTTCCTGTGTGTGGACGTGATGAAACGCCCAGCCATCGAGGCCGATGTGGCGCGCTACGAGCAGCATCTGGCGCAGGTGTTCAATTTCTCGGTGTAAGCTGCCAGCAACCGATAAAGAGGACAGCCTGTGAAAGCCCGATCCGATGAGCTACAGATCTTTGTCAGCGTGATTGAGTGCGGCTCGATTTCGGCGGCTGCGGAGCAGGTCGGGCAGACGCCGTCGGCAGTCAGCCGCACCTTGTCGCGCCTGGAAGCCAAGCTTGACACCACGCTGATCAATCGCACCACGCGGCGCATGGACCTGACCGAAGAGGGCAAGTATTTTTTCGAACAGGCCAAAGTGATCCTGGCGCAGATGGACGAGTTGGAAGAGCGCCTGTCGTCGCGCCAGAAGAACCCGGCCGGGCGCCTGCGCATCAATGCGGCCGTGCCGTTCATGCTGCATGGGATCGTGCCGTACATTGCCGAGTTTCGCCGTCTCTACCCGGATATCCAGCTGGAACTGAACAGCGATGACCTGATCATCGACCTGCTGGAGCAAAGCACCGACATTGCCATCCGCATCGGTGCCCTGGCCGACTCGACCCTGCATGCACGCTCACTGGGCTGCACACCGCTGCACATCCTCGCCAGCCCCGACTACCTCAAACAGTTCGGCACGCCGAAGACGGTGGCCGAGTTGGCCGACCATACACTGCTGGGCTTTACCCAGACCGAAACCCTCAACCACTGGCCGCTGCGTCACGTGGAAGGCGACCGCTGGCTGATCCAGCCGAGCATTGCCGCTTCCAGCGGTGAAACCGTGCGCCAGTTGGCGCTGGAAGGGCAGGGCATTTGCTGCCTGTCGAACTTCATGACCATCGCCGACATCGACGCCGGGCGCCTGGTGCCGGTGCTGGAAGCCTTTAACAGCGGCTATCGCCAGCCGATCCACGCGGTGTTCTACCGTAACTCGCAGTTGGCGCTGCGCATCCAGTGCTTCCTGGATTTCATTCAAACCAAGCTTGCGCGGTATGCCTGCTGATTCGTGACCTGTGCGCAAGATTGAATTGGGCAACACGGGCTTATTCGGCAGGAATGAGTCCTTGATACTGGGCTCATCACTTACCCAGTCAGGAGCAACCTCCATGAACGTATTCATCACCGGCGCAGCAGGTTTTATCGGCGGCTCCATCGCCACCGGCCTGGTCAAGGCCGGCCACACGGTCACCGGCCTGGTGCGCAGCGCCGAGCAAGCGGCTGAAATGACTGCCCTGGGCATCACGCCCGTGATCGGCACACTGGATGACGCTGCAGTGTTGACCGCGCAGGCTTCTAAAGCTGATGCGGTGATTAATGCCGCGAGCAGCGACCATCGTGCTGCCGTGGAAACCTTGCTGGCGGCCTTGAAAGGTTCGAACAAGCCGTTCCTGCACACCAGCGGTTCGAGCATTGTCGGTGATGCGTCGGGCGGTAAAGCCAGTGATGTCATCTACTTTGAAGATAACTTGCCGGAGCCGACCGTCGACAAGGCCGCGCGCGTGGCCATCGACAACCTGATCCTGGCAGCCGCCAAAGACGGCGTGAACTCGGCGGTGATCTGCAACACCTTGATCTACGGCCACAGCCTGGGCGTGAAACGTGACAGCGTGCAATTGCCGCGCTTGCTCAAGCAAGCGCGCAAAAGTGGCGTAGTACGGCATGTGGGCACCGGCCAGAACATCTGGTCCAATGTGCACATTGAAGACGTGGTAGCCCTGTATCTGCTGGCGCTGACCAAGAACGTCCCGGGCACGTTCTACTTTGTGGAAAGCAGCGAAGCGGCGTTTGTCGACATGACCACCGCGATTGCCCAAGCGCTGAACCTGGGCGAGCCGCAGGACTGGCCATTGGTTGAGGCTGAAGCCGAGTGGGGCTATGAAATGGCCAACTATGGCCTGGGTTCCAACAGCCGGGTACGTGGCAAGCATGCGCGTGAGTTGCTGGGCTGGGCGCCGAAGCGCACGTCGGTGGTGGAGTGGATTCGTAACGAGATGGTGTGATGTTCGCTTAGTACCGCGGCGCTGCCATCGCAGGCAAGCCAGCTCCCACATTTTGAACTGTGAATACATTCAAGTGTGGGAGCTGGCTTGCCTGCGATGAAGGCCACTCGGTCTACCTGACTGACACTTCACTGGCCCCACCCGCCGCAATTCCGTACCATCCCCCGCCATATCCCTCGCTATTCCCTGGTACCTCATGAACCTCACCCGTCTGCGCGCCGATGCCCTGGCCGGCCTCACCACGTCTTTCGCGCTGCTGCCCGAATGCATCGCCTTTGCCCTGGTGGCTCACCTCAACCCGCTGATGGGCCTCTACGGCGCCTTTATCATCTGCACGCTCACGGCCTTGTTCGGCGGCCGGCCGGGCATGGTCTCGGGTGCTGCTGGCTCGATGGCTGTGGTGATTGTGGCGCTGGTGGTGCAACACGGCGTGGAGTATCTGCTCGCGACGGTGCTGCTGGGCGGGCTGATCATGGTCGCGTTCGGCCTGTTACGCCTGGGCAAACTGGTGCGCATGGTGCCGCACTCGGTGATGCTCGGGTTCGTCAACGGCCTGGCGATCATCATTGCGCTGGCGCAATTGGAGCATTTCAAAAGCGGTGAAACCTGGCTGAGCGGCACGCCGTTGTACGTGATGGCCGGGCTGGTGGCGGCCACCATGGCGATTGTCTACCTGCTGCCACGCCTGACCCGCGCCGTGCCGCCCGCGCTGGTGGCGATTTTGGGCGTGGGCCTTGCGGTGTACTTGTTGGGCTTGCCGACCCGTACGTTGGGTGACATGGCCCACATCGCGGGTGGCCTGCCGACCTTTGCGTTGCCGCAGATTCCGTGGAGCCTGGAAACCCTCGGTATTATCGCGCCCTACGCGTTCCTGATGGCCATGGTCGGCCTCTTGGAAACCCTGCTGACCCTGAACCTCACCGACGAAATCACCGAAACCCGTGGCTACCCCGACCGCGAAAGCGTGGCCCTGGGCGCGGCGAATATGGTCTCGGGCCTGTTTGGCGGCATGGGCGGTTGCGCGATGATCGGGCAAACCGTGATCAACTTAAGCTCCGGCGGGCGCGGGCGTTTCTCCGGGGTGTTTGCCGGGGTGATGATCCTGTTGTTCATTCTGTTTCTGTCGCCGTTGATCGAGCGCATTCCGCTGGCGGCGCTGGTGGGGGTGATGTTTGTGGTGTCCCAGCAGACCTTCGCCTGGGTGTCGCTGCGGGTGATCAACAAGGTGCCGGTCAACGACGTGCTGGTGATTATTGCGGTAACGGTGATTACCGTGTTCACCGACCTGGCCACTGCCGTGCTCTGCGGCATCGTGATTGCGGCACTGAACTTCGCTTGGCAACAGGCGCGTGAGCTATATGCCGATGAGCATCTGGAAGCCGACGGCAGCAAACTGTATCGCCTGCACGGCACGCTGTTCTTTGCCTCGACCACGCCATTTTTGAACCAGTTCGACCCGGCCAACGACCCGGCCCAGGTGACGCTCGATTGCCGTCACCTGAGCTTTGTCGACTACTCGGCGATTGCCGCGCTGATGACCCTGCGCGAGCGCTACACCAAGGCCGGCAAGCATGTGCGGGTGCTGCATTTGTCGGAGCGCTGCAAGAAGCTGCTCAAGCGCGCCCGCGTGCATCACGACTGATTACAGCGGCAGCATATTTTCCAGTTCCTGGGCGCGGGTCTGGGTCATGTCCAGCATGCAGCCGATGCCGTTGACCTGATCGATGGTGCCGCCGGTCGCGGAACCGATAAAGCCGCAGTTGGCGTCCCGGTATTTGATCCACAGGCGCTGTACGTCTTGCAGTTGCTGCTTTTGTTTGCCTTCCTGAAGTGCAAGGACGGCTTTGTAGGCCTTGTTCAGGCGCGCATCCTGGATCTTGGCTTCGGTGGCGTTGCAGGCAACCATATCCGCCGTGGTGTTGGCGCCATCCAGGCATTTTTTCAGCGCCGGGCTGTCATCGGCCGAGGCGCTGCCGCAAAAGGCCAGCAGCAGTGCGCTGGCGGCGAAAGGAACAAGCAGGGTCTTGCGCTTCATTGTCGGTTTTCCTGGTTGTGAATAGGGCTGCCATCTGAGACTCGGCCCTGGTAGCTGAGTTTCCCCGCGCAAAAAACTTCATGTAAGAACACCCCCCGAATTTTCATCGACTGGCGTTGGGCATGTCCCAAAGCGACAGCGCTTATCCGTGGGCGAAAATTACTTTCATAAAAATTGAAAATTAAACCCGGTAATGATTTATGAGTTTCACAACCAATTCGACGTGACCCTTTCCAAGGAGTACCGCATGGCCGCACCACTGGGCTTTGGGCTGTTGGCATACGCTGCCATCGCCATCATTGCATTGATCGTGCTGATTGCACGTTACCGACTCAACCCGTTTATCGTCATCACGCTGGTGTCTATCGGCCTGGCCTTGATGGCCGGCATGCCGGCGGACACCATCATGGGCTCGTATGAGGCGGGCGTTGGCAAGACCCTTGGGCATATCGCCCTGGTAGTGGCGTTGGGCACCATGCTCGGCAAGATGATGGCCGAATCCGGCGGTGCCGAGCAGGTGGCGCGCACGCTGATCAACCGTTTCGGTGAGCGCAATGCGCATTGGGCGATGGTGTGTATTGCGTTCCTGGTGGGGCTGCCGCTGTTTTTCGAGGTCGGTTTTGTGTTGCTGGTGCCGATCGCCTTTACCGTGGCGCGGCGTGTGGGCGTGTCGATCCTGATGGTCGGCTTGCCGATGGTCGCCGGTCTGTCGGTGGTACACGCGCTGGTGCCGCCGCACCCGGCGGCGATGATGGCGGTGCTGGCGTACAACGCGTCGGTGGGGCAGACGGTGCTGTATGCAATATTGATCGGCATTCCTACCGCGATCATCGCCGGCCCCGTGTACGCCAAGTTCATCGTGCCGCGTATCCACCTGCCGGCGGAAAACCCACTGGAACGCCAGTTTATCGAGCGCGAGCCGCGTACCCGCTTGCCGAGTTTTGCCCTGACCATGGGCACCATCCTGCTTCCGGTGGTGCTGATGATGATTGGCGGTTGGGCCAACGTGATTTCTACTCCGGGCACTGGCTTCAACCAATTCCTGCTGTTTATCGGCAACTCGGTGATCGCGCTGCTGGTCGCCACGCTGGTGAGTTTCTGGACCCTGGGTTTGGCCCAGGGCTTCAATCGCGAAGCGATCCTCAAGTTCACCAATGAGTGCCTGGCGCCCACCGCCAGCATCACCTTGCTGGTGGGCGCGGGCGGCGGCTTGAACCGCATCCTGGTGGACGCGGGCGTGACCAATGAAATTCTTGGCCTGGCGCATGCCTTCCACCTGTCGCCGCTGGTGATGGGCTGGCTGTTTGCCGCGCTGATGCGCATCGCTACCGGCTCGGCCACTGTGGCGATGACCACGGCCTCGGGTGTGGTCGCGCCCGTTGCCTTGGGCCTGGGTTATCCACACCCTGAACTGCTGGTGCTGGCGACCGGTGCGGGTTCGGTGATCTTTTCCCACGTTAACGACGGTGGCTTCTGGCTAATTAAGGAATACTTCAATATGACGGTGATCCAGACCTTCAAGACCTGGACCGTGTTGGAGACTTTGATTTCGGTGGTCGCGTTTGGTCTGACTTACGGCCTGTCTCTTGTTTTATAAGCCTTGTTTTATAAGCCTCATTTTGTAACCCGGAGCCGTCATGGACATCCTCTACCAGATCCGCGCCCGTCAGGACTCGTTCAGCGCCGGTGAAGGCCGTATCGCCAAGCTGATGCTCGATGACGTGGGCTTTGCGGCGTCGGCCAGCCTGGAAGCGTTGTCGCAACGGGCCGAGGTCAGCACGGCAACCTTGTCGCGTTTTGCCCGCAGCGTCGGTTGCCGCGACTTACGTGATTTGCGCCTGCAATTGGCCCAGGCCAGTGGCGTGGGCAGTCGTTTTCTGGACCCGGCCGGGTTGCCGGAGCAGTCGGCTTTTCACCGGCAGATTCTGGGGGATATCGAAGCGACGTTGCGTCAGCACCTGTCGGGGTTCAACCAGGCCAGTTTCGTTGATGCGGTCAGCCTGTTGGGCAAGGCACGGATGATTCACGCGTTCGGCATGGGCGGCCCATCGAGCCTGTGCAGCGACGAATTGCAGGTGCGCCTGGTACGCCTGGGCTACCCGATTGCCGCCAGCCATGACCCGGTGATGATGCGGGTCACGGCGGCCACTTTAGGCCCGGAGCAGGTGCTGATCGTGTGCTCGCTTACCGGGCTGACGCCAGAACTGTTGGACGTGGTGAAGCTTGCGCGTAGCTACGATGCGCCCATCATCGCCATCACCCTGGCCGACTCACCCCTGGCCGAGTTGGCGGACGTCTTACTGCCGCTGCAACCGGCCGAAACCAGTTTTATCTACAAGCCCACTGCCGCGCGCTACGGAATGCTGTTGGCCATCGACCTGCTCGCCACCGAGCTGGCGCTGGCCCTGCCGGACGACAACCAGGAACGCCTGCGCCGGATCAAGCTGGCCCTGGACGATTATCGCGGCGGCCCTGACAGCCTGCCGCTTGGAGACTGATATGAAGTACGACACGCTGATCCGCCAGGCGCTGATCATTGATGGCAGCAACACGCCGGGCTATGTCGCCGATGTGGGGCTGCGTGCCGGGCGCATCGGAACGATCGGCGATTTGTCGAACGCAACCGGCGAGCATGAAATCGATGCTAATGGCCGCGTGCTGGCGCCGGGTTTTATCGACGTGCACACCCACGATGACACGGTGGTGATCCGCCACCCGCAGATGCTGCCCAAGCTCAGCCAGGGCGTGACCACGGTGATCGTTGGCAACTGCGGCATCAGTGCATCGCCGGTGAGTTTACGTAGCGATCCGCCGGACCCAATGAACCTTTTGGGTACACGTGAGGCATTCGCCTATCCACGGTTTGCCGACTATCGTGCGGCAGTGGAAAGCGCCCATCCGGCAGTCAACGTTGCCGCCTTGATCGGCCACACCGCCTTGCGCAGCAATCATATGGACGACCTGCATCGCACTGCCACGCCCGGCGAAATTGCCGCCATGCGCGTGCAGTTGCAGGAGAGTCTGCAGGCGGGTGCCCTAGGGCTATCCACAGGCCTGGCCTACGCCAGCGCGTTCAATGCCGAAACCGATGAAGTGCTGCAGCTCAGTGAGGAACTCACGGCGTTTGGTGCGGTGTACACCACGCATTTGCGCAGCGAATTCGAACCGGTGCTGGAAGCGATGGACGAGGCGTTTCTGATTGGCCGACATGCGCAGGTACCGGTGATCATTTCCCACCTCAAGTGTGCCGGTGCGGGCAACTGGGGGCGCAGTCCGCAACTGTTGGCATCGTTGGAGTTGGCAGCGAAAACCCATCCGGTCGGGTGTGATTGCTATCCCTATGCCGCCAGCTCGTCGACGCTGGATTTGAAGCAGGTCACCGACGCGTTTCGTATCACTATTACCTGGTCAACACCGCACCCGGAGGTCGGCGGGCGCGACTTGCAGGACATCGCGGCGCAGTGGGATGTTTCGCTGATGGATGCGGCACGTCGCCTGCAACCGGCAGGGGCGGTGTACTACGGGATGGATGAGGCGGACGTACGGCGTATTCTTGCGCATCCGTTGTCGATGGTGGGGTCGGATGGTTTGCCGGAAGACCCATTTCCCCATCCACGTTTGTGGGGCGCGTTTCCACGGGTGCTGGGGCACTTCAGCCGCGATGTGGGGTTGTTTCCACTGCACACGGCGGTGCACAAGATGACCGGGTTGTCGGCGGCGCGTTTTGGCCTGGCCGAGCGCGGGGAAATTCGTGAAGGGCACTGGGCCGACCTGGTGTTGTTCGACCCGTTGCGCGTGCGTGATGTGGCGGATTTCAAAGAACCGCAACGCGCTGCCGAGGGCATTGATGGCGTGTGGGTCAATGGCGTGCTGAGTTATCGCGATGGGCAGGCCAATGGTCAGCGGCCGGGGATGTTCCTCGCGCGCAACGGGGATTTGCGTGGCGGGTTTTCGTCTCTATAGTGGGCGCATTCATACACGGAGCGGTTGCCATGCACTTAGGAAAAGTCACCCCGATTTTGCGGATCTTCGACGAGGCCAAGGCGTTGGAGTTCTACGTCGACTTCCTGGGGTTCAAGGTTGACTGGCAGCACCGCTTTGAGGCGAATTTCCCGTTGTATCTACAGGTGTCGTTGGGCGAATGCGTGCTGCATTTGTCCGAGCACCATGGCGATGCTTCGCCGGGCTCGGCGGTGCGGATTCAGGCGCAAGGCGTGGACGGCTACCAGCAGCAGTTGCTGGCCAAGGAGTACCGGTATGCCAAACCTGGGGTTGAAGAAACGCCTTGGGGCTCGCGGGAGATGAGCATCGGTGACCCGTTTGGGAATCGGCTGGTGTTTGTTGAGGAAGGCGAGGGCTGAAGGGTAAATCGCAGGCAATAAAAAACCGCCTTAGTAGGGCGGTTTTTTATTGCAAACCCAGTTAGTGGCTGGGGTTGCTCTCTCAAAAGACGCATCGACCTGCAGCCGGATACTACCGCCGGTCATATCATCACGCAAGACTGAGCGATGGCCGGCATGGATATGTCAGGCATTTTTTTCTTGCCTGAGTTGACTGTAAACGTTTGCAATGAATCTATCGGTCCATACTGGATATTTGACCACTGTTTGACACACCTTAGATGGCAATGTTGGTTAGGATCTTCCCCGTTCTGCGTTTGTTGCTTTTCAGGTGAGCCGGGTATGCGGACGAATTCTGGACCGACCGCCACGGGCTAGTAATCCGTGCCGGATTGATGCGGAAGGACCATTAGCCCGGCCACCTTAAAGGACGCATCGACCTGCGTCTGAAGGCTCACGTGTTCCGGTAAGTGCGCTGGAGGTAAGGCCCAACTCAAGGAGGGCCGAGTATGTCTAAGTTTGCACGACGTACGTGGAACCTCGTAGTGAATGCCCTGCGTGTTTATCACGTATGGGTATTCCTGCGGGACAGCTTCGATGACCTTTAAGGTCTGAGAAGTGGAGCCGCCTCGGCTTGAACCGAGGCGGCTTTTTGGTATTTGCGCTTTGGGTTTTACACCCGGAAATGACTGACCATCTGCTGCAACTGGCTGCCCAAACGCGCCAGTTCCACGCTCGATTTAGCCGTCTCATCGCTCGCAGTAGCCGTCTGCTCCGACACATCGCGCACGTTCACAATGCTGCGGCTGATCTCTTCAGCCACGGCGCTCTGCTGCTCGGCGGCCGCTGCAATCTGCTGGTTCATCGACTGGATATTCGACACGGTACGGGTGATGTTCTCCAGCGATACACCGGCCTTGCGCGTCAGCTCGACGCTGCTGTCGGTAAGGCTGCGGCTGTTGTTCATCACCGTGGCCACTTGCTGGGTGCCGTTCTGCAAACCGGCGACCAGGCCTTCGATTTCCTCGGTGGATTTTTGTGTGCGCTGGGCCAGGCCTCGCACTTCGTCGGCCACCACGGCAAAGCCACGACCGGCTTCACCGGCACGCGCCGCTTCAATCGCCGCGTTGAGCGCCAACAGGTTGGTCTGCTCGGCCACGGCCTTGATCACGTCCATCACGCTGCCGATCTTGTTGCTCTCTTGCTGCAGGTGCGTCATGGCGTCGGTGGAACGCGCCACTTCGGCAGCCAGGCGCTCGATCTGGGCGATGGCCTCGGCCACCACTTTGTCGCCGGCGCGGGCTTGGCCATCGGCATCGGCGGCGGCCAGCGACGCTTGCTCGGCGTTGCGCGCGACTTCCTGCACGGTGGCAGTCATTTCATGCATCGCGGTGGCGACTTGATCGGTTTCGATTTTCTGGCTGTTCACGCCGGCACTGGTCTGCTCGGTCACGGCCGAGAGTTCTTCGGCGGCGCTGGCGATCTGGGTTACGCCGTCACGAATGCCGCTGATCAGCTCGCGCAGGGTAGTGCCCATGCGCTGGATACCTTGCTGCAATACGCCGAGTTCATCGCGGCGGGTCACCTGGATGTTGTGGCTCAGGTCACCGGAAGCGATGCGTTCCACCACGGCCAGGGTGTCCTGGATCGGGCGGGTGATCTGGCGGGTGATGACCAGCGCCGCGATGATGCCGACCAGCAATGCCAACAAGGTGCTGATCAATTGCAGGCTGCGGGCCTGGGTGCTTTCGGCGTCGCGGCGGTCGAGTTGGATGTCGTACAGCTTGTCGCTGATGGTGACGATATCGGCACCCTGGGTGGTCATCTCGGCGCGGGCGCTGACGATGTTGGCGTTGGCAGCCTTGTAGCTCTGTACGGCGCTGCGATAGGCACCGAGTGCGGTTTCCAGCGCGGTCAGTGCGCTTTGTTGGCTGGTGCCAAACGCGGTGCTGAGGCTTTTCAAACCAGCGACGGCTTTTTCGATTTGTGCAGCGGCGCGGGCTTCGGTTTCTTCACTGGGGGAGTTGGTGTAGCCACGCACTTCATAACGGGCCCGTTGGAACTCTTCCTTGGCGTGCGACACGGCCTGGTACTGGGCGAAGCGCTCCGGGCTGTCGGACGCTTGCTGCACGCTGGCTTCGAGTGCGTCGATCTGCCCGTTGGCGATGTCGGCCTTGTCACCCATCACTTGGCGTGCGGCGTTGCCGTTACGGTAGGCCTCACGCATTTTGTTCAGCGACTGCTGGTAGGCCGTGATGACGGCTTTCTGCTCGGTGAGCAGCTTGAGGTTTTCCGGGCTCTTGAAGCTGTCCAGCAGTTTCTGTTGCTGGGCAGTGAAGGCGTCGAGGCTGGTTTGGACGTTCTGTGCCACGGCTTCGTCGCCATTGGCGAGCATGTATTGCAGGCGCACGATGCGCAGCTTGGTCAGGGACGCGTTGAGCTGGGTGATGTCGCTCATCCAGTTGCTACGGTCGATCAAGCCGCCCAGGCTGGTCCAGCCGGTCAGGGCCAGGATCGAGGTGAGGACCAGCACCAGGCCAAAGCCCAGGCCGAGTTTGAGGTTGACGCTGATGTTGCCGAACCAGCTATTCATCGAATGCTCCGCAAGAATGATGTGTGTCTGCTGGACGGTGTTGTTGTTTGAGCCAGCCAAAGTTTGTACGGGGGTATCGGCGGCACGCGATGATTCTGAAATACATTTCTTACGGGTGCGACGAAGGGTCGCCATTGCCTGGCAGCAACGGCGGCCCAGCAGGCTTATAGCGCGGTAGCGGGCACCACGGTCAGTCTGAGGCAGGACGCGGCACCCGCGCTCAGGTGCACAGTGTTGCGTGCCACCCTTGAATGGTGGGCCTGGCCAGAAGGCTCACCACTGTTGGGGTTGACGTCAAACCTCGGGAAGTTGCTGCTGGCAATATCCAGGCGCAGTCGATGGCCGCGCTTGAACAGGTTGCAGGTGGCGAAGGGTTCGATCGTGACCTTCACCCGTTTGCCCGGTGTCAGCGCCGTCGGCTGCTCCCAGGAGTCTCGATAGCGACACCGGCGGATGCCATCGGTGATGTTCATCGCAAAACCATCGGGGTAGTCGGGACTGGGCGGGTACAGGTCAATCAGCTTGGCGGTGAAGTCGGTGTCGGGTGCATCGCTGTCTATCCATAACTCGATCTGTACATCACCGGCGACGATCAAGTCTTCAATGAGCGGCTCGGTAAGGAAGCTCAGCACATCGTTGCGCTCGCTCAGCGGGCGGTTGTCGCCACGGGTGCCGAAGAAGTCGGCACGCTCACGTTGGTCGAAAGCGCCGCCAACGAAAATGGGGGCGCCGGAGGTCAGCGCGCCGCCGAGGGTCGGGACCGGACAGGCCGGGTCGGCGAGGTAGCTCAAGCACGCGTCGGTAGCGTCTGGTGCAGTGCCGCTCAGTTGCCCTTGAGCCGTCAAGTAGAGCGTCTGCACCTGGCTGCCTGGCAGCGGCCATTGCGTCGAGTGCAACCAGCGTCCGCCGTGTTGCAGTCGGCCGTCAGGGTCACGTTGGCCGCTGCCGCCGCCCATCAGAAATACCTGCACGCTGGCTTTTGGCGCGTGAGGCGAGGGCTTGAGCGATTGTTCGAACCACGCCAGCCGACAGCTCAGCCAGTTCTGATCGACCTGACCATCGAATGCTGCCTGCGGCCCGAACTCGACGTCGCCGCTGTGGCTGATGTTGCGGTCACCATGCAGCCATGGGCCCATCACCAGCCGCTGGTGGGCCGAGGTGTTTTGCCTGAAGGCGCTGTAGTTGGCCAGGGTGGAGCTGACATAGGCGTCATACCAGCTGGACATGAACAACACTGGAATGTCGGGCAGTTGCCGATAGTAGCCCTCGGCATAGATACCGGACGTTCGCCAATACTCACTGAACGTGCCCTGGGCCCACTGCTCCAGCACGTAGGTCTCGTACTCCGGCACATGGCGCAAAGGTGACTGGCCGGGTTGCCAGGGCATGCGCGTAAACCAATGATGGATATCTTCCTGCTCCAGTGCTTGGCGAACCTGTGGATCGGCCAGGGCTGTCGGGCTTTCCTTGGCCTGGCGAAAGGCCCAGGTGGCCTGCTTGAGTTCGAACGCGCCACCCTGGCGAATCCCGCACTGGTAGGCGTTGGCGAAGCCGCCGCTGTCGAGCACCATGCTGCTCAAGCCCGGTGGGTGCAGGCAGGCCATCGCCAGTTGGGTATGAGCAGCGTAAGACAGGCCCATGCTGCCGATCTTGCCGTTGCACCACGGCTGGCGGACGATCCAGGCAAGCGTGTCGAAACCGTCCTCGCCCTCGGCGGTGTATTTGGTAAACACGCCTTCAGACGCATAGCGGCCCCGGCAGTCCTGAAAAATTGCGACAAAGCCTTGGTCGGTAAAGCGTGCCGCCATCTGTTCTCGGGAGATGTGCTGGCCGTCGCGTTGTTTTTCCGAGCGAGAGGGTTTGCTCTTGTCGTAGGGCGTGCGTTCAATGACCACCGGGAAAGGGCCGCAGCTGCCTGTCGGCAAATAGATATCGGTGGCCAGGTGGATGCCGTCGCGCATCGGGATCATGTGGTTGTGCAGGGTTTGCATGGGGAAAACACTCATCGACTCAGTACCCGCTCGTGACCGCAATGGCCAGCAACACCATCGCCAGTACGGCGTAGATCAGAAACAGCGGCAGGATGTAGCGCGCCCATTGGCCCCAACCGACATTGGCGGTGGCCAGCAATACCAGCAGGCCACTGGAGGTTGGGGTGATCATGTTGGTCAGGCCATTGCCCATCAGAAACGCGAATACAGTGGTCTGCGGGCTGACGCCGGAGAGTTGGCCCAGCGGGCCGAAGATCGGCATGGTCACCGCCGCCTGGCCCGAGGTGGACGGGATCAACACGTCCAGCCCCAGTTGCGCGAAGAACATGCCGTAGGCCGACACAATAGGGCCGTGGTCGCCTACCAGGTTGGCCAGGGTGTTGACGATGGTGTCGAGCACTTGGCCGGTACTGAGGATGATCTCCACGGCGGTGGCCAGGCCGATCAGCACGCCGGCAATCAGCACTTTCTTCATGCCATCGACAAAAGCACTGGCGGCGACACTTGCTCCTAGCCCGGCAATCACACTGAACGCCACCGTCAGCAACAGGTAAAACGCCGACAGCTCATGGTATTTCCAGCCCCAGCGGTTGGAGGCGTAGACCAGAAAGCCGATGCCGCTCAGCAGCACAATAAGGTTGATCAAATGGCGCGTGGGCAAGGGTTTATGTTCGAACGTAATCTGCGCTGTCGCATCGAAACCGTACTTGCGGATACTCCACAACACGAAGGCGATCCCCACCAGCAAGAAGCTGCAGTAGGCCAGTACGCGCATGCTTAAGCCGCTGAATATAGGCAGCCCGACCATCGGCTGAGCGACGGACAGCGCCACAGGGTTGGAGATTGAGGCGAGGTAGCCGATCTTCACCGAGATGGTGACGATAGCCAGCCCGATCAGGTTTGACAGCCCCAGCCGGTTGGCCATGGCGACCATCAGCGGCACGATCAGAATAAACTCCTTGGCCAGGCCCATGAACGTGCTGCCCGCCGAAAACACCAGCATCAGGCTCGGCACCAGCACGTAGATGTTGCCGCGGGTCAGGCCCAATAAACGCTCGAGCCCGGCGTCGATCACCCCGGCCTTGTTCAGTACGCCAAACATGCCGCCAATGAACAGCACCATGAAGATCAGCGCTGCACGTTTCTCGATGCCTTGGGGGATGGCCATGAAACCTTCGACCAGCGACACCGGCCGGGCCACGCTATCGCCGGCCTTGCGTGGCTCCAGCGCGAACAATTGGCCCAGGCTGTTGTGTTTCTCCAGCACCTGATAAGAGCCGGGTACGACCAGCCCGTTCTGGCGCTCGAACTTGCCCGAGTTCACCGCGTAGGTGAAGGCCACGGCGAGCAAAACGATGCTCAGCAGGATGATGGCCGGGTTGATCTGTTTGCGTTGCGTGGGTTTTTCCACCGCCGCCGCTGTGGAGAAATTCTGTGATTCGCTCATGCTGGCTGCCCCGGCGTTTGCCGTTGTTGTTATGGGGGAGTGACGCGTGTGGAGCGGACACTAGGGCAAAGTTTTGGCGGCGACAACGTTATGCGCAGGGTGGGTCGGGCTATGCGTTTTGTGCGTTCAAGCGCTGCTTGAGGTGTTCGGCAAACGCCGTGACTACTTGTGGGCGTGGCTCATTGGTGCGATAGGCCAGGCCGAAAGCGTAAGGCAGTGCAGGGCGAAAAGGCCGGGTCACGATCGGCAGGTGCAGGAAGTGGCTGGCGAGCAAACCGTTGACGATCGACACCCCCAGGCCTTCGGCGACAAAGCTGCACGCCGCGCCTACCGAATGCACTTCGACCCGCACTTGCGGCGTGAGGTTGGCCGCGCGAAACACCTGGTTCAACTCAGCCCGTAAAGCCCGTTGTCGGCCCAGCATCACCAACGGCACATTGCGCAAGTGCTGCACCTCGATACAGGTGTGGCGAGTCAGTGGGTGGTCGGCGGGCATCACGCACACGCCTTCGGTTTGCAGCACGGGCTCGATGTCGAAGTCGGGAATTTCCGTCGGCAGGCGCACAAAGCCCAGGTCGGCGGACCGGTCGAGTACGGCGCGCTCGATCATGTCGTAAGAGCCGGTCAGCAACTCCACCACGATGTCGTCATGGCTCTTGAGAAACTCCGCGACGATCCGTGGCAAAAGCTCTTGGGTCATGCTGGTGGGCACCCCGACCTTGAGCAGGCTTTTGCGCGAGCGGCCCACGCGCATTTCGTCGGCCAGGCGTTGGATACGCTGCATACCGTCTACCAGGCCGACGACTTCGGTCAGCAACTCTTCCGCTTCTGCAGTGGCCATCAGGCGACCTTTTTTGCGCAGAAACAATACGAAACCCAACGCCTCTTCCAGTTGACTCAACAGGCGGCTGACGGCCGATTGCGACAGGCCCATGCGTGTTGCTGCGCCGATGGTCGAACCGGTGGACATGATCGCCTTGAAGGCTTCGAGCTGCTTGAGATTCACCGTGATTTTCCTGTCGGTTGCGAGGGCTTGGCGGTGCTTTGCGCATAGCCTGATGCGCATCTCGCATAACGTTGTGGGGCTTTCGACGAGCCGTTAGTGTCCGCTCCAACGCGAGGTGCCGTCCAGTGTGTCGCGCGGTGGAACTGCCCATAAAAAAACGACAATAAGGCATAGAGGGAACAGCGATGCATAAACTTTTCAATCGAGGAAAAATGGCCTCGGCGTGCCTGTTGGCAAGTGTGTCGCCGGTACTCCTGGCCCAGGGTTTCTGGGAGGACTCAAAGGGTCGCCTGACCTTGCGCAATTTCTACTTCAACGACGATTACCGCGACGGCGGCGAGGATCGCAAAGAGTGGGCGCAAGGTTTTTTACTCAACCTGCAGTCAGGCTATACCGAAGGCACGCTAGGGTTTGGTCTGGACGCGTTGGGGTTGGCGGGGCTGCGGCTCGACTCCAGCCCCACTCACGCCGGCACGGGTTTATTGCCGGTGCATGACGATGGCCATGCCGCCAGCGAATTCTCCAGCCTGGGCGTCACCGCGAAGATTCGCTGGGGCGATGCCGTGGTGAAAACCGGCACCTTGCTGCCGAAGATTCCGGTGCTGGTGCACAACGATGGACGCCTGCTGCCGCAGACTTTTCAAGGCACTCAAGTGGAGTACAGCGGTATTCGCGACCTCTACCTGCACGCCGGGCACCTGGATAAATTCAAGCAGCGAAATTCCACCGACAGCGTGGCTATTTATCCCCAGGGCTACAGCGGCAAACAGGGCAGTGATTTCGATTTTGCCGGCGCCTCCTATGCCTTCACGCCGCAACTGCGCGGCACGTGGTATTACGGCGAAATGCGAGAGTTCTATCGTCAGCAGTTTTTTGGTCTTGTGCATAAACAACCGGTGGGTAACGGCACGCTGACCAGTGATTTGCGTTATTTCATCAGCAGCGATGCGGGTGAGGCGCGCAACGGCAAAGTCGACAGCGACATGTTCAGCGGGTTGTTCACCTACCGCCTGGGAGCACAGGCGCTGGGCGTCGGTTATCAGAAGGTCAACGGCGACACTGCGCTGCCTTATGCCAGTGTCTCGACGGTGTATTCCTTCACCAACGCCGGTGTGGGCAAGTTCATCCAGGCCGGTGAGCAAACCTGGATGCTGCGCTACGACTATGATTTTGAAGCCGTGCTGCCGGGTTTGAGTTTCATGACCCGCTATTACAAAGGGCAGAACGGTGATTACAGGGGGCGTGAGGCGCGGGAGTGGGAGTCGGACACTAACCTGCGCTATGTCATCCAGAACAGTACCTTTAAAGGCTTGGGCGTGGAGTTGCGCAAAGCGACCTATCGTTCCACCTACGCCAGCGACCGCGATAACTATCGGCTGTATCTGACCTACGACCTGGCGCTTTGGTAGTAGGGCAGGGGGCTGATCAGAGGCGGGGCTTGTGTGCTAGTCTGCGGGCCCTTTTAGTTCTGGATGGCGCGGGAAACCGTGCTGTCCTACAGCGGAGCCTCTTCATGTCCGAAGTTAATCTGTCCACCGACGAAACCCGCGTCAGCTACGGTATCGGCCGTCAGTTGGGCGACCAACTGCGCGACAACCCGCCACCGGGCGTGAGCATCGACGCCATCCTGGCCGGCCTGACCGACGCGTTCGACGGCAAGCCAAGCCGTGTTGACCAAGAGCAAATGGCGGCCAGCTTCAAAGTGATCCGTGAAATCATGCAAGCCGAAGCGGCTGCCAAGGCAGAAGCGGCTGCTGGCGCCGGCCTGGCGTTCCTGGCTGAAAACGCCAAGCGTGACGGCATCACCACACTGGCTTCCGGCCTGCAATTTGAAGTGCTGACTGCAGGTAGCGGCGCCAAGCCGAGCCGTGAAGACCAAGTGCGTACGCACTACCACGGCACCCTGATCGACGGCACTGTGTTCGACAGCTCCTACGAGCGCGGCGAGCCTGCAGAATTCCCGGTGGGCGGCGTGATCGCCGGTTGGACCGAAGCTCTGCAACTGATGAATGCCGGCAGCAAATGGCGCCTGTACGTGCCGAGCGAACTGGCTTACGGCGCTCAAGGCGTTGGCAGCATTCCGCCGCACAGCGTTCTGGTGTTCGACGTTGAGCTGCTCGACGTTCTGTAATACCCGCTGAGTTCTATGGGTGTTGGGCTTGTGTGGGAGCGGGCTTGCTCGCGAATGCGGTAGTTCAGATACACATTCAGTGACTGACACACCGCTTTCGCGAGCAAGCCCGCTCCCACATAAAGCCCGCACCTGCGGATTCTGCGTGATGGTTCATGGATGAAACTTGCCATGAAGCTCTGTCGCCGGGCGCAACGCTCGGGCATAGCAAAACAGGAACAAGTTACGTACTACCTCTTTCAGCACGCCGGGTTCACTGGAACTCAGGCCGTTCACGTCCAGGTCGCCCTGGTCTTGCAGTTCGCTCAACGCTTCTTCTTCCAGCACCGCACAGACTTCGCCGGTTTCCCGATGCAGGATCCGCAGGTAAGGGTGTGGGCGGTCCAGCCAGGCATCTATCAAATAAGTCATGGTGGTTCTCCTTGATGGGTTTCAATGAGAATAATTCTTATTCGTAGAATAGCAAGTGCCTATTGGCGGTTTCCTGGTTTTTCTGTGTGGATATTGAGACAGGTCAGCAGGGAGGGCAAAACGCCACCCCGCGGCGGGCGCGGGATGGATGCAGCAGGTTCAGACTTTGCGCACGAACTCGGACTTGAGTTTCATCGGGCCGATACCGTCGATCTTGCAATCGATATCGTGATCGCCGTCGCACAGGCGGATGTTCTTGACCTTGGTGCCGACCTTGACCACCAGGGACGTGCCCTTGACCTTGAGGTCCTTGATCACGGTGATGGTGTCGCCGTCTTGCAGGACATTGCCCACAGAGTCTTTCTTCACGGTTTCGTCGCCCGCCACTTCGGCCTCGCCATTGGCGGACCATTCGTGGGCGCATTCCGGGCAGATCAGCTGGGCGCCGTCTTCGTAGGTGTACTCGGAATTGCATTTCGGGCAGGGTGGCAACGTGCTCACTAAAGCTCCTTGAGAGTCAGGATGGCTAAAAGTCGCACATTATATAGGGTTTTGTGGCTGTAGCGGGGCAGCGAGTTGCTAATGGGGTCTAAATGTGGGAGCGGGCTTGCTCGCGAAGGCGGTGTGTCAGTCACTTCATAGCTGACTGACACACCGCCTTCGCGAGCAAGCCCGCTCCCACATAAGCCAGCTCTGCAAAGAGTCTTTAGTGCGTGCGGGCTACCGCAAACTCGCTCAGCTCGACCAGGGCATCCCGGTATTCGCTGGCTGGCAGGGCTTCCAGGCACTGGATGGCACGGGCCACGTAGTCACGCGCCAGCTGTGCGGTGTACTCCAGGGAACCCGAGGCTTCTACCGCAGCACGGATAGCTTCGAGGTCTTCAATCCCGCCTTTCTGGATCGCCTTGCGCACTAGGGCGGCCTGTTCCGGCGTGCCTTCGCGCATGGTGTAGATCAGCGGCAGGGTCGGCTTGCCCTCGGCCAGGTCGTCACCGACGTTCTTGCCCAGGGTCTCGGCGTCGCCACGGTAGTCGAGCAGGTCGTCCACCAGCTGGAAGGCCACGCCCAGGTGATCACCAAAGGTGCGCAGGGCTTCGGCTTGTTCGGCTGTTGCGCCACACAGGGCGGCGGCGCTGTGGGTCGAGGCTTCGAAGAGCATCGCGGTTTTGCCGCGAATCACTTCCATGTAGGTTTCTTCAGTGGTGCTGGCGTCGCGGACCTTGGACAGCTGCAACACTTCGCCTTCGGCGATGATGCGCGTGGCTTGTGAAAGAATCTTCATCACCGGCATCGAGCCCAGTTCGACCATCATTTCGAACGAGCGCGAATACAGGAAGTCGCCTACCAGCACGCTGGGGGCATTGCCCCACATCGCGTTGGCCGTCTCGCGGCCACGGCGCATGCCGGACATGTCGACCACGTCGTCATGCAGCAGGGTGGCGGTGTGCAGGAATTCGATGGTGGCGGCCAGCAGGCGCAGGTCATCGCCTTCGCGGCCCAGGGCCTTGCCACACAGCAACACTAATAAAGGACGCAGGCGTTTACCGCCCGCCGACGTAATGTAGTCGCCAATTTTGGAGACCAGCGGCACTTTAGACGTCAGCTGCTGCTTGATGATGCCGTCGACGGCGCTAAAATCGTCCGCGACCGCGCGGTAGAAAGCTTGGGGTTGCATCAGCGACAGTCGCTCCAGAAGGGTTGCGCGGCATGCTAGGACCCTGACCCCCGGGTGTCAAGGCGCGCCCAGTCACCATGAAAGCTACTGCGCTCTGTAATCCTGCGTCAAAAACAGGCTCGGAATGCTCATTTACAACCCGTAAACTCCGCTTCCTCGCCTGTTTTTTCCTTGTCTTCCCTTCGCTCGCTACGCTTTCAAGGCGACTGGCGGCCACTTGCAACACCCATTTACCTTGCGTACAATCGCGCACCCTGAACTTCCTGGGCAGCACCTGCCTTACGCAATTGCATTCGGGACGTCCATCCCATGCAGCCATGCCAGCCAATACCTTTTCTTATAAAGCGCTGGGTGAGCAGGATTATCGGAGAAATACCATGTCGTACGCAGTAATTGTTACTGGTGGCAAGCAATACAAGGTCGCCCCAGGTGAATACCTGAAGATCGAAAAACTGGAAGTCGCTACTGGCGAATCCGTTACCTTTGATCGCGTTCTGTTGGTCGCTAATGGCGATGACGTGAACATCGGCGCTCCAGTTGTTGCTGGCGCTACCGTTGTGGCTGAAGTGATCTCCCAAGGTCGTCACGATAAAGTCCGCATCATCAAGTTCCGTCGTCGTAAGCACCACATGAAGCGTATGGGCCACCGCCAGTGGTACACCGAGATCAAAATCACCGGTATTCAGGCTTAATTTCAGCCTAATTCCTCACTAGGAGAATTGACTCATGGCACACAAAAAAGCTGGTGGTAGTACCCGTAACGGTCGCGACTCAGAAGCCAAACGCCTTGGCGTTAAGATGTATGGCGGCCAGAAAATCATTCCGGGCAACATCATCGTGCGTCAGCGCGGCACCCAATTCCACGCCGGTTACGGTGTTGGCATGGGTAAAGATCACACCCTCTTCGCTAAAATCGAAGGCGTGATCAAGTTTGAAGTAAAAGGCGCGTTCAACCGCCGTTACGTGAGCGTTGTCGCCGCTTAATTGCGCGATCGCTGGAAAAGCCCTGTCTCGCGACGGGGCTTTTTCGTTTGTGGAGTGAGTCTCTTGCAAAGCTGTTTGTGATGGGCTCAGGCGCTGGATGTGCGGTCGTTTTCTGAGGTCGCTGCGCTCATTTTTGCAAGAGTCTTATGTCTTGGTTTCTTAAGCTCGTCCATGCGACGAGAGGCGTTTTGTTATGAAGTTCGTTGATGAAGTTTCCATCCGAGTAAAAGCAGGCGACGGCGGTAACGGTTGCATGAGTTTCCGTCGCGAAAAATTCATCGAAAACGGTGGTCCAAACGGCGGTGACGGCGGTGACGGCGGTTCCATCTACATGATGGCCGACGAAAACCTCAACACTCTGGTCGACTACCGTTACACCCGGCACTTTGATGCCGAGCGTGGCTCCAACGGCGGCAGCACCGACTGCACCGGTAAAAAAGGTGAAGACCTGGTACTGCGCGTACCGGTCGGCACCACTATCATCGATTCCGCGACCCAGGAAGTGATTGGCGACCTGACCAAGGCCGGCCAGAAGCTGATGGTTGTGCAGGGCGGCTGGCACGGCCTGGGTAACACCCGATTCAAGTCCAGTACCAACCGTGCGCCACGCCAGACCACGCCGGGCAAGCCTGGCGAGCAGCGTGACCTCAAGCTGGAGATGAAAGTACTGGCGGACGTGGGCCTGTTGGGCTTGCCGAACGCCGGCAAAAGTACCTTCATCCGCTCGGTCTCGGCCGCCAAGCCGAAAGTTGCCGACTACCCGTTCACCACCCTGGTGCCAAACCTGGGCGTGGTCAGCGTAGACCGCTGGAAAAGCTTCGTGATCGCCGACATTCCTGGCTTGATCGAAGGTGCTTCCGACGGTGCTGGCCTGGGGATTCGCTTCCTCAAGCACTTGTCGCGTACCCGTTTGCTGCTGCACCTCGTCGACATGGCGCCGCTGGATGACACCAGCGCGCCAGACGCCGCCGAAGTGATCGTCAGCGAGCTGACCAAGTTCAGCCCGGCCCTGGCCGAGCGTGACCGCTGGCTGGTACTGAACAAGTGCGACCAGATCCTCGAAGAAGAGCACGAAGAGCGCGTCAAGGAAATCGTTGATCGCCTGGAGTGGGAAGGCCCGGTCTATGTGATTTCGGCTATCGCCAAAGAAGGCACCGAGCGCCTGACCCGCGACATCATGCGCTACCTCGAAGACCGCGCCGACCGCCTGGCGGCCGACCCGGTATTCAAGGCCGAACTCGCCGAGCTCGACCAGCAGATCGAAGACGAAGCCCGCGCCCAGTTGCAGGCCCTGGATGACCAGCGAGCCCTGCGCCGCAGCGGCGTGAAGTCGGTCCATGACATCGGCGACGACGATTGGGACGAAGAAGACGTGGATGATGAAGACGGTCCGGAAATCATTTACGTGCGCGACTGATTCGTTGCAGTAAACTTGAACGCCGCTCCTTATAGAGCGGCGTTTTGGTATCCGGGTATAACGTTATGGGGCGCGCTGGGTCGCGCGGCCCTCACTCTAAGGTTGAAGATGATGCGGAGCAAAGTGACAGGTGCGCAGCGCTGGGTCGTAAAGATCGGAAGTGCGCTGCTGACGGCGGATGGCAAAGGTCTGGATCGCGCAGCGATGAGCGTCTGGGTCGAGCAGATGGTGGCCTTGCATGAGGCCGGTGTTGAGTTGGTGTTGGTCTCTTCCGGGGCAGTTGCCGCCGGGATGAGCCGCCTCGGCTGGACCGCGCGACCCAGCGCGATGCACGAACTGCAAGCCGCCGCCGCCATCGGCCAGATGGGCCTGGTGCAAGCCTGGGAATCCAGCTTTGCCGAACACGGCCGCCACACCGCGCAGATCCTGCTGACCCACGACGACCTGTCCGACCGCAAGCGTTACCTCAATGCCCGTAGCACTCTGCGCGCGCTGGTTGAGCTCAAGGTCATCCCGGTGATCAACGAGAACGACACGGTGGTCACCGACGAAATTCGCTTCGGTGACAACGACACCTTGGCAGCGCTGGTGGCCAACCTGGTGGAAGCCGACCTGCTGGTGATCCTCACCGACCGCGACGGCATGTTCGACGCTGACCCGCGCAACAACCCCGACGCCCAGCTTATTTATGAGGCGCGTGCCGATGACCCGGCGCTGGACGCCGTGGCTGGCAGTGTCGGCGGTGCCCTGGGCCGTGGCGGTATGCAGACCAAGCTGCGTGCTGCACGCCTGGCCGCGCGCTCCGGTGCGCACACCATCATCGTCGGCGGGCGCCTGGAGCGCGTGCTGGACCGCCTCAAGGCCGGTGAGCGCATTGGCACGCTGCTGTCGCCGGAACGCGGCATGCTCGCGGCGCGCAAACAATGGCTGGCCGGTCATCTGCAAACCCGTGGCACGCTGGTTCTGGACGACGGTGCTGTGTCAGCCTTGTCCCAGGGCAACAAGAGCCTGCTGCCGGTCGGCGTCAAACGGGTGCAGGGCAGCTTCCGCCGTGGCGAGATGGTGGTGTGTGTGGCGCCCGATGGTCGTGAGATCGCCCGTGGCCTGGCCAACTACAGCGCCCTTGAAGCACAGAAGATTATTGGACAATCGTCCGATGCAATTGTCGGACTCTTGGGTTACATGGCCGAACCGGAACTGGTTCACCGCGATAACCTGATTCTGGTCTGAATAAAGGAAATACACGATGCGTGTCATGAAAGGATTACTCGGCCTGCTGCTGGCCATGCCGTTGCTGGCCTCGGCCGAAGAAATCGGCCAGGTGTCGACGGTATTCAAGTTTGTCGGCCCCAACGACCGCATAGTGGTCGAGGCGTTTGATGACCCTAAGGTTGACGGCGTGACCTGCTACCTGTCGCGCGCCAAGACCGGCGGCGTCAAAGGCGGCCTGGGCCTGGCCGAAGACCGCGCCGAAGCGTCGATAGCCTGCCGTCAGGTTGGCCCGATTCACTTCAAGGGCGAACTCAAGGATGGCGACGAAGTATTCAAGGAGCGCACCTCGCTGGTGTTCAAGACCATGCAGGTGGTGCGCTTTCTCGACAAGAAGCGCAATACCTTGGTGTACCTGGTCTACAGCGACCGCCTGATCGAAGGCAGCCCGCAGAATGCGGTCACCGCGATTCCGATTTTGCCCTGGCCGACCGCGCAGTAACCGGCGGGCGAGTTTTTCAATCGGCGTCTATGATTGCAGGCTTGTGGTCTGTAATCTCGAACAGCCGCAACGCGAAGAACATGGGATATCTGGAGTTCGTCATGAGTGCTTTCCACGACCTGAAACTCAAAGCTTTGGACGGACAAGAGCTGCCGCTGGCGCCCTTCAAGGGGCAAGTGGTGCTGGTGGTCAACGTGGCCTCCAAATGTGGTTTGACCCCGCAATATGCGGCATTGGAAAACCTTTATCAGCAGTACAAAGGCCAGGGTTTTACTGTTCTAGGCCTGCCGTGCAACCAGTTTGCAGGCCAGGAGCCGGGCACCGAAGAAGAAATTCAGGCGTTCTGCAGCCTGAACTACGGCGTTACCTTTCCGTTGGGCAGCAAGCTTGACGTGAACGGCCACGATCGCCATCAGCTGTATCGCCTGCTGGCGGGCGAGGGCGCTGAGTTCCCTGGTGATATCACCTGGAATTTCGAGAAGTTCCTGCTCGGCAAGGACGGCCGTGTACTTGCGCGTTTCTCTCCGCGCACCGCGCCGGATGATCCGACGATCGTACAGGCCATCGAAAAAGCCCTGAGCTGAGTGCTGACGAGGGGAGTTAACAGTGCTTCTTGTGGCGAGCGGGCTTGCCCCGCGTTGGGCTGCGTAGCAGCCCCAGTAAGATCCCTGCATTCCTTCAACCGAAAATGCGCTGCCTGGAAGAGGGGCTGCTACGCAGCCCAACGCGGGGCAAGCCCGCTCGCCACAGGTTGGCGGCGATTAACCTCTCTCACTTTTACCCCTTAATCACCCAGATCAATAGTGCTACCCAGCACGCTGCACGGTCCATATTATCCGCATCATAAATCCTTCTTGTGTGGAGTGCCCCATGCCCGTCCAGGCTTTGTTCAAACCCTTCCAGCTCGGTGCACTGCAACTGTCCACCCGTGTGGTGATGGCGCCCATGACCCGATCGTTCTCGCCGGGTGGCGTACCCAATTCCAAAGTCATCGAGTACTACCGCCGCCGCGCCGCTGCGGGCGTGGGCCTGATCATCACCGAAGGCACCGTGGTCGGCCATCAGGCCTCCAACGGCTACCCGAATGTGCCGCACTTTTACGGTGAGGCCGCGCTGGCGGGTTGGAAGAAAGTAGTCGATGCCGTACACGCCGAAGGCGGCAAGATCGTCCCGCAGCTGTGGCACGTGGGCAGCGTGCGCCGTATCGGTACCGAGCCTGACGCCAGCGTGCCCGCCTACGGCCCGATGGAGAAACTCAAGGACGGTAACGTCGTCGTCCACGGCATGACCCAACAAGACATCAAGGACGTGATCAACGCCTTCGCTCAGGCCGCCAAGGATGCCCAGAGCATTGGTATGGATGGCGTGGAGATCCACGGAGCCCACGGCTATCTGGTCGATCAGTTCTTCTGGGAAGGCAGCAACCAGCGCACTGACGAATACGGCGGCAGCCTGGCTAAACGCTCGCGTTTTGCCATCGAATTGATCCAGGCCACCCGCGCCGCCGTAGGCCCGGACTTCCCGATCATCTTGCGCTTCTCTCAGTGGAAGCAGCAGGACTACACCGCACGCCTGGTGCAAACCTCCGAGGCGCTGGGTGAATTCCTCAAGCCGTTGTCCGACGCCGGTGTGGATATTTTCCACTGCTCGACGCGCCGTTTCTGGGAGCCGGAGTTCGAAGGCTCCGACCTCAACCTGGCCGGCTGGACCCGCCAGCTCACCGGCAAGCCGACCATCACCGTGGGCAGCGTGGGCCTGGACTGCGAGTTCCTGCAGTTCATGGTCAACACCGACAAGGTCGCCCAGCCGGCCAGCCTGGAAAACCTGCTGGAGCGCCTGAACAACGACGAGTTCGACCTGGTTGCTGTGGGCCGTGCCCTACTGGTGGACCCGGACTGGGCCGTAAAGGTGCGCGAAGGTCGTGAGGGGGACATTCTGCCGTTCAGTCGTGAGGCGTTGACGAGCCTGGTGTAAGGGGCGACAGGACGGGCACCGGGTGCCCGTCCTTGCACACCCCGCGTAATTGACGTTCAAACTGCTCAATAATCGCCGGCCAACCCTGGCGGCTCGCATGCTGACGAGCATTCAAGCGCATGCGGCGCAAACTCTCCGCATCCTCCAGCAGCCAATTGGCTGCGTCACAAAACGCTTCCTCATCGCCTGGCATCGCCAGCACGCCGTTGTAACCATGACGAATATGCTGGGTGGCGGCTGCCTGATCGTAAGCCACCACACCCAGTCCCGAGGCCATGGCTTCCAGCACTACGTTGCCAAAGGTTTCGGTCAGGCTGGGGAACAGGAACACATCGCCGGACGCGTAGTGCCGCGCCAGTTCTTCACCGCGCAGGGTGCCGCAGAAAATCGCCTCGGGCAGTTCCTTTTCCATTGTCGCCCGTTGCGGGCCGTCGCCGACGATGATCAGTTTCATCTGGCGCAGTGGGTAGGTGTCCTGCAAGGTTTCGAAGCAGCGCTTGAGCAGCCCCAGGTTTTTTTCCTGTGCCAGGCGGCCCACATGCAGCACGGCGATCTGGTCGCTGTTGAGCGCCCAGCTTTCACGCAGTGCATGATCGCGCTTGGCGGGGTGGAACAACTGGCTGTCGACGCCGCGGGACAACATGCCCAGGCGCTCGAAGTGGCGACGTTCCAACTCCAGGCGTTGACTGGCGCTGGGCACCAGGGTCAGGGTCGAGCGGTTGTGAAACCAGCGCAAGTAGTGGGTGACCATGCGGCTGAGCAGGCTCAAGCCATACTGGTTCGAGTACTGCTGAAAGTTGGTGTGAAAACCACTGACCACGCTGATCCCCAGACGCCGTGCCGCACGCAGCGCCGACAGCCCCAGCGGCCCTTCAGTGGCGATGTACAGCACGTCCGGGCGCTGTCGTGTCCAACGCCGCAGCAACTTGTGCATCGACGACTGGCCCCATTGCAGCCCCGGGTAACCCGGCAATGGCCAGCCGCGACACAGCAGCAACTCATCGTCGCTGGGCCGGCTTTGATCGACGCCCTGGCGCGGGCGCACCAACTCGACCTGATGGCCACGCGCGCGCAAACCCTCGCACAGGCGGCCGAGGGTATTGGCCACCCCGTTGATTTCCGGCGGGAAGGTTTCGGTAATGAGGGTGATGTGAAGCGAGGCTGTCGTCATGACCCACAGTGTCACCGTGGGCCATGTCGTCATTGTGACGCTAGGATGATGGATTTATGACTTGGCTACCGCCTGCCGCGCCATCGCCTCGGCCCCTTGCTCACGCACCCAGAACAACGTGGCGCCCGCGACGGCCGCCGGCATCATCAGCAGGTTGACCACCGGCACCAGCAACACCAGATAAACAATGCCGCCAAAGCTCATGCTCTGCCAGCGCTTCTGGCGCAGCCAGGCGAGCATTTCGTTCCAGCCCAGCTTGTGGTTGTCCGCCGGGTAGTCGATGTATTGGATCGCCATCATCCACACACCGAACAACAGCCACAGCGGCGCGGCTATCAGGTTGACCACTGGGATGAACGACAGGATAAACAGGCCGATGGCGCGTGGCAGGAAGTAACCCAGTTTGCGCATTTCCCGCGCCAGGGTGCGCGGGACCATGGCAATCAACTCGCCCCAGCTGAAGGCGGGGAAGTCGTCTGTACCGCGCACCACCACCTCGACTTTCTCCGAAAGAAAACCGTTGAACGGCGCGGCGATGATATTGGCGAGCATGGTGAAGGTGAAAAACACCATCAATGCCACCAGCACCACAAACAAGGGCCACAGGATATAGCTGAGGAAACTCAGCCAGCCAGGCAGCGTCGGCATCAAGGTGTCGACCCACAGGCTGAACTGATGGCCGGCGAAATAGATCAAACCGACGAACAGCACCAAGTTGATCGCCAACGGCAGCAGTACAAACAGGCGCAGGCCAGGGCTCAACACCAGTTTGAGGCCTTCACGCAGGTATTGCGGGCCAGAAAGGGCAGGGGCGGGCATGGATAACTCCGAGCAAGAAGACGAACGCGCCGACCTTACCGGCTTTGCCTCTTCGGCGAAAGCGGCGACATCAGCGGTAACATCTGGGCAACCAGGGTGTCGATTAACCGCGGCGACTGCATAGAGACCACCTATGAGCTGGATTGTTATTCCGTATTTCCTTAATCTTGCCCCCCTCTATACGCTGCACCCATTATTTTCAGGGCCTGCGAGTTCAAGCCTTCCCCAAGTGCTTCGCGGTCCTTTTTTATTCCAGCTGCCTTGTGGTCCGGGCGGTCGATAGGAGTGAGTCATGTCTGATACCCGTCATTCGCGAGTGATTATTCTCGGTTCCGGCCCTGCCGGTTACAGCGCTGCCGTCTACGCTGCCCGGGCCAACCTCAAGCCGCTGCTGATTACCGGCATGCAGGCAGGCGGTCAATTGACCACCACCACTGAAGTCGACAACTGGCCGGGCGACGTGCACGGCCTGACTGGCCCGGTGCTGATGGAGCGTATGAAAGAGCACGCCGAGCGCTTTGAAACCGAGATCGTTTTCGACCACATTAACCAAGTCGACTTCTCGAAAAAGCCATACAGCCTGACCGGCGACAGCGGTGTTTATACCTGTGACGCGCTGATCATCGCTACCGGCGCCAGCGCCCGTTACCTGGGCCTGCCATCGGAAGAAGCGTTCATGGGCAAAGGTGTTTCGGCCTGCGCGACCTGCGACGGTTTCTTCTACCGCAACAAGCCGGTCGCTGTGGTCGGTGGCGGCAACACCGCCGTGGAAGAAGCGTTGTACCTGGCCAACATCGCCAGCACCGTGACCCTGGTTCACCGCCGCGAGACCTTCCGCGCCGAGAAGATCCTGATCGACAAACTGCACGCCCGTGTGGCTGAAGGCAAGATCATCCTCAAACTCAACGCCACCCTGGATGAAGTCCTGGGCGACAACATGGGCGTGACCGGTGCCCGCCTGAAGAACAACGACGGCAGCTTCGACGAGCTGACAGTCGACGGCGTGTTCATCGCCATCGGCCACACCCCGAACACCTCGCTGTTCGAAGGCGTGCTTGAAGCCAAAGACGGCTACCTGGTGGTACAAGGCGGCCGTGAAGGCAACGCCACTGCGACCAACATCGAAGGCATCTTCGCCGCCGGTGACGTGGCTGACCACGTGTACCGTCAGGCCATCACCTCGGCCGGCGCCGGTTGCATGGCAGCGTTGGACGCTGAGCGTTACCTCGACGGTTTGAAGGACGCTTCGTTCTAAACCCGCTGAAATGAAAAAACCGGCTGAGAGGCCGGTTTTTTTATGCGCACGATTCAAACCGCACCACAGTGCTGATGTGCCAACCCGATTCAATGTGGGAGCTGGCTTGCCTGCGATAGCGGTGGTGGCTGACACACCGCTATCGCAGGCAAGCCAGCTCCCACCTTAAACCGGGTTATCAGATTGAATCAGCGGCGGGTCAGGGGTTGTGCGGTGAACTTCACACCGGCCAAACCATGGGCAATCAACGCGCGGATATTGCCGTGATCACTGCCCTCTGGCGTTGCCACCACCGAACGGTAATGCTCACCAAACGCCAGCAATGCTTCCTGATCGCTCAAGCCTTCCAGCAGCGCCAGGCCCAAGGTCTTGCACGAGCCTTCATTCTGGCCAGCGGCATTTTCTACGCCGCCATTGGTGAAAGCCTGCGGCTGGTAATCGTAACCGGCAGCCACAAAGGCCAAGGTGTCGGCAAAAACATGTTCGCCGCTGTTGAGGCTGGCGCGCAGGGTGTTCAGGTCAGTCATGGGGTTTTCCTTTGGCGAACGCCGCCTGTTGGTCGGCGCTGGCTTCTTTCTGGTATTGGGCTTTCCACTCGGCATACGGCATGCCGTACACCACTTCACGGGCGTCATCGAGGCTCAGCTCGATGTGGCGCTCGTCGGCTTCGGCCTTGTACCACTTCGACAAGCAGTTGCGGCAAAAGCCCGAGAGGTTCATCAGGTCGATGTTCTGCACATCCTTGCGGCTGTCCAGGTGGGCCACCAACCGGCGGAAGGCGGCGGCTTCGAGTTCGAGGCGTTGTTGATCGTTCATAAGGCTCACTTAAGTATCAGCGGCTGGCTGCGAGGGTTATCGACACCGACTCGGCAAAGCGCAGCGCATGGGGCTTGTCCACTTCGACTTCGGCGTACAGCACCGATTCATTGCTCATCACCAGGTCCAGCAACTCTTGCGTCAGGCGCTCGAGCAACGCAAAGCGGTTGCCTTCGACGTGGGCGATGATCGCCTTGGTGATGGTGCGGTAATTCAGCGCGTGGTCGATGTCGTTGTCGCGCACGGCTTCCTGGGCGGCATACAGGATGGTCAGGTTGATCAGCACGTCCTGCTTGTTGTTGATCTCATCTTCATTGATGCCAATAAAGGTGCGCAGGCACAGGTCCTTGACCCGGATGCGCGCCATGCCTGGTTGAAGTTGTGGCATTGCTACTTGCTCCGTCCAATCAGTTGCAGGAACTCCATGCGCGTGGTGTTCGACTCGCGGAACGCGCCGAGCATCACCGAGGTGTTCATGGTTGAATTCTGTTTTTCCACGCCGCGCATCATCATGCACATATGCTTGGCTTCGATCACCACCGCCACGCCTGCGGCCTGGGTGACTTGCTGGATCGCGTCGGCGATCTGCCGCGTAAGGTTTTCCTGGATCTGCAGGCGCCGCGCGTACATGTCGACAATGCGCGCCAGCTTCGACAGGCCCAGCACCTTGCCGGTCGGTATATAGGCCACATGGGCCTTGCCGATAAAGGGCAGCAGGTGGTGCTCGCACAGCGAATACAGTTCGATGTCCTTGAGGATCACCATCTCGTCGTTATCGGAGGCGAACAATGCGCCGTTGACGATGGTTTCCAGGTCCTGCTCATAGCCATGACACAGGTACTGCATGGCCTTGGCCGCGCGCTTGGGGGTGTCGAGCAAGCCTTCGCGCTCCGGGTCTTCGCCCAGGCCTTTGAGGATCTCGCGGTAGTGTTGGGGCAGGGACAAGGTCATACAACATCCTCACAAACGGCTTACTTGATATGCCGCCCGCCGTTGACGGTCAGGGTGGTTCCGGTGACATACGGATTGTCCAGCAGGTAACGCACACTCTGGTAGATCACCCCAGGCCCAGGCTCGATGCCCAGCGCCGACTTGGCCAGCACCCTGGCGCGGTACGCCGCATCGTCGCCTTCGTTGAACATCACCATCGCCGGCGCAATGCCGTTGACCTTGATCAGCGGCGCAAACTGCGCGGCGAACGACAACGTCAGGCTGTCGAGCCCGGCCTTGGTGGCGCAGTAGGCGATGTGCTGGCGGCTGCCCTTGCGCACCACGTCATCGCTGATATGCACGATATCGGCCGGTGTCGAGCGTTGCAGCAATGGTGAACAATGCAGGTTGATCAGGTACGGCGCAAGCATGTGCACGCTGAACATGTCGGTAAAAGCGCGGCTATCTTCGTCGGGTGTTTCCGCAACCCACGCCGACGCGTTGTGGATGATCGCCCGCAGGCTGTCGGTATGGGTTTTCAGCTCGGCGATAAACGCCAGAATCCCGGCTTCAGTGGAGAAGTCGGCAAACACGCCGAGCGCGCCACGCTTGCGCAAGGCCTCAACGCCTGGGCGCTCACTGCGGTAACTGAAAATCACCGTGTGGCCTTCGTCCAGCAGGCGCTCGGCACAATACAGGCCGACACGCTGGCCGGCACCGGTGATCAGGATCGGGGCGTTGGTTACCGTCATGGGAGGCTCGAGTCGCTGGCAGGTTGAAACTATACCAGCGACCGGCCTCGCCTGTACTCAAGCAGCGGCTTGGGTCGGCTTGGGCGTCGGCGTTGGATGCAACCAACTCGCCAGCAGATGGGTCGAGAGCGGAATAAAGAAGTAAACCATCAGCGGCGTCAGTGCCAGGGTACTGACCAGCACACGCGGGAACATGTCCAACTCACTGAGCAGCGGCCCCAGCCCGAAGTTGAACAGCAGCGACACTGGGAAAAATGCCAGCCAGATCGCCACCGCCTGTTTCCAGCGCGGAGGTCTTGCGCCTACGGCGCCAAACCAGCCATCGATACCACTGACGCGATGCTCGGACGGGTCGGCAAACAGTTCGCTGCCTCGGCTCAACCACGCACCGCGTGAGGCGGAAAACTCCCAGGCATGCAGGGTTTTTTCATCGGCGAAGCGGAAGATGATCTGGAATTCATCATCATTGGGCGGCGGTGCAAGCACGCCGGAACCCAGGTAGCCGGGGAAGTCAGTGGCCAATTGCTCGCCTTCACGCAGCCAGGCCATCAATTCTTCATAGCGCCCTTTGGCCACGCGGCGCGCAACCATCAAGGTGACGGGAGAGGTAGACATTGTGTATCTCCAAGTAATCAGGTGCACTGAGCCGGGTAGGCGGGGCACTTAGGTGGCGACCGGGTAAGGTCATCACCAAAAAACAGGCAAGGATTATTCCTGTTTTCAAGAAATACACCAGTGGCATTGGTCTGACGGGGCAGCCCTTGAAAAGGACAAGTCTAAAAGCGTTAAATGGGATCCACATTTAGATGGATGTTTCCGATCTCTGATGCCTGAAATAACTGCTCAAACTCGCGAAATAGCCCAGGCTCACGTCTCTGACCCGGATGAGCTGTTCCCGATCCGTGATGTCTCGAGAATGACAGGTGTCAACCCGGTCACCCTGCGTGCCTGGGAGCGTCGTTATGGGCTGATCCAGCCAACGCGCACCGAAAGCGGGCATCGGCTCTACTCCAGCGCCGATATTGTGACCGTCAATCGCATTCTCGATTGGATCGAGCGTGGCGTGGCCGTGAGCAAGGTCGGCAAGATCCTCGCACGTGACGATCTACAGGCTTTGGCTATCGATGCTGAGGGCAATGGCGTCGATGAACAGGAGTGGTCACAGTGGCGGGCGCGGTTGATGCACGCCGTCAGCGCCTTTGACGACCGTCAGTTGGAGAGCCTCTACGGGCAGATTTTTGCCACCTACCCATTGAGCGTGGCATTCCAGGACATCCTGATGCCGCTCTGGAGTGATCTGCTGCGCCACCAGGGCCGTTTCGGCCAAGCCAGTGAATGGCTTTTTTACGACACCTTCCTGCGCATGCATACCTTTGAGCGCTTAAGGCTCGCGAGCAGCTCACTGGCACCGCGGGTGTTACTGGCGGCGATGCCTGGCGAATGCCGTAAATTGGAACTGCTGGTGGCAGCGCTGATGCTCAGTCACGAAGACACGCCGGTGAAAGTGCTGGGCATGGGCCAGCCCTTTGATGAATTGACCCTGGTGTGTGAAAAGATCCGCCCCAGGGCGCTGGTGATTTTCTCCAACCATTCGCACAACCATGATCTGACCGCGCGCCTGAGTCGCCTGGCGCTGACCCTGGATTGCCCGCTGTTTCTGGCCGGTGCGGCTGCGGACCTGGCCGAGGATGACATGGCCGGCTCGCCCATCGGCTGCCTGGGCAGCGAAGGGCGCCAGATGCAGAGCCGCTTGCAGCAGTTTCTGGCAGGCCGCCTGGATACCTGATTTCAGGCGTGTACGTGGGGATGGACCAACCGGTGCTGATGCAGGATGAACTGGCGTAACCGCTCGATCTCATCTGCGTCACTCTGGCTCAGGCGATAAGCGAACAGGCCTCGCGCGGTTTCCCGTTCCAGCGTGCCGCGCAAGGCAATACGCTCGTACCCGGAAGGGCTGAACCACAGCGAAAAGGTTTTCGGCGGTTTGACCCGGCCGCGAATCTCCACCAGCACACCCTTGAATGACACCTCATGCACCCATAGCGCGGCAGGGTTGCCCCTGACGTTTTCCAATGCCACGGGTGCCTCTAGCGCCAGGCGCCATGGGCGGATCATCGGCCCGTCTTCAAAAATGCTTGGCACGCCCAGGCGCAGATGCACCGCATGAAACTCGTCTTCCACCAGGTGCAGCGGGAAGGTCAGTTGCTGGTTGTCGAACTGTGCCTGGATGGTGACGTGGTCGTGAGCCGCCAGCCGCGTGAGCAAATCGCGAATCTGTGCACCGCCATTAACCGTCAGGCTCGACCAGGCATCCCGTACGTTGAGCTGCGGGTTGTGCTGCATATCCTGGATAAAATCCAGTTCGTCCTGCGTCAAAAGAGCGTCGCGGTGCATTGATGTAGCTCAAGGATGAGACATTAAAAAGCCATTATCGCTCTAAAGACTGCATTTTTTACACTTTGTTAATTCCGCTCGTCGCCTTGAGTGCTGCCAGCTCGTTTTCGAGCTTGGTCACCTGGACTTCCAGCTGCGCGACACGTTGCTGCGCTTTCACCTGAGCCGTGACGTCTTTTTGCACACCTACAAAATACGTCTGCTTGTCGGCCTCGTTGTACACCGTGGAAAGCGACAGCTCGTTCCAGAAATGCGTGCCGTCCTTGCGGTAATTGCGCAGGATCTCCCGGCAGGCGCCACCACTGTCGAGGGCTTCACGAATGGCCATCAGCGCCGGCTGATCGCGGTCACCCGCCTGCAGGAAGCGGCAGTCCTGATACAGGATGTCGTCCAAGGCGTAACCGGTCATGCGCTCGAACGCCGGGTTCACGTAGATCAGCGGCTTGTCCTGGCCTTCACGTTCGGCGACGACGATGCCGTCGTTAGAGGCGTTGATTACCAGTTGCATGAGTTTGGCGTTGATCATTGAGCAGTCCATGGCGCGTTTTTAGAGTCTGAATTCTATGGCAACTTTTGAATGTTGCACGGTGTGCGCTGAAATATTTGCATCAGCTGCTAATATCCCACGCTTTCGCTCAACTACAGGATCAGATTGATGAAAGTCGCCATCCTTTCCGGCTCGGTCTACGGCACTGCTGAAGAAGTCGCCCGCCACGCCGCCGGTATCCTCAACGCCGCCGGTTTTGAAGCCTGGCACAACCCGCGTGCCACCTTGGCCGAGGTGCAGGCCTTTGCCCCCGAGGCGTTCCTGGCGGTCACATCGACCACCGGCATGGGTGAGCTGCCCGACAACCTGCAACCGCTGTATTCGACCATTCGCGACCAGCTGCCAGCCGCCTGGCGCGGCCTGCCCGGTGCGGTGATCGGCCTGGGCGACGCCAGCTATGGCGACACGTTCTGCGGTGGCGGCGAGCAAATGCGCGAACTGTTCGGTGAGCTGGGCGTACACGAAGTGCTGCCAATGCTGCGCCTGGATGCCAGCGAAAGCGTGACCCCGGAAGCCGACGCCGAGCCGTGGCTGGCTGAGTTGGTCACTGCACTGCGCGCTTGACCGGGAATTCACGCAGCAATGCCAGCCACGCCTGGGCGGCTTTCGACAGATAGGCGCCCTCACGCCAGATAAAGGCGATGTCCCAGCGCAGGAAATCGGGCGCCTTGAGCGTCAGGCGCACCACGCCCGGTCGCACCAGCCCACGGGCGACCACGCTGGGCAACAACACCACGCCTTGGCCGGCCGCGACCAGGGCGACCAGAAAATCCGCCTGGCCGCTGCGCCCGATTTCCTTGGGCGTGAAGCCCAGTTGCTGGCACGCCTGCATCAGCCGGTCATTGAGCACAAAGCTGCGCTGGTACATCAGGAACGGCGTGTCCGCCAATTCTTCCAGGCGCACTTGGGCGTTGTCGGCCAGCGGGTGGTCCATTGGCAGCAAGGCATCCAGGGGTTCATCACAGAAGAGTTGCCAGGCGAAAGCCGGGTCGCTGGGCATCAAGGTGCCGCCCACGTCCAATTCACCGTTGAGAATCGCCTGCTCGATGGTGCGGCTGCCGCCTTCAAGCAACTGGATGGAGACCTTCGGGTAGCGACGGCGGTACTCGGCGAATAACCCGGCGAACAAGGTATCGCCCGCGAGCAGTGGCAAGCCCAGGCGCAACTCGCCGCGCGTCAGTTGTTGCATGTCATCCAGCTCACTGAGCAGCTCGGTCTGCAGGCGCAACATGGCCTCGGCGCGCTGCAATACCACCTCGCCGCTGGCGGTCAGGCGGATGTGTGAACCGGTGCGCTCCAGCAGCGGTGTGCCGAGGCTTTGCTCCAGCTGCGCGACTTGCTTGCTCACCGCCGATTGGCTGATGTGCAGGGTCTTACCGGCTTGGGTAAAGCCCCCACGGTGGATCACTTCGACGAAGCTGCGCAGCTGTTTGAATTCCATAGCGTGATTCCAGTTTGGAATAGTATGCAGTCTAACAATTCGCTGTGGGTATGGGGGCGTGTCTCATTAAAATGAGCGCCTGCGAGGACCCAAAGCTCATGAAACGATTCACCTTCAAACATCTCGGCCGCCTGCTCACGGAGTTGGTGGTACTGCTGGCCATTTATCTGCTCGGCACTCAGTTGTCGGTGTGGTTCGCGTGGCCGATTCCCGGCGGCGTGGTGGGCCTTGGCCTGTTGCTGGCGACTTTCGCCAGCGGCCTGGTCAAGCCTGCGGCCCTGCAACTGGGCGCCGGGGTGTTGATGGCGGAGATGCTGTTGTTCTTTATCCCGGCCCTGATGAGCCTGCTCGATTATGGTGGCCTGGTGCGCAATGACGGCTGGCGCATCCTGCTGGTGATTGGCTTCAGCACGCTGGCGGTGATGCTTGTGACTGCGTTCACCGTGGAGATGGTCTGCCGCTGGAGCCTGCGCCGTGAAGCTTGAGCTGATGCCGCTGTTCTGGCTTGCCCTGACCTTGGCCGCCTATGTTTTCAGCCGCTGGATCTATAGCCGCACCGGCCGCTACCTGCTGTCACCCTTGATTCTGGTGCCGGCGCTGCTGCTGGCGGTGGCGGTGCCGATGAAAACCGCCTATGCCGAATACGCCACCGACACCCACTGGCTGATGCTGGTGCTGGGGCCGGTTACCGTGGCGTTTGCCGTGCCGATCTGGCAACAGCGGCGCGTGTTGGCACGCCACTGGTCGGCATTGTTGCTGGGCATGGTGGCGGGCAGCGCAGCGTCTATCGGCACCTCGTTCGGGCTGGCCAAGGCGCTGGCGTTGAACAGTTCGGTCACGATGTCGCTGTTACCGCGCTCGATCACCACTCCCTTTGCCATGCCGGTGTCCTCGGACCTTGGCGGCGTGCCGGAGCTTACGGCGGTGTTCGTGATGTTCACCGGTGTGTTCGGCGCCATGCTCGGTGGCATATTGCTCAAATGGTTGCCACTGCGTACACCCTTGGCGCGTGGCGCATTGTTTGGCGTGGGTGCCCATGGCGCGGGTGTCAGCCGGGCGCGTGAAGTCGGCGGCGAAGAGGGTTCGGTGGCGGGCCTGGTGATGGTGCTGACCGGCTTGCTCAACTTGTTCGCCGTACCTTTATTGGCGGCACTTCTCTGACACCGTTTGTACTATTCTCATGACTGACTCGCTCAGTCATCAAGCTGGCTGCCAAGGCAACTCCTTGCGCCACGGCGTCTGACTAGACTGGCCCCTCATCCAAAAAAATAATAATAAAGCGAACCAAGGAGGTTGTTGCCGTGAGCCTAGCCCCTGTTCTATCGCCACAGAATGTCAAAGACCAGGTCAGCGCTGCCGAATGGCAGACCCGCGTCGACCTGGCGGCCTGCTATCGTCTGGTGGCGCTGCATGGCTGGGACGACCTGATCTTCACGCATATTTCCGCCAAGGTGCCGGGCACCGATGATTTCCTGATCAACCCCTATGGCCTGATGTTCCATGAGATAACGGCGTCGAGCCTGGTCAAGGTCGATCAGGCCGGCAACAAGCTGATGGACAGCCCTTACGAGATCAACCCCGCCGGCTACACCATCCACAGTGCCATCCATGAAGTGCGCCACGATGTGGTCTGTGTGCTGCACACCCACACCGCCGCGGGCGTTGCCGTTTCCGCGCAAAAGCAGGGCGTGCTGCCGATCAGCCAGCAATCCACCTTTGTCTTGTCCAGCCTGGCCTATCACGCCTATGAAGGCGTGGCGCTCAACCCTGAAGAAAAAGCCCGCTTGCAGGCGGACTTGGGCGAGAACAATTTCCTCATGCTGCACAACCACGGCCTGTTGACCTGCGCGGGCTCCATCGCCGACACGTTTTTAATGATGTTCACCTTCCAGCGCGCCTGCGACATCCAGGTGCTGGCGCAAAACGGCGGCGCCGAATTGATTGCCATCGAGCCGCAGATTCTGGCGGGCGCCAAGGCGATGGTGGCGGCTGTCACAAAGAGCGCTCAAGGTATGGGCGGTGCGCTGGCATGGCCGGCGCTGTTGCGTAAATTGGACCTGCAAGATCCCGGGTATAAAAGCTGATGCCACTCGCCGAGATACCGCTTAGAGCCTGGCGCAAACGTGGCCAGGAATTCCTCTTTCGTGGCCACGTGATCCGTTACTGGGTGGCGGGGCAGGGTGAGCCATTGCTGCTGATTCACGGCTTCCCTACCGCCAGCTGGGACTGGCATTACCTGTGGCAGCCCCTGGCCCAGCGCAACTTGGTGATCGCCTGCGACATGCTCGGGTTTGGCGATTCGGCCAAACCGTTGAACCACGATTACTGCCTGCTGGAGCAGGCGGACCTGCAACAAGCGCTGCTCGAACACTTGCGCGTGGAACGGCCAGTGCATGTGCTGGCCCATGACTATGGCGACAGCGTGGCCCAGGAATTACTGGCGCGCCATTACGACGGTCGCTTCCAGATGGCCAGCTGTGTGTTCCTCAATGGCGGGCTGTTTCCCGAGACCCATCGCCCGGCGCTGGTGCAGAAACTCTTGCTCAGCCCGCTCGGCTGGATGATCGGCCGCGCCTTTGGGCGTAATGCCTTGTCGAACAGTTTCAGCCAGATTTTCGGCCCGACCACGCGGCCCAGTGAAAGTGCATTGGATGACTTCTGGAGCCTGATCGACTGCAATGAGGGCCCGCGCATCCTGCATAAGCTGATTGCTTACATTCCCCAGCGCCGGCGTATGCGTGAACGTTGGGTGGCGGCGATGCAACGCGATGAGGTGCCGCTGCGGGTGATCGACGGCGAAGTCGATCCCATTTCCGGCGCGCATATGGTGGAGCGTTACCACCAGTTGGTGCCCAATGCCGACTCGGTGTCGCTGGCCAATATCGGCCACTATCCGCAGATCGAAGCGCCGGTGCTGGTGCTCAAGCATTACCTGGCGTTTCGCGAGCGAGTGGGGCAGCCCGCGCCACGTGTCGCCTATTCCTGAGCTAAATGATCATCCCCCTGCCTTATCGAGCACCATTCAGCCTCGGCTGACTTTATTGTGACCAAAGGCTGCGTGCCTGACACTCAAGCTATTCCCATTGTCGTCAGCGGAGTTCGGTATGAGTGAGTCAGTGCAGTTCCAGGATAAGGTCGTGATCGTCACCGGTGCCGGCGGCGGGTTGGGCCGTGCCCATGCGCTGCTGTTTGCCAGGCACGGGGCCAAAGTGCTGGTCAACGACCTCGGCGGCTCGGCCCAGGGCGAGGGCGCGAATGCCTCGGCCGCCGACCGTGTCGTGGCTGAGATTCGAGAGGCAGGCGGTATTGCCGAGGCCAACCATGACTCCGTAACCGAGGGTGACAAGATCGTCCAGCACGCCCTCGACGTATTTGGCCGTGTCGACGTGGTGGTCAACAACGCCGGCATCCTGCGCGACAAGACCTTCCACAAGATGGACGACAGTGACTGGGATTTGGTCTACCGCGTGCATGTCGAAGGCGCCTACAAAGTTACCCGCGCCGCCTGGCCGCACATGCGCGAGCAGGGTTATGGGCGCGTGATCTTCACCGCGTCCACTTCGGGCATCTATGGCAACTTCGGCCAGTCCAACTACGGCATGGCCAAGCTGGGTCTGTATGGCCTGACACGCACCCTGGCGCTGGAAGGGCGCAAGAACAACATTCTGGTCAATGCCATCGCCCCTACCGGCGGCACGCGCATGACCGAAGGCCTGATCCCGCCGCAGGTGTTCGAGCGGCTCAAGCCGGAGCTGGTCAGCCCCTTGGTGGTGTACCTGGGCAGCGAGGCATGCCAGGACACCTCCGGGTTGTTCGAAGTCGGCGGCGGCTGGGTCGGCAAGACCCGCTGGGAACGCAGCCTGGGCGTGGGGTTTGACCCTGAGGCCGGGTTCTCACCCGACGATGTGGCAGCGCACTGGGCGCAGATTTGCGACTTCGAAGGCGCCGCGCACCCCAAGGACAACATCGAGGCGTTGAAGGAGATGATGGCCAACCTGCAGAAGTTCAGCCTCTGATCGTTGCTTGAACACGTTTGAATACTACGGGGCGCTACAGGCGCCCCGTTTTATTTTGGGCATAAAAAAGGCCGCTGCAAACGCAGCGGCCGAAGTAAGACGTTGGATCAAGGAGCGACAAATCAACGTCAGTGAACAGCGGTAATAGATTGAAACATTGGACCAATCTATGGAATCAGACTTTTCCTGCGATTACGCAAGCGGGCCATGTGCCCTGAAAGTGCGTTAAGAATAGTCGGTTGTAACAAAATGAGTAATAGCAGTTCAGGACAAGGACTGTTGCAATTTCGGTAACGATCGCTTGCGCCTATCCATCCTCCTGATAATCCGCCATCTACCCAATCCATGGCGGCGCGCAAACCCCGGCCAGAGCGCCTGTTCATCCTTTCGAGCGACACCACGAATACCCCTTTGGTGCGCTTATCGCTCCCGACGGGCGGCAGTAGGGTGGGGCCTTCTGTCACTCACCGGGGAAGACGCATGACAAAAACAACAATGCGCGCCATCTTCACGCCACAGGCGCTGGCCACGGCGGTTGCGCTGGGTTTCTGCGCCCAGGCACAGGCTGTTTCATTCAACATCGGCGAGATCGAAGGGCAATTCGATTCCTCGCTGTCGGTCGGCGCCAGCTGGGGCATGCGCGATGCTGACAAGAAGCTGGTGGGTATTCCCAACGGCGGCACGGGGCAGGCGTCCACCGGTGATGACGGGCGGCTGAACTTCAAGAAGGGTGAGACCTTCTCCAAGATCTTCAAGGGCATTCACGACTTGGAGCTCAAGTACGGCGACAGCGGCATCTTTGTGCGCGGCAAGTACTGGTACGACTTCGAACTGCAGGACGAAAACCGCGAGTTCAAGCAAATCAGCAACAACCACCGTGACGAAGGTGCGCGCTCGTCCGGCTACGAACTGCTGGACGCTTTCGTGTACCACAACTATTCCATCGGCGATTTGCCGGGCGCTGTGCGGGTCGGCAAACAGGTGGTGAGCTGGGGCGAAAGTACGTTTATCGGTAACTCGATCAACAGCATCAACCCCATCGACGTCTCGGCGTTCCGCCGTCCAGGCGCTGAGATCAAGGAAGGCCTGATCCCGGTCAACATGTTGTTCGCGTCCCAAAGCCTGACCAACCAGCTGTCGGTAGAAGGTTTCTACCAACTCAACTGGGAAAACACCGTGGTGGATAACTGCGGCACCTTCTTTGGTAACGACGTGGTGGCCCACGGCTGCAACAGCAACTACACGGTCGGCAGCCCGGCGATTGCGCCATTGCAACCGGTGGCCGCAGCGTTTGGCCAGGGCTTCCAGGTGACCCGTGAAGGCGTGGTGGTGCAGCGCGCCAACGACCGCGAAGCGCGCGATGGCGGCCAGTTCGGGGCGGCCTTGCGCTGGCTCGGCGATGACACCGAGTACGGCCTCTACTTCATGAACTACCACAGCCGCACGCCAACGGTGGGCACGATCACCGCCAACACCAACCTGGCCACTATCGGCCGCATTATCAATACCGCCAACGCCATTGCCCCAGGTACCGGCGCGGGCCTGGCCCAGAGCACCATGCTCGGGCGTGGCCAGTATTACCTCGATTACCCGGAAGACATCCGCCTGTACGGCGCGAGTTTTTCCACCACCTTACCCACCGGCACAGCCTGGACCGGCGAAATCAGCTACCGGCCGAATGCGCCGGTGCAACTCAACACCACTGACCTGACCCTGGCGCTGGTCAACCCGATTGCCGGCCAAACCGCCTCGCCGATCCGCAGTTCGTTCGGCTCGGATAACTCCGGCTACCGCCGCAAGGAAATCACCCAGATCCAAAGCACCATGACCCAATTCTTCGACCAGGTGCTGGGCGCCGAACGCCTGACGCTGGTGGGCGAGGCGGCGTATGTGCACGTCGGCGGGCTGGAAGCCAAGACCAAACTGCGCTACGGCCGCGATTCGGTGTACGGCGCCTATGGGTTTGGCGGCGATACCGACGGCTTTGTCACCGCCAACTCCTGGGGCTACCGCGCCCGCGCGATCCTCGACTACAACAACGTGTTTGCCGGGGTGAACCTCAAGCCCAACCTGTCCTGGTCCCATGACGTCAGCGGCTACGGCCCCAACGGCATTTTCAACGAAGGCGCCAAGGCGATCAGCGTCGGCGTGGATGCGGACTACCGCAACACCTACACCGCGAGCCTGAGCTACACCGACTTTTTTGGCGGTGACTACAACACCCTCACCGACCGTGACTTTATCGCCCTCAGCTTCGGCGTGAACTTCTGACTTGGTTTAAGGAAGGACAACAACCTATGCGTAAGCTATTTGCAGTGATGGCCCTGAGTGTACTGGCCGCCCACGTCATGGCCGCCGTCTCGCCCGAAGAGGCGGCCAAGCTCGGCACTACCCTGACGCCGGTGGGTGCCGAAAAAGCCGGCAACGCCGACGGCTCGATCCCCGCCTGGACCGGCGGCATCCCGAAAAACGCTGGCGCGGTGGACAGCAAAGGCTTTTTGGCCGACCCGTTCGCCAATGAAAAACCGCTGTTCGTGATCACTGCCGCCACGGTCGACAAGTACAAAGACAAGCTCTCCGACGGGCAGGTGGCGATGTTCAAACGTTACCCCGAGACCTACAAGATCCCGGTGTACCCGACCCACCGCACGGTCAACCTGCCGCCGGACATCTACGAGTCGATCAAGCGCAGCGCGTTGAACGTGCACGCGATCAACGACGGTAACGGCCTGGAAAATTTCACCGGCAACCGTTACTACGCGTTCCCGATCCCGAAAAATGGCGTGGAAGTGCTGTGGAACCACATCACCCGTTACCACGGCGGTAATCTCAAGCGCATCATCACCCAGGCCACTCCGCAAACGAATGGCAGCTACACACCGATCCGCTTTGAAGAAGAAGTGGCAGTGCCGCAAGCCATCCCGGACATCGACGCAGCCAAGGCGGCCAACGTGCTGAGCTTCTTCAAGCAGTCGGTGACGGCGCCCGCACGCCTGGCGGGCAACGTGCTGCTGGTGCATGAAACCCTCGACCAGGTGAAGGAACCGCGCCTGGCGTGGATCTACAACGCCGGCCAACGCCGCGTACGCCGTGCACCGCAAGTCTCGTATGACGGCCCGGGCACCGCCTCCGACGGCCTGCGCACCACCGACAACTTCGACATGTTCTCCGGCGCGCCCGACCGCTACGACTGGAAACTGGTCGGCAAAAAAGAGATGTACATCCCCTACAACAGCTACAAGCTCGATTCGCCGACCCTCAAGTACGACGACATCATCAAGGCCGGGCACATCAACCAGGACCTCACCCGCTACGAGCTGCACCGCGTGTGGGAAGTGGTCGGCACGGTCAAGCCAAGCGAGCGGCACATCTACGCCAAGCGCCATATGTACATCGACGAGGACAGCTGGCAGGTCGCGCTGGTGGATCACTACGACGGGCGTGGCCAGCTGTGGCGCGTTGCTGAAGGCCATGCGCAGTTCTACTACGACCACCAGGTGCCGGCCTACACCGTGGAAACCCTGTACGACATCATCGCCGGGCGCTACATCGCCCTCGGCATGAAGAACGAGGAGAAGCGCAGTTTCGTGTTCGGCTTTGCGGCCAAGGCGGCGGACTACACGCCAGCAGCGTTGCGGTCCGAGGGCGTTCGCTGATCCCCATTTGAAATGCAATCAACCTGTGGGAGCTGGCTTTTGTGGGAGCTGGCTTGCCTGCGATAGCATCACCTCGGTATGGCTGTGAGACCGAGGTGTCTGCATCGCAGGCAAGCCAGCTCCCACACTTGGTTTTGTGCATGGCCACTGATCACCCCGCTGAATACTTCTTCAACAACCGCCAACCACAGGACTAGGGTGGCGTCAGGTTGCATAACAATAAAAACGCAGGATGCAGCAATGACTGCCATGACCCGCTGCCTGGACCGTCCTGGATTCATGCCACGGCTGTCCGCCCATCACTTGTTACGCCCGCAATTGACCGAGCCGCTACTCGCGGCGCCCGTGAGGGTGAAGTTGCTGTGCGCGCCGGGCGGCAGTGGCAAAAGCGCATTGCTGGCCGAGTGTGCCTTGCAGGCGCCCAAGGGTTGCCAGGTGTATTGGCTGCCCCTCAATGGCGCGGCCTTGGGCCCCGATGAGTTGTGCCAACGCTTGGCGCACAACCTGGGGCTGGCGTTTGTCGATGAAGCTACCTTGTTGCTTGACCTGAGCCGTTGGCAGCCCACGGCCTGGTTGTTCCTGGATGATTACTGCCGCCTGCCCGCGCCCGAATTGGATGCTTTGCTCGACCGCCTGCTCAGTGTCGCCAGCCCGGCGCTGACCTGGTGGCTGGGCGCGCGGCGGCGACCAGCGTGCAACTGGCCGCGCCTGTTGCTCGACGATGAACTGCTGGTGTGCAGCGAGCTGAACTTCAGCCCGGCGCAGGTCCAGCAACTGCTCGGCCCCAAGCAAAGCCTCGACAGCGTGATGCAGTTCAGCGGCGGCTGGTGCGCCGGTGTACGCATTGCCTTGCTCGGTGATGGTCACCCGGACAAGACCTTGCTCGACTACCTGCAACACGAACTGCTGCGCACCTTGCCGGTCGAGTTGGCTGAGGCCTGGCGGGTACTGGCGCACCTGCCGCGTTTCAACCCGAGCCTGTGCGAGCACCTGTTCGGCGCTGGCGACGGTGACCACTACCTGCGCGAATTGCAGGCACTGGGCGCGTTTATCCAGCCTTGGGAAGACACCGCCGATTGGCTGCAGGTGTTCCCGCCGCTCGCACGCTTGCTGCGCGATGAACCCTGGCCGGCCAAGCGTTCCTGGCATCGGCGCGCCTGCCAATGGTTTACCACTGAGTGCGATTGGCAAGCCGCGTTTGAGCAGGCCTTGCTGGCCGAAGAGTTTGAGGTGGCGGTGAGCCTGTTGCAGCACTTCAATTTTGAAGACCTGTTCCGTCAGCAGAATGCGCAACTGCTGTTGCGTTTGCATGAACAGCATGGCGATGAATTGATGCTGGGCTCGGCGCAACTGGTGGGGCTGGTGACGGCCGCATTACTGTTCGCCGGGCGCTTTGAGCAAGCCGGTGTGTGCATCGACCAGCTTGCCCGGTTTGCACCGCAGCCGACGGCGGCGAAACAGCGGCATTTATTGGCGCGCTGGCAGGCGCAATGGGGCTGGTTGTTGCACCTCAATGGCGATGCCGAGCGCTCGCGCGAGCATTTTCTGGAGGCCTTGCAAGCGTTGCCCGACAGCGCCTGGACCTCCCGCTTGATGTGCCTGTCGGGGCTGACCCAGCAAGCCTTGTTGCGCGGCGAGTTGGACGTCAGCCAAGCCTTGAACCGCGAAGCGCTGTGCCTGGCGCGTGCCCATGGTTCATTGGTGCTGGAGGCGCTGCTGGAACTGGATCATGCGCAATTGCTGGAGCAGCGCGGTGCACCGTATCGGGCGCAAAGCCTGCTGGAAAATGTGCAGGCGATGCTGGCGCGCCAGCGCCTCAAGGCGGGGCCACTGGTAGGGCGCATCGCCCTGCGGCGCGGGCATCTGGCGTTACGTCAAGGCCAGGACGCGCTCGCCGGTGAATGTTTCGAGAGCGGTTTGAACCTGTGCCTGCACAGCCAGGACAAGCGCGTGCTCTACGGGTTTCTCGGCCTGGCGCTGCTGGCGGCCAACCAGGGCGATTACGCCCAGGCGTTTATCCAGTTGCGCGAGGCGGAGCGCTTGATGCAGCAGCGCCATGTGCCGGACTCGGTATACCGCGCGGTGCTGCTGTTGGTCAGTGGACACTTCTGGTTGCAACAGGGCCGAGCCGAACTGACCGTGGAGGCGGTGCGCCGCGTGCTGCGGCATTTCCGTGGGCCACAGGCCCGGCAGGCACCACCGGCCACCTTGGAACTGATTCCACGGCTGGAGTACCTGCTGGTGCTGGCCGAAGTGAAGCTGGGTGTGGCTGTTCAGCCCATGGAGCGCTTGTATGCCTTGCTCGACACCACCCAACAACGCGGCATGCTCTGCCTGGAAACCGAGCTGCACCTGGTGCTGGGCGAAGTGGCCTGGCAGTTGGGCGACTCGGCCGTGGCCCGGCGCGCCCTGCAAGCCGGGCTCGAGCTGGCGCAGCGCTGCCAGGTGCAGCAGGCCATTCGCGAGCTGCGTTTGCGGGCGCCGGGGCTGTTGAGTGAGCTGGGCCTGGAAACCCCGGCGGCGCCCAGTGGCGTGGTGGAAAACCCGCTGAGCCAGCGCGAACTGGAAGTGCTGCAACTGATCGCCCAAGGCAACTCCAACCTGGAAATCGCCGACCGGCTGTTTATCTCGCTGCACACCGTCAAGACCCACGCGCGGCGCATCCACAGCAAGCTCGGCGTGGAGCGGCGCACCCAAGCGGTGGCCAAAGCCAAGACATTGGGCTTGATGGTCTAGGCGCAGAATGCCTGGCGGTATTCCCCGGGCGTAGCGCCCATGGCCTGGCGAAAGCGGTGGGTAAAGTGGCTGGCGCTGGAGAAGCCACACCGCCAGGCAATCTCGCCAAGGGGCAGGGCACCGCCGCGCAGCAAGGCTTGCGCACGCGCCAGGCGACGCGTCAGCAAGTACTGGTGGGGCGGCAGGCCGAAGCTTTGGCGGAACATCCGTGCAAAATGGTATTCCGACAGCGCGCACATACCCGCCAGTTGCCCGAGGCTGATCGGGTCTTCCAGATGGTGGTCGATAAACTCCACCAACAGCCGCCGCTGATGCGCCGCCAACCCACCTTTCAAACGCAGGCCATTGCGTGCGCCGACTTGGCTGAGCAAGGTGTGGCTGAGCATCTCGTGGGCCAGGCTGCTGGTCAGCAGGCGCTCGGCGGGCTCGTGCCAGTTGAGCGCGATCAGTTGGTGAAAGCGTTGGGCCTGGCTGGCGTCTTCGAGGAAGGTGCTTTCGCGTAATTGCAATTCACGCGGCTCGCGGTCAAGCAGCGTGACGCAGCCGAGGGCAAATTGCTCCGGGCTGAAATACACATGGGCCAGGCGAATTTCGCCGTTGATCACCCAGGCTGACTGGTGTTCGGCGGGCAGGATGCAGAGTTTGTCCGGGCCACCTTTGGTACCTGGCTGATCGCGCCGAAAGGTGCCGGTGCCACCGCCGATGTAGCAGGACAAGGTGTGGTGGGTCGGCGCCTGGTAGTCCTGCGAATCGTGATGGTTGCTCCACAAGGCCGCAGACAAGCCGTCACCGAGCTCGGCGCAGGCTTCCAGGCGTGCGTTGGGCGAGCGGTTCAGGGCTTGAAAGACTTGCAGGGATTCCAGATCTGGCATGGTTGTGCTCTCCGACGCCTTGCATCCTACTCCCGCCGGCGATGGCTGTGATCCCTGCGCCCGACAAAAGCGCAAGAATGTGCAAGAGCGCCGACCGGCTGCCAAGGGACACTGTGGCTCAACCGACGGAGCCCGCTATGAACCTTTTCCTGTATTTACTCACCGTGTTGATCTGGGGCACCACCTGGATCGCCCTCAAGTGGCAATTGGGTGTCGTGGCGATTCCCGTATCGATCGTCTACCGCTTTGGCCTGGCGGCGCTGGTGCTGTTTGCGCTGTTGCTGCTCAGCCGCAAGTTGCAGGTGATGAACCGGCGCGGGCATTTGATCTGCCTGGCGCAAGGGCTGTGCCTGTTCTGCGTCAACTTCATGTGCTTCCTGACCGCCAGCCAATGGATCCCGAGCGGTCTGGTCGCAGTGGTGTTTTCCACCGCCACCTTGTGGAACGCCCTCAATGCCCGCGTGTTTTTTGGCCAGCGCGTAGCGCGTAACGTGTTGATGGGCGGCGCACTCGGCTTGCTGGGACTGGGCTTTTTGTTCTGGCCGGAGCTGGCAGGGCATACCGCCAGCCCGCAGACCTTGCTCGGCCTGGGCTTGGCGTTGTTGGGGACCATGTGTTTCTCGGCGGGCAATATGCTTTCGAGCCTGCAACAGAAGGCCGGGCTCAAGCCGCTGACCACCAACGCGTGGGGCATGGCCTATGGCGCGACCATGCTGGCGACTTACTGTGCGGTGCGCGGCATTCCCTTCGACATGGACTGGAGTGCACGGTATATCGGCGCGCTCTGGTACTTGGTGATTCCGGGTTCGGTGATCGGCTTTACCGCATATCTCACCCTGGTTGGGCGCATGGGGCCGGAGCGGGCGGCGTATTGCACGGTGCTGTTTCCGGTGGTGGCGCTGAACGTGTCGGCGTTTGCCGAGGGCTACCAATGGACCGCCCCGGCGCTGATGGGGTTGGTGCTGGTGATGTTGGGGAATGTGTTGGTGTTTCGTAAGCCTCGGCCGGTTCAGCCAATCTTAAAGGTAAAGGCTATCTAATGTGGGAGCTGGCTTGCCTGCGATGGCGGTGGATCAGTCAAAGTTGAACTAACTGACCCACCGCAATCGCAGGCAAGCCAGCTCCCACAGTTGACCGAGTTGCCTGGGCTATTTGAGGCCCAGGCGCTTGGCCATGCGGCCGAGGTTGGCACGGTCCAGGCCGAGTTCGCGGGCGGCGCTGGCCCAGTTATGCTGGTGGCGCTCCAGGCAAGCGCTGATGACTTGGCGCTGGTAATGCTCGGTGGCCTGGCGCAGGTCGCCGGTCACGGCCGGAGGCGCTTGCAGCGGTGCTTCGATGGCTGGCGCGCTGACGTCCGGCAGGTCCAGGTCCTGGGTGCTCAGGCTCAGAATCTTCGGCCGCTCGCGGCAATTGCCCAGGGCTTTGAGCGCGCTGCGCCCGATCAAATGTTCCAGCTCCCGCACATTACCCGGCCAGTTGTAGGCCAGCAGCGCGGTCTGGGCGTCGCTGGTCAGGCGCAGGCTGCCCAGGCCCATGCGCGAACGGTTCTGCTCCAGGAAGTAGCCCGCCAGCAGCAACACATCCCGCCCGCGCTCGCGCAGCGCCGGTACTTGCAGCGGGTACACGCTCAGGCGGTGGTAGAAGTCGGCGCGGTAGCGGCCATTGCGCACTTCTTCGGCGAGGTCGCGGTTGGTGGCGGCGATCAGGCGCACATCCACCTGGTGTTCCTTGTCCGAACCGAGGCGTTGCAACTGGCCGCTTTGCAGCACGCGCAGCAATTTGGCCTGCACGGTCAACGACAGCTCGCCCACTTCATCCAGAAACAAGGTGCCGCCATTGGCCAGCTCGAACTTGCCGCGGCGTTCATTCAACGCGCCGGTAAAGGCGCCGCGCACGTGGCCGAACAGTTCGCTTTCCACCAGGGTTTCCGGCAGCGCGGCGCAGTTGAGGCTGATCAGCGGCTTGTCTGCACGCGGCGAGGCGGCGTGGATGGCTTGGGCGACCAGTTCCTTGCCGACCCCGGTTTCGCCGGTGATCAGTACGGTCAGGTCGCTGCCGCCCACCAGCTTGATCTCCTCGACCAGACGCTTGTGCGCCTTGCTCTGGCCGATCATTTCCTTGTGCTGCTGGCCGCTGGCCTGACGGTAGATTTCGGCGCGCTGGTGCTCGTCTTCGGCGCGCAATGCCAGGCGTTCGATGCGTTCGGCGACATTGACCGTGGCCGCCGCCAGGCTGGCAAAGGCTTGCAAGGCATCCAGCTCGACGCGTTCGAACCGCTCGGTATCCAACGCATCGAGGGTCAGCAGGCCCCAAGGCTGGTCGTCAATAAACAGCGGGCAGCCCATGCAGTCGTGGACTTCCAGGTGCCCGTGCAGGCCATCGACCAAACCGTCGTAGGGGTCGGGCAGTTCGCTGTCGCTGTCAAAACGGGTAGGGCCGGGGCTGCTCAGCAACACTGCAAAGCGTGGGTGTTCACTGATCTTGAAGCGCCGACCGAGGGTATCGGCGCTCAAACCATCCACTGCCAGCGGCACCAGCCACTCACCGTCCAGGCGTAACAACGCGGCGGCATCGCACGGCAGCAGTGCGCGCATGGCTTGCAGCAGGCGTCGATAGCGCTCGCCCTCGGGCAGCTCGCGGGACAGATCGGCGACCAGGGGCAAAAGGGTGGTGAGCAGTGATTGTGCAGTCATAATGACTCCTTGTAGTCCTTATGACTATAAAGTGTAGGGTGTCATACTGACTACAAAATATTTAAGTAATTGAAATATAACGATTAATAAGTTGGCACGAATACTGAGTAGGTAAAGGTCATCAGTAAAGAGACCCAGGAGTGTGCCATGCTTAGTGCCCAAGACCGTGCCATCGTCAAATCCACTGTGCCCCTGCTGGAAAGCGGCGGCGAAGCGCTGATCACGCATTTTTACCGCATGATGCTCAGCGAATACCCGGAAGTTCGTCCGCTGTTCAACCAGGCCCACCAGGCCAGCGGTGACCAGCCCCGTGCCCTGGCCAATGGCGTGCTGATGTATGCGCGGCACATCGACCAGTTGGACCAACTGGGTGACCTGGTCGCCAAGATTATCAACAAGCACGTGGCCTTGCAGATCCTGCCGGAACACTACCCGATTGTGGGCGCCTGCCTGCTGCGCGCCATCTCTGAAGTGCTCGGCAGCGAGATCGCCACGCCTGAAGTGATGAATGCCTGGGGCGCGGCCTACGGCCAATTGGCCGACATCCTGATTGGCGCCGAAGCGGCCATCTACGACGAAAAAGCCCAGGCACCGGGCGGCTGGCGCGGTGCGCGGCCATTCTTGCTGGTCAAGCGCGTGGAGGAGAGCGACGAAATCATCTCGTTCTACTTTGCGCCTGTGGATAACGGCCCAATCCTGCAAGCCGCGCCGGGCCAGTACATCGGCATGAAACTGCTGCTGGACGGCGAAGAAGTGCGCCGCAACTATTCCCTGTCGGCCTTGAGCGATGCGGGCCTGTACCGCATCAGCGTCAAACGCGAGGCCGGTGGGCGGGTGTCCAACTACCTGCATGACCAGATGCATGTCGGTGCAACTATCGACCTGTTCCCACCATCGGGTGAGTTCACTCTGGCGGCCAGCGATAAACCGCTGGTGCTGATCAGCGGCGGGGTGGGCATTACTCCGACATTGCCAATGCTTGAAGCGGCCCTGGCAACCGAGCGCCCAGTGCACTTTATCCACTGCGCGCGCAACGGCGGTGTGCATGCGTTCCGCGAATGGGTCGATGCCCTGGCAGCCAGGCACCCGCAGCTCAAACGCTTTTATTGCTATGCCGAGGACGATGGCGTGAGCCCGGCGGCGGACAAGGTGGGGCTGTTGAGCCAGGAGCAATTGGCGGCGTGGTTGCCGCAGGAGCGTGACCTGGATGCGTACTTCCTGGGGCCTAAAGGCTTTATGGCGGCGATCAAGCGTCACCTGAAGGCGCTGGGTGTGCCGGAGCAGCAGGCGCGCTACGAGTTCTTCGGCCCGGCGGCGGCGCTGGAGTAACGTTCGGCATCACACCGAGGCGGCATCATCGCGGGCAAGCCCGGCTCCCACAGGGAATCGCATTCCAATGTGGGAGCCGGGCTTGCCCGCGATGGCATCCGCTCAGCCACAACATTTATCCAGATTAATCCGCAGTTAACCCCTCTCTGTTTTAACCATGCTCTGTGTGTAAACTTGCCGGCATTGGCACAACGACAAAGGGAAAATGGGCATGAGTGACGAATTGCGTTTAGGCAGGGAGCGGCGCTTTCTGGTGTTGCTGGGCATCATCTGCCTGGCGCTGATCGGCGGTGCGCTGTATATGCAAGTGGTGTTGGGCGAGGCACCGTGCCCGCTGTGTATCCTGCAGCGCTACGCTTTGCTGTTGATTGCGATCTTTGCCTTCATCGGCGCTGCCATGCGCCGCAAAGGTGCGGTCACTCTGTTTGAAGGGCTGGTAGTACTCAGTGCTTTGGGCGGCGTCGCTGCCGCAGGTCACCACGTGTATACCCAGTTTTTCCCCGAGGTGAGCTGCGGCGTCGATGTGCTGCAGCCGATTGTCGATGAACTGCCGCTGGCCAAGGTGTTCCCGCTGGGCTTCCAGGTTGACGGCTTCTGCAGCACGCCGTACCCGCCGATCCTTGGCCTGTCGCTGGCGCAATGGGCGCTGGTAGCGTTTGTGTTGACGGTGATCCTGGTGCCGCTGGGCATCTATCGCAATCGCCAACGCCAGGCCTGAGTCTGTTCCCCAAAACGCCTCGGTCTTCATTGAAGGAAGTCCGGGGCGTTTTTGGTTGTAGGGATTTGTGAAAGGGCCGTGACGAGGGGCAACAATAGGTGTGCACAGCGTGCGACATGTTGTCACACGGACGCTGTCGCAGGACATTTCTGACCCATCAAACCACCGCCTAAATTTGCACCCGATGGCTAAATTGTGCTGTCAGTTCATCGTTTGGGCGATGCCGTGAATGTCACGCCGCCCGAGCCATTGGGTGATGTCCGAATGCCTTGTTTTATGGGGGCTTGGATCCGTTTTGCAAGCCCTTACAAGGCGTAAGGGAAGTGGCGTTATGCCCAATAACACGGCAATTTTTGTGGTTTTTGTTGAGAATCGAACACGATAAGATCGCGAACCTTTGCAGGTTTAGTGAAGGATTGTTGCTGTAATCGATAAAAATTATTTCTTTATAAGACATGGTTTATACATCGCTAGCTAACTACAATCGCCCGCACTGAATGTCCTGTGCTGTTCAATATTTGAGCACTGGAGCGGTCGAGGGGCAGATGGACGGCTCTGTGCGACCCCAAGGTTCCGGCAGCCTTTCAACTATCCGCACCAAATGGAATTGGTCTGTAACAAGGCCTTTAACCACGAAATCGAATAAGAACTCACCGCAGGTCCGTGAAACGTACAGTTATGGCGTGACGGGCAGGCTCTTATTCAATCGAAGAGAAATGCCAACCCTTGGCAGGGTGAAGTGTTGGCGATCAAAACCCAACTGCATTGCGCAAGCTGCTTTAGAGGTCGTGAGATGAGTAAAAACAGGTACCCCCGATTACTAGGCTTTTTGCCGCTGATTGGCATGCTGTTAATGCTGGGAGGCTGCAAGTGGACCTTGATGGACCCAAAAGGACAGATCGGTCTGGATCAACGAAACCTGATCATCACCGCTACCCTGCTGATGCTGCTGGTCGTGGTCCCTGTGATCATCATGACCTTCGCCTTCGCCTGGAAATACCGCGCGTCGAACACCAGCGCTACCTACGCGCCTAAGTGGTCGCACTCCACCAAGATCGAAATCGCCGTGTGGCTGGTGCCGGTCCTCATCATCATCGCCCTGGGTTACATCACCTATAAGTCGACCCACGAGCTGGACCCGTACCGTCCGCTGGAATCCAACGTCAAGCCGATCAACATCGAAGTGGTCGCGCTGGACTGGAAGTGGCTGTTCATCTACCCGGACCTGGGTATCGCCACGGTCAACGAGATCCAGTTCCCGGAGAACACTCCGCTTAATTTCCGAATCACCTCCGATGCCGTGATGAACTCGTTCTTCATCCCTGCACTGGGCGGCCAGATCTACGCGATGGCAGGCATGCAGACTCGCCTGCACCTGATCGCCAACGAGAAAGCTGAAATGGAAGGCATCTCCGCGAACTACAGCGGCGCTGGCTTCACCGGCATGAAATTCAAAGCGATCTCGACGAGCCAGGAAGACTTCAACGCCTGGGTAGCCGCAGTCAAGGCCGCACCTAAACAGCTTGATCAAGCTGAATACGACGCCCTGACCAAACCAAGCCAGAACAACCCAGTCGCTCTGTACTCCGCGTTTGAGCCGGACCTGTTTCAGAAAATCGTCGACAAGTACGAAGGTATGAAGCCAGGCAAGCCGGTCAAGCACGAGAAGAAAGAAGTGGCCGTGGTTGAAGGTTCTGACACGGGCTCGCATTCAACTGCTGGGGCAGAGGAGTAAACGATGTTTGGTAAATTAAGTTGGGATGCGGTCCCGTTCCACGAGCCGATCGTAATGGTGACCATCGCCATGATCGCGCTGGGTGGTCTGGCACTGTTTGCTGCAATCACGTATTTCAAGAAATGGACCTACCTGTGGACCGAGTGGCTGACGTCTGTCGACCACAAGAAAATCGGTGTCATGTACGTCATCGTTGCCATGGTCATGCTGCTGCGTGGTTTTGCCGACGCCATCATGATGCGTACCCAGTTGGCCATGGCCACCGAGGGTTCGCCTGGCTACCTGCCGCCTGAACACTATGACCAGATCTTCACCGCTCACGGTGTGATCATGATCATCTTCATGGCGATGCCATTCTTCACCGGCTTGATGAACCTTGCCTTGCCGCTGCAGATTGGTGCGCGTGACGTTGCCTACCCGTTCCTGAACTCCTTGAGCTTCTGGCTGCTGGTTTCCGGCGTGGTGCTGATCAACCTGTCCCTGGGCGTCGGCGAATTCGCCAAGACCGGTTGGGTTGCGTATCCGCCACTGTCGGGCATTCAGTACAGCCCTGGCGTGGGTGTGGACTACTACATCTGGGCGCTACAGTTATCAGGACTCGGGACGACATTGACGGGGGTCAACTTCCTGGCCACCGTCCTGAAAATGCGCGCCCCTGGCATGAAACTGATGGACATGCCGATCTTCACCTGGACCTGCACCTGGGCCAACGTCCTGATCGTGGCTTCGTTCCCGATCCTGGCCGCTACCATGGCGCTGCTGTCGCTTGACCGTTACCTGGATTTCCACATTTTCACCAATGAACTTGGTGGCAATCCAATGATGTACGTGAACCTGTTCTGGGCATGGGGTCACCCTGAGGTGTACATCCTGATCCTGCCAGCGTTCGGTATCTTCTCTGAAGTAATCTCGACCTTTACCGGCAAGCGCCTGTTCGGTCACCACTCGATGGTTTACGCATCGGGCGCGATCTCGGTACTGGGCTTCATGGTTTGGCTGCACCACTTCTTCACCATGGGCTCGGGGGCCAGTGTCAACGCCTTCTTCGGCCTGGCGACGATGCTGATTTCTATCCCGACGGGGGTGAAGCTATTTAACTGGCTATTCACCATCTACCACGGCCGTCTGCGTATCACCAGCCAGGTTCTGTGGACCCTGGGCTTCATGGTGACCTTCGCCATCGGCGGCATGACCGGCGTACTGCTGGCCATCCCGGGTGCTGACTTCGTGCTGCACAACAGCCTGTTCGTGATCGCTCACTTCCACAACGTGATCATCGGTGGTGCTGTATTCGGGTACATCGCAGGTTTCAGCTTCTACTTCCCGAAAGCGTTCGGCTTCAAGCTGCACGAAGGTTGGGGCAAGGCTGCATTCTGGTTCTGGATCTCGGGCTTCTTCGTCGCGTTCATGCCGCTCTACGCTCTGGGCTTCATGGGCATGACCCGTCGTCTGAACGCCACTACCAACCCTGAGTGGGTGCCGTACCTGTACGTCGCCATGTTCGGTGCGTTGATGATCGCTGCCGGTATCGCCTGCCAGCTGATCCAGCTGTACGTGAGTATCCGTGATCGCAAGCAGAACGCCTGTGACTCCGGTGACCCATGGAATGGCCACACCCTGGAATGGTCGACTTCGTCGCCACCACCGTTCTACAACTTCGCTGTGATCCCGACTGCGAACACCATTGATGCGTTCACCGAAGCCAAGGAAGACGGTACTGCGTACCAGAAGCCTAAGCACTACGAGCCGATCCACATGCCGAACAACACCGCCACTGGCGTGGTGATGGGCGCGCTGTTGACCGTGTTCGGTTTCGCGATGATCTGGCACATCTGGTGGCTGGCAATCGTGGGCCTGGTAGGCACCATCGGTTACTTCATCATTCACGCTGCCCGTGATGATCAAGGCTACATGGTGCCGGTCGAGACGATCGAACGCATCGAAGCCGAGCAACACGCTCGCCTGGTAGCCGAGAAGAAAATCCCGGCCAACCGTGTAGAAACCTCGTTGGAACAGGCTTAAACCATGTCGAACTTAGTGACCAATGCTGGACACGCCCATGTCGATGACCATGGGCACGATGACCATCACCACGACTCGGGGCCAATGACCGTATTCGGTTTCTGGCTCTACCTGATGACCGACTGCATCTTGTTTGCGTCGATCTTCGCGGTGTACGCGGTACTGGTAAACAACGTAGCGGGTGGCCCGTCGGGCCACGACATCTTCGAACTGCCTTACGTGCTCGGCGAAACCGCCTTGCTGTTGTTCAGCTCGATCACCTACGGCTTCGCCATGCTGGCCTTCTACAAGGGCAGCAAGAAGGGCGTACTGAGCTGGTTGGCACTGACCTTCCTGTTCGGCCTGGGCTTCATCGGCATGGAGATCAACGAGTTCCACCTGCTGATCTCCGAAGGCTACGGCCCGCACCGTTCCGGCTTCCTGTCCGCGTTCTTCACGCTGGTAGGCACCCACGGTCTGCACGTATCTGCCGGCCTGCTGTGGATGGCGGTGATGATGTATCAGGTCAATAAACACGGCCTGACCAACACCAACAAGACTCGCCTGAGCTGCCTGAGCCTGTTCTGGCACTTCCTGGACGTGGTCTGGATCTGCGTATTCACCGTCGTTTACTTGATGGGGACTCTGTAATGGCTAATGCACACTCCCATGACCATGACAGCCATGATGCGAGCCACGGCAGCGTAAAGTCTTACGCTATCGGCTTCATCCTGTCGGTCATCCTGACCCTGATCCCATTCGGCCTGGTGATGTACCCAACCTTGCCGAAGTCGATCACCTTGATGATCGTCCTGGCGTTTGCGGTGATTCAGGTTCTGGTTCACCTGGTGTACTTCCTGCACCTGGATCGCTCGAAAGAGCAGCGCGATAACGTGATTGCGTTCGTGTTCGCAGGTCTTGTGATCCTGCTGCTGGTTGGCCTGTCGATATGGATCATGTTCAGCATCCATACGTTCATGATGGCGAAGTGAGGTAAGACCCGATGTCGCTTAAGCACTTTATCCAAATCACCAAACCGGGGATCATTTTCGGTAACGTGCTTTCTGTGGCAGGCGGTTTCTTCCTGGCCTCCAAGGGGCATGTCGATCTGGCCATTTTTCTGGCTGCGATGATCGGCACGTCCCTGGTGGTAGCTTCCGGTTGTGTGTTCAACAACTGCATCGACCGTGACATCGACTTGAAGATGGAACGCACCAAGAATCGTGTGCTGGTGCAGGGCCTTATCTCCCTGAAACTGGCTCTGATCTATGCGACCGTCCTGGGTGTTGCCGGTGTGGCCCTGTTGTACAAGGTGGCCAACCCGTTGGCGGCGCTGTTTGCCGTGATCGGTTTTGTCATCTACGTCGGCCTTTACAGCCTGTACCTCAAGCGCAAGTCGGTTCACGGCACGCTGGTGGGCAGTCTGTCGGGGGCGATGCCGCCGGTGATTGGTTATGTGGCTGTGACCAATAGCTTCGACATGGCTGCGCTGGTGCTGCTGGTGATGTTCAGCCTGTGGCAGATGCCGCACTCTTATGCCATCGCGATCTTCCGCTTCAATGACTACCTGGCTGCGTCGATTCCGGTGCTGCCGGTAAAACGTGGCATTCAGGTAGCCAAGAAACACATCCTGCTCTACATCCTGGCCTTCCTCGTGGCGACCTTGATGCTGACCTTCAGTGGCTACGCCGGCATGAGCTACCTCGCCGTCGCTGCCGCCATGGGCATGTACTGGTTGTACATGGCCTGGACCGGCTACAAGGCGGTGGATGACACCGTCTGGGCGCGCAAGCTGTTCGTGTTCTCGATCTTCACCATCACCGCGCTCAGCGTGATGATGTCCCTGGATTTCCAAGTGCCGAAAGAGCTGTTGCTGACCTACGCACACTGAGTCATCGAGCAACAAAAAGCCCCGCCTTCGCAAGAAGCGCGGGGCTTTTTATTGAGTGGCCTTTAAACTATTCCCACATTCTACAAATGCAGGAAGCAAACTGATGACTAAAAAAGCCGTGATGGTATTCAGTGGCGGGCAGGACTCGACCACGTGCCTGATCCAGGCGCTGGGGCAGTATGACGAAGTGCACTGCATTACCTTCGATTATGGCCAGCGCCATGTCGCCGAAGTTGAAGTCGCGCAAAAGCTGGCAAAGCAGTTGGGCGCCACCGTTCACAAAGTGATGGACGTGTCCTTGCTCAACGAGCTGGCAATCAGCAGCCTGACCCGCGACAACATCCCGGTGCCGACCGTGAACAGCTCGGGCGAAAGCCTGCCGAGCACGTTTGTGCCGGGTCGCAATATTCTGTTTCTGACCCTGGCGGCGATCTACGCCTATCAAGTCAAAGCCGAAAGCGTGATTACCGGTGTGTGCGAAACCGACTTCTCGGGTTACCCCGATTGCCGCGATGACTTTGTCAAAGCGCTGAACACCGCGCTCCAACTGGGCATGGACTACACGCTGCGCCTGGACACGCCGTTGATGTGGCTGAACAAGGCTGAAACCTGGGCGCTGGCTGATTACCACAACCAACTGGAGCTGGTTCAGCACCAGACCCTGACCTGCTACAACGGCATCATGGGCACCGGCTGCGGTAATTGCGATGCATGCAACCTGCGGGCGCGGGGCTTGAATGAGTATTTGCAGGACAAGGCTGGTGTGATGAGCAGCCTGAAGCAGAAGTTGCGGTTGAGCTAGTTGTAGGAGTCATACTCGGTCAACTGTGGGAGCTGGCTTGCCTGCGATAGCATCGCTGCGGTGTTGCAGATGTACCGAGTTGTCTGCATCGCAGGCAAGCCAGCTCCCACAGTTAGAGCGCATTACATCAGGCAGCGCTACCGGTAATCCAGCGTTTGAACAACGCGCGCGCGCCATAGGCCGGCAGAATATTGAAAAACGCAAAGCCGACTTTGATCGCGATCTGCACGTAGATCATGCTCAAGATGTCACTGGTCTGCATCGCGCCATAGAACGCAATAAAGCAGAACAGGAAGCTGTCGATAATCACCGCAAAAAACGTACTGAGGAAAATCCGCAGGTACAGGTATCTGGAGTTGGTCAGTTCTTTGATCTTGCACAGCAAGTAGGAGTTTATATTCTCCGACACCAGGAACGAGACCGAGGACGCCACCAATACCGAGGACACCTGAATGATCACGTCGTTGTAGGGGCCATCGAGTTTCCAGCCCGGCAACCCTGGCAGAAACGTCGAGCCGTAGAGCAGGATGATGATCATCGCGTTACTGGCGAACGCAAACAAAATGGCGCGTCTGGCCAGGCGCAGGCCGAATTGCTCGTTGAGCAGATCCACGATCAAAAACGTCAGTGGGTACAGAAACGTGCCCGGCGTGACGATGATGCCCATCGACTCCAAGTAAATAGGCTTGGTCGCGGCAATGCTGGTGAAGATATAAAACGTGAACAGCAACAGGTTCAGGATGATGTAGATCATCCAGGAGTTTTCGTTGCGGTCGTTTATGTCGTAGGCCGTCAGCGTCCCTCCCTGGGAATAAAACTTCTTGTACATGTTCTTAACTTCCATTTTATTGAGGTTATCCATAATTTCGCTGTTGATGACTTCACTCAGCTTCATCCTGATGACCTTGCCGGTGGCGATCACCATGATCACCGCCAGGCTCTTGTCATTCTCAAAGCCCAGCAGTTTGTATTTGCTGTTTTCGATGCCCGCTTCATAGGTTGTCATTGAAGCGCTCCTCAATGATGTCGCCGATCACGCACAGGCGCTCTGAGCCAACGCAGGCTTCAAGGGTGATAAACATCTTCTGGGTAGCCCGGTCGTACACCAGCTTTTCTTTGCCCAGGGTTGACGCGCCTTTCTGCACGATCAACAAATCACCCGGCTCGTTGATGCCGGGAATGCCCCGTTCCAGGCGCACACCGATCAGGTTGTAGGAAGAACCGAAGTAGTAGGTCAGCGGATACAGTGTGGCCAACTCGCCAATGCGCTTGTCCAGGTTCTGGATAACCAGGCTTTCCTTGAGCACCGGCACGGCGGCCGGGTTCATGTTGCCCTGTGGGGAAACACTGCTCTCGATGATTTCCTTGGCTTCAAAATCGAGGGTCTCGATTTCATCGTAGGAGACGCCGAAGAAGTCCGAGATCTTGCGGACGGTGGACTGCTGCACGTTGACGACCTTGCCTTCCAGGATGTTGTAGATGGTGGTCCTGGTCAGGCCGGCAGCATTGGATAACGACAACTGCGTCTCGCCGCGGCTTTTGATCAAGTACTTGATGTTGCTCTTCAAGTGCTCGGTTTTTTCGCGTCTGTGTATCACGTGCTCACCACTTCCTTTTAGTCGTTAACGTCCGTTGTTTGCGCAGCCACAACAGGCGAGCGCCCGTTCCCGGGGCGCTTCTGGTTTTGCGGCGGCGGGAGTGTTGCATGCGTCGGGCCTAACAATAAAGTCCGGATGCGCGGCTTGCGTACTTTTGATGGGCATGGTGCGTGAGAAATGAACATTTGATTTGGAAAATGTTTAATTTCCTGTTTAATTAACCCTCTCGGTTCAGGACGGACCGGCACGCAACGCCCAGGAAGGGAACCGCACCGATGGCATTCAATACCGTACCGCTCAAAGACCAAGCCGACCTGCTGCGTCGTGGCCTGGCGGATTTGCGCGCAGAAGACTTCGAACTCGCCAGCCTGCTGGATGCTGAAGTCACTCGCCAGCATCGCACCCTCTCACTGGTGGCTTCTTCCTGCGCGGTCAAGCCACGCACCTTGGTCGCCTGCGCCTCTGCGCTGGTCAACGTGAGCGCCGAAGGCACGCCCGGCAAACGCTATCGCACCGGCTGCGAAAATGTCGATCTGGTTGAATCCCTGGCCATACGCAGGGCGCGGGAGTTGTTCGACGCGCATTACGCCGGCGTGCAGCCTCATTCGGCGTCCAACGCCATATCCCAAGTGCTTTCGGCGCTGCTTGAACCGGGCGATACGCTACTGGGCATGGCCCATGACCATGGCGGTGAACTCACCCTTGGCAGCCCGGCGGTGTTCACCGGGGCGTATTACAAGGCCATCCGCTATGGCACCACCGACGCAGGCCTTATCGACTATGAGCAGGTGCGCAGCCTGGCCCTGGCTCATCGCCCACGCATCATTATTTGTGGCGCGGGCGCTTACTCAAGGGTGGTGGATTTTGAGCGCTTTCGCGCGATTGCCGACGAGGCGGGCGCCATCCTGCTGGCGGATATTTCCGCTATCGCCGGGTTGGTGGTAACGGGGCGCCATCCGAGCCCGATCAATGCCGCACACGTCACCATCGCCTGCACGCACAAGCAATTGGGCGGCCCAAGGGGTGGGTTGATTCTGTGCGGCCGCGACGCCGAGACCAAGGTTCCCGGCCTTAAATCAACGTTCAGACGCGTGCTGGATCAAGCCGTGTTCCCGCGTATGCAAGGTGCGCCGGCGATGAACATGATCGCGGCAAAAGCGGCGGCCTTGGGGTATGCGAAGTCGGCAGAGTTTGATGCCTGTATGGGGCGTGGCCGTGCGCTTGCCGATGAGGTGGCCAGTGCGTTTGCGGCCCAGGGTTACGACGTGGTGGGCGGGCGCAGTGAGAACCATACGGTGCTGATCCGGTTGCGGGGCGCCATGACCGGCGCCATCGCCGAGGCGGCCCTGGAGTCTTGCGCCATTGTGGTGAGCAAGCACCGCGTACCGGGCGAGACACGTTCGAAGTTGGTCACCAGCGGTTTGTGTCTCGGTACCGGCTCAATGGCGCAACGCCAACTTGACACCGACGGCTGCAGGCAGGTGATTGAGCTGATTTGTCGGGTGTTGGGACACGTCACCCCGCTGGGCGAACTGGACTATCGCCTTGAGCCTGAGGTGCGCGAGCAGGTGCGCACGGCGGTGGAAGCTTTGTGCATGAATTACCCGATCGCCGACTACCTGGAGGGCTGATCACCGCGCAGGTGGCTAAATCAGCTGAACGCCTTCTCGTCATACTTCTTTGTACGAACCGTGAGAAACCATCACCCGTCTACAAGGAGTTGCTCCATGTTCAGCGTAAGTCGTCGGTCTCTTCTCGCCTTTGGCGTGGCCTTGCCGGTGCTGGGCCGCCTGGACTGGGCGGTGGCTAGCCCGCCACCGGCCCCGGCGGACACGGTGCGACTCAACTACAACGAAAGCCCCTACGGCCCTTCAACCGCCGCCCGCGAGGCGATGCAGCGTGGCATCGGCCTCTCCGGGCTGTATCCCTATGGCTATATGTACGGCTTGGCAGAACAGTTCGCTAAAGCGCAGGGGCTTGCCGAAGAACAGGTCGCTGTATTTGCCGGCTCCATGGCCGCCCTGCGCTACGCCGTGTTGGCGTTTACCAGCCAGGCCCGTGGTCTGGTGATGGCCACGCCATCTTATGAAGTGCCACGCCAGGCCGCCGAAGCGTGGCAGGCGCCAGTACACGAAGTGAGCCTCAATACCGAGCATGCCCATGATGTGCCGGCCATGCTCGCCGCCGACCCGCAGGCGGGCATGCTGTACCTGTGCAACCCCAACAACCCGACTGGCACGCTGACACCCACCGAAGCGATCCGCCAGGCGCTGGCAAACAAACCCAAAGGCTGCGTGCTGGTAGTGGACGAGGCCTACATCGACTTCTGCGATGCACAAAGCTGCGTGAGCTGGGTCAAGGACCACGACGACTTGCTGGTGCTGCGCACCTTCTCGAAAATCTACGGCATGGCCGGCGCGCGCCTGGGCCTGGCGATCGGCCACCCGGCGTTGCTGGAACGGCTGGCGGTGTTTGGTGGCGACAATGTGCCGGCGGCGTCCACGTTGCTCGGTGCCCGGGCAAGCCTGGACGACCTCAAGCTGGTGCCGCAACGCAAGGCGCTCAACGCCCAATTGCGTGATGAAACCATCGCCTGGCTAAACGGGCGTGGTTTTACCTGCACAGCGTCGCAAAGCAATTGCTTCATGATTAACGTGAAGCAGCCGGCAGAGCAGGTTATCGAGAAGCTGGCGGCACAGGGCGTATTGGTCGGGCGGGTGTGGAAGGATTGGCCGCAGTGGGTGCGGGTGACGGTGGGCAACAAACAGGAGATGGCGCGGTTTCGCGAAGTGTTTGCCGCGCAGGTCTGAACCGACGCGGGCCCAATGTGGGAGCTGGCTTGCCTGCGATAGCATCACCTCGGTCCATCAGGCATACCGAGGTGATGCTATCGCAGGCAAGCCAGCTCCCACCTTTTGAGTACTGAATTACTGCTGCGCGATGCTGTACCCATCAAACGCCGTCTGCTGCTGCAATGCAGTAATCACACTCTTGCGGCTCAACGGCTGCTCGGCGCCGGTGTTATCCACAAAGCTCTCGGTTTCAAGCTCAGCCTCGTCACCTTCACCCACAAAGCTGAAGCCCAAAAACTCGAATGCCTCGCGGTCAACGTTGAGCTTGGAGCGCGGCGTGCGCAGCGGCAGGGTGACGCTGATGCCATCCTTGCTGATCACAAACACTTCGGCTTCTTTCTTGGCCCGTGCAGCCTTGCCCTTGCCGGCGCTTGGGTTGCTGATGGCCTGGTGAGACTGGTTCAGCACCTTGAGGGCCAGGCCGTAGACCAGCTCCTGGAACTCGGGGTCGTCCTTGAAACTGGAGAGGATGCGGCTGATCGAGAACTTACTGCTCAGGTCTTCCAGGGCGATGTTGTCGGCTGCTTCGGCATCCTTGAGTTGCTTGAGCTGGCCCATCAGGTCGTAGGCCTTGTCGTCGTCGAAGGCGTCATGGGCCTGGCGGATGGCCACGCGCAGTTCGCGGATCTGGTCGCTTTCCTTGGAGGTGTGGAACGCGTCCAGCACCATCTCACTGATGATCTTGGCCGCAGGCACATGCTGTGAAAGATTGATGGCGTTTTCGTATTCGGCCTTCGATTGCAGGGCGGCTACAGATTCTTCGGCGGCGTGTTCGGTGTAAGAATCAGACATTGAAATTTCACTACTTCAGTAAGCGGGAACAAAAAAACGTCGCGCATTTTCGGCGGCCACGCAGGTCAGGTCAAGGCAGCACACTGCCCATATCGCGGCGCAATGCGCTCAGCGCCCGCTGCAATCGATCGGCCCGCCCGCAGAACAGACCAACGGTAAACCCCGACACACCGCCGACGGCCAGCAACATCTCAGGCGTGCTCAACAGCAACGGATGCACGGCCTGCTGATAGCCGAAGTAGTACTTCACCGCAAAGAACAGCTGCGAGATCAGCAGGGTTTTCCAGGTGCCCACCAGCACCAGCGTTTCGCCATCGGCATCGAGCCGGGCGCCATCGGCGTTAAACAGCAACATCCCCATCAGGCAGCCTGCCAGCACACCACCGACCCAGGCACCACTCGACAGCAATGAAGGCGCCAGCGACATCAGCGACCACACCACCAGCACCACCGGCAAAATCAGCAGTGAGCGGCGATTCTCGCGACCGCCCAGGCAGGCCTTGACGCCGTAATAACAAATCCACAGGTAGATGGCGTACACCCACAGGGGCGTGCCTTGGAGGATATCGAGCATGGGTGCTTCCTTGCAGTAATGCGTCGGGTACTTTCAGGAGAGGAGCAGATCAGGCGATGTGAGCTCGGTCAGTAATGATAGCGGCACATCAAAATTTGTACTTCATCCGCCTCAATACCATAAACAAGTCGATGCTCGGCAGTGATTCTGCGGGACCAGAAGCCACTCAGGTTGTGTTTGAGAGGTTCAGGTTTGCCGACACCATCAAAGGGGTCTCTTTGGATCGCTTTGATCAGCAGGTTTATACGCTTGAGGCCTGCCTTGTCGTTTTGTTGAAACCAGAGGTAGTCGTCCCAGCCTTCAGGGGTAAAAAGTATTTTCATTCTTCAATCAACCGCCTTGGCTTGGCTTTACCGGCTCGCAAGCTGTTGACTGAGTTGATGAGACGTTCAGCATTTTTTGGCGAACGCAGCAGATAGGCTGTCTCTTCAAGAGCATTGAATTCTGACAGCGAGATCATCACCACCGGCTCGCCTTTTTGTCGTGTCAGCAGCAGCGGGATGTGATCTTCGTTAACTCGGTCCATCGTTTCGGACAAATGAGCGCGGGCTTTGGTGTAGTTGATAGTTTCCATGCAGGTCTCCTCATTGATGGCTGAAACGTACAGAAATGCGTACATGTCTACAAGGGGCATCCTATCAACGGTCACGCGCTTGGCGTTGTCATCATTTTTACAGCTGACCCACATCAACACCCTCCACCACAAAACCCGTTACAACACAGCGGCCTGATGAACCCATAAAAACAACCGCTGGCCTGCGCCGAGGGGGCTACTCCACGCCAGGTTATTAAAGGATTAATGCGATGGCCTTTTCATTGTCCCGCCTGGCCTTGCTGGGGGCGACGCTGTGTCTTGCGCTACCTCTGCACGCCACCCCAACCCAAATAGAACAGGGTAAATACGTGGCCCAACTGGGCGACTGCATCGCCTGCCATACCGCCAAGCAAGGCCAGGTGATGGCTGGCGGGCTGGAGCTGAGCACGCCGATGGGCACGATTTATTCGAGCAACATCACGCCGGACCGCGCCACCGGTATCGGCAACTACAGCTTCGAGCAGTTCGACAAGGTGATGCGTGAAGGCGTGACACCGGCGGGCATGAACCTTTACCCGGCGATGCCGTATCCGTCTTACGCGAAGATGAGCGACGAGGACATGCGCGCCCTGTACGCCTACCTGATGCAAGGCGTCGAGCCGGTGCAACAGGCCAATCTAGAGGCGGACATGGGCTTCCCGTTCAATCAGCGCTGGGGCCTGGCGCTGTGGAATTTTGCCTTTCTCGACAAGCAACCGTTCCAACCTGACCCGCAGCGTAGCGCGGTGCTCAACCGTGGTGCCTACCTGGTCCAGGGCCTGGGGCATTGCGGCTCGTGCCACACGCCACGGGGCATCGCCTTCCAGGAAAAAGCCATGAGCGATGCGGGCCGCAGCGGCCGGCATTACCTGGCCGGGGAAACCGTCGAGCACTGGCGAGCCCTGAGCCTGCGCAACCTGTGGACGGTGCCAGACACCGTGCAACTGCTCAAGACCGGGCAGAACCGCTTTGCCACGGTCGCCGGCAACATGGCCGATGTGATCCACCACAGCACCCAGCATTTCAGCGATGACGACCTTACGGCCATCGCCAGTTACCTCAAGTCCCTGCCGCCGGGTAAAGACGACCTGCCAATGCCATCGGTCGCCCATGCACCTGCCGCACCGCCAGCCGACTTGTTCACCAGCCGTGGCGGCCTGGGTTATATGCAGTTTTGCAGTGATTGTCACCGCAGTGACGGCGCTGGCGTTAAAGGCCTGTTTCCACCCTTGGCCGGTAACCCGAGCATTGCCTCGAACAACCCGTCTTCGCTGTTGCATATCACCCTGACCGGTTGGGAAACCGCGCAAACCGCTGCCCACCCGAGGGTCTACACCATGCCCGGTTTCAGCCGGCTGGCCGATCAGGAAATCGCCGAGATCCTGACCTTCGTGCGCACCGGTTGGGGCAACGCAGGCACACCTATCAGCGCTGCCCAGGTGAAGACACTGCGCGACCAACTCAACCCTGCCAGCACCGATTCGTCGGCCTTCGAAACCCCAAGGCTGGCAGATTTGCTCGCCGCACCGAACGCCGGCCAGGTTATTCGCGGCATGCGCCTGCACCTGCAAACCAAGGCGCTGCTGCCGGATAACGTCGGCAATTCGCTTAACTGCACCAGTTGCCATCTCAACGCCGGCACCGTGGCGGACGGTTCGCCGTTTGTGGGCGTGTCGGCATTTTTCCCCAGTTACGCGCCGCGTGCGGGCAAGGTGGTCACGCTGGAGGAGCGCATCAATGGCTGTTTCCGCCGTTCCATGAACGGCAAGCCACTGGCGCCGCAGTCGGCGGATATGCAGGCGATGGTCGCGTATTTCGACTGGATGAAAAACAACACCCGCCCTGAAGATAAAGTCGCCGGGCGCGGCGTGGGGAAGATCGACCCGGCGATCAAGCCGGACCTGGACAACGGCAAGCAGGTGTATGCCAAGCAATGCGCGGTGTGCCATGGCGATAACGGCCAAGGCCTGGCGCGTGCCGACGGCGAGCTGGTGTACCCGCCACTGTGGGGCGAGCAGTCGTTCAACATCGGCGCCGGTATGGCACGGCCTTACACTGCGGCGGCGTTTGTGAAGCGCAACATGCCGATCGGCTTCCACGAGAAATTCCCGTTGGGGCAGGGCGGCTTGTCGGACCAGGAAGCGGTGGACGTGGCGGCGTACTTCTCTGGCCAACCGCGCCCGGATTTCCCGGACAAGGTCAAAGACTGGCCCAACGGCGGCAAACCGGTGGATGCGCGCTATTAAGCCAGCTGCTTAAGGCAGTCCTCAAGAATATCCAGGCCTTGCTCCAGCACCGTAGGCTCAGTAGTCAGCGGTGCCAGCAGGCGGATGATATGCCGCGATTTGCCGCTGGGCATCAGCAGCAAGCCGGCATCGCGCGCCAGGCTGAGCAGTTGGGTCAGTTGCTGGGGCGCGGGCGTGCCGTCGGCATGGGCCAGCTCGATGCCGCGCATGGCACCCACGCCGGTCAGGCGGCCCAGATAGGGCGACAGTTGCTGCTCGCGCCAGGCGGCATAACGGCGGACGATGGCGGCCTCTTGCTGTGAGCCCCAGGTTTGCAGGTGTTCATCAGTCATCGCGTCCAATGTTGCCAACGCCGCTGCGCAGGCAATCGGGTTGCCGGAATAGGTGCCACCCAGGCCGCCTTTGGGCAAGTTGTCGAGCAGCGCCTTGCGCCCGACCACCGCGCCCAATGGCACGCCCCCGGCGATGCTTTTGCCGAGCAGGATCAGATCCGGTTCGATACCCAGGCGCGAGAACGCAAAGCGCTGGCCGGTACGCCCGAAGCCGGACTGGATTTCGTCGGCAATCAGCAGGATGTTTTTCGCATCACAGAAGCGGCGCAGGGCCTGGGCGAACTCGATGTCCAGGGCCAGAAAGCCGCCTTCGCCCTGCACCGGTTCGATGATGAAACAGGCTACATCGTTTACGTCGATTTCCACACTGAACAGACGGTCCATGGCCTTCAGGGCTTCGGCGCAGGTCACGTCGTTATCGGCGCTGGGGTAGGGCAGGTGATACACCGGGCCAGGCAGCACACCGACTTTTTGCTTGTATGGCGCTACCTTGCCATTGAGGTTAAGCGTGGCCAGGGTGCGGCCGTGGAAGGCACCGTCAAAGGCGATCACCGCCGTGCGGCCGGTGGCGCCGCGCACGATTTTCAAGGCGTTTTCCGCCGCTTCCGCGCCGCTGTTGGTGAGCATGCCGCTCACCGCGTAATCCACCGGGATAAACGCACAAAGGCGATCCATCAGCTCGATGTAGGGCGCGTGCGGCGCGGCGTTGAACGCATAGTGGGTAAGCCGGGTGGCTTGTTCGCGAATCGCCTCCACCACACCTGGGTGACAGTGCCCGAGGTTAAGCACGCCAATGCCACCGACAAAATCGATATAGCGCTTGCCCGTGGTGTCCCACACCTCGGCATTTTTACCGTGGCTAAGGCTGATGGGGTGAACGATGGAAATCGACTGGCTGATGCTTTCGCGGCTCATGAATCGGGGACTCGGCAATGGCGGACGTGTATTTATCTAAGCCGCGCGCCCAGGCTTGCCGCAAACGAAATAAAGTCGCCGGGTCATTCCAAATCGGAAGGAGCTGTTGCCTAAAGGTCGTTTGTGGCCACGCTGCAAACCTGACAATACTGCCGGGCAACCTCAGAAACCGGCGCGGGCAGTGCGGCGCCGAATAATAAAAGATACACAGGGAGTGCCTCGCATGAACCACCTTAAAACTATCCTCGCCGCCACGGCCATTGCGCTTGCCGGCAGCGCCCACGCGGGTGTGACACTGGACGCGATCCAGAAAAAAGGCTTTATCCAGTGCGGCGTCAGTGACGGCTTGCCGGGCTTCGGCGTGCCCGACAGCCAGGGCAGGATGACCGGCCTTGATGTGGACGTGTGCCACGCCGTCGCCGCCGCCGTGTTTGGCGATGCGTCAAAAGTGAAGTTCACCCAGTTGACCGCCAAGGAGCGTTTCACCGCGCTGCAATCGGGCGAAATCGACCTGATCTCGCGCAACACCACCTGGACCAGCTCGCGCGATTCCGGCATGGGCCTGGTGTTTGCCGGCGTGACCTATTACGACGGTATCGGCTTTCTGGTCAACCACAAGTTGGGCGTGACCGGCGCCAAGCAACTCGATGGCGCGACCGTCTGCATCCAGGCCGGCACCACCACCGAACTCAACGTTTCCGATTACTTTCGCACCCACGGCATGAAGTACACGCCGATCACCTTCGACACCGCCGATGAGAGCGCCAAGGGCCTGGAAGCCGGACGTTGCGACGTGCTCACCACCGACCAGTCGGGCCTGTATGCCCAGCGCATCAAGATGGCCCACGCGGATGAGTTCGTGGTGCTGCCGGAGGTGATCTCCAAAGAGCCGTTGGGGCCGCTGGTACGCAAGGGCGACGATGAGTGGTTCAGCATCGTCAAGTGGACCTTGTTCGCCATGCTCAATGCCGAAGAAATGGGCATCACCTCGCAAAATGTCGAGGCCCAGGCAAAGTCCACCCAGAACCCCGACGTTGCACGCTTGCTCGGTGCAGACGGCGATTACGGCAAAGACCTGAAGTTGCGCAAGGATTGGGTGGTGCAGATCGTCAAGCAAGTGGGTAACTACGACGAGGTATTCGAACGCAATATCGGCCAGGGCAGCGTGCTGAAGATCAAACGCGGGCTTAATGCGTTGTGGAGCAATGGCGGCATTCAGTACGCACCGCCGGTGCGTTGACTGAGCGCTGCCTTAAGTGGGAGCTGGCAAGCCAGCTCCCACATCACTCCGAGACCACATCCTTGCCCGCCGCCTTGGATCGGTACAGTGCTTGATCGGCACGTGCCATCAGGGCGGCGGGCGTTTCGCCCATCCGCCGCTCCACTATGCCCAGGCTCAGGGTGACCTTGAAGTCGCCCACGGCGGGCATCTCGGCGATGGCCTGACGGATACGTTCAGCCAATTGCCTGGCGGTGTCCAATGTGCTTTTGGGCAGGACCACCATAAACTCATCGCCACCCCAGCGCGCGAGCAAGTCGCCTGGGCGCATACAGGTTTCCAGGCTGTCTACCACGCTCACCAGGGTCTGGTCGCCGACGCCGTGACCCTGTTTGTCGTTGATCGGCTTGAAGTCATCGATATCCATGGCCACCAAGGCCAGCGGTACGCGGAAGCGCTCGGCACGGTCGCACTCCTCCAGCAGCACCTTCTCCAGGCGATAACGGTTGGCGATGCGTGTCAGGGCATCCTGTTCGGCCAGGGAGCGGTTCTCGTCCAACTGCATTTGCAGTTGCTGATTGACCCGCGATAATTCACGGGTGCGTTCGGCCACCAGCGCTTCCAGCGACTGGTTGCGCTGTTGCAGCTGTTCGATGGAGATTTTGCGTGTATGGATATCGCGGTGCGCACCGACCATGCGCGCCACTGAATTGTCGGGGTTACGTGCAATGACGTAGCCACGGTCTTCGATCCACAGGTAAGTGCCATCAGCCTTGCGGCAACGATACTCGGCCTGGTAATAGGGCGCGCGTTGGCTGATGTAGTCATCAAAAACGGCCATTACGCGTGGGTAATCTTCGGGGTGGATCACGTTCTCCCAGGTGAACACGCTGTTCTCCAGAGAGTGGCGGGGGTAGCCAAGCATCATGTACCAGCCGGGGCTGCGGTACACGAACCCCGTGTTGGCATTCCAGTCCCAGATACCGTCGCTTACCAGTTCCATCACCGCATGCAACATGTCGGCGTTGAGTTCGGAAAAGTTATTGAGCAACGGTTTATTGCCGGATGTCTCGTTCATCTGTGCGCTTCCCTGCCGATGCTGGCTCCTACGGCCAGTCTTCATTGACGCCGGTACACCGTGGCTGAGGTTACTCTACATCGCGGCTTGCGCGCTTTGAATAGGCTGAATGTGCTGCTTTAGTGGTGTGGCGATAGGCCATTAATCAACAGGTGAAGATATATACGTTGTGCTCGCCTGGCGCGAGCTTTCACGCCCTTGCGGGCCTTGCTTGCGTGTTCGATACGAGGCGTATTTCTACATGTTGACCCAAAGCCCTTGCCGCACAGGCCAGGGTGGACAGTGTCATGCCCGCGTCGTTTTGGTCCAGCGCTCGATCGACGGCGGTACGGCTGGTATGCATACGTTCGGCCAGCGCTTTCTTGCTGACCTTCTGCGCCTTCATCGCCTCTGCCAACTGCCAGGCAATAACACGCTTCAACGCCCCGGCAGAGACCTCTTCTATGAGCCCATCATCACTGAGAAAATCATCAAAGTTGGAGCCGATATGCTTATTCATGGGATGTTCCTCACAGCTTGTTTTGCGATGTTTGGCAGTATTCAGGTCGACTAATGGTGTTTTCTGGCTCTTTTTAATGAAGCCGTGCAGCAAAACCATTTGGCTGGCGACCAACGTAAAAATGACGCGTGCAGCATTTTCACCGAGATCGGTTCGGACCTCCCAAAGGCGATGCTCCAGCTTTCTAACCAACGGCATCCCTTGCGGCCATCCGAGTTGTACCGACTTTATGTCAGTGCCTATCAGTTTTTTTGAGTCCCTGGGTAATTCCATCAGCCAGTCACGCACGGGCTCGTTGCCAGCCTCCGTTCGGTAAAATGCGACGCTCAACACAAGAGGTATGTTGTTCATGGAGAGCGTACCAAAATAGGTTCATAAGGCAATCGGCGATTAAGAGGGCTTTTCGCGAAGATTGGTCAGAGCCTGGCACTTATTTTGTGAGTTGCTGAGGTTGAAGGGTTTCAAAAAAAATCATTAAAAATAAAGCGTTATGAACTTTCTGAAAGGTGGGTGCGAGAATAATTTTCCATGCGTAGGAAAACTTACTCCGGCGCCACCATGCGCGTTCGAGGCTTTCCGTCCGCGTTGTGCTGGTAAATCGCCTCCGGCTGGCCCAGCTCATTGAAGAACACTTGGCCGATGCCCGCCGAATTCCACAGCCGTTCACCCGCCTCGGCATGTTCCGGGATATGCGGTACTACCTGCATGGTGCGTCGGCGTGTGAAACCGTTGAGTGGCGAGCGCGGTGAGTAGAGCCAGCGGTTGAGGCGGTCGAACCACTCCAGCAAGCGTGCCGGGAACTGGTTCTTGATGCCGCTGCTGGTGATCTGCCAGATTTTTGGGCCAGCGCTGCGGTGGCGAATCAGCACCTCATAGACGAACGAGTAATGCACATCGCCCGACAGGATCACGTAGTTACCTGGCGTGCGCGAGTGGCGGAAGATATTCAGGATCACCTGGGCGGCGCCGCGATGGGCCATCCAGTTTTCGGCGTCTACCAGCAATGGGTAGCCGCACCAACTGAAGACTTTTTGCACCGTCTCGATCAGCTTGACGCCGAAGATTGGCGCAGGCGAGACGATGATGGCCGACGGGTGGTCCAGCAAGGCCTGTTGCAGTTCGCTCAAAGCCTCCCAGTCCAGCAGGCCGGAGGGTTGCTTGAGCGCGAACTCACTGCGCCAGCGCCGGGTGCGAGTGTCGAGCACTACCAGCGCGGGTGTGGTGGGCAGCACGTAATGCCAGTGCTGAAATTTCAGCAGGCGTTGCAGCAGTTCATCCTGCGCAGCGGCGTGCAGGTGGTTGTCTTGAGTCTTGGCGGCCAGAGCCTGGGTGTGTTCCAGCAGTTCGCCAAACACATCCGGCTGGTTGCCCCAGCCCTGGCACAGCATATAAGCGAGCAGGGCATTGCCGATGATGCGTTTGGAGAATGGATGGCCGTAGGCGGTGGCCTCCCATTGGGCGCTGAGGTTCCAGTCGTCGGTGATGTCGTGATCGTCAAAGATCATCAGCGTCGACAGGTGCGCGAAAACCCGCGCAACACCGGGCAGGCCGACACGGAACCGATCCACCTGCACCTGCTCACGGTCATAGCGCAGTTGTTCCGGCGCACTTAATGACGGCGGCTGTGGCGTGATCAGGGTCCAGGGCGTGGGCGACCACACCAACAGGTACATCGCCAGCACTTCGGCAAAAGTTACCAAGTGGTTATCGGCGGTACTGCTGGTAAAGATCGGTTTTTTCACACCGCCGAAAAAGCGTTCGCGCAGGGTCTCGTTGCTGTCCAGTGCGGGCAGCAGATCCGCGCGGTGGTAATAGCTGGCGCGATGCCCGTAGAGGCTGGCGCTGTCATCCACCACGGCGCCTTCCAGGTATTCGTCGAACAATTCCAGCCGTGCGATCAGCGCATGAATCGCCCGCAGCATGGGGCCGGCTACATCGTCGGCGTAAACCTGGTCGCCGCTCATCATTAACAGCGCCGGGCGCTCAGCCGGTGCGTGTGCGTCAGCCAGCAGGCGGTCTACGCATAGCAAACCGTCATCGGCGTGGTGATGGGGTTTGCGGCACGAGCCATGCACCAACTGGTGGATGCGGCTATGCAATACGAAATTCGCCGATGGAGCGTCGGCATACAGCAGGTGCGGCGCCCATTGTGCAATGCGACAGCCGTCAACCAGCAGGTCGTAGTCGATGACCACGTCCAGAGGCAGGGCTTCGCTCAGGGCAACGTCGATCAGGTGGATAAAGGCGTGGCGGCCAATGGGCACGACTTGGCACTGCTGGGTGTCCAGATCGATCGTCAGTGTTTGGCCTTCAGGCGCTTGCAGCTTCAAGGCCAATGGCAGGACACGACTGCCCACCAGCCAGATCACCAGGCGCTGGGGTTCCAGGCGCCGTAGCATTGGGCCGGCAATGACGGCGGGCAGTGTGTCGGATTGCGGCATGCAGCAAGCAGCTCATACAAGGTAGGACTTAAAAGGGTAACGCAGAGGATGTCAGCGTTTTGTTAACAGCTTGCAGCAGACACCTGGCAGCCGATTGCCCTGGTTGCGTTAAAGCAACCGGCCTTGCCCCAGGGAGTCCAGGGACATTCGATAAGGCTTGGGCTTGGGTGGTGCGTTTTGCATCATGGGGTTGCTGTCAGGACGTGAGTGCTTTTGCGCAGTCTGGAAGGCGATGTCAGTTATTTGGTTGGTCATGTGGAAAGCTATGTTGAACTGAAAACCGGGGAGCATGTGGAAGATATCCATGGGGAAGCCTCTTGCTCAATGGGAAAGGGGTTGTCGCATCAATACTCCCTTTGACTGCGCACCGACTCAGTGGCATTGGCCGGGTTAACGTTCCCGGCCATAGGTTTCCGCATATTTGAATCTCAGGGTTCCGCGCGTTTCAGGCAGGCTTGGGCACCGTAAACCGGAACTCACTGCCACGCCCCAACTCACTCTCAGCCTCGATTCGCCCGCCGTGTGCCTGCACGATGCCTTGGGTGATATACAGCCCCAAACCACTGCCGGTGGGGTTGTTTTCGGTCTGGGTCCAGTAGCGATCAAACACATGGGGCAACTGCTCAGGCGCAATACCTTCGCCGGAGTCGCGCACCGAAAACACAATGTCTTCGCCATTGCTCATGGCGCTGATGCCGATATTGCCCTGGCGTGGGGTGAACTTGATGGCATTGCCGATCAGGTTCGACAGCACCTGGAACAGGCGCTCCGGGTCGGCATGGATCAGCAGGCCGGGCTCGGCGTTGAACGACAGATCGATAGCTTTCTCCATCGCCAAGGGTGCGAGCAGCGAATAGGCCTCTTCGAACATCTGGCTGACGTCCAACGACACTGGCTTGACCACATAACGCCCGGCCTCGATTTTCGAGGTGTCGAGCAAATCTTCCAGCAGCACATTCATGCGCCCGGCGGCCTGTTGCATGGTGTCGATGGCCGAGGAAATCCGCCGTGAGGTGTGTGGGCCGTCGGAGCTGAAGGCTTTTTGCATCATGCCGCAGAGCATCGAGATAACCGTCATCGGGTTGCGCAGATCGTGGGATACCACCGCCACCAGCTCATCACGCGCACGCACGGCTTGCTGTTCGCGCAGCACTTGGCGGGCCAGGTCATTTTCCAGGGCGGAACGGCGCAGGTCGTTGGCGGCAAACCGGTCGCCGTGGCTCCACTTGGTGGAGATGCCGGCCATTTCGACTTTCCAGATTTCAAACGAGGTGCGTGGGCGCAGGCGCAAACCGGCGTCGGAGCTTTCCAGGTTCAGCGGCTTGTTCGGGTCACCGCTCCAGTTGATGTTCTCTTTGACTTCCGGGCGAAACCACAACACGCCGTTATCCACAGGCTTAGGCAGGCTCATGGCCAGAACGCCGCTGGCCACTTGCTGGAACTCGGCGGCAGGCGGGTACACCGACGTCAGGTTATGGCTGGAAAACACCGGCTCGCCACTTTCTTGCAGCCACTTGTGCAGCGCACGAATCTGCGCAGGCTCGGGGCAATTGCCGTAACGGTGCAATTGCTTGTCTTCGATGATCGCCACGCCGCCCGACAGGGCCAGGTCCATCAACACCTGGGGCTGCTGGGCCAGGCCATCGAAAACGTTTTGCTCCGAGGATTTCATCGCCCGGTCCAGCAGTGCCAGGGCGTCGACTTTCTCTTCGCGCTGACGGCTCAAGTCCAGGGCTTCCATGGCGCTGATCTGCAGCGACAACACCTGGCCGATGGTCTGGCAGGCAACTCGCAGGTCATTGGGTACCAGCAAGGGCTCGCGGTTGCCGCAGCTGATCAGGCCCCACAGCTTATCGCCGGCCATCAACGAGATGCTCATGGACGACAGCACGCCCATGTTTTGCATGTATTGGCAGTGAATCGGCGACACACTGCGCAGGGTAGCGAAGCTCAAGTCCAGCGGCTGGTCAGTGCCCGGCCGCAGCTTGGGCAGCAGCGGCACCGGCTCATAGGCAGCGTTCGGGATGATGCGCAGCCAGTTGGTGCGGTACAGCTCGCGGGCCTGCTCGGGAATGTCGGACGCGGGGAAAAACAACCCGTTGAACAGCTCCATGGACGGCGCCGACGCTTCGGCAATCACCTGGCCGTGGCCTTCTTCTTCAAAGCGATAGATCAGCACCCGGTCGTAACCGGTCATGGCCTGGATCTCAGCCACGCTGATTTCGTACAGCGCCTGCAGGGTTTTCGCCGACTGCAAGCGTTGCAGCATCTTGCCCAGGTCACTGGTGCGGCCATTCAGGGCGCGGGGTTTGAAATCTGCAAGGCGCGGTTCGAATTCCAGCACGAGCACGTTCTGATGGCGATGCAGCAAGCCTTCATATTCAGCACCATTGAGCGTGACATGCAGCGCCGGCGCGTCAAAAAACGCATTGTTTTCAGCGATTGATTGCACGGCTTGGGCGGGTTCAACGCCAATTAACTGGTGCAACGGCTGGCCCAGCAGCGCCTCGGGTGCGTGGCCGAACAAGCTGGCCACGTTGGCGCTGACCTGAGTGATGTGCAGCTCAGGCTCCGACAACGTCAACAGCACACCGTGGGGCTGGATCGCGCCCGGGAAGCGAATCGGTTCGTCGGCACAGTTGGCAAGCAGTTCTTCAAAATCTTCGGGTTTCATAGCAGTACCTCCTGGCTGGCGAGCCATTGCTCAAAGCCACTGAATGTGGAACGGGCCGCATCGACCGCGCGCTGTTTTGCGTCAGCATCCAGCGGCAGGCGGCCCAGGTAATCGAGAAAGTCTTTCCAGCGCCGACCGGTTTCGGTGCCGTACACATCAAGGAATGCTCCGCCGTTATCGGCGTGTACACCCAGGCGCCGGGCCATTTCCCGGCGCAGCACTTGGCCGCCCAGGGTGGCGCCTTCCAGAACATAGAGGGCACCAAGGCAGGCAGCGGGGGTGTCGAAGGTTGGGTGTCGAGTGCAGCGGGGCAGGGCGTTGATGGCGTAATCATTCAAGCCCAGGGCGCGCAAGTCGCCCAGTAGTGTGGGTGTTTTCACACGCAGTACAGAGTCATATCCGTCGGGGATCAAGCCACAGTCGTACAACGCTGCTTCCATCGGCCCATAAAACCCGTAGTACGCCTGGAGCAAGCGCCGATACCCGTTGGCATCCAGTTGCTCAGAGAAAAACGGCAAGCGCTTTTCCAGCGCCACATGCAGCAAACCCGTGCCTGTGCGCAACGCTTCCAGCAATGAGGGCGCACTGACGTCATGGGCCTGTGAATGCATTCAATAAGCTCGAACTGTGGGCCTTGAGGCCATGAATGACGCGTGAAATGGGCGACGATTCTACACAACTCATTGCCGTCAACTGTACGCACAAGGCGAAAAGCCTGACCGGCGGATCAGAAAAGTCGCTCCTTGAGTAATGAATGACCACAGGGCACTGCAGCAAGTTCGGTTTAAGTGATGTCGCGACGCTATTAGTGCAGGGAGGCGCCTTGCTGGGTCAGTGCTGTCTGTACGCACTCAACCAAATGTTCCGCACTCCAGGGCTTGGGTAAAAACCGCACCGAGCCGCCCAGTTGCGCCGCCAGCTTGGTATTGCCAGAAGTGAGCACCACCGGCACCGACGGCCAGCGATGCGCGACCACCTTGCTCAAGTCATAGCCATTGAGTAACCCCGGCATCTGGATATCACTGACGATCAGGTCCACCGGGTCATCGCCGCGTTCCAGATAAATCATGCCTTCATCCGCCGAAGGAAACGACGTCACATGTGCGCCGAAGTCCTCCAATACATCCACCATTAACGCACGAATGATCTCGTCGTCTTCCAATACCAAAATCGATGGCTGAGCCATGATCCTTACTCCACCATCAGGGTTCAGTAAGGTGGAGTGGGCGCTGGCTGAATAGGTTCGATTGGATGTTTTTTAAACGATGGGTGGTCGTTTTAGAGCGGTTGCGCGGGGTTGCCCATAGCGGCACGCGAAGGTGGATACAGGCATAATTGCCGCACCGTTGCCCGCTGTGGAGCCCTGCATGAAGTATGCCTTACTGACCCTCGCCCTGATCCTCAACTCCGCCCCGGCCTTGGCGGCCGGCGATGCCGAGGCGGGCGGCAAACTGTTCAGCAAGACCTGCGGCGGCTGCCACAGCATCGGTGAAGGCGCGCGCGGTGGTTTCGGGCCTGAGCTGAACGGCATCATCGGTCGACCTGCCGGCACCACCACCGACTATCAGTATTCCGATGCGATGAAAAACTCCGGCGTGGTCTGGACCCGCGACAAACTCGCGGCCTATATCGAGGCGCCGAAGAAGGTGGTGAGCGGTACGCGCATGATCTTCTGGGGTATCAGCGACCCGGAAAAGATCGAAAACATCCTGGCCTACCTGGAAACCTTCCAGCCCAAGTAATCATTCGCGCACGTTCCTGAACAGCATCAACCGCGCACTTTCATGCAGCCCACGGGTCAGCCCCTGCAGGCGCTGAAACTCTTCGGGATGCTGCTCGGCCACATCTTCGCGTGGCGTTTGCGACGCCAGGTCATGCAAGGTCGGTGAGCCGCCGTCGTGCTGCATCTGCAACAGGAAGTGCTGGGTCACGCCGCCGATAATCGGGAAGGTGCCTTCGTGCAACACCAGTGGCACCACACGTTCGCCTTCCGGTGCCGGTTGCTGGATATCGCGGCCCATCGCACCGTTGCGAAACGGCACGCCCGCCATGCCGGCGACGGTCGGCAGCAAGTCCGCCAGGCCCACGGCCTCCTCGATAACGCGTGGCTCAAGCCCCGGTGCGTGGATCAGCAACGGCACATTGTTGCTTTCCAGGCCCAGTTGCTCGAAGGCAGGCGCCATGTGCGGGATCTGGCTGATGCGCGTGTTGTGGTCGCCGAAGAACACAAAAATGCTGTTGTCATACCAGCCACCGGCCTTGGCGATGTCCATCAGGCGACCGATGTTGAAGTCCAGCAAACGTACTGCATTGTATTGTTCGACACTGCGTGAGCCAGCGGCCTGTGCTTGCTCCAGGGTTACGTTGTTTAACTGAAAACCGTCGTTTTGTTTTGGAATGGTGAACGGCCGATGGTTGCCGGAGGTTTGCAGGTAGGCAAAGAACGGCTGGCCGTTGGGTGTGGCGCGCAATAACTGGTCGCCTTCCTTGAACAGGTCCAGGTCAGAGATGCCCCACACGTCCACGCGGGGCGAACGCCAGTGGCTTTCGTCAAACAGCTGCACGCCGTCGATGCTCTGGCGGATCAGTGCGTTGATATTCGCCCAGCCGGCGTTGCCGCCGATCATGTAGAACTTCTGGTAACCCTCGAAGGCGTTGATCAACGTGTGTTGCCGCGTGATCAGCGGGTTGCGCGTAGCGGTCTCCTGGCGGGTCACGTCGGGCACTCCGGTGATGCTCGCCCACACGGTTTTGGCAGTGCCGGTGACGGGCACATAGAAGTGTTTGAAGAACCAGCTTTGTGTCGCCAGCTTATCCAGATTCGGCGTGGGGTTCAGTGGGTTGCCATAGGCGCCGACCGCGCTGGTGCCCAGGGACTCGAGCATAACGAAGACTACGTTGGGCGGGCGCTCGCCGGGCAGTTTGTAGGGCTGCACGCCTTGTTCGCGGCTGAAATTCAGCTGCTGCGCGTCAGGCCGCTCAACGCCCAGGTACTCGGCCACTTGCGGGTAATGCCTGCGCACTTGGGCTTCATCGAATTGCGACTGGCCAACCTTGAGCGTGTCGTACAAAAACAGTACCGGGTTCAGGCCCACGGCGGCGACCTGGCTGTTGCCGGAGAAGAACGCATCGCTCCAGCGCAGCGGCACCGGGTTTTCCAGGTTGAGGTTGGCCACGCGGCCCAGCAGGGCTAGCAGCACCATAACCACACCGATCACGGACACCGACGCCACTGTGAGTTTGCCGATGGTTTTTGGCGCACGATCCAGGGTCAATCGCTCCAGGCAAACCAGCGCCCACACCCACAAAGCCACTGCCGCCAACCAACAAGCAGTTATCCACAGCACCGGGTAGGTTTCCCACACCATCTGTTGAGAAATCTGCGCGTCTTGCAGATAGCGCAGCACCGTCGCGTTAATGCGCACGCCTAGATAGGCATAGTGGCCGAAGTCGATGATGTAGATGAGGCCAACCACGGCCAGTGCAATCAGCAGATAGACGCGTGCCAGCCAGCGCAGGGCAGGCAGGGTGATAAGGTTCCAGCGCGGCAGCCAGGCGAGCACGGCCACGGGTAGCAGGAGCACCACCGCCAGGCGCAGGTCGAAACGCAGGCCGATGCCGAAGGTTTCCAGCAAGCCCTCGGTATTTAAATTCAGGCCGGAAAAGCTGATTAAAAACACCAACCGCAACGCGGCCAGCAACACAAACACCAACCCGATCGCGCCCACGCCGTAGCGCAGGCGGCGTGATTGCAACGCAGTCATCATTAACCTCAACTAAATTTCCTTAACACCACAAAGCAAATGTGGGAGCGGGCTTGCTCGCGAAAGCGGTCTGTCAACTAACGATGTTCTGACCGACACGGCGCATTCGCGAGCAAGCCCGCTCCCACAGTTTCAATTGAATTAATCCAGCGACGGCGCAGTAGCCCATCAACAGCGGGTCTACCAGGTAGTCCCAATAGTTCTCCGACGCCTTGAGCCGCAGCGCAAACGCCAACGTGCCCACCGCCAGCATCCACACGGCCAGCCTGTTGCGCAGCGCCAGCATCAACAGCGCCAGCGCACCTACCAGCACAATCATCGGCCGAGGGTTAAACCCCCAACGGTACGGGTCGACATACGTCAGCCCCATCGCCGCCGGGTACAGCACCAGGCACAGCCCGCCAAACAGCACCAACAGTTGCACCTGATGTGCCCGGCCAAGCGGCTGCACCAGCCCCAACCGGCACACCGCCACCCACGCCAACAACACCAAGGTGCTGATCGCCAGGTCATCGGTAAAACTGCGCACATACGCCGCCAACGGCAGTTCATTCACCGGAATAAAGCTCAGCACCACCAACACCGGCAACAACCATGGCCGCCACGGCGCGGTAAACCGCAACGTGCTGAGCAGCACAAACCCCAGCAATACAAAACTCAAATGGGCTTGCCACAACGCCATCATCACAAGCGCTCCGCCAGCCAGGCTTCGTTGAAGCTGACATGTTTGATAAAAGTGTTATTCCACGAGTACACCAAGTGATACATGCCGTCCGGGCTACGGCTGAAATACGGGTACTCGTACTCGAAATCGCAGCCGCGGGGTTTGCACACGCGGTAATCCAGGTTGCTCAGAAAGCGCTGTTCCAGCGGCAGGCGCTTGGCACCGCTGGAGGCGCGGAAGCCTTCGCCGATGATTTCTTTATAAGCCTGGGGGGAAAACGGTTGGCCGAGCGGGTCCGGGGATTCGTCCAACTGCACCACCGTGCGCCATTGCGTCATCTGCGCGTTGGTGCCGTAGAGGCTGAGTTTGAAACGGCCGTCTTGCAGGTCGTTGAGCGCGACGAGTAGACCATCGTCTTCAGTCCCTACGGCCGCCAGCGATGAATTGGGGTTGGCCGGTTCCAGCGGGAACGGCTCGCTCCAGGTTTGCCCGGCATCCTCGGTGCGGCTGGCGAGCACGCGGTGATGGGTTTCACCGGCGTAACGCAACATCGCCACAGCACGCTGGCCGTCCTGTGCCACGATGGTTGGCTGCAGCGAATGTTTGCCGCGGCTGATACGGAATTTGTCGATCACCGCGCCGTCGGCACTCAAGTACAGGTACTCGGCAAACTTGCCCATGAACTCGTGATACACCGGCAACCCAATCGAACCGTCTGCATGGAACACGGGCGCGGCGCGCACCAGGGTGCTGATATTGAAAAACGGCGACGTCACCAATTGCCGAGGCGCCGACCAGTTCGCGCCGAGATCATCGGAGACCATCACGTTGATCGCACTGGTGGCCCAGCCGCCGACTGACACCGACACGTAAAACATCCACAGGCGTTTATCCGGCCCCAGGGCAATTACCGGGTTGCCCAGCTTGCGAATGTAACGCTGGGTGCCGTCGCGCGTGCTTTCCCGCGTGGCCAGCACCTGCTCGCCGCCCCATTCGCCACTGCGTGCATCAAACCGCGCCGTGCGCACCTGCACATCGGCCGCGCCTTCGCGCGAACCTGCAAACCACACGGCCATCAAGTCGCCACCGGGCAGGGCGGTCACGGAGGAGGAGTGCACAAAGTCGGTGAGCTGTGACGATACAAAACGGCTGGTGTATTGCGGTGCTGCCGCCACCTTCGCCGGGCTCGGGTTCGCCTGGGCAAACGGTGCCAGCACGTGGGGTGGATGGCTCAGCCAGGCGGCAATAAACACGCCTAGCAGGCTGAAGATCAGTAGGGCGCAGCGCATAGGGAACCTGTGAGAAGAAAGGATGACTGCGCACGTTCATCCGGCAGGCGCTTCCTGCGGCCGGTGGGCATGCATAACGACAGGTGGTCCCGTACCTGCCGGCACAGTGCAAAACCAACCTTAGCGCAACCTTAGTTGGCAACGAGCCGTAACATCTTTAGCTGAATAGCGCGTACCGGAACCCGGCATGATTCCGCCGTTTCCTACAGAGATTTCGTTATGCGCCTACTCCTCGTCGAAGATGACCGCGCCCTCGGCCAAGGCATTCGCGTGGCATTGGGCGCCGAAGGCTACACCCTGGATTGGTTGCAAGACGGCCTCAGCGCCTTGCACGCCCTGCGCACTGAAAGCTTCGACCTGCTGCTGCTCGATCTCGGCCTGCCGCGCCTCGATGGTCTCGATCTGTTGCAGCAACTGCGCGCCGGGCAACACGACCTGCCGGTGCTGATCCTCACCGCCCGCGATGGCACCGCCGAACGCATCGCCGGCCTGGATGCTGGCGCCGATGACTACCTGATCAAACCCTTCGACGTCGAGGAACTCAAAGCCCGCGTGCGCGCCCTGTTGCGCCGCAGCCAGGGGCGCGCCCAACCGATGCTCGAACACGTCGGCGTCAGCCTCGACCCGGCCACTCAGCAAGTGCGCTACCTGGGCGATGAAATCATCGTCACGCCGATGGAATACCAACTGCTGCACCAGTTGATGGTGCGCCCTGGCAAAGTGGTGACCCGCGAGCGGTTGTCCCGTGCTTTGTATGGTTGGCAAGACCGGGTTGAGAGCAACACGCTGGAAGTGTTGATCCATAACCTGCGCAAGAAGTTATCCACAGAGCTGATCCGTACCGTGCGCGGTGTGGGCTATGTGCTGGCGCTCAAGCCATGAGCTCGGTACGCGCGCGCATTCTTATTCCGGTGCTGGTGCTGATCCTGCTCGGCGACGCCCTGATCAGTTGGCTGGTGCTGCGCGACAGCCACCACGAAATCGAAGAAGTCTACGACGCCCAACTCGCCCAAAGTGCCCGCCTGCTGCAAGGCGTACTGCGCCAGCGCGATCCTGGCGACGCAGACTGGGGCCGCCTGTATGAGGCGTTCGACCACGCCATGAGCCGCGTGGGCGAGGAGGGCGTGGCCCATCCTTACGAGACCCGCCTGACCTTCCAGGTCTGGCGCAGCGATGGGCAACTGCTCATGCGTTCTGCCGAAGCACCTGTCCTCACAGCACCGCCCACGACTCTCGGCGCCCATGACCTGATGGACAGTGGCAACGAGTGGTGCGCCTTCCTCCTCGCCGACCCGCAACAAGGCCTGCTGATTTGGGTGGGCGAGCGCGACGACATTCGCCAGAGCGTTATCGAGCGCATCGTGCGCCACACCCTATGGCCCAGCGTGATTGGCGTGCCGCTGCTGACCGTGCTGATCTGGCTGACCATCGGCTGGGGGCTGAGGCCCTTGCGCACCATGGCTCGCAAGCTGCGCGGGCGCAACACCAACGCCCTGCAACCGCTGAACGTGAACCCACTGCCGAACGAACTGGAGCCGATGCAAACCGCACTCAACCGGCTGCTGGTGCAGATGGACGACCTGCTGGAGCGCGAACGCCGCTTCATCGCCGACGCCGCCCATGAACTGCGCACGCCGTTGGCGATCCTGCGCATCCACGCGCAAAACGCCCAAAACGCTGGGACTGAAGAACAACGGCGCGAAGCCTTGGACTTTCTGGTCAACGGCGTAGACCGCGCCACACGCATTGGCAGCCAACTGCTAACCATGGCTCGCATCGAGCCACAACTGAGCAACCCCGTGCGCAAGCCCGTGCAACTGACGGAACTGGTGCGCGAAGAACTCGCCGAGCTAACGCCACTGGCCATGGACAAAGGCGTGGAGCTGGTGCTGGAAGGCGATGAAGAATGTTGGGTACAGACCGAGCCGGTGGCGTTGGCGATTGCGCTGCAAAACCTGGTGACCAATGCGCTTAACTTTTCGCCGGTGGGTGGCGAGGTGCGGGTGGTGATCGGCGCGCAGGGTTTGAGCGTGGAAGACCAAGGGCCGGGAATTGCTGAGGCGGAGATGGGGCGCTTGTTTGAACGGTTTTACAGCCGGGACAACGCCAATGGCGCGGGGTTGGGGTTGGCGATTGTGGAGATGATTGTGGGGAAGATTGGGTGTGGGTTGACGTTGAGTAATTTGGAGCAGGGTGGGTTGTGTGCGCGGCTGGTTTTTGACCAGAAAGTGCCGCGTAACATGACCGATTAATGATCCCCACCTGTTACGAGCCAACGGCCTCGTTGTGGCGAGCAGGCTTGCCCTGCGTCGGGCTGCGAAGCAGCCCCAAAATTGAACTGCTGCAGATTCATCTCGACGGTGAGTTCTCTCAGGTATCCAGAGAGGGTCGGAGTTTTTTGTTTGTCAGTGAAAAGTCTGCGCATGAAGCTGAATTTTCTAAGGTTAGGTTACCCGTGTGAGCAAAGGAACAAATCTAGGTGGGTAGGCAATTTTAGGGCGCACGCTTTTTCTATATTGATTGTTTGCTCTTGCGTCAATTGGTAATCAAATACGCAATCCTCCGGCTTCAACCAACCCATGATTTGCATTAGCTCTTCTGTAGAAAGAAATAGCTCCTGCTCAAAAGATGCAAACTCCTCGTTTGGCAAAACACCCATAATCACATGATTCATGGTTCTACCCTCCTGCTGGGCTCGGCTGGTTTTCTTTGTTTACCGGTTATAGGGTCGAACTCACCGAGATGAGCCCCATGCTTTGTGTACTTTTCCGCAGCTCCATGGAGGGAGTCCCATTCATAGATCGTCCCGTCAGGGTCTTTCCATCTTGGACGTTTACCTCCACCTTTCATGGGTGTTTTCGAGCGTGCCCACCTTGCGTTTGGAAACGCTGCTAGAAGTTTCGGCTTGGTGTGGTAAGCGTGATCCCCAGCCCGAACACTCACCACCACATACAGCGGCCGAACCCCCGACTCCACCGGGAACACCAGAATAAAATCCCGGTACTGCGGTGGATAAATCGGGTTTACCAGAATCTGCGCCGCCTTCTCCGTCGGCGGATAAATCCAGATCACCGGCGCTTGCGGCGCAGCCTCCAAAGCGGGAATCCCCAGCGTGTCGCCCGGATCAACCGCAGGCGTCCAGATCAGCTCCACGCCCTCTCCCAAATCCGCCACACACTGATCGCCACGGCTTTGGAACTGCACCACATCAATCATCTGCCAATCGGGGTTGTTGCCCGTGTAAAACCCATATCCCTTGAGTGTGCCGTCCTCACGCTGCTCGACATGCAAACGCATCTGCGACCGCGCCCGTTGCAGCGAACGTAATTGCTCCTCGCTGTAGAGCGCGCTATCGCCCAGCGCCGATGGCCATAACAACGCGACCAACCCAGTCAACAGCCCACCGGCGACAGTGCCAACAGCAGTCGCTGCCGACTCCACTGCCGCCGATCGCAACGCCAATTGCCCCAAGCCGACAGGCAGGGCAGTGCCGCTGATCTTGCGCAAGGCAACCGCGCCACGGCTGTCTACCTCGCGGCCACCCAACAGGCCGAAATGGCCATAGTCCTTGATCAACTCCAGCGGTACGTAACCGGTGGGGTCGTTGTAGCGAATGATGCCGTTGGGCAGTTGGCACGCTTTGGTAAAGACGCAGCCGGGCGGTTTGGCGGGTGTTGGCGCTGGGGCGGGAGGCGGCTCAAATAAATCAATCGGCGGTGAATAAGGCACGCGCTTCGGCTGCGGCGTCAGAATCCGCCGTTTGAGTTGTTCTTCTTCGGTGATGGGGTACGCGCGTTCTGACATGCCTGGCTCACTTCCTTGTGTGGGGAGTGAGCCTATGAGGTGGGAGCAGTGGCTGATGTCGGCTTCGTTCGACGGTTGGTGTGGGAAAAAGAGACTAGCGTTTGGTTAGTCAGGGATGTTTCGAATATTGCGATTTTCGTTTGTTTCGTTTAGCTTTGATTCAAACGAATTGCGTAACGCCGGAGCTGCATCATGATCACCAATCAACTCCCCAAAACGATCCTGCCGCTGGAAAAGGAAGTCGAAGCCGCCGTGCAAGGCCAGCGAGAGCTGGCGTCTTTGCTTTCGACCAAATTTGAAACTCAGCGCATCGACATTTTTGACAAAGAAGACAAACCGCACACTCTCGTACTCCCGACCTCAGCCCTGCGCCTGTTGGTCGATATCCTGGGTGAATTGGCTATCGGTAATGCCGTCAAGGTTGTACCGGTGCATGCCGAATTGACCTCGCAGGAGGCCGCCGACCTGCTCAACGTTTCGCGCCCGCACTTGGTCAAGATGCTGGAGGAGGGCGCCATTCCGTTTACAAAAACGGGCCGGCATCGGCGAATCCGGTTTTCGGATCTGATGGCGTTCAAGCAGCGCCGTGACGAAGAAAGCCAAGAGGCAATGGAAGCGCTGGCGCAACAAGCTCAGGCGTTGGGAATGGGGTATGACGGATGAGGTGTTCGCCGTTTACCGCGGTATACGATGCGTGTGTTCTCTACCCGGCGGCACTCCGGGATTTGCTGATGTGGCTTGGTTTGTCGGGACTGTATCGAGCTCGATGGACGAGCCAGATTCATGACGAGTGGAAGCGCAACGTGCTCAAGAACCGATCCGATCTTACGGCTGAGCAAGTCAATTGCACGTCGGCGCTGATGGATAAGGCGATACCCGATGCATTGGTGACGGGGTACGAGGATCTGTGTTCGAGTTTGGATTTGCCTGATCCTGATGACCGTCATGTGCTGGCGGCGGCTATTCGAAGCAAGGCTGAAGTTATCGTGACCTTCAATTTGAAAGATTTCCCGGCGCATATCCTGGCTGCCTATGACATTGAGCCTATGCATCCGGATGACTTTATTTCGGATCTGTGGGATTTGGATCAGGCGGCGGTGTTGGGGGCGGCGCAGAAGCAAAGGCGGACGTTGAAGCGGCCGCCGATGGAGGCTGGGAGTTATCTTGAGATGTTGATGCGCCAGGGGTTGGTGCAGACGAGTAAGGTGCTTGGGCCATATGCGGTGATGTTGTAGTTCCGGCCTATTTGCTCGAATGCCCTCCCGAAATTTTTCGCCACAGATAACGCCTATTAGCCGTGCCGCTTTCTGCGCTACTTTCCGCACGGTCACTGCAAATTCAGTGACCGGGCCTGATAACCCGTGGAACAATAGGCGCTCAAGCGTCTCCAGCACCATGCCGGCGCTTTTTTTGCGTCCGCACATCCGTGTTATGGCGGCTGTGCGCGGGAGGCCTTCGGGCCTGCCGGGTTCCTATTGTCCCGGTTTATCAGCCTGCGCACAGCTGCCACCCTTTCGCCTGATAACGAATGTGGCAGCTTCTCGACATTAGGAGCTAGATCCATGAGCATTTCTGACAGGTCATATCCTCGTAATACTGCAACCCACACCACCGCCCAGCCCGGAGGTGCCCAATGATCAACCCACCTCTCAACAAAACCCTCGGCATCATCACCTTCTCCACCTGCGGCAAACAGCCCAACCTGCACCGTCTATTCCGTGTCAATGCCGGCGTGCCCATTCGTGATGCCCTGGAGCACGCTTCCGAGTTGCTGCACTGCTCCAAAATGCTCGCATTGGATGCGGCCATGGACAAAGAAGCGGACCGTTATGCCTGGGCGGCGCATTATTTGGGGGAGATGGCGAAGGCGGTGGTGCATGATTTAGCGAATGGGATGTTGCCCAATGGGGTGATGGAGGAGGGGGAGGTTGTTTCGGTGTAAGCGGGGGGGGTTGAGGGTGTGG
>NZ_JAAAFV010000048.1:0-4274 GCF_019352915.1 Pseudomonas sp. Xaverov 259 | reverse complement strand
CCCAAACCCAAACACTGAGTTCTTTCAGGAGAATTGCAGTGCCTTTACTGGGGCTGCTTCGCAGCCCAACGCAGGGCAAGCCTGCTCGCCACAACAGCCCAATGGCCACTAACCGGTTGTGTAGAGACCTATGGTCATCGCAGGCAAGCCAGCTCCCACATTGGTCGGTGTACATCTGTTGAAGCAGTGTCAGCAGTAAAAAAGACCTTGGGACGCCAGGGTCTTTTTTTTGCCTGCAGGGTTCAGATCAGACGTGCAGGATATTTCTACCGAGTACGCGACGATATTTTTGTACGGCAGCAGGCGAAGTCGATCATTTGCCTCTACGTGTGGTGTATGACGTTTTGCTCGCGGATCTGTATCTAACGCCCTGCTTTTCAACGCCCTACCATGGCACCCAGCACAATACTGCAGGAGTGACACCATGCCCGAACTGTCCAGCTGGCTTGCTTATGGCCTGGTCTCCCTCGGCATGGTGCTGACGCCTGGGCCGAATATGATTTATCTGATTTCCCGCTCGATCTGCCAGGGGCGCACGGCCGGGTTGATTTCCCTCGGTGGCGTTGCTTTGGGTTTCCTCGTTTATATGTTCTGCGCGGCGCTGGGGATTACCGCATTGGTGATGGCGGTGCCGTTTGCCTACGACGCGCTGCGGCTCGGTGGCGCGTTGTACCTGGTATACCTGGCCTGGCAGGCGGTGAAACCGGGTGGCCGGTCACCGTTTCAAGTGCGGGACTTGCCCCAGGACAGCCCGCGCAAGTTATTCATGATGGGCTTGGTGACCAACCTGCTGAACCCCAAAGTGGCGGTGATGTATTTGTCGTTGTTGCCGCAATTTATTGACCCGAATGGGCATGGCAGTGTGCTGATGCAATCACTGATCCTGGGCTTTACGCAGATTGCCATCAGCGTGAGCGTCAACGCGCTGATTGCAATGATGGCGGGTTCTATCGCGGTGTTTTTCGTCACCCGGCCAAGCTGGCAGGTGGTTCAGCGTTGGGTGATGGGCTCGGTGCTGATGGGCTTGGCCGTGCGGATGGCGGTTGAAGGGCGGCGGTAAGGTCATTCAGCGCGCCATGACGTTGACGATCACATGCAGGATGAACGCGGGGCTGTAGCAGGGCTGGCCGTGTTCGTCCTCGATCCGCCATATGGAAGTGACGGTACACGTCTCCTTGGGCGCGGCGAATTCCACCGTGATATGCACCGGTTGGCCGGGTAGTGTTTCTGCAATGGGGATTTCGCTGCTCAGACTGCGCAGGTGTGTGTCCATCACCACTTCCAACGGCGCGCCCGTGGCGGTGCGTCGGGCGATGACGTATTCACCGTCCACACGGACCAACTTTCGAGCGCGCCAGGGGCGGGTGCCGAGGTTTTGAAGCTCCCAGGTTTTTTGAAAGATTTCACCGGGCAGCACAACGGTTTGGTCGGGGGTGGTCACGTCAGCGTTGAAGACGGCGATGTCACTCGTGTCACGCAGGCCGATTGCTCGGTTGGTGATGGCCATTGAGTTGGCGTCCGTCGGCGCGCCCGCCAGGTCAGCGAAATAGCGGAACAACAGCAGCGGTGAAACCTGTAGCGCTTTGGCCAGCTTGATCAGCGTCCGTACTGAGGGATCTTGTGAAGCGCCGCCCGCCAACCCGTAGAGGTAAGTTCTGGAGATGCCGGCTTCCTTGGCCAATGTGGTCATGGGTTTGCCCAGTTCTCGGCTGCGCCTTACGACTAGAGCGCGGAGGGTGTCGCGAGTCTTGATGCTCAATTTAATTGTTAATCCCTGTCCTTGATGTGTCGTCACTTTGTTCGCCAAAAAGGACAACATGCTCGTCGTCAAGTGTATTCGGCAATGCACACTCACACTTCTGCTGGCGACGTTGTGACGGACATGGAAAGGTCCCTTTTGGGTTGGCTGTATCCAGTGTCGCGGTTTCTCACATGCTTGCGAACCTTGTGTGTGTTGCATTCCTTTACATCAATCTTTGGATATAGCTATGACTCAAATAAAAGCGTGCTGTGAATCCATTGCTCGATCAGGCTTTGGCACCCTACAAATATCTGATGCGATGCTGCAGGACTACAGAAAAATCGTTGAGGGGTACGCGGCAATTTCTCAAACCACCAAAGAGTCATTTTCCTTTGCCTATGAAACGGACGGCTTTTTCCCTTTTGGCGCCGAGTATTCGGGTAATGAAGATCACCCTGATCTATGTGAGCGGTTTTGCTACTGGCCCGCGCACGCGCCGAAACGAAAGGCTTTCGAGTTCACTCGAAGCCCTTTCTTCATGGCAGTGGATAGTTTTGAGAGACAGATCAGTGAGGTCGCTCAGGAATTAATGGATGGCATTTGTCGAGAGTTTGGAGTCGCGCCATTGGCGTCCTTTCGCTCTGCGTCCTACCTGCAGCTCTGTGTCTATGGTGCGCAGGCAACAAATTGCGTGCGTCGATTCGCTCAGGACCCTCATGAAGATGGTCATATGTTGTCGTTTATCAAACCTACCCGCGAGGGGCTGGTTTTGGTGAGGGGGCGTTCATTAGAGCCTGTTCGCCTTCTGGAAGGTGAGATTGCAGTGTTGGCGGGTTCTTTGCTCACAGAACTTTCCGATCATGCAATTCCTGCGGCCTACCATGCTGTTATTGCGCCGCATAAACCTGTTGCTAGAAGCTCTTTGATTTACTTTGCTAATCCGAGCCCGGAGCAACTGCTGACGAGTTTTTTTCGCAGGCAAGCAATCGATCTTACCGGTGCTGTGAATGCTCGTCATACCGGCTTCGGTAATCAGCCTATTCAACCCAGCTAGTATCCTTGCGGACACGAACACTCCATGTTTACTAATGTTAGTGCCCTTTACGTCGAAGGCTTGCTTTTGGGCATCGGATTGTTCGCCGCTCCTGGCCCCAAGGACACTTTGGTCATACGCCAAGGTGTCAGCCGTGGCCCTCTATGGGGAGTGGTTGCCATCTGCGTGCTCGCCGACGTCCTTCTAATCGCCTTTGGCATTTCGGGATTGGGTTCGTTGTTGGCGCGCCGCCCAGAGATAATGGCGTTTTTCCTGCTATCAGGCGCGGCTTATCTGCTGTGGTTCGGTACTCAACGCTTACGAGCGTGCATCCGCAATCAATCCATGCCGGACACGCAAGGTGGTAATTCGCAACGCGGACTTTTACGCACGGCGATAGTCCTTGGTTTTGCCAACCCCTACGCCTGGCTCGACACAGTGGTGCTGATCGGCTCTATCGGCGCAGCCAAACCCGCAGGCCAACAAGCACTGTTCGCGACAGGTGCCATGACAGCGTCATTAATCTGGTTTGTGCTGTTGGCGCTGGGATGTCAGCGGTTGGCTTTATTGTTTCGCACGCCCGTAGTCTGGCGATGTCTGGACGCTGGCGTCGCCGTATTGATGGTGTACCTGGCTGGTATGTTGATCACTGACTCACTGGATATCTTTCAGGTAGTCCTTGAGGGTAGTCAGCGGGGCGCTTAGCTCGTCAAGGCTGCTGGCCTGTTGCACACCGGTGGACAGTTTGAGCAGTTCACGGCCCAGTACAGTGTCGGCGCCGCCCAGTGCATTTAATGCCTGGGCCATGCACTCATTAAGCTTCAGTTGAATGGTCGCTAAATCCCCCTGGCGCACCAACAACCCAAACACTTCGCGCTCATACCCATCCATCACCAGGTCATCGCGCAGCAACGGGCTCGCGCCGTCCGTCTCATGCACCAGCTTGAGAGCAAAAAGCGCAACAGCTTCCAGCGTCAATTCCATGGTTCCGATTCCTCATGTCTGCGTTCGCCCACACATACTCACTTTTCTGCGGGCGAAAAAAAAGCCCTTGAATTTCAAGGGCTTTCTTTCGAGTCTGTGTAAGAGCGGGTTAGAGCCGGTTTGATAGTCACCATCAGAAGGTGCATGCGCGCCTACGCACATTCCAGGTCTGCTGATTCACCGACCTTTGCTCGCCGCCGACCAGCCCTCTATATAGCTGCAACCCTGGCACCGTGGATTAATCGAAAAGAATTTCAGGAAGGGGGTTGACCACATATTTGAATACTGTAATATTCGCCTCCCGCTGACGAGCAGCTTGAAGCCGGTTCTGGTTCAAGTAGTTGATTTTGATAAAGAAATCGCTTGACAGCAAATGAGGTCGCTGTAGAATGCGCGCCTCGGTTGAGACGAAAGATCTTAACCAACCGCTCTTTAACAACTGAGTCAAGCAATTCGTGTGGGTGCTTGTGGAGTCAGACTGATAGTCAACAAGATTATCAGCATCACAAGTTACTC
>NZ_JAAAFV010000047.1:0-1831 GCF_019352915.1 Pseudomonas sp. Xaverov 259 | reverse complement strand
TTTATAGGGTCTAAATTATCTTCCTGCGTAAAAATACTGGCAAGACTTACGCCAAGTGCATTAGCTATTTTTTCGATAGAAGAACACTGCGGGTCGACTTTTCCGTTTTCAATTTTAGAATACTGGCTTGGGTTCATGGTCAAAGAAAGCGCTACTTCTTTTTGAGATAAACCTTTAGCTTCTCTTATTTTCTTTATTCTATCCCCTATCTTGTCCTGAAAAAAGTTTACTTATTTAGAATCGACAAAGAATAGAAAATTAAAACCTCGCATGACTGTGAGGTTTTTTTATGGGTTTAATTCATTGATATATAATGTGTTAAATAAATGTCGATAATAAGACATTACTCGTTGTATGACATGAAAATATAAACTAAAAGATCTTTTGTTTAAGAAAAAGTTTGTTAATTTTGAAAAGAAACAATTTTAATTACCTGTTTATTAGTACTTTATAATAGTCTTTCTGTCAAGAATCTAAGAATCAATTTTATTCAAGATTCATCTTCTTATTACTACCATATAAATAGATTACATACAAGCCTTCAAAAATTCACTGATTTTTTCATTTTTAAATTAATTATTATGAAACTAAAATTATCTTTTTTGTTCGCATTTATTAGTATTTATTCTTGGTCACAGTCTTCTACGACCGAAACATTTAACGCCAATGGAACATTTACAGTTCCGGCTGGTGTTGCTAATCTTTCGGTTGAGGCCTGGGGCGGTGGCGGCGCGGGTGGCGGCGCAGCGGGTGCAGGATTACTTTTTGGCAGAGGTGCGGCCGGCGGCGGCGGCGGGGCATATGCAAGTGCTTCAATTTCAGTTACAGCTGCATCGGTGCTAAATGTTATTGTTGCGGGACAAACAATCGGTACTACCGGAGCCGGCGGTGCAGCAGGTGGTAATTCTACCATTGCGGGATTTGAAACTTCTATTCTGGCTGCAGGAGGTTCTGGCGGAGCAGGAAATACTGGGGGTGGAACTCCCGCTGGAGGAAATGGAGGTACAATTGCAGCTTCTTCAGGAGCTATACGTTTGGCCGGAGTTAATGGAGGCAATGGAAGCTCATGGTCGCTTTTATCATTATTGCTTTCTTCTGGTGCGGGCGGCGCAGGAGCAAATGCGGGCGGTGCTGGTGGTGCATCAGTATCAAGCATTCTTTTTGGTAATGCTTCTGGTAATGCGGGAACATCTCCTGGCGGCGCAGGAAGTGGCGCTATAAATTCCGGAAGCGGCGCTTCTCAAATTGGTGGAGCCGGAGGAGCCGGGCGGTTGATTATTACGTATACTTGTTCTGCTTTTAGTTTAACAAGTACAGCAGCCTCAAGTGTTTGTGCAGGCAGTGGTACAACATCGACTGTATCTTTAACCGGAAGTGCTGCATCTCTGCCGGCTGGCAATTATGTCGTTACCTATAATCGAAGTAATCCAAGTGCAGCGGCATTGACTGCAAATTTAACAGTTACTACAGCAGGAACAGGCAGCTTTACAGCAATAGGTTTCACAAATGCAGGTTCTAGTACGATTACCATTACTAAACTTGCTTCAGCGTCTTGCAGCTCTGCTATTACGACAAATAATACTGCAATAGTTACAGTATCGCCAGCCCCAGTTGGAGGAACAGTGACAGGCGGCACTTCGATTTGTTCAGGAAATACAAGCGGTGTTTTAAGCTTATCAGGTAATGTAGGAGCTGTGGTGAAATGGCAGTTTGCAGTAAGTCCATTTACAACTTGGACAGATGTGCCTAATCCAAGCACTAATAATACCTATACTTCAACAGCGTTAACAGAAACAACTCAATTTAGAGCCGTTGTGGGTGGAGGATCTTG
>NZ_JAAAFV010000046.1:0-482 GCF_019352915.1 Pseudomonas sp. Xaverov 259 | reverse complement strand
TCAAGATCAAAAGCGCAGATCAAAAGACCGCTGACTTCGCCAGCGAAAAGGATGTAAGGACCAGAGCAACAGTAACAGCAACAGCAGAGCCATACTCGGTCAAAGGTGGGAGCTGGCTTGTCGAATCGTCGCACCGCTGCGATAGCATCAACTCGGTGTGCCTGATGTACCGAGGTGCCTGCATCGCAGGCAAGCCAGCTCCCACAGAAAAGCAGCTCTTCAGTGCATGCAAATCCGCAGCCGACCTCATATTCAGAACTGCATGCGGTCAACTGTGGGAGCGGGCTTGCTCGCGAATGCGGTGCATCAGTGACAGAGAAATTGACTGACACACCGCATTCGCGAGCAAGCCCGCTCCCACATTTAGACTGCGTTGTATCAGGTAGATTGGCTTTTGCTTCGCACTTGACCTGGCTCTTGCTTCAACCACTCAGGTCGGCTTTCAGGCCGCCGTGCTGTAGATTTTGATCTTGATCTGAGAC
>NZ_JAAAFV010000045.1:0-5650 GCF_019352915.1 Pseudomonas sp. Xaverov 259 | reverse complement strand
ATCCGTCCACACCACCGAATCACCCGAAACCACTAACCGCTGCGCGAGCGAATGGCTCCAGCCAAACCCCAATCCGCAGTCCACTTCCACCGCACTGGTGCGATACAGCCGCGTCCACTCAAACGGTAAAATCCCGTCCAGCGTGCCATCGGTAAGCGTCAGCAATTCCTCGCCGGTAACCATCGACACCGGGCAACCATTGGTAACGGTCTTGTCAGCAGAAGAGGCGGCATCACCATTAAGGTTCTTGCCCGAAGCCGGCACATCATCAACGTGTTCTTGGCGCACCAACGCGGTCTGCTGCGTCTTGCCGCGCACCGCCGGCACCGGGTTGGCAACCAACTGGTCCCCAGCCTTTAACGCCGCAACCGGCACGGTCTTGATTGGCGTCGGGGCACTGCTCAGCAACAAGGGCTTGGCGACCGCCACATGTGGCACCAACGTCGGCCCCACAAGCTGTTTTGCCAGCAACTCGAGCAAATTCCGAGCCCGTCCAGACTTGATGTGTGCGAGCGCCTGGGTGCCCAGGCGCACTGCTACGCCCATGCCCGCCGTCGCCCTAATCAACAGCAAGTTGATCAACACCTCGCCGGTGATTTCGCCCATCAGCTCCTGCATGTCTTGCGGCGGCAGCAGGCGCATCCAGCTGACCATTGCCGACACGTAAATGAACAACAGCGGCTCATCGCTGAGTACCAGCAGGCCGTTGGCGATCGCGTCGTTGCTGAGTGTCAGCAGCTCATCAAGCTCGGCTTGGGAGATGTACTTCAGCAGCTTCTCGCTGTTGGGCTTGATGTCCGCCAACAGGTCATACAGCTGCGTTAAGTTGTCCCAAAGGGTGTAGAGCGCCGTGCCCATGCCATTGAGAGCCGCCTTCTCCAGCATCCTGCGTTGATCAAGCGGTTTGGCGTCGGTATAAATTCTCCACTGCGCTTGGAAGGTGTCGTTCCACTCTTTACGCAGGCGCTCTTCCAACCCCGCAATCACTGACTGATAAGACGCGTACAGTGCCTTGACGTGATCTTTGGAAACATCGGGATAAAAACTGATTCGGTACGCTTGATTACGATCACACTCGGTGATTTCGAGAATGCCGCTGGGGCCGATGGTGTGGTGGATCGGCTCGCCCAATGGGCCGCCGCTGGGATCCACGCGTTGCAGCACCACCGGTGTGTTGCCAATGGGCACAAAACGTGTGCTTTGGAACATATGCACCAGGGTCAACGTGCCATTGGCCTGGCACGTGGCAACGGTGCTACTGGGAATGATGGAGCGGTTAATCGGGGCGACCAGCGCCACCTCATCCCCGACCTTGAACACCTGCTCGACATCCAGCGCCGAGAAGCTCCAGAGGCTCGATGCCCATTCGTCAAAGGTATTCAGGCATTCGCGAAAATCACGGAAGACGCTCTCAACGTCGACGCTTTTCACGTCCATTGGGGTCAGGGCCAGCCTGCCAATGGCCGGGTTCAAGCGGTAGCCCCTTTGGCCCGGGCTCTAACAAACAAAACCATCTGCAATCCCTCGCACTGTGTGATCAGGCGAAGGACTTTGCAGCGGTTTTAAGACGCGCGCAGCAGTGCTTATCCGGCGGCTTGGTAGGATGTTTCCGTAGTTTTTGTCGTCTGTTCGGTCGGGTGTGGTGATGTGATTGTCGTACAGCAGGCAGTCACGTTTAGTCGTAACTGACAAATGCAGCAGGTCGGCGAACCGCGGTTAGACTTACCTGTCGATATCCGCACAACCCGGCCCGTCGTTATTCAAGGAAGCCCCATGTATTCAAGCCGCCTGATCCTGTGCCTAACCACCTTGCTGGTGCTGGCCGGTTGCTCCACCCCACGCGGCCCGCAGCAGCCTGAGCGCAGCGAGGCCGAGGTGAAGGCGCAGATTGTGCGGCTGTTACCGGCCACGGTGGCGGACCGCAACGGCTGGGCCAAGGACATCTACACCGCTTTCGACACTCAGAAAATCTACCCCAGCAGCGAAAATATCTGCGCCGTGCTGGCGGTGACCGAGCAAGAGTCCACCTACCAGGTAGACCCGCCGGTGCCGAACATGGGCAAGATCGCCCAGGATGAAATCCTGCGCCGCGCCGGCAAGGTCCATGTGCCGGCCTTTGTGGTGCGCACCACGCTGCAATTGCGTTCGCCCACCGGCAAGACCTACGCCGAACGCCTCAGTGCCGCACGCACAGAGAAGGACTTGAGCGGCATTTTTGACGACTTCATCAGCATGGTGCCCCTGGGTAATACTTTGTTCGGCGGCTTCAACCCGGTACACACCGCCGGCCCCATGCAGGTCAGCATCGACTTTGCGCAGCAACACGCCCGCGATTATCCCTACACCGTGGATGGCACGATTCGTCGTGAAGTCTTCACCCGTCGTGGCGGCATGTACTTCGGCATTACGCACCTGCTCGGTTACCCGGTGAGCTACGACCAGCCGCTGTACCGTTTTGCCGATTTCAACGCGGGCTGGTATGCCAGCCGCAATGCCGCATTCCAGGCTGCTGTCAGCCGAGTCAGCGGCACCGAGCTGGCGCTGGATGGGGATCTGATTCGTTATGGCTCACTGCTGCCCGGCACCACCGAGTTGGCGGTGCGTTCCCTGGGCGCGAAGCTGGATATGCGCAACCCCAGCATCCGCAGCCAGTTGGAAAAGGGTGAGCAGTTCGATTTCGAGGAAACCACCCTCTACAAGCGCGTCTTTGCCCTGGCCGACAAGGCTGGCGGCAAGCCGGCGCCGCGCGCGATTTTGCCGGGCATCGTGCTCAAGAGTCCGAAGATCACCCGCAACCTCACCACCGCGTGGTTTGCCAAGCGTGTGGATGAGCGCTATCAGCGTTGCATGAAGCGCTAGCTGATTGTTGATCATTGCTTTGACTGATGTTGATGGCGGGCTTGGGGAGGCTGGGTTACACCTCGTGTTTTGGCCAAGGAAGAACTCGCCATGATCACTCACACCGTGCCCGAAGGCTTTGTCTCGCTGCCACGCAGCAGCCCGTTGCTCGACCTGTTAGGTCCGGCATATTGCCGGGGTGAAGGGTTACAACTGGAAATCGGCCTGCGTGCCGACAACCGCCACGCCAATGGGCGCGGCACGGTGCACGGTGGTGTGTTGGCAACCCTGGCGGATGTCGGCATGGGCTATGCGATGGCGTTTTCCAGCGAACCGCCGTTGCCGTTGATAACCGCGAGCATGACGCTGGACTACCTGGGTGCTGTGCAGGTGGGGGAGTGGATTGTGGTGCGGTTGGAGCACCACAAGCGTGGCCGGCAGATGGCGTTTGCCACCGTGAGCCTGCAAGTGGGCGACAAGGTGGTGGCACGGGCGAATGCGGTGTTTGCGGTGCCTCATTCTCACTGACAGTGAAGATCAAATGTGGGAGCTGGCTTGCCTGCGATAGCGGTGTATCAGGTAACAACTGCTTGGCTGACACGCCGCTATCGCAGGCAAGCCAGCTCCCACATGAGAGTTGTGTTTTTTGCGGAAAATCGAGCAAAGAAAAGGCCCGATTTTCGTGGAATCGAGCCTTTTCTCGTGTTGCTCTTTAGATCAACTGCGCTCGAGCGCCAGGGCTACGCCTTGGCCGCCACCGATGCACAAGGTGGCCAGGCCTTTCTTGGCATCGCGCTTGATCATTTCATGCAGCAGGGTCACCAATACGCGGCAGCCTGAGGCGCCGATCGGGTGGCCGATGGCGATGGCGCCGCCATTGACGTTGACTTTGTTCGCATCCCATTCCAGCTCTTTGCCCACCGCCAAAGATTGCGCGGCGAAGGCTTCGTTGGCTTCGATCAGGTCCAGGTCGCCCAGGCTCCAACCGGCTTTGTCCAGGCAGCGGCGGGTCGCCGAGACCGGGCCGATGCCCATGATCGCAGGGTCCACGCCAGCGTTGGCGTAGCTGGCGATACGCGCCAGCACCGGCAGGCCGAGTGCCTTGGCTTTTTCGGCGCTCATCAGCAAGACGGCGGCGGCGCCGTCATTGAGGCTGGAGGCGTTGCCGGCGGTGACGCTGCCGTCTTTCTTGAACGCGGGCTTGAGCTTGGCCAGCGACTCGGCGGTGGTGCCGGCGCGCGGTTGCTCATCCACGGCGAAGGCCACCGGGTCGCCCTTGCGCTGCGGGATCAGGATCGGGGTGATCTCATCGACAAACCGGCCGGCTTCGATAGCGGCGGCAGCTTTCTGCTGGGAGGCGGCGGCGAAGGCGTCCTGGGCTTCACGGCTGATGCCGTACTTGTCCACTAGGTTCTCGGCGGTGATGCCCATGTGGTAATCGTTGAACGCATCCCACAGGCCGTCAGTGATCATGCTGTCGAGCATCTTGGCGTGGCCCATGCGCAAACCCGTGCGCGCAGCGGGTAATACGTACGGCGCCAGGCTCATGTTCTCCATGCCGCCGGCGATGATCACGTCAGCGTCGCCACAACGGATGGCCTGGGCGCCGAGGTGCAGGGCTTTGAGGCCCGAGCCGCACACCTTGTTCAGGGTCATGGCCGGCACGGCGTGGGGCAGGCCAGCCAGAATCGAGGCCTGGCGCGCCGGGTTCTGGCCGCTGCCTGCGGTCAGTACCTGGCCGAGGATCACTTCATCGACTTGAGCCGGGTCCAGGCCGGTCTGCTCCAGCAGGCGACGGATAACAGCCGCGCCGAGCTCCGGTGCCGGGATGCTGGCCAGCGCTCCTTGAAAGCTGCCCACGGCGGTGCGGGTGGCAGCAACAATCACGACGTCTTGCATGGAATCTGTCCTCACTGGAAGTGCATTTCTGGAACGTGGTCCGGGACGATCAGTTTACCGGCGGTCTTGCTCACAATCTCTTCAACGCTGACGCCAGGTGCGCGTTCCTTGAGGACAAAAGCGCCATTTTCGATTTCCAGGTACGCAAGGTCAGTCAGCACGCGCTTGATGCACTTGGCGCCGGTCAGCGGCAGGCTGCATTGGCTGAGCAGTTTGGACTCACCGTCCTTGGACGCGTGGGTCATGATCACGATGATGTTTTCTGCACCGGCCACCAGGTCCATGGCGCCGCCCATGCCTTTGACCAGCTTGCCGGGGATCATCCACGACGCGATGTTGCCCTGCACGTCCACTTCAAATGCGCCGAGCACGGTGAGGTCGACATGCCCGCCGCGAATCATCGCGAAAGACTCGGCAGAGGAGAAGATCGAGGCGCCGATGCGCGCCGTCACGGTTTGTTTGCCGGCGTTGATCATGTCGGCATCGATGGTTTCTTCAGTCGGAAACGGGCCCATGCCAAGCAGGCCGTTTTCCGATTGCAGCATCACTTCCATGCCTTCGGGGATGTAGTTGGCCACCAGGGTCGGGATACCGATGCCGAGGTTGACGTAGAAACCGTCCTGCATTTCGCGGGCGACGCGTTGAGCCATTTGTTCGCGGGTAAGAGCCATGTGTTGTCTCCTTATTATTTGGGCTGGCGGATTATTTGCGGACGGTGCGCTGTTCGATGCGCTTCTCGAAGGTGCCGCAAATGACTCGGTCGACGTAGATGCCTGGGGTGTGGATCTGCGCCGGGTCCAGCTCGCCCGGTTCGACGATTTCTTCAACTTCGACCACGGTGATCTTGCCCGCAGTAGCCGCCAGCGGGTTGAAGTTCTGCGCGGTATGGCGGTAGATGACGTTGCCGAAGTGG
>NZ_JAAAFV010000044.1:0-3554 GCF_019352915.1 Pseudomonas sp. Xaverov 259 | reverse complement strand
TTATACGGAGTTTCGGCAGGTTTAGGAGTAAATATTTCGCCTAGTATTGCCATCGAATACAACTACGAAAGAGGTATGGGTAATTTTACAAACATGGGAGCTTCTCATGAGTTTGCAATTGCCTATAAATTTAAAAATAGAAATTACTATTACGGAGATGACGAAGAAGGTTCATTAATAGATCCTGCAAAACCAAAGCCTGTAATGGCTAAACCAAAAACAAATGCGGCTCCAGTTACAAGAGTAAGCGGTGCCGAAACAGCAAGACTAGCCGCTGAAGCTAAGGCCGCAGCCGATGCAGAAGCGAAACAAGCCAGACTTGCAGCTGCAGAAAAAGTAAGGGCAGATGCCGAAGCTGCTGCAAAAGCAAAACTAGAAGCAGATAATAAAGCTAAAGCAGATGCTGAAGCTCTTAAGATAAAATTAGCCGCCGACGCAAAAGCAAAAGCTGATGCAGCAGCTGCAGCGAGAGCACAAACCGCAACTACAAACAGAGCAGCAGGTGCAGAACAAAAAACACAAGCCCAATTGGCAGCAGATAAAGCGAGAGCTGATGCTGAAGCCAGAAGAATAAAACTAGCTGCTGATAATAAAGCAAGAGTTGATGCCGCTGTAGCCGCAAGAGCTGCTGCAAGTGCAAACAAACCAGGAGCAGCTGCAGCTCCGCAAAAAACACCAGCACAATTAGCAGCTGATAAAGCAAAAGCTGATGCTGAAGTCCGCAGGTTGAAATTAGCTGCAGATGCAAAAGCGAAAGCTGATGCAGAAACTGCTGCAAAAGCAAAAGCTGCAACAACTGCAGAACCACAAAAAACGCAGGCGCAGTTAGCAGCTGAAAAAGCGAAAGCAGATGCCGAAGCTGCGGCAAAAGCCAAACTTACAGCTGATGCAAAAGCAAAAGCAGATGCAGAAGCATTAAGAATAAAATTAGCTGCTGATGCAAAAACTAAAGCAGATGCTGCAGAAGCAAAACGTAAAGCAGATGCCAAAGCAAAAGCCGAAGCGGCAGATTTAGAATCAATTTTAGCAGCAGATGCAAAAGCTAAAGCAGATTCTGATGCACTTCAGGCAAGATTAGCTGCAGAAGCAAAAGCAAAAGCGGCTTCTGAGGCTAAAACAAAAACAACAATTGATGCTGCAAACAGAGCAAAAGCGGCAGCAGATGCAAAAGCTAAAACAGCAGAAGAAGCTGCATTAAAAGAGAAATTAGCAGCCGATGCAAAAGCAAAAGCCGATGCAGAAGCAAGACAAGCAATTATAGCAGCTGAGGCTAAAGCGAAAGCGGATGCAGAAGCGTTAAAAATAAAATTAGCAGCTGATGCAAAAGCGAAAGCCGACGCAGAAGCGAAAGCTAAATTAGATGCAGAAGCAAAAGCAAAAGCAGATGCAGAAGCATTACAGGCAAAATTAGTGGCAGATGCTAAAGCGAAAGCAGATGCTGAGGTACAAGCGAGACTTGCTGCAGAAGCAAAAGCAAAAGCGGATGCAGAAGCATTACAAGCAAAATTAGCAGCAGATGCTAAAGCGAAAGCAGATGCAGAAGTACAAGCGAGACTTGCCGCCGAAGCAAAATCAAAAGCAGATGCAGAAGCACTTCAGGCAAAATTAGCAGCTGATGCTAAAGCGAAAGCAGATGCAGAGGTACAAGCGAGACTTGCTGCTGAGGCAAAAGCAAAAGCAGATGCAGAAGCACTTCAGGCAAAATTAGCAGCAGATGCTAAAGCGAAAGCAGATGCAGAAGTACAAGCGAAACTTGCCGCCGATGCTAAAGCAAAAGCAGATGCTGAAGCAGAACAAGCCAGACTTGCTGCAGACGCAAAAGCGAAGGCTGATATGGAAGCATTACAAGCTAAATTAATAGCTGATGCAAGAGTAAAAGCCGATGCAGAAGCAACTGCTAAATTAAAAGCTGATTTAGAAGCAAAACAATTACAAGAAGCAGAAGAAGCCCGTTTAGCAAAACTTGAGGCTGATAATAAAGCCAAAGCAGATGCTGAAGCACTAAAAGCAAGACAAGCTGCCGAAGCAAAAGCTAAAGCGGATGAAGAGGCACGTGCGGCTAAACTTGCTGCAGATGCTAAAGCAAAAGCTGACGCAGAAGCATTACAAGCAAAATTAGCAGCCGATGCTAAAACGAAAGCAGATGCTGAAGCACTAAAAGCAGCGCAAGCTGCCGAAGCAAAAGCCAAAGCAGATGAAGAGGCACGTGTTGCTAAACTTGCTGCAGATGCAAAAGCAAAAGCTGATGCAGAAGCATTACAGGCAAAATTAGCAGCCGACGCTAAAGCGAAAGCAGATGCTGAAGCGCTTAAAGCAGTACAAGCTGCCGAAGCAAAAGCCAAAGCAGATGAAGATGCACGTGTGGCTAAACTTGCTGCAGATGCAAAAGCAAAAGCTGACGCAGAAGCATTACAGACAAAATTAGCAGCTGACGCTAAAGCGAAAGCAGATGCAGAAGCACTAAAAGCGGCACAAGCTGCCGAAGCAAAAGCCAAAGCAGATGAAAATGCTCGTTTAGCAAAACTTGCTGCAGATACAAAAGCAAAAGCCGATGCAGAAGCATTGCAGGCTAAGCTAGCAGCAGATGCAAAAGCCAAAGCAGATATGGAAGCGATGCAGGCTAAGTTATTAGCAGATGCAAAAGCAAAAGCGGATGCTGAGGCTTCAGAAAAAAATCAGGCAGAAGAAGAAACAAGACAGTTAAGATTAGCAGAAGAAGCACGTGAAGCAAAATTATTAGCAGATGCAAAAGCAAAAGCCGATGCTGAAGCAGAACAAGCCAGATTAGCGGCAGAAGCTGCGGCAAAACTTGCTTCAACGCCAAAAGACGATTCGGCTAAAGCAATAGAAAGTCTAACACAATCTATAGAAAGCGCAATTAAATCTCAAAATGAATTATTAGGCCAGTTTAAATCAACTGTTGCAAACAAGCAGAAAGACCTTGATGAATTGAAAGAAGAGAATGATTTAAGTGAAAAAGGGATTTACAGAGAACCTAAACCATTTAAGAGTGTAGCTGCAGAAAACAGCCAGTTAGAAGCTTTAAAAACACAGCTTGCAGATGCCAGCAAAGTGCAGAAAGACGAGATTGCTAAATTGACAAATCTATACAACGAAAGACTTAAAAAAGTACCGAATAAAAACGACGCTTTAAACAAAGCTTATCTTGAAAAGATAAATCAATTAAAAGCAGCTCAGTTAAAAATGGAACTGGAAGGTGCAGCACTGCTTGCCGATCTTGAACGTATTAAAGCTGAAACTGAAATTGAGAAGAGACGTAGAATTAAACGTGCGGCTTATGAAAATGATCAGGGAAGATATGCGCAGGACGTTGCCGCTCTTAAACGTATTAAAGAAACAACGAAATTAAGCAGCACACCGCTAACTGCAAGTGATTTTGATTTTGGTTAAGACCAGTCAAATATGCAGATTATTAAGAATATTAAAAATTCTGAAAGCGGTTATTATATGATTTTTGCAGTACACAGCAGTGTTGAAAAGAGAGATCAATTCCTTACTAAAGCGTTTGCGGCAGGACTTACAAATGTGGATTT
>NZ_JAAAFV010000043.1:22060-26061 GCF_019352915.1 Pseudomonas sp. Xaverov 259 | reverse complement strand
GCAAAAAGTGCTGGATGACACCGCCTCCATGCGCCCCAAAGGCGCGGTGATCAGCCTGCACGGGCAGATCGACGCGCTGCATGAAGCGTTCAGCGGTTTGAGCTTCGGCTTGCTCGGCGCCGTGGTGCTGATCTACCTGCTGATCGTGGTCAACTTCCAGTCGTGGGCTGACCCGTTTGTGATCATCACCGCGCTGCCGGCGGCGTTGGCGGGGATTGTGTGGATGCTGTTCCTCAGCGGCACCTCGCTGTCGGTGCCGGCACTCACCGGCGCCATCCTCTGTATGGGCGTGGCCACCGCCAACTCGATCCTGGTGGTGAGCTTCTGCCGTGAACGCCTGGCCGAACATGGCGACGCGCTAAAGGCCGCCATGGAAGCCGGTTACACGCGTTTCCGCCCAGTGTGCATGACCGCCCTGGCGATGATCATCGGTATGTTGCCGCTGGCGATTTCCGAGGAGCAGAACGCCCCGCTCGGCCGCGCCGTGATCGGTGGCTTGATCTTCGCCACCATCGCCACTTTGTTGTTTGTACCCGTGGTCTTCAGCCTGGTCCACGGTCGTCACCCTACTCGCGCTGCTGCTGGAGAAACCCCACATGTCGTCTGATCACAAACCCTCGCGCAAGCGTCTGATGCTCATGGGTGTCGGCGGCCTCACCTTGGCCGCCCTGTTGGTCGCTAACGGCCTGCACGCCCGCACCACCCACGAAGAAGCGGTTACCGCCTGGACCGAAACCGCCGCCATCCCCCAGGTGATGGTGTTCCAGCCCAAGCTCAACGCGGCCGGCGATACCCTGCGCCTGCCCGCGCACCTCGACGCCTGGAGCAAGGCGCCGATTCATGCGCGGGTGAGCGGCTACTTGAAGGACTGGAAAGTCGATATCGGCAGCCAGGTGAAAGCCGGGCAAATCCTCGCCGAAATCGACAGCCCCGACCTCGATCAGCAACTGGCGCAAACCCACGCCCGTCTGCTCCAGGAACAGGCCAATGCGCGCCTGGCCGCAACCACCGCCACACGCTGGCAGAACCTGCTCGCCAGCCACTCGGTGTCGCGTCAGGAGGCGGATGAAAAAACCTCCAACGCCGCTGCGGCCAAAGCCAACGCCGAGGCGGCAGCCGCCGACTATGCGCGGCTGTCGGCGCTGGAAAGCTACAAGACCATCCGCGCGCCGTTCGCCGGCACCATCACCGCGCGCAATACCGATATCGGCCAATTGATCAAGGCCGATACCGACAGCGACCCGGAACTGTTCAACATCGCCGACACCCACCAGTTGCGCCTGTATGTGCCAGTGCCGCAGAACTACGCGTCGGTGATCCACCCAGGGCTTGAGGCCGAGCTGACCGTACCCGAGCACCCTGGCGAACACTTCAAGGCGCGCCTGATCGGCGACTCCACCGCCATCGACCGCCGTTCCGGCACCCTACTTGCGCAATTCGTCGCCGACAACCCCAACGGCGAACTGCTGCCCGGTGACTACGCCGAAGCCACGCTGCCCATCCCGGCCGACACCCACGGCGTGAGCATCCCGGCCAGCGCCTTGATCTTCCGCGCCCAAGGCACCCAAGTGGCGGTGCTGGACGCGCGGAACCATGTGCACCTGCAAGACATCCACATCGGCCTGGACCTGGGCGAGCGCCTGGTGATCGACCAAGGCCTCAAACCCGCCGACCGCGTGGTCGACAACCCGCCCGACGCCCTGCGCGAAGGCGACCCGGTAGAGCTTGCCCAAGCCGGAGGTGCGCATGCGCATAAGGTTTAACCCTCTCGCGGCGCTGGTGCTGCTGGCCCTGCAAGGTTGCTCGATGGCGCCCACCTACAAGGTGCCCTCGGTTGACCTGCCGGCCGGCTACCGCGAACAGACCAGCGATGGCCCATGGCACAGCGCGCAACCGTCCGACCAACTGGCACCCGCATGGTGGAAGCTCTACAACGACCCGCACCTTAATGACCTGCAACAGCAACTGCTCAAGGCCAACCCGGACCTGGCGGCGGCGCTGGCGCACTTTGATGCGTCCCAGGCCTATGCCAGCCAATTGCATGCCGGGCTGTTCCCGCAAATCACCGCCAGCGCGCAGCCATTGCGCCAGCGGCAATCGGATGCGCGGCCACTGCGCGGCGATACGCAGCCGTCGGTGTACAACAGCAATACAGCGGCGTTTTCCCTGAGCTACGACCTCGACCTGTGGGGCAAGATCCGCAACCAGGTCGCAGCGGGTGACGCCCAGGCGCAAGCCTCCGGGGATGACCTGGCGGTGGCGCGCCTGAGCCTGCAGCATCAGCTGGCGACCCTGTATGTACAGATCAACGGGCTGGATGCGCAGAGCCGGATCCTCAATAGCTCGCTGGATGATTTCAGCCAGGCGCTGCAACTCACCCGCAGCCGATACGAAGGCCAGATTGCTTCGGAGCTGGACCTCACCCGAGCGCAAAACCAGTTGGCCGAAGCCAAGGCTCAGCTGGATGAAGTACGCGGGCAACGCAACCTCACTGAGCACGCCATTGGTGAGTTGGTGGGTGTGGCGGCGAGCAACTTCACGTTGCCGCCGAGCCAGCAGTTGATTGCCTTGCCGGGCATCCCATCACAACTGCCGAGCCACCTGCTGCAACGTCGCCCGGACATTGCGGCGGCGGAACGGCGGGTGTTTGCGGCCAATGCGAATATTGGCGTAGCCAAGGCGGCGTGGTACCCGGATTTCAGTCTGACCGGGTTGATCGGCGGGCAGACGCAAGGGGTTGGCAACCTGCTGTCTGCCGGCAACCGCTACTGGGCGCTGGGGCCGTTGGTGAATCTGCCGATCTTTGATGGTGGGCGGCTGAGCGCCAATGAGCGTCAGGCCAAGGCCGAGTTTGAAGAAGCGTCGGCCCAGTACCGTAGCCATGTGCTGAAAGCGGTGCGTGAGGTGGAAGATAACCTGGCGCAACTGCGCGACTTGCAGCAAGAGGCCCAGGATGAGCAAGCGGCAGCGGACGCGGCAGAACATACGCAGTCGTTGGCGATGAACAGCTATCAAGCCGGGGCCGTGAGCTATCTGGATGTGGTCACCGCGCAAACGGCAGCGTTGCAGGCGCAGCGGACCTTGCAGGCCGTGCAAACGCGGCAATTGCAGGCGAGTGTAGGGTTAGTCACGGCGCTCGGCGGCGGCTGGCAACCCGGTGCCTGAAACTCCCCTGTAGATCGTTCCCACGCTCCGCGTGGGCATGCAGCCGGTGACGCTCTGCGTCACGACTTTAAGGGCGGACGCAGAGCGTCCAGAGCGGCATTCCCACGCAGAGCGTGGGAACGATCGGCATCCGGGAAATCTCCTACAAGTGTTTAGGGTTGCTGCTCGGAACTGCGCTGACTAGTCTTCACCGGTCGCTGCCAACTCAGCGACCGGACGTGAGAAATCCGAACAACTCCATTGGCGCGAACGCGCTCACCATATACAGTGCAGACGCTTTTTTTGCTCGCTGTAATGGCGGCTGTGCGCGGGCATGCTTCGGCGTGGCCGAGTTCCTGGAGACTTGGTTTTCTCACTCCGCGTACAGCTGCCACCCACAGTCCGTGAGAAAGATTTGGGGTAGCCCTTAATTCTCCAGGAGTTACCTCATGATCAAAGACAGTCCAAACCCACCTTCCGACTCAAACCTGCTCTTCACCCTCCGCCCCGACCTCGACACCGAAACCCTGCTGGTCAATGCCTCTCAGGATCTGGAATCCATCACTGCCATCGCGGCGAACCTGGCTTTTGAAGTTGAGGGTCCGCAGCGCAGCGTGGTGCTGGGGATTTGTCGGATGGTGGAGGGTGTGCAGTTGCTGGTTGATCGGGTCGTAGAGGGAAGCGGCGAGGCACGCGTGCAGTAACGGCGTCGCCTGTCAGGGCCTCATCGCAGGCAAGCCAGCTCCCACATTTGGAATGTATTCACAGATCAAAATGTGGAAGCTGGCTTGCCTGCGATGAGCATAGGTATCTACCCAAATTTCTAAAGCTGCCACATGCCTCTGTGGCGAGCAGGC
>NZ_JAAAFV010000043.1:0-22009 GCF_019352915.1 Pseudomonas sp. Xaverov 259 | reverse complement strand
CCCTGCGTTGGGCTGCGCAGCAGCCCCAATGTAGACACCGAGATGCTCCTGAAAGAACTCTGCGTCTGTTTTTTGGGGCTGCTGCGCAGCCCAACGCAGGGCAAGCCTGCTCGCCACAACAGCCCGCTTGCCACAGACTTTGTATTCAACAGAAGTTGCTTAGATACCTGTACTGCAATAGCGGCCTATCAGGCAGCAAGCTTCCCACTGGCAATCGCCGCCGATGCCGCCACCATTGCCCGCAACAACACCGCACACCCTGCCGCCAAATCATCCGGCGCGGCATTCTCGATTTCGTTATGGCTGATGCCACCTTCACACGGCACAAAAATCATTCCCGCAGGACCCAGTTCAGCGACAAAGATCGCGTCGTGCCCTGCCCCGCTGACAATATCCATGTTCGACAAACCCAACCCATTCGCCGCATCACGCACGGCGTCCACGCAGCCTTTGTCGAAGTACAACGGCGGGAAGTCAGCAGTGGGTTCCAGCTCGAACGTCAGCCCGTGCTTGGCACAGGTCTCGTCGATCACCGTGCGCACCTGGGCAATCATCGAATCCAGCCGCGCCGGTTCCAGGTGGCGCAAGTCCAACGTCATGCGCACTTCACCAGGGATCACATTGCGCGAGCCGGGATAGGCCTGCAGGCAACCAACAGTCCCACACGCATGCGGCTGATGCCCCAACGCCGCCGCATTCACCGCCGCCACCACGGCGGCCGCGCCCACCAGAGCATCCTTGCGCAGGTGCATGGGCGTCGGCCCCGCATGCGCCTCAACACCGCGCAGTTTCAGGTCAAACCACTTTTGCCCCAATGCCCCCAGCACCACGCCGATGGTCTTCTTCTCGTCCTCAAGAATTGGTCCTTGTTCGATATGCGCTTCGAAATACGCGCCCACCTTGTGGCCGCTGACCGGCCGCGTTCCCGCGTAGCCAATCGCATTCAACGCGTCGCCCACGCTGACGCCCTCCACATCGACCTTGGCCAAGGTATCGGCCAGGGTGAATTTCTCGGCAAACACGCCCGAGCCCATCATGCACGGCGGAAAACGCGAGCCTTCTTCGTTGGTCCACACCACCACTTCCAGCGGTGCTTCGGTTTCAATCTTGAGGTCGTTAAGGGTGCGTAGCACTTCCACACCCGCCAGCACGCCGAAGCAGCCGTCGAACTTGCCGCCGGTGGGCTGGGTGTCGATATGGCTGCCGGTCATCACCGGCGGAAGGTTGGGATTGCGGCCAGGGCGCCGGGCGAAAATATTGCCGATACCGTCGATGGTCACGGTGCAGCCGGCGGCTTCGCACCACTGCACAAACAGGTCGCGGGCCTTGCGGTCGAGGTCGGTAAGGGCCAGGCGGCAGACACCGCCCTTGGGCGTGGCGCCGAGCTTGGCCAGGTCCATCAGCGACTGCCACAGGCGGTCGCGGTTGATGTGCTGATGGGTCGATTGCAGAACGTCCAGGGCAGCGTTCATGGGGATCTCCTCAGGCTGTATTTTTTATGATTTAACTCGATCCAATGTGAACCGAGCTTGTGTGGGAGCTGGCTTGCCTGCGATACAGGCGACTCGGTATTCCCGCCGAACCGAGGTGATGCAATCGCAGGCAAGCCAGCTCCCACAGTAGCCGCATTTACAAAGGTGATTTGGCAGCGACCGGGCTGATGCGGCGCTTGGCGTTCAGGCCGTAATACAACACCCCACCCAACGCCGAGCCGGTGAACCAGCCATAGCTGTAAAACCAACTGAACGCGTCACTGCTCAGCGACAGCAAGGTCAGCACCACCGGCACGCCGAAGGCCACAAAGCCGCTCCAGTTCCACGCCGGGTACACGTCGTCGCGGTACAAACCGGCCAGGTCCAACTGCTGTTTGCGGGTGATGAAGTAGTCCACCACCATGATCCCGGCTATCGGACCGAGCAGGCTGGAGTAGCCCAGCAACCAGTTGGAATACACGGTTTCCAGGCTCACATCCGAGACGATCAGCCCGAGTTTTTTCAGCAGTTCGTGGGCCATCAATGCCAGCCCGACCAGGCCGGTGAGGATCACCGCCGTGGTGCGGTTGATCAGCTTGGGCGCGATGTTCTGGAAGTCGTTGGTGGGCGAGACGATGTTCGCGGCAGTGTTGGTGGACAAGGTGGCGATGATGATCAGCGCCATGGCGATGGCCACCCACACCGGGCTCTGGATATGCCCGATCAAGGTGACCGGATCGGAAACACTCACGCCCACCAGCTTCACCGAGGCGGCAGTCATGATCACGCCCAGGGCAGCGAACAGGAACATGGTCAGCGGCAGGCCGAAAATCTGCCCGAGAATCTGGTCCTTCTGGCTTTTGGCGTAGCGGCTGAAGTCGGGAATGTTCAGCGACAAGGTGGCCCAGAAACCGACCATCGCAGTGAGCCCGGCCATAAAGTAACCGGTGAGGCTCGCGCCTTCGGGGCGCTTGGGAGGAATCGCCATCAGTTCACTCAGCGACACATTTGGCATCGCCCACAACAGCAAGCCGATTCCCACCGCCACCAGCAGCGGTGCCGACAAGGTTTCCAGACGCTTGATCGACTCGGCGCCACGCAGCACCACCCACAAATTCAAGGTCCAGAAAATCATGAAACCGATCACTTCACCGGTGCCGCCGAGGGACTTCCAACCTTCGAAAATCGAGCCCAGGAACAGGTGAATCGCCAGCCCGCCGAACATCGTCTGGATACCAAACCAGCCACAGGCCACCAGCGCCCGAATCAGGCACGGCACGTTGGAACCGAGGATGCCAAAGGACGAACGCAACAGCACCGGAAACGGAATGCCGTACTTGGTGCCCGGGAAGGCGTTCAGGGTCAGCGGGATCAGCACCACGATATTGGCCAGCAAAATCGCGATCAGCGCCTCGCCCACCGACAGCCCGAAATAGGCGGTGAGCACCCCGCCCAGGGTGTAGGTCGGCACGCAGATCGACATACCGACCCACAGCGCGGTGATGTGCCACTTGTTCCAGGTTCGCTCATGCACCTTGGTCGGTGCCATGTCGTGGTTGTAGCGCGGGCTGTCGAGGACGTCGGGGCCGGCGTCGAGTTCATACAGGCCGTTACGCTCAATAACTTGCGATCTGTTCTGTTGCATGGCCGCTCCACGGTTTTTTTAAAATTATTGTTGCTCATCCAACGCTGGGCGCCGGATGGCCGGAGTACCTCGTAAACAACATGACATCACGGGTTCGGCCAGCCGTCACTGCACTCAAAATCCGTGCCGATAACCAACTCTGAACCCGCACCGCTTATATAACTGGCTGATGTTTATCAGCTTTCCGATTGTGCCCTGGGTACTTATCGCCTTACTCAGGCTAAATAACGCGAAAGTTGCCCGAACTGTCAGGACTCAATCTGGTGCAACACAATTATTTTTATTTACCCACGCCGTCAAGCGGCATGTCTCAAGCGTCTGATTTGCAATAAGAAATGTTGCTCAATTTGAGAACCTGTCAAGTGCGTCAAAATGGTGAAGGGGCGCTACATTTTGGTGATTTGTAATATTTTTCTTTTAAAATCATGTAGTTAAAATAGATATAAGCTTAATAAAAATCTTCTTGCTCATTCGAAAAACTCGGGCTAATTTCTATTCCTGTCACTGATGACAGGATTAAACCCTGCATCGGCAAGCAGCATTACAACACTTAGAACTGGCACAAGCCGGTCAAGCCTGTGAGGAACTCGACATGTCGCTGTTGATCCGTGGCGCCACCGTTATTACCCATGATGAAAGTTACCGCGCCGATGTGTTGTGCGCAGGCGGTCTAATTCGCGCTATTGGCACGAATCTGGAGGTTCCCGCCGGCACTGAAACACTCGACGGCAGCGGCCAATACTTGATGCCCGGCGGCATCGACCCGCATACGCATATGCAACTGCCCTTCATGGGCACCGTGGCCAGTGAAGACTTTTTCAGTGGTACGGCAGCAGGTCTGGCAGGTGGCACTACTTCGATCATCGACTTTGTGATTCCCAACCCGCAGCAATCGCTGATGGAAGCCTTTCACCAGTGGCGCGGCTGGGCGGAAAAATCCGCCTCCGACTACGGTTTTCATGTGGCGATCACCTGGTGGAGCGAGCAGGTGCGCGAGGAGATGGCCGAGCTGGTCAGCCACCATGGCATCAACAGCTTCAAGCACTTTATGGCCTACAAGAACGCGATCATGGCGGCGGACGACACCCTGGTCGCCAGCTTCGAACGCTGCCTGGAATTGGGCGCGGTGCCGACGGTGCACGCAGAGAACGGCGAGTTGGTGTATCACCTGCAACGCAAGCTGATGGCCCAGGGCATTACCGGGCCGGAAGCGCATCCGCTGTCGCGTCCGTCCCAGGTGGAAGGCGAAGCGGCCAGCCGCGCCATTCGCATCGCCGAGACCATCGGCACGCCGTTGTATCTGGTCCACGTGTCAACCCAGGAGGCGCTGGATGAAATCACCTACGCCCGCGGTAAGGGCCAGCCGGTCTACGGCGAAGTGCTGGCCGGGCACCTGCTGCTGGATGACAGCGTGTACCAGCACCCCGACTGGCAAACCGCCGCCGGCTACGTGATGAGCCCGCCGTTTCGCCCACGTGGGCATCAGGAGGCACTCTGGCATGGCTTGCAGTCCGGCAACCTGCACACCACCGCCACCGACCATTGCTGCTTTTGCGCCGAGCAAAAAGCCGCCGGCCGTGACGACTTCAGCAAGATCCCCAACGGCACCGCCGGTATCGAAGACCGCATGGCACTGCTGTGGCACGAGGGCGTGAATACTGGGCGGCTGTCGATGCAGGAGTTCGTCGCGCTGACGTCCACCAACACCGCGAAGATTTTCAATCTGTACCCGCGCAAAGGCGCGATCCGCGTGGGCGCCGATGCAGACCTGGTGCTGTGGGACCCCGAGGGCACGCGCACGATTTCGGCCAAGACCCACCATCAGCAAGTCGACTTCAACATCTTCGAAGGCAAGACCGTGCGCGGCGTGCCGAGCCACACCATCAGCCAGGGCAAGCTGGTGTGGGCCGATGGTGATTTGCGCGCCGAGCGCGGTGCCGGGCGGTATGTGGAACGGCCGGCGTACCCGGCGGTGTTTGAGCAGTTGAGCAAGCGGGCTGAGCATTCCAGGCCCACTGCCGTAAAGCGCTGAACATACAGCGCACATGATCGTTCCCACGCTCTGCGTGGGAATGCAGCCAGGGGCGCTCTGCGTCCCAAAAGCGGACGCAGAGCGTCCAGTGAGGCATTCCCACGCAGAGCGAGGGAACGATCGCCCAAAAAAACCGTGAGGCCAAAACCGTGATCCAGACCCTGACCCACCTACCCCATCCCCATGAAGATGGGCCGACGCTCGCCAGCCACTTCACCGACCTGGCGCCGCCCCTCAACGCCCGACAGGCCCAACTGGAGGCCTCGCGCTGCCTGTATTGCTACGACGCGCCGTGCGTGAATGCATGCCCCAGCGAAATCGACATCCCTTCGTTCATCCGCAATATCCACACCGAGAACGTGCAAGGCGCCGCGCAGAAAATCCTCTCGGCCAATATCCTCGGCGGCAGCTGCGCCCGCGTCTGCCCCACCGAGATCCTGTGCCAACAAGCCTGCGTGCGTAACAACGCCGAAGAGTGCGCGCCGGTGCTGATCGGCCTGTTGCAGCGCTACGCCATCGACAACGCGCACTTTCGCGAACATCCGTTCCAGCGCGCGGCACCGACCGGCAAACGCATCGCCGTGGTCGGCGCCGGGCCTGCGGGTTTGGCCTGCGCCCACCGCGCCGCGCTGCATGGCCATGACGTGGTGATTTTCGAAGCACGGGAAAAAGCCGGCGGCCTGAATGAATACGGGATCGCCAAGTACAAGCTGGTAGATGATTTTGCCCAGAAGGAGCTGGATTTCCTGTTGCAGATCGGCGGCATTGAAATCCGCCACGGCCAGCGCCTGGGTGGCAACCTGACCTTGAGCGAACTGCACCAGCAATTCGATTCGGTATTTTTGGGCCTGGGCCTTGCCGCCAGTAAGCAGCTGGGCTTGCCCCATGAAGACGCACCCGGCCTGCTCGCCGCCACCGACTATATCCGCGAACTGCGCCAGGCCGATGACCTCAGCCAACTGCCGTTGGCCGACCGCTGCATCGTGCTCGGCGCCGGTAACACCGCCATCGACATGGCCGTGCAAATGGCCCGCCTCGGCGCCCGCGATGTGAACCTGGTGTATCGCCGTGGCTTGGCCGATATGGGCGCCACTCACCATGAACAGGAGATTGCCAAGGCCAATCAGGTGCGGCTGTTGACCTGGGCTCAACCGGACGAAGTCTTGCTGGATGATCAAGGCCGTGTACGCGGCATGCGCTTTTTGCGCACGCGCATGGACAACGGTCGCCTGCAGCCTACGGGCGAGACCTTTGAACTGGCCTGCGACGCGATCTTCAAAGCCATCGGCCAGGGTTTTGACAACGAGGCACTGCACGACCCGTTGGCCCAGCAACTGCATCGCGTGGGCGAACGCATCTTCGTCGACGAACAGCTGCAAACCAGTATCCCAGGCGTCTATGCCGGTGGCGATTGCGTCAGCCTCGGCCAGGACCTCACCGTACAGGCGGTGCAACACGGCAAGCTGGCCGCCGAGGCCATGCACGCCCAACTCATGCTGAACGTGGAGGCTGCGTAATGGCCGATCTCTCGATTGTATTCGCCGGTATCAAAGCCCCTAACCCGTTCTGGCTGGCCTCCGCGCCGCCCACCGACAAGGCCTACAACGTGGTCCGCGCCTTTGAAGCCGGCTGGGGCGGTGTGGTGTGGAAAACCCTAGGTGAAGACCCGGCGGCGGTCAACGTCTCGTCACGTTACTCAGCGCACTACGGTGCCAACCGTGAAGTACTGGGTATCAACAATATCGAGCTGATCACCGACCGTTCCCTGGAGATCAATCTCAAGGAAATCACTCAGGTGAAAAAGGATTGGCCCGACCGCGCCCTGATCGTGTCGCTGATGGTGCCGTGTGTTGAAGAATCCTGGAAAAACATCCTGCCGTTGGTGGAGGCCACCGGCTGCGATGGTATCGAGCTGAACTTCGGCTGCCCCCACGGCATGCCCGAGCGCGGCATGGGCGCGGCGGTCGGCCAGGTGCCGGAGTATGTGGAACAGGTGACGCGCTGGTGCAAGACCTACTGCTCGTTGCCGGTGATCGTCAAGCTCACGCCGAACATCACCGATATACGCGTGGCGGCACGCGCGGCGTATCGCGGCGGCGCGGATGCGGTGTCGCTGATCAACACCATCAACTCCATCACCAGTGTGGACCTGGAGCGCATGGTCGCGCTGCCGGTGGTGGGCACGCAAAGTACCCATGGCGGTTATTGCGGTTCGGCGGTCAAGCCGATTGCGTTGAACATGGTCGCCGAAATCGCCCGCGACCCGCAGACCCAAGGGCTACCGATCTGCGGCATCGGCGGCATCGGCAATTGGCGTGATGCGGCGGAATTTGTCGCACTGGGCTGTGGCGCAGTGCAGGTGTGCACGGCGGCGATGTTGCATGGGTTTCGGATAGTGGAAGAGATGAAGGACGGGCTGTCGCGGTGGATGGACAGCCAGGGTTACGCCAGCCTGCAGGCATTTTCCGGGCGGGCGGTGGGCAATACCACGGATTGGAAGTACCTGGACATCAACTATCAGGTGATTGCCAAGATCGATCAGCAGGCGTGTATCGGCTGCGGGCGTTGCCATATTGCCTGCGAGGACACCTCACACCAGGCGATTGCCAGCTTGAAACAGGCGGACGGCACGCACAAATACGAGGTGATCGATGATGAGTGCGTCGGCTGCAATTTGTGCCAGATCACCTGCCCGGTCGCCGATTGCATCGAGATGGTGCCAATAGAAACGGGCAAGCCGTTTTTGAACTGGACGCAGGATCCGCGTAACCCTTACCGCGAAGCTGTGTAGACCAGATCGTTCCCACGCTCCGCGTGGGAATGCAGCCAGGGACGCTCCGCGTCCCAAGAGCGGACGCAGAGCGTCCAGTGAGGCATTCCCACGCAGAGCGTGGGAACGATCATTAGCCCCACCACGCACCTCAAGGCTCCAAGCCAATCCCACGCAAAATCACACTGGTCACCGTCTGAATCGCCTTCTCGAACTGCATATCCGACAACGGCTGGTGATCATTCAAAATTTTCACCTGATGATCAAAGTCCGCATAGTGCTGGGTCGAGGCCCAAATCATATACAACAGGCTTGAAGGCTCCACTGGCAGGATGCGTTTGTCTTCTACCCACTGACGAATTTTCGCCTCCTTCATCTTGGCCCAGTCGTACAGGCTTTCATCCAGCGCCTCGCCGAGGGTCGGCGCGCCGTGGATGATTTCATTCGCCCAGACTTTCGAACCATAGGGCCGCGTGCGCGAGCGCTGCATCTTGGCGCGGATATAACTGCTGAGCACCACGCGTGGGTCATCGAAGGTTTCAAAGCTCAGGGCGTCCTGTTTCCACAGGTCCAGCAGGTCGAACAGCACCGCGCTGTACAGCTCGCTTTTGGTGGTGAAGTAGTAATGCAGGTTGGAGCGCGGCAGTTGCACTTCTTCGGCAATGTCGGCCATGGCCGTGCTGCCATAGCCCTTCTCAGCGAAGACTTTCTCCGCCGCCAGCAGGATTTTCTCGACGTTGCTGCGCCGGATGCCGATCTTGTGATTGCCCATGGATGGTGGAGCCCCAGTCACTTTTAAATACAATTCATTTTCAAGCATCACATCATGAACCGCTTCATTAGGCTACACGCCGTTGATCGCGAGATTAGCGCCAGCGCCGCAAAGCCCGCAGTATTGCAAGGCGTCAGCCTGGGTGATCGGGCTATGATCGGCGCATCTGAACCGGACACCCTGACCTATGGCCGTTGACCTGCACGCCCTCTACCCGAAATTGATCCACCTGATGCTGGACACGGTCTTCGTGGTCGACAGTGACAACCTCATCGTTTTCGTCAGTGATGCCTGCGAAACCCTGCTCGGTTACCGCGCCGACGAACTGACCGGCACCGCCATCACCGACTACATGCACCCCGAAGACCTGGCGCGCACCCGCGCCTCGATTGTGCGGGTGATGAATGGCCGGCCCCACGTGGATTTTCGCAACCGTTATATCCGCAAGGATGGCGGTGTCGTACATATCCTGTGGGCGGCGTTCTGGTCCGAAGAAGTCGGCGCGCGCATCGGCGTGGCGCGCGACGTCACGGCGCTCACCCAGGCCGAGGAGGAACTGCGCTTCCTCGCCCACCATGACCCGCTGACGGCGCTCACCAACCGTTCGTTGTTCAACGATGGCCTGGCGTCGGCCCTGCACACCGCACGGCGTGATAACACCCGGCTGGCGTTGCTGTTTCTGGACGTCAATGACTTCAAGGCCATCAACGATGTGCATGGCCACGCGGTGGGCGATCGCGTGCTCTGCGTGATTGCACGGCGGCTGGAACGCTGCGTGCGTGACAGCGACCTGGTGGCGCGCATGGGCGGTGATGAATTCACGGTGTTGCTGACCGATGTGCAGTCACACGAAACGGTTAGCGGCAAAGTGGCGCAGATACTCGCGGCCATGGCCGAGCCGCTGGGCGCTGAGTTTGGCCCGGTCAAGATGCCGTCGTGCAGTGTGGGCGTAGCGTTTTACCCGGCCGACGGAGTGGACGCCGATACCCTGCTCAGCCACGCAGACAGCGATATGTACCGGATAAAAAGGCTGCGGGTGGCCGCCGAGTGATGAAACTTCCTACGCGAACCTTCCCCACCAAAAACGGATTGGTTAGGATCTCGGTCCACTTGAAGGATCATTGCAATGACTATTCGACCTCGCGTGGCCGCCGACGACCCGGTGCTCGGAGCACTGTGGGAGCGCTCGGTGCGAGCCACCCATGACTTCCTCCCCGAGGATGACATTCAGCGTTTGCTGCCGCTGGTGCGCGACACCTACCTGCCGATGCCGGCCCTCGACGTGTGGGTGTATGAAGACCACCACGGCATCGCCGGCTTTATCGGCACTGGCGGGAATAACGTCGAAATGCTGTTTATCGACCCCGAGCGCCGTGGCCAGGGCGTCGGCCGCCAATTGCTCGACCATGCCCGCGCCCGTCACGACACGCTGACCGTGGACGTCAACGAACAAAACCCACAGGCCGTGGGTTTCTATCTGCATTACGGTTTTATCCAGGTCGCGCGCTCGCCGCTGGATGGCGAAGGCAAACCCTTTCCCTTGTTGCACATGGCATTACCGACTCTCTCACCTGAAGGTACTGAACAATGTTGATCAAGAAAGCCCTCACCACCGTCACCCTGCTCGCCTCCCTGCTGGGCGCCTCGGCAGCCTTCGCCCACGCTCACCTCAAAAGTTCGACACCGGCGGCCGACAGCACGGTTGCCGCGCCCGCCGACCTGCGCCTTACCTTCAGCGAAGGTGTCGAGGCCACGTTCACCAAAGTGTCCCTGAGCAAAGACGGCACCGAACTCGCGATCAAAGGCCTGGAAACCCCGGACGCCGACAAGAAAACCCTGGTGGTCACACCCGCCGCGCCGCTGGCCGCGGGTAACTACAAAGTGGTGTGGAATGCGGTTTCGGTCGACACCCACAAGAGCAACGGTGAATACAGCTTCAAGGTCGGCCAATAACCCATGGCAACCCTGCTGGTGCTGTGCCGCTTCGTGCATTTCATCGTCGTGCTGTTGATGTTCGGGGCCTGTGCCTTCAGGCCCTGGCTGCTGGGCAACGAAGTGCAACCGGCACTCGACCGGCAACTGCTGCGCATCACCCGCGCCCTGGCCTGGCTGGGGTTGTTCTCCGGCGTGGCCTGGCTGCTGTTGATCACCGCCAGCATGGCGGGCAGTTGGGACGCGGCGCTGCAACCGGCCACGGTGCAGTTGGTGCTGGGCAAAACCTTTTTCGGCCAGGTGTGGGCCTGGCATCTGTTGCTGAACCTGCTGCTGGTGGTGGTGCTGCTCAAACCCTGGCCGGCGTTGCGCCTGCCGTTGAGCGCATTGCTGCTGGCGACGCTGGCACCGGTCGGCCATGGCGCCATGCTCAATGGGCTGAGCGGGCAATTGTTGATCCTCAACCAAGTGGTACACCTGGTGTGCGTCGGCGCCTGGCTGGGCGGTTTGCTGCTGCTGGTGCTGATCCTGCGGCTGTCACCAAGGCCTGCGCTGGAGCCGATCCTCAAGCGCTTCAGCGGTGTGGGTTATGGCCTGGTTGCGGGTTTGCTGGTGACGGGTTTGATCAATGTTCGCGTGCTGACCGGGCAGCTGTGGCCCACGCCGCTGTTTAACGGGTTTGCGTTGATTCTGTTGATCAAGGTGCTGCTGGTGTTGGGTATGTTGGCGCTGGCGCTGCTGAACCGATTGCGAATCGAACGCTGCGAGGAGCGACTGGGCAGTTTGAAGGCCAGTGTGATGCTCGAATGGTTGCTGGGTATTTCAGCAGTAGCCGCGGTGTCCCTGCTGGGCACCTTGCCGCCGATGGTGATGGCTGGTTAAAGATCTCTGTGGGAGCTGGCTTGCCTGCGATTGCATCAACTCGGTGTACCTGCGAGACCGCGGTGTCTGCATCGCAGGCAAGCCAGCTCCCACATTGACCTTACCCACTTTTTATCGATGCCGGCCTAGTCATCGTATAACTTCCGCTTGACAGACCCCGAAAACCCCGCAAATATCCCTCGCAATGTTGTACGACAACGTATAACAAATAATAAAAACAACAAAACGAAAGGGAGCTTCACTGTGCCTCAATTCGCCCGCAATTCCTCCTCGCGTATCGGTCTTATCAGTTTCAGCAGCTTGGCACTCGCCCTGCCCCTCTGTGCCCAGGCCGAGGGTTTTCTCGACGATGCCAAAGCCACGCTAAACCTGCGCAACGCCTACTTCAATCGCAACTTCACCAACCCCACGTACCCACAGGCCAAGGCCGAGGAATGGACGCAGAACTTCATCCTCGATGCCAAATCCGGTTTTACCCAAGGCACCGTGGGCTTCGGGATTGACGTGCTGGGCCTGTATTCGCAGAAGCTCGATGGTGGCAAAGGCACCGGCGGTACCCAACTGTTGCCGCTCAACGGCGATGGTCGCCCCGCCGACAACTTCGGGCGCTTGGGCGTGGCACTGAAAACCCGGCTGTCGAAGACCGAACTGAAAGTCGGCGAATGGATGCCGGTGCTGCCGATCCTGCGCTCAGACGACGGGCGTTCGTTGCCCCAGACCTTCCGTGGTGGCCAGGTCACCTCCAATGAAATCGCTGGGCTGACGCTTTATGGCGGCCAGTTTCGCGGCAACAGCCCGCGCAACGATGGGAGCATGGAAGACATGTTCATGAACGGCAAAGCCGCGTTCACTTCCGATCGTTTCAACTTCGGCGGCGGCGAATATGCCTTCAACGACAAACGCACCCAAGTGGGCGTGTGGTACGCCGAACTCACCGACATCTACCAGCAGCAGTACCTGAACCTGACCCACAGCCAGCCGGTCGGCGACTGGACCTTTGGCGCCAACCTCGGCTTCTTCAATGGCAAGGAAGACGGCAGCGCGCTGGCTGGCAACCTCGACAACAAAACCTATTCCGCCCTGCTCTCGGCCAAATACAAAGGCAACGCCTTCTATGTGGGCCTGCAAAAACTCACCGGCGACAGCGTGTGGATGCGGGTCAACGGCACCAGCGGCGGCACCCTGGCCAACGACAGCTACAACGCCAGCTACGACAACGCCAAGGAAAAATCCTGGCAGATACGCCATGACTTCAACTTCGTGGTGCTCGGCATTCCCGGGCTGACCATGATGAACCGGTATATCAGCGGCAATAACGTACACACCGGGGCCATCACCGACGGCAAGGAATGGGGTCGCGAGTCGGAGCTGGCCTACACCGTGCAGAGCGGCACGCTGAAGGATCTGAATGTGCGCTGGCGCAACTCGACCATGCGTCGGGATTTCAGCAACAACGAGTTTGATGAAAATCGGATCTTTGTCAGCTACCCGATCTCGTTGCTCTAGGGCTCGATCTACAAGCAAAAGAAGATCCCTTGTGGGAGCGGCGGTGCGACGATTCGACTTGCTCGCGAATGCGGTGGGTCAGCCAATAAATCTGTAACTGACACACCGCATTCGCGAGCAAGCCCGCTCCCACATTTGATCTGACTTGCCTGCAAGAATGTTGACAACCTCGGGAATCCCTAACACTATTTCACCAAGTCATACGACAACCTACAACAACAATGGAATTCCCATGACCACCACCACAGCCGTTCCATTCAACCGCCTGCTGCTCACCGGCGCCGCCGGCGGTTTGGGCAAAGTCTTGCGCGAACGCATGCGCTCTTATGCCCAGGTATTGCGCCTGTCGGACATCGCCAACATGGCCCCGGCGGCCGGCGCGTTCGAAGAAGTGCAACCCTGTGACCTGGCCGACAAACAAGCCGTGCACCAGCTGGTGGAAGGCGTCGATGCCATCCTGCATTTCGGCGGTGTGTCGGTGGAGCGCTCTTTCGAAGAAGTGCTGGGCGCCAACATCAGCGGCATTTTCCATATCTACGAAGCTGCCCGTCGCCATGGCGTGAAACGCGTGATCTTCGCCAGCTCCAACCATGTGATCGGCTTTTACAAGCAGGACGAACACATCGACGCCCACTCCCCACGTCGCCCGGACAGCTACTACGGCTTGTCCAAATCCTACGGCGAGGACATGGCGAGTTTTTACTTCGACCGCTACGGCATCGAGACCGTGAGTATCCGCATCGGCTCCTCGTTCCCGGAGCCGCAGAACCGCCGGATGATGCACACCTGGCTGAGTTTCGATGACCTCACCCAACTGCTCGAGCGTGCGCTGTACACGCCGAATGTCGGCCACACCGTGGTCTACGGCATGTCGGATAACCTCGACACCTGGTGGGACAACCGTTACGCCGCGCACCTGGGTTTTGCCCCCAAGGACAGCTCCGAAGTGTTCCGCGCCAAGGTCGAAGCCCAGCCGCCCGTGGCCGCCGACGACCCCGCCGCGGTCTACCAGGGCGGCGCGTTCTGCGCTGCAGGGCCGTTCGGTGACTGAACGCACATCAACCCAAGGGAATGAGTTGCCATGACCGCTGAACTGATCGTCGACGCCCGCAATGCCGTGGGCGAATGCCCGGTGTGGCTGCCGCAGGAAAACGCGCTGTACTGGGTGGACATCCCCAACGGCGGCCTGCAACGCTGGGACGCCGCCACCGGCCACGTCGCCGCCTGGAAAGCCCCGCAGATGCTCGCCTGTATTGCCCGCACCGACGCGGGCAATTGGGTCGCGGGCATGGAAAGCGGGTTTTTCCAACTCACCCCGCATCACGACGGCAGCCTCGACACCACGCCTCTGGCGAGCATCGAGCACCCGCGCCCGGACATGCGCCTCAACGATGGCCGTTGTGATCGCCAGGGCCGTTTCTGGGCTGGCAGCATGGTACTGAACATGGGCCTGAATGCGGCCGAAGGCACCCTCTACCGCTATGCGTCAGGCACCGCGCCGCATGCGCAACTGAACGGGTTCATTACCCTCAACGGCCTGGCCTTCAGCCCTGACGGCCGCACTATGTACGCCTCGGATTCACACCCGCTGGTGCAGCAGGTCTGGGCGTTCGATTACGACATCGACACCGGCACACCGTCCAACCGCCGCGTGTTTATCGACATGCATCAGTTCCTCGGGCGCCCCGATGGCGCGGCAGTCGACGCCGAGGGTTGCTACTGGATCTGCGCCAACGACGCCGGGCTGGTTCACCGCTTCACCCCGGATGGCCGCCTGGACCGCTCCCTCAGCGTGCCAGTCAAAAAACCCACCATGTGCGCCTTCGGCGGCAGCCGGCTGGACACCTTGTTCGTCACCTCGATCCGTGATGACCACAGTGAACAGTCGGTCGCCGGCGGCGTGTTTGCCCTCAACCCCGGCGTCAGCGGATTGCCGGAGCCTACATTCACCCTCTAGCTGCATCGCTGTGCCTTGAATACAACAACAATAAGACAGGAGTGACACCCCATGGACTTCAAACGCACCTTGCTCGCCGCTGCATTCTTTACCCTCAGCACCGCCGCCCACGCGCTGGAAATCAAGTTCGCCGACATCCACCCCGCCGGCTACCCCACCGTCGTCGCTGAACAGAACATGGGCAAGGCCCTGACTCAAGCAAGCAACGGCGAACTGACCTTTAAATACTTCCCGGGGGGTGTGCTGGGCTCGGAAAAAGAAGTGGTCGAACAGGCCCAGGTCGGCGCGGTGCAGATGACCCGCGTCAGCCTCGGTATCGTTGGGCCGGTGGTGCCGGACGTGAACGTGTTCAACTTGCCGTTCGTGTTCCGCGACCAGGCGCATATGCGCAAAATCATCGACGGCGAGATCGGCGATGAAATCCTCGCCAAGATCACCGACTCCGAGTTCGGCCTGGTGGCCCTGGCCTGGATGGACGGCGGCACGCGCAACCTCTACACCAAGAAGCCAGTGCGCAAGATCGAAGACCTCAAGGGCATGAAAATTCGCGTCCAGGGTAACCCGATCTTCATCGAAGCCTTCAACGCGATGGGCGCCAACGGCATTGCCATGGACACCGGCGAAATCTTCAGCGCCTTGCAGACCGGCGTCATCGACGGCGCGGAAAACAACCCGCCGACGATGCTGGAGCACAACCACTTCCAGAACGCCAAGTTCTACACCCTCACCGAACACCTGATCCTGCCCGAACCCATCGTGATGTCGAAAATCACCTGGAACAAACTCACACCCGCCCAGCAAGACCTGGTGAAAAAAGTTGCCAAGGTCGCCCAGGCTGACGAGCGCGCGCTGTGGGACGCCAAGTCTGCGAGCAGCGAGGAAAAGCTCAAGAAGGCTGGCGTCGAGTTCATCACAGTCGACAAAAAACCCTTCTATGACGCCACCGCAGCGGTTCGCGCCAAGTACGGTGCGGCTTACGCCGACATCATCAAGCGCATCGACGCAGTCGAGTAATCACCCTTCCCTCCTGTAAGGCCCGGCGCGGTCGGCATCGACGCGCCCGGTTACGGTGAACGCCATGAAGAATTTAGTGCTGCGCATCAACGACCGCATTTACATGACCTGCATCTGGGTCGCCGGCCTCTCGGTGCTCGGGGTCGCGCTGATCATTCCCTGGGGCATCTTCGCCCGCTACATCCTCGGCACCGGCGCAAGCTGGCCGGAGCCCACCGCCATCCTGCTGATGCTGGTGTTCACTTTTATCGGCGCGGCGGCCAGTTACCGTGCCGGCGCGCACATGTCGGTGGCCGTGGTCACCGACCGCCTGCCACCGCGCCAACGGCAAATCGTCGGGTTTATCGCGCAACTGCTGATGGCCACCATCTGCCTGTTCATGACCGTCTGGGGCACCAAGCTGTGCCTGTCCACCTGGAACCAATTCATGAGTGCGATCCCCACCCTGCGCGTGGGCATCACCTATATGCCGATCCCGATTGGCGGGCTGCTGACGCTGGTGTTCGTGCTGGAAAAACTCTTGCTCGGTGACCAGAGCCAGCGCCGCGTGGTGCGTTTCGACCTGGTTGAAGAAAACGAAGGGGCTGCCTGATGGACGCATTGATGCTGCTGGGCAGTTTTATCGCCTTGATCCTGATCGGCATGCCGGTGGCCTACGCCCTCGGGCTGTCGGCGCTGATCGGCGCGTGGTGGATCGACATCCCGTTCCAGGCCTTGATGATTCAGGTGGCGGGCGGGGTGAACAAGTTTTCGCTGATGGCGATTCCGTTCTTTGTGCTGGCCGGGGCGATCATGGCCGAGGGCGGCATGTCGCGCCGCCTGGTTGCTTTTGCCGGGGTGCTGGTGGGTTTCGTGCGCGGTGGGCTGTCGTTGGTGAACATCGTGGCGTCGACGTTTTTTGGCGCGATTTCCGGCTCGTCAGTGGCCGATACTGCCTCGGTCGGCTCGGTGTTGATCCCGGAAATGGAACGCCGGGGCTACCCGCGCGAGTTCTCCACCGCCGTCACGGTCAGTGGTTCGGTGCAGGCTTTGTTGACGCCGCCCAGCCATAACTCGGTGCTCTACTCCCTGGCGGCCGGCGGCACGGTCTCGATTGCCTCGCTGTTCATGGCCGGCGTGGTGCCTGGGTTGTTGATGAGCGCGTGCCTGATGGTGCTGTGCCTGATCTTCGCGAAAAAACGCAACTACCCCAAGGGTGAAGTCATCCCGCTCAAGCAGGCGCTGAAGATCGCCGCCGATGCGCTCTGGGGCCTGATGGCCATGGTGATCATCCTGGGCGGCATCCTCTCGGGTATTTTCACCGCCACCGAGTCGGCCGCGATTGCCGTGCTGTGGGCGTTCTTCGTGACCATGTTCATCTACCGCGACTACAAATGGCGCGAGCTGCCCAAGCTGATGCACCGCACGGTGCGCACCATTTCCATTGTGATGATCCTGATCGCCTTTGCCGCCAGCTTCGGCTACATCATGACCCTGATGCAGATCCCGGCAAAAATCACCACGCTGTTCCTGACCCTGTCGGACAACCGCTACGTGATCCTGATGTGCATCAACGTGATGCTGCTGATGCTCGGCACGGTGATGGACATGGCACCGCTGATTTTGATCCTCACCCCGATTTTGCTGCCGGTCGTGCTGGGTATCGGCGTCGACCCGGTGCATTTTGGCATGATCATGCTGGTGAACCTCGGCATCGGCCTGATCACTCCGCCAGTGGGCGCAGTGCTGTTTGTGGGTGCGGCGGTGGGCAAGGTCAGTATCGAGAAAACCGTGGCGGCGCTGCTGCCGTTTTATGCGGTACTGTTCCTGGTCTTGATGGCGGTGACGTACATTCCCGCGCTGTCACTTTGGTTGCCGCATCTGGTGCTCTGATGATTGAACTTGAAGACAACCTGACTCAGCTCACCCTGGCCCCGGACGTGGGTGGCAGCCTCGTCAACTGGACGGTGCGCGCCACCGGGCAGCCGCTGTTACGTCATAGCGACGAACACGCCGTGAATACCGGTTTGCCGGGCAAGCTCGCATGTTACCCGTTGGCGCCGTGGTCCAACCGGGTTGCCCAAGGCGGTTTCGACACCCCTGACGGCTGGCTGCCACTCACGCCCAACAGCCCGCTCGACCCGCTGCCGATTCACGGTTCGGCCTGGCAACAGGCATGGCAGGTGGTGCGACAGACGGCGGATGAAGTGGTGCTGGAGGTGGTGTGTGAGACGCCGTTTGCCTACCGCGCCGAGCAGCGGTTTTGCTTGCGTGGCGGCGAACTGAGTATCGAATTGCGCGTGACGCACCTGGCCGAAAAAGCCGCGTGGCATGGCTTGGGATTGCATCCGTATTTGCCGCGCAGGCCGGGCACGCGGTTGCAGGCCAAGGCGGATCAAGTGTGGATGAGTGATGCATCCAAGCTTCCGACAGGGTTGGTGGCGGTGCCCGCCGAATGGGATTTCACTCAGCTCAAAGGGTTGCCAGAAGGCCTGGTGGACAATGGGTTTTGCCAGTGGGACGGGCATTGCCGCATCGAACAACCGGAGCTGGGCTATGCCCTGGAATGCCAGGCCAGCGGCGCCGATTACTACCTGCTGTTCTGCCCGCCGGGGTTGGGGTTCTTTTGCATCGAGCCGGTGAGTCATCCGGTGAATGCGCATCACCTGCCCGGGCGGCCGGGGCTGAAGCTGCTAGAGCAAGGCCAATCAACCCAACTCGATTTCAAGCTGAAATACCAAACTTTGTAATCCCACAAAACCCTGTGGGAGCCGGGCTTGCCCGCGATGCCGGTGGATCAGTCAGCACACCTGGACCTGATAAACCGCTATCGCAGGCAAGCCAGCTCCCACATTTTTTTGATCGGCGTGGTGTCAAGGCGGGCTGTTTTTCAGGCGCCCCGCCGTGTCGATACTCACCACCACCGACAACCCCGGCCGCAGGCGCTCGCTCTCGGCCTGATCCGGGTCCACCGTAATCCGCACCGGCACCCGCTGGGCGATCTTCACAAAGTTGCCGGTGGCGTTATCCGCCTGCAGCAGGCTGAACTCCGAGCCGGTTGCCGGGGAAATATGCTGCACCGTGCCGTGAAACTTGCGGTGGTTCAGTGCGTCCACGGTGAAGGTCACCGGCTGGCCGACCTGCACATTGTCCATCTGGGTTTCTTTCATATTGGCGATCACCCACAACTGCGGCGGCACCAGCGCCATCAACTGCGCGCCGGAGTTGACGTAGGCGCCCAGGCGCACGCCGATCTGCCCCAGCTGGCCGTCACGTGGCGCAATGATGCGGGTGTTGGACAGGTCGATACGCGCCAACTCCACCGCCGCATCGGCACTGGCCACCGCCGCTTCCAGGGAGCCGCGATTGACGATCACGGTTTGCAGGTCCTGCCGGGCGATTTCCAGGTTGGCCTGGGCCTGAGCCACCGCCGCGATGGTCTGGGCATTCGCGGCGCGGGTCACGTCCAGCTCGCGCTTGGACACCGATCCATCGCTGATCAACTCTTCATTGCGGCGCAAGTCAGCAGTGCTTTTGCGCGCCTGGGCCTGGCTGTCCACCAGCGCGGCCTGGCGCAGTTTGATGGTGGCTTCGGCGCTGTTACGCTGCTGCACCACATTGGCCAAGGAAGCTTTCTGCACCGCCAACTGCGCCAGCGCCTGGTCAAGACGCTGCTTGTAGATGCGGTCATCCAGGCGCACCAGCAAGTCGCCGGCCTTGACGTACTGGAAGTCCTGCACCGGCACTTCATACACGTAGCCGCTCAGTTGCGGGCCGATAATCGTCACCTGGCCGCGCACCAGGGCGTTCTCGGTGGTTTCCACCGCGCTGCTGAAAGGCGGCAATTGCCAGGCATACAGCACGATCAACACACCGACGATGGCAATCGCGGCAAAACCCAATGACGAGACGATGCGCACCCGCAACGAGCGCGGTTCCGTTACGCTGGAGCCCGGTGGTGGCGTGCCTTCCGGGGTGGAGGCGATGGCGTTGGTGGTAGTGGTGGTGGTTTCGGTCATGAAGTAACGCCGCTGGGTTGAACGGGAGGGGCTGCTGCTTTGGTGGTGCTCATCAGCCACAGGCTGCGGGTGAAGATCCAGAGCATGGTGAGGATCGCGATGATCGCGATCAACATGAACACATCGTTGTAGGCCATCACATTCGCCTCGCGCGTGGCCGCGGTGGCCAGGCTGCGAATGCCCATGAGGTTACGCAGTTCCGGGTCGGCGATCACGCCGCCGTAAGCCGAGCCGCCGCTCTGCACCCGCGCCGCCACGCGTGGGTCCAGCAGGGTCAGGTGTTCGACGATCATGCTGGAATGGTATTTCTCGCGCACGATCTGGAACGTGCCCAGCAACGCCGCGCCAATCAGGCCGCCGAGGTTCTGACAGATGCCGAACATCACCGAGAAACTCACCAGGTTGCGCGGGTTGGTCAGTACGTTTTTGGTGCCCAGCACCATGGTCGGCCCCAGGAAGAAGGTGCCGCCAAAGCCTAGCAGGAACTGGCTGATATACAGGTTTTGCGGGCGGGTCAGGTTGCTGGAGAAGCTGTCCATCACGGAGCCTGTGGCCATCAGCGCCAGGGAGATGATCAACGGCATCAGCAGGTGCGCCGGGTTGATCGTCAGCGCGCTGACCACCAGCCCGGCAATCGCCCCGGCCAGCATCACCACGTAGAGGGTGTGCATCTGCTGGTAGCTCATGTTCAGCATCTGCATAAAGCCCACCGCGCCAGTGGACTGCTCGGACAGCACCATGCGAATCAGCACCACCGCCAGCGCCAGGCGAATCATCGCCCCGCTGCCAAGCCAGCGTGTCATCAACATGGGGTTGGCGCGGTTATGCTCGATGGCCAGGCCGGCCATGATCAGCACCAGCGAACAGGCTGAGGCCACGCCGATCCAGGGCGCTTCCAGCCACCAGTCGATACGCCCCAACGACAGCACCGCACAGAGCAACGCCACGCCGCTGGCAAGGATGGCAAAGGTGAGGAAGTCGAGCTTTTCAAAGGTTTTAAAACGGTCGCCGGGCGGCAGTTTGAGCATGAACACGCAGCCCAGGCAGATCAGCGCCATGCCCAGCTCGAACAGGTACAACCCGCGCCATTCGGCAATTTGCAGCAAGTCTTCGGAGAACAATCGCGCCAACGGCAATGCCAACTGCGCAGTACCGAGCCCGAGCACCAGAGCTTTCAGGCGCCACTTGGCCGGGAACGCCTGGATCATGTAGTACAAACCCAACGAACTCAGCGCCGCACCCACCATGCCGTGGGCCGCCCGCACTGCGATGGCGGAGCTGAGGTCGTTGACGAACAAGTGGCCGAAGGTCACCAGCGCATACAGCACCAGGAACACCTCGGTAAACGCGCGTAGGCCGAACTGCTGGCGAAACTTCACCAGCAGCAAGTTCATGCACACGTTGGTCATGACATAAGCAGCCGGGAGCCAGGCCATTTCGGCGGTGGTGGCGCCCAGTGCGCCTTGCAGATATTGCAGGTTGGCAATCACCAGCGCGTTGCCGAGCCCGCCGGTAATTGCCACCAAAATCCCGACCAATGCAAACAGCCAGCGCTTGTGCGTAGGGTGCAGCGGCGTCGACGGCGAGCCGGGCAAGCTCGGCCGCTCATGGGGTTGCCAGGTGTGGGGGGTGTATTTATCCATTGCATGACCTTGATGAGCCGACGTGCAAGGTCGGTAAATCCGTTACTCAGGGACCAGTAAACCTGAGAGGCGTTCATCTTGCCATGTCTCGTGGGGGCACGGTCAAAACTGTGGGAGCTGGGTTGTCTGCTTTGGCGGTTTGTTGGTGGACATATCCGTTGTTGTGGTGATGGCCACTTAGGGTTCCGCCCTGACGGCGGGTCACTTTTGGCAAACGCCCGGAATGCCGGCCCAGCCAAAAGTAACCAAATGTATGGTCTGTGCCCCACCACTCGGCACCTCGCTTGGGCTCGGTGTGCCCTCACTCCGGCTTAAATCCGTGGGCCGCCGCGATGGGCCATCCTTGGCCCAGCGCGGCTAACCCGGCGTCCTGCCGGGTTACCCAC
>NZ_JAAAFV010000042.1:420778-444704 GCF_019352915.1 Pseudomonas sp. Xaverov 259 | reverse complement strand
GCGAGGACTTTTTGGTTACCTTTTTGGTCCTTCAAAAAGTGACCCGCCGTCAGGGCGGAACCCTAAGTGGCCGTTACCAAGCCAACGGATATACACACCAACCACCAACCACCAACCACAGCCTTGAGCACATTCCATTACACTGTCCCCCATTCATCCCCGGGGGCTTCATGGACATCGAACTGGCACGCACCTTCCTCGAAATCACCCGCTGCGGCAGCCTGGCCGCGGCCGCCGAGAAACTGCACGTCACCCAGACCGCCATCACCGCACGGGTCAAGAGCCTGGAAAGCCAGTTGGGCAGCACACTGTTTGTGCGCAACCGCGCAGGCGCCAGGCTGACCGCCGATGGCGAGGCGTTTGTGGTGTACGCCAACCAATTGCTGCAAACCTGGGAAGCCGCCAAGCGCGACCTGCCACTGCCCGATGGCTACCGCAACGTGCTGCATATCGGCGGCGAGGTCAGCCTGTGCAACCCGCTGATGCTCGGCTGGGCCAAGGCCTTGCGCGAACAGATCCCCGGCCATGCACTGCGCACCGAAGTGCGTGAAGGCGAATACCTGTTACGCCAACTCGAACTGGGCGTACTCGATGCCGCACTGGTATTCCAGCCACAATACTGGCCAGGCCTGCAGGTCGAGCAAGTGCTGGAAGAAAAACTGATCCTGGTGCAGTTAACCAGCAAACCCGCCCCTTACGTGTATATCGACTGGGGCCCGGGCTTTCGCCAGCAACACGACGCCGCCCTGCCCGACAAAGCCCGCGCCGCGCTGAGTTTCAACCTCGGGCCGCTGGCCCTGCAGTACATCCTGGAGAACGGCGGCGCCGGGTACTTCCGCACGCGCGTGGTGCAAAGCTACCTGGACAGCGGCGTCATGCAGCGCGTCCCGAAAGCGCCGGAATTCAGCTTCCCGACCTACCTGGTCTACTCACGGGCGCGGGATTCGGCGGTATTGCAGCAGGCGCTGGGGCTGCTGCGTGAAGTGGTCAAGGCCGAAAGCGACTGGTCACAACGCTGGGACCCGCTGATTTGAATCACCCTACACCCGCGCGCATGCTAGCCTGCGGATGTTTCCCAGCGCAGCCTTACCGATGAACAAGAAAAAGTCCGTCACCATCAGCGACATCGCCAAGCGGGTGGGCATGACCACCATCACGGTGTCCCGCGCATTGAGCAAGCCCGACCTGGTCAAGCCCGCCACCCTGGCGCGCATTCTCGAAGTGGCGCGCGAGCTTGACTACGTGCCCAACGCCTTCGCACGCGGCCTCAAGCGCAGTGAGAGCCTGATCATCGGCGTGATCACCGCCTCGGTCGACAACCCGTTCTACAGCGAGATGATCAAGGCGATTTCCCGCGAGGCAAAAAAGCACGGCTACACCATCATGCTGGTGGACACCGATGAGCTGGAAGAACTCGAAAGCAAAGCTGTCGATACCCTGCTGGGCTATCGCGTCGCGGGGATTATCCTGTCGCCGGTCTCGGACGAGCCCAGCTACCAGCCCGACTACCTGGAGCGCCTGGGCAACGGCAAAACCCCGGTGGTGCTGCTCGACCGCACGCTCCACGACAGCCCGTTCAGCCGCGTGGTGCTCGACAACTACCACAGCGGCATCCAGGCTGCGAACTACCTGCTGCGCAACACGCCCGACCTCAAGCGCCTGTTGGTGCTCACTGGCCCGGAGCATTCACGTATCACCGTGGAGCGCCTCAAGGGCCTGCGCGAAGTGCTGGCTGAGCACCCCCATATCCACGTCGAAGTGCAGGCCGGTGACTACACGTTGATGCCGTCTTACCTGCACACCCTCGACTACCTGGCCGAGCACTCGGCGCCCGATGCGATCATGGGTTTCAACCAATTGATCACCCTCGGCGCCCTGCGTGCCTTGCGCATGCACAACATTGCCCACGACAGCCTGACCATCTGCGGCATCGACCGCCTGCCCTTCGCGGATATCTTCGGTGTGCCGATCGCCTGCGTGGCTCATGACGCCTCACTGGCCGGCAGCAGCGCGGTACGCCTGCTGCTTGACCGCTTGCAGGACCCGTACAAGCCACGGGACAAGGTGGTGATCGCCGGCGTGCTGGAAAACGGCTAGCGGCTGGTGTAGCCACCATCGATCGGCAGGCTGACGCCGCTGATCATGCTGGCGGCATCGCTGAGCAGAAACAGCACCGGCAATGCGACTTCCACGGTTTGTGCAAAACGCCCCAGAGGAATGGCCGCCAGCGCCGGGTCGCGCTTGGCCGGGTCAGACCAGGCCTTGGTCGCCATCGGCGTGAGCGTGACCGTGGGGTTGACGCTGTTCACACGAATGCCAAAGCGGCCCCACTCGGCGCATTGCACGCGGGTGATCGCGTCCAGTGCGGCCTTTGAGGCGCAGTAACCGAGGTGATCGTCCAGCGCCACCAGCGAGGCCTGGCTGGAGACATTGACGATGCTGCCGGGGATGTTGGCTTCGATCATTTTTGCCGCCACTCGGCTGGCGACCTGGGCGGCGGCGCGGGCGTTAACCTGCATGACCTGATCGAACGCCTCGGCGGTGATGGCAGCGGCGGGTTCCAGGCGTGAGATGCCGGCGCAGTTGACCAGGCCGTGCAAGGGCGGCAAGTCTGCCAGGGCTTTATCCAGGGCGATGCTGTCGGCGATATCCAGGCATAGGCTGTTGCAACCCAGCTGTGACAAGGCTTGCGCGTCGCGGCCAAGGGCGAACACCTCGGCACCGGCGGCAATCAGCTGTTGGGCGATTTCGCGACCGATGCCGCTGCTGGCGCCCGTGACGAGGATGCGCTGGCGGGTGAAGTTGAAGGTGGTGGTCATGGTCACTTCTCGATAGACAATGAAGATCCCTGTGGGAGCTGGCTTGCCTGCGATGACGGTGGGTCAGTCAGCTCATTTTTCACTGATACACCGCTATCGCAGGCAAGCCAGCTCCCACACTTTTGATCTGTGTTGGGTCAGTTGGTTTGCAGGTTGTGCATGATCGGTTTGAGGGCGGGATATAGCTTCAGGTACTCAGCAAACGCCCGGTCATACGTCATGACATTTTCGCGCTTGGGCTGTGCCCGCAACTCCAGCTGCACCCAGCCTTTGTCCATCTCGTCGTCACTCACCAACCCCACCGTATGCGCCGCCAGCAACGCCGCACCCAAGGCCGCTTCCACCTCCTGCACAATGGTGTAAACCGGGTAACGCGTAACATCGGCAATAATCTGCATCCACAAATCCGAATGGCTCGCGCCACCCACCACGATCAGGCGTGGGTCCAGCGAATGCGCGCCCTGGGTACCGGCCTCAATGTTGTGGCGCAGGGCGAAACTCACACCCTCAAGCACCGCGCGGTACAGGTGAATACGGCTGTGATACAGGTTCAGCCCGACAAAGCTGCCGCTGGCGCGGTCGTCCCATACCGGGCTGCGCTCGCCCATCAGGTACGGCAGGAACAGCAAACCCTCGCTGCCCGCCGGAACCTGGGTCGCGCTCTGTTCCAGCAACACCAGGCTGTCCTGGCCGGTGGCCTGGGCCTGCTGTTCTTCGGCCTGGCAGAACTGCTCGCGAAACCAGCTGACCGACGCCCCGGCGGTGATTGCACCGCCAAAGATGTACAGGTCCCGATGGCCGTTGTAGACGTGGGGCATGCTCACCAGCCCGTGGTGTGCGTCCACATGCTGGTTCAGATAACCCCAGCACATGCTGGTACCGATCATCGCCACATGGTTGCCCGGCCGCGTCACACCCGCCGCCAGCGTGGCCATCGCCGCATCCACACCGCCGGCCAGGATCGGCGTACCCGCCTGCAAGCCCAGGCGCGTGGCCCAGCTTTCGAGCAAACCGCCCACCACTTCACCGGAGTACACCAACCGCTCGGGCATCATGGCCTGTGGGATGCCCAGCGCATCGAGCATCTCGGCGGACCAGCCGCGCGCCTTCACGTCGTAGACGCCACCGATATTGCCTGCGCTGCTATGGTCCACCGCCAGCTCACCGGTAAGGCACCAGTTGATATAGCTGTTGGGCGGCAGCAGGTAGCGCGTGTCAGCCCACACCTGCGGCTGATGCTGTTTGAGCCAGAGCATCTTGGTGAAGCCGTAGTAGCTGTCCACCGAGTTACCGGTGATTTCGAACAAGCGCTCCAGGTCCAGGTGCTCACGCACCCACGCCACCTGCTCGCCCGCGCGGCGGTCCATCCAGATCAGGCACGGGTGCAGCGGCTTTATCTGCGCGTCAACAGCAATTCCCGAACCGCCGTACAGGCTGCTGATGCACAGCGCCTTGACCTGCCCGGACGCCACGCCGGATTTGGCCATGCACTGCGCCACACACGCCTCGACCGCCTCCAGCCACACCTGCGGCCATTGCTCGGCCCAGCGCACTTTCGGGGTATCGACGCGATCCCCCTGGCTGTGCTGGGCGATGATCGTACCTTGACCATCCACCAGCAGCGCCTTGGTGCTCTGGGTTCCTATATCGACACCCATTACATAGTTCATAGATCAAATCACCGGCTTCAACAGCACCTTGATCGATTTGGTTGAGTTAGCCAACGCGAAGGCCTCGGCAAAGTCATCCAGCGGGAAGTCATGGGTCACGATGCCCTTGGAGGTCACCAGGCCGCGCTCGAACAGGTCGATAGCGATCGGGTAGCAATACGGGCCGAGGTGCGCGCCGCGCACGTCCAGCTCCTTGCGGTCGCCGATGATCGACCAGTCGACGCTGGTCTCGGCGCCGAACACGCTGAACTCGACAAACCGCCCGAGCTTGCGGATAAGGTCCAGGCCCTGGGTCACGCCGGCGGGCACGCCGGTGGTTTCGATGTACACGTCGCAGCCATAGTTATCGGTGAGGCCGTTGATGATCTCGCGGGCATTGTCGCGGGACGGGTTGATCACCACGTCAGCGCCAAATTTCTTGGCCAGTTCCAGGCGCTCGTCGACCATGTCGATCACCACCAGTTTTTTCGGGGTTTTCAGCGCAGCCACCTGAACCATGCATAGCCCCAGCGTACCGGCACCGGCGATCACCACCACGTCATCGAGCTGGATTTCGCCACGGTTGACGGTGTGGATCGAACACGCCATCGGCTCCACCAGCGCCGAGTCTTCCAGCGACACCGACTCAGGAATCTTGTGCACAATGGCGGTCTTGGGAATGCGCATGTACTGGGCCATGCCGCCTTCGGCGACTTCACGCTGGAAGCCGAAGATATTGTGTACTTCACACATCCAGTACTTGCCCGACTTGCAGAAGCGGCACTTGCCGCACGGCACGATCTGCTCGGCGATCACCTTGTCGCCCACCGCCACTTCAAAGTGTTCCTCGGCGCCCTCGCCCACTTCTTCCACGTAGCCGAAAAACTCATGGCCCGGCACCACCGGCGCCTTGACCCACGGGTTATCGCCACCCCAGAACATCGCCGCGCCGGAGTGGCACTTGCAATCACTGGCGCAGATGCCGCAGGCGGCGATGCGGATCACCAGTTCATTGGGGCGCGCCTTGGGTTTGCCGATGCGTTCCAGGCGGTAGTCTTTGGGGCCGTGGCAGACGACGGCTTGCATCTCGGTGTGCTTGTCCATGGGTTCGGTCCTTTCTTGTCAGGTGTTTATTTATGGCGCTGACGGCTGATGAAAATCGCCAGCAAAATGATCCCGCCCTTGATCACGCTCTGGACGTAGGGCGAGACCCCGAGCATGTTCAAGCCGTTGTTGAGTACGCCCAGCAGCATCGCGCCGAGCAAGGTGCCGACAATGACCCCGCGCCCGCCGGCAATCGACGCACCGCCGAGTACCACCGCCGCAATCGCATCCAGCTCGAACGACACGCCGGCGTTCGGCTGGCCGCTCATCAAGCGTGAGGTGAGCACCAGCCCGGCAATCGCTGCGGTCAGGCCGCTGATGCCGTACACCAGCAACTTGAAGCGTGCCGCCCGCACGCCCGACAAACGCACTGCTTCTTCATTGCCGCCGATGGCGTAGATGTAGCGGCCGATGCGCGTGTGTTGCAGCAACACATAAGCGGCAAAGTAGGTGACCAGCATGATCAGGATCGGCACGTCGACGCCGAACAGGCTCTGGCGGCCGAAGAAACCGAACCACTCCGGCAAGCCCGAAATCGGGTAGCCGTCGGTGTACATCAGGCCCAGGCCACGAGCGATGCCCATGGTCGCCAGGGTGACGATGATTGGCGGCATGTGCAGGTAGGCGACGAACAAGCCATTGCCGATGCCGAAGGCCACGCCGATGAGCATGCCGGCGCCAATCGCCAGGCCCGGCGGCAGGCCCGCGACCATCAGCCCTGCGGTCAAGGTGCCCGACAGCGCCATCACCGGCCCTACCGACAGGTCGATGCCGCCGGTGAGAATCACGCAGGTCATGCCCACCGCGATAATCGCGTTGATCGACACCTGGCGCGCAATGTTCGACAGGTTGCTGGTGGTGAGGAAGTTGTCGCTGGCAAAGATCATCACCAGGGTCACCACCACCAACCCTACAAAGGGATAAAACGCCGGCGAGCGCAGCAGCCGCGCCAGGTTCAGGCGCAGTCGGCTGGTGTCGCCGGTATTAATGGACATATTCACTTGAGCCCCCTGTTGCATGGCGCATGACCTCTTGTGGGTTGACGGCGGCCGCTTCCAGCAGCTTGACGATGGCGCCCTTGTGGAACACGGCGACGCGGTCGCACATGCCGATGACTTCGGGCAGTTCGGAAGAAATCATGATGATCGCGTAGCCTTGTTCGGTGAGGCTGCGCATCAGGGCGTAGATCTGCGCCTTGGCGCCAACGTCGATGCCGCGCGTGGGTTCGTCGAACACCAGCACGTCGCAGTGGTGGTTGATCCAGCGTGCAATCACGACCTTTTGCTGGTTGCCGCCGCTGAGGTTGAACACCCGGCTTTCGACACTGGGGGCCTTGATCGACAGCTGACGCATCAGCGCGTCGACGCTGGCGCACTCCTTGGCCTTGTCGATCAGGCCAGTGGCGTTCTGGTATTTGGGCAGGTTGTTCAGGGAGATGTTTTCGCGAATGCTGAAATCGGTGATCAGCCCTTCGCTCTTGCGGCTTTCCGGCAGCAGACCGATGCCGTGGGCCAAGGCTTGCGCCGGGTCATCCAGGGTGACTTTCTCGCCGCGCAACCACACGTCTTTGCTCACCGATGGCAGCGCGCCCATCATGCCCAGCGCCAGCTCGGTGCGACCGGAGCCGACCAGCCCGGCAAAGCCGAGGATCTCGCCCTTGTGCAGCTGGAAGCGGTTGTGCGGGCCATTGCGCACCAGCTGGATGTCCTTGACCTCCAGCAGCAACGGGCCGCGTGCGGTGGTCGGTTTAGGCGGGAAACTGTTTTCCAGGCGTCGGCCGACCATCATCTCGACGAGCCGGTCGATATCACTGTCGGCCACATCGGTCACGCCCACGTTGCCGCCATCGCGCAGCACGCTGATGCGGTCGCACACCTGGAAAATCTCCTCCAGGTGGTGAGAGATGAAGATCACCGCCACGCCCTGGCGCTTGAGTTCGCGCATGATCTCGAACAGCAACTCCGCTTCGCTGGGCGTGAGGGTGGCGGTCGGTTCATCGAGTACCAACAGGCGCGCATCCAGGGCCAGGGCCTTGGCGATTTCGACGAATTGCTGCTCGGCCACGCTCAGGTGCTGGACCGCGCATTGCAGGTTGATACTCACACCCAGGCGTTTGAATAACGCCTCGCTGGCCTCGACCATTTCGCGCTTGCGCAGCAGGCCGAAGCGGTTGCTGAGCTCATGGCCGAGGAAGATGTTTTCCACCGCCGTGAGATAGGGAATCAGGCTGAATTCCTGGAACACGATGCCGATACCGGCAGCGATCGCGTCGCGGTAAGTGGCAAACTTTTGCGCCTGGCCATCGATCAAAATCTGCCCTTCGTCCTGATGCTCGACGCCGCCGAGGATCTTCATCAGGGTCGACTTGCCCGCGCCATTTTCACCCAGCAGCGCATGAATTTCGCCGCGCTCGACCTGCAGGTTGATGGACTTGAGGGCCTGTACGCCCGGGTAGCGCTTACAGATATTTTCCAGCTTCAGAAGACTGCTCATACTGCCGACCTCGTATTCAGAAGGAGACCTCAAGCCCCACGGTTCACGTGGGGCCGGGGCGATTTACCAGCTGAAATCCTTGGCCTTGGCCTGGTCGATCAAAGTGATATCGACGGGAATGGTGGCCGGTACTTGCGAGCCCCACTTCTTGGCCAGGGCGATGCCCAGGGCCAGGCGGATCTGATCGCGCGGGTATTGCGCCGAGGTGGCGATGAACTTGCTGCCGGGCTTCTGAATCGCCTTGATGGCTTCCGGCGCGCCGTCGACGCTGACCAGTTTCACGTCCAGGCCGCTGGCTTCGATGGCCGACAGTGCGCCGAGGGAGCCGTTGTCATTCACGCTGAAAATACCCTTGAGGCCCGGCTGGGCCTGCAGCATGTTTTCGGTGACGGTGAGCGCCTGGTCACGTTCCTGCTTGCCGTTCTGGATACTGACAATCTTGATGTCCGGGTACTTGGCCACCGCTTCTTTGCAGCCGCGCACACGCTCAAGGATCGGCACCACGGCGATGCCGTCGAGGATAGCGATATTGCCTTTGTCGCCGATGTTCTTGGCCAGGTATTCACAGGCTTGGAAGCCGGCGTCGAAGTTTTTTGAACCGACGAAGGAATCCAACGGGCCGTCGGCCTGGGCGTCCACCGCGACCACCACCACACCCGCAGCGTGCGCAGATTTGACCGCCGATTGCACGCCCACCGAGTCGGTGGGGTTGATCAGCAGGATATCGATGCCCTTTTGCAGCATGTCTTCGACATCGCTGACCTGCTTGGACACGTCGTGGCGGGCGTCGGTAATGATCAGCTTCGCACCGATGGTCGCGCCGGCTTCTTCCAGGGCGTTTTTCATGGTGACGAAATAGGGGTTGTTGATTTCCTGGAAGGAGGCGCCGATGCGGATCGGTTTGGCGGCGTCGGCAAACGCTGCGCCGGTGGCGCCGAGGGTGATGCTGAAAGCCAGTAAACACAGGGTTTTTTTGAGCATTTTCATGGCGTGGTTCTCTGTTTTGTTTTTATTTTTAGAGCAAATGTTATCGTTAACATTTTGCGAGAAGCTAGCAAGTAAATCGGGGCTGTGCAAGAGGCCATTGGTCGGCCGCAGTCGAAAGGTGGGAGTGGGCTTGTGTGCCGTGGCGGTTTGTCGGTGTGCATGAGTGGTTGAAGCAAGAGCCAGATCAAGTGCAAGGCAAAAGCCTGTCTACCTGGTGCAACGCGGGCTAAATGTGGGAGCGGGCTTGCTCGCGAATGCGGTGGGTCAGTCTATTCATCTGTCACTGACACACCGCATTCGCGAGCAAGCCCGCTCCCACAGTTGACCGCGTGCAGCTTTGGGGATGAGGTCTACTGTTGCTGTTGCTCCGGCCCTTACATTCTTTTCGCTGACGAAGTCAGCGGTCTTTTGATCTGCGCGTTTGATCGTGATCTTGATCCGAAATCGCCCCGTCAAACACGGTGGCCGCAATCTGACAGCGATTTGCGGGCATGCCGAGCCATAGCGAGGCACCGAGTGTTGGGGCGAGGATTTTTTGCTTACTTTTTGCTGGGCCGGCATTGCGGTCCCTCAAAAAGTGAGCCGCCGTCAGGGCGCAACCCTAAGCCGCCGTTACCGCAGCAACGGATATGTACACCGCCCAACCGTCAGCGCAGACAACCCAACTCCCACACTTGAACCGCGTACTGCGCAAAAACTCGCACTATCTCGCGTACCAACTAAGCTCAGGCTCCAACAAAAAAACCAGAGCTTGCCGCCATGGCCCATCCTACCGAGACCTTCCGCGCCCGCTACCGCGCCGCCGTGAGCGCCCGATACAACCCCTGGCTGCACGCCAGTTTCGTGCTCGGCTACGGCATCGTCTGCATAGCCCTGGCCTGGTCCTCCACCGCGAACATCACCGCGCTGCAGTGGCTGACCGTGCCCCTGACGCTGGTGTTCTTCAACCTGTGCATCTACCTCGTACACCGCCACCTCGGCCATCACAAACACAGCCTGGCCCGGCTGTTTTATGCGCGCCACACGGGTGACCACCACAGTTTTTTCACCCCCGCCCACATGACCTACGACAGCCCCCGAGACTGGCGTGTGATTCTGTTCCCGGCCTGGCTGATCGTGCTGCACAGCCTGGCGATCACCCTGCCCGCCTGGTGGCTGCTAAAGCAATTGAGCCCCAATGTCGCCGGGCTGTTTGCCGGCTGTATGATCCTTGGGTATTTACTTTACGAAGTGTTTCACGCCTGCGAACACCTGCCCGTCGAGCACCCGGTGGCCCGCCTGCCATGGATTCGCCAGATGCACCAGTTGCATGCCCTGCACCACCGCCGTGAGCTGATGCAGGGGCGCAATTTCAATATCGTCCTACCACTGATGGATTACCTGTTCGGCACCCTGCACTGGGAGCCGAACGCCCACGACAACCAGGAATAGTCATGAGTACCCGTCCCAAAAAACTGCGCCATTTACTGTTCGTACTGCTGCTTGCAGTCATCGCTTTTCTGCTGCTGATGCCGACCAAAGTGCAACCGGTGAACTGGTCGCCACCCAAGGCGCCTTCACTCAAAGACGGCGCCTACGCCGAGAACCAGCGGCTCAAGGGCATTGAAAAAATCGGCGCCCCGGACATTGCCGGCCCCGAAGCCTTGCTGCTCGACCCCCAGGGTTTTCTGATCAGCGGCCTGCAGGACGGGCGCATCATCCGTACCTCGCCAAACAGCCACACCCTGGAGGTGCTCGCCAACACCGGCGGCCGCCCGCTCGGCCTGGCGTTGCACCCCGATGGGCGTTTGATCATTGCCGATGGGGTCAAGGGTTTGCTTGCCTTGGATGCCAACCGCCAACTCAAGCTGTTGAGCAGCAGCGCTGACGGCGTGCCGTTTGGTCTCACCGATGATGTGACCGTCGATGCCGGCGGGCGCTATGCCTACTTCAGCGATGCGACGAGCCGCTGGGGCTATGGCCAGGACGGCACAGCGGTGATCGAACATGGCGGCGACGGGCGGTTGCTGCGCTATGACTTCAGCAACGGCACCACCGAGGTATTGCTGGACCGGCTGCAATTTGCCAATGGCGTGACCCTGGGGCCGGATGAAAACTACGTGTTGGTGAACGAAACCGGCGCCTACCGCATCAGTCGCTATTGGCTCAAGGGCGAGCGCAGCGGCACCCACGATTTGTTTATCGACAACCTGCCGGGCCTGCCGGACAACCTCAGTTTCAATGGCCAAGATCGCTTCTGGGTCGCGCTGTATTCGCCGCGCAACCCGTTGCTGGATGGTTTCGCCGGCTACCCGTTGTTGCGCAAGGTGATGGTGCGCGCATTGATGGTGGTGCCCAAGCCCATCGAGCGCAAAGCCTTTGTGCTGGGGCTGGACACCGATGGCAAGGTCATCGCCAACTTGCAGGATGGCACGGCGGGCAATTTCTCGCCGATCACCACCGCCCGCGAATACGGCGACTGGTTGTACCTCGGCTCGCTCACGAGCACCAGCATGGCGCGCCTGCCACTGAAACTTGCGTTGGCTGGCGAGTAACAAAAAAGGGGCAGCCCGTTCAGGCTGCCCCTTCTGATTTACATCACGGTATCAATGGATGATGTTTTGGGTGCAGATGTGCCCAAAGGTCACATACTGCACGTTATCACCGCCGACACCCACGCCCGGGAACTCGTCCAGCTCGATACGCCAGCCGCCGAAGTTGAAGGTGGTGTCCCAGGTGTACTGCACGCCGGCACTGTTGGTGGTGGCCTTGAAGTCGGTCCAGTGGAACTCGGTGCCCTCAAAGCGCTTGTCGACACGCAGCACAGGTGTGACGCCCAGCAGTGGCGCACCCGTGGAATCGGACCAGTTGGTGGTCCAGTTCAATGTGCGCCCCGCCTGGGTCGCCATCCAGAATATCGATGCCGGTACCCGCACGATATTGTCACCGGTTACCTGCGAGCTGTTCAGCCGTGGCGCAGAGCCGAGGCTCAGTTTGTAGTACTTGCTCGGGTCCTGCGTCACGGCCGGGTTGGCCCGCACACGTACCTTGACGGTGGTACCCGGCGTGACGCTCGGGTAAGTGGAGGTAGAACCGGCTGGCACGACGATCCAGTTGACGCCATCAAAGCGCTCTAAGATCCACTGGTTACGGCTGCCACTGTCATCGCCGGCCAGGTACATGCTCACGGCCTGGCCACGCACCGCCTTGAAGTCGAAGTAATCGACGTCGTTGGCGTTGTCGAGGTTGCCGCTCACCTTGTTCATCGAGTCCGGCAGCGCAAAAGCGTCCTGCTGCGTGTCGTTGGGCTCGAAGGCATCGATGTTGGTGTCTGCCGCTACGCCAAAACTGAACTGCGCGTTGGTTGCGGTCTTGGCTACCATGTACCAGTAGTAGTCACCGGCCGGCAGCACGCCGTCGATGTATTCATCGGCATTGCCGGCGTTATCGGCGGTGGCCAGCAGTTGCAGGTTGCCTTGGCCGTCGTCGCGGAACAGGCTCAGCGACATGTCGGCGCCGGCACTCTGGTTGATCAACTGCACCAGCACCCGCGCGCTTTTTGGCAGGTTGAAGTGGTAAGGGAAATCCTGGCCCGTTTGCACTTCACTGATGGTGTAGAGGGTGTTGATATCCAGGGTCGGAAACAACGGTACAAAGGCGGCGACCGCTGCACTTTTCAGCGTGTCCTGACTCGGCTTTTTCAACGCGCCGATAACGGTGTTGAACGGTGCGGATCTGGCCGCTTTAGTGACCGCCTTGGCCTTGCCGTCCCGCGCATCCAGCAGCTTTTGCCGCAGCTCCTCCGGGATCGGCACCGCAGTGAGCGTGCCGCCAGGTTTGAGCGCGTCAATCTCGCCTTGGCTGACTGTGCCAGGGGTGAGTTTGGGAAGGGTAAGATCGGCCAGGGCAGAGGCCGAGATAAAGCAGGAGGCCATCATGGCCGCGCCCAGCATAAAGGCTTTGGTTGGTTTCATTTTTTATCCATCCATAGTTAAAAAATTAATGCTCAGGTGATCGGTGACATCCGGTCACCTGGGATGGAATGTAGAACAATACTGTATATCTGTACAGTATTTTTTAGGCGAATTTTCGTGCTCTACCATTTCATCCAAATACACCAGGCGGTCGCACTGAAAAACCAAACCATTCCAGACAAATAGGGCCAAAGCGCCCAACGCTTCAAGCTCAAGGGAACTGCAGCCAGCTCTGCCCGGGTGACATAGCCCCTCCTCACGCACAGATTTGGCAAGAACAAAAAGCCTACGATCAGGCTCGTGCGCTTGAACCTGTCTCTGGCGCGATTTCGCCACCAATAACGCTTGTTGTCACATACCATCGTGTTGGCGCTGAAACAGCTCTCCAGTTCATCTAGCTTTGTGTTCTCGACGAATACCATTAGGCCGTATGAAACGCCTGGTGATACTGCGAGAACAATCACACACACCGTGTAGAGGATCGTGCTCATATACTCTCCGGTTGATAAATCAGTTCACCGACCATTTCGCCCCCGAGCCCACCTATGCTCCCGCCCACAGCACCTCCAGCAGCGCCCCCGAGAACCCCACAAATCAGTTCGCCTCTCCCTTTGAGCGCAATCCCCATGACCATCGAACACACACGGCGTGTCACCTTTGCCCCCAAGGCGCCGCCGCGCGCAGCGCCTGCAACACTGCCCAGCAACTTCGCCGGTTCCACATATTTCGCCCGGCTGCACAGGGCCTCCCTTCCCGTCATACACGCCTCCTTGACCTCCAATCCTGTCACCCCCACATCCATGGCCAACCCCACATAAGTCCCCTTCCCCAACCACTTCGACACCTGCGCCACGTCCCCAACCCGCTGCGCATACCCGGCAATCTCACCCTTATGCAGAAAGCTTTTGGTCGATATCCCCAGCACCTTCTTCAACGATTGATTGCCCCGTAACCCCGTGCCAAACCGCGCCGCGCCTTGCAGTTGCGCGTCCAACTGCCGAAACAGCCCTTGGCGCTGGCGAGCAAACTCTCCCCGGTCCAACCCACCGCCCTTCAACCGCTGATGCAAGCGCTCAATCGCCTGCAGGGTCTGCGCCACTTCATCCAGATGCCGCGCCCACGCCGACGTGGCGCTGCCGATACCGATCGAGCCATTTGCCAGCAAGCTCTGCAGCAAGTCGTAGTTATTGATCACCGCCGAACCGGCCGATGGCTCCAGCCGCCAGCGAATCTGCTCGCCATAACGCATCAACCAGGCTTCTTCACTGCGACAGCTGAAGCTGAAGTCGTCAGGGATAATCACCAGTTGCCCCGGTGTTACCAGGCCAGTACGCAAGTGCCGGTTCAACACGTCAAAGTGATCAGAACGCTGACGATTTGGCGCCCCGCCCAGCGCCCTGGATTTCAGACTGTTGTAGTCCGTTATGCGGTCATTGATGAATCCCCGCGCCATGCCTTCCATCCCGGATGCAATGAAGATGGCGTCGGAATATAGGCAAGCGCAGGCGCCCCGCACACAAGGGCGGGCGCGGGAAATCACATTTGGGAAGTTGCCTACTCGGCAGAGAAAAATCGCCTACAAAAACCCGCGATTAATACCCGGTCATCTCCAGATACCCCACACCACCGTCAAACTGCACCGGCCCTTCCCAGTACGGAATACTCAGGTTCATCCATGCCTTCGGGTTGACGGCCTGGGGGGTGATGTCCAGCTGCTTGCCGGGAATTTTCAGTGACCAGCGCGTAGGAACAGTGCGCCCGTCAATCTCGGTGCTGGCCAATGGGGTGAGTTGGATATCGGCATTGTGCAGAGTCTGGGTATGCCCTGCGCGGTCGATCCAGGTGCCGGTCAGGTAACCCGCGCCGTCTTTTTGCCGCACGCGAAACAGCATCAACTGCTCGCCTCGGTCCAGGTGCAGGGAGAACCAGTCCCAGCCGGTCTGGCTGGCGGCCAGCGGTTGGCTGCTCCATTCGCGGTCGAGCCAGGCCGGGCCGCTGACCTGGTAGGTGGTGCCGTCGAGGGTGACGTTGCCCGTTGCGGTAAAAAACGGCTGGCTGTAGTAGTAGGACGCCTGGCCTTGATCGGATTTACGGCTGTAGCCGTTATCGCCTTGCAGCACCAGCGGGCGGCTGGAGGTCAGGTGCAAATCGTAGGCAAACTGTGGGCCTGCGGCCTTGAGTTGCATATCGGTCAAGGCGCTGGCGGCACCTGGCCGGGTGGCGAAACGCCAATCGTCGAGCCAAGCCGTGAACGGCGCTGCCTGGGCGCCTGCCTGGCCCACGCCACCACGGGCGTAACGCTCAGCGGCGTAATGCCGGGTGGCGGACGTGACGGCGGCGTGGCCCAGCCAGATCGTCGAGTCGCGCCAGCCCGCGAGTACCGGCCCGGCCTTCAACGCGTTGCGAAACAGCGTCCATTGCACGCCGAACACATGGCCTTGGGCATCCTTGAGGTTGGCGGTGACGTACCACCATTCGATGCGAAAGCCTGGGTGCGGGCCGTGGTCCTCGGGAAAGCTGAAGACCTTGCCAGGCACCACCTGGGCGAAATCCGCCGCGTCGCTGCCAAGGCCGGCGAAGCTTTCCGGCGGCGCGGGGGCTTTGTCGCAGGCGGTCAATAGCAATACGGCGGCCCACCACCAGGCTTTAATCTTCATTGGCAAAGGTCCTCAGCAAATCCGCCGGGCGACTGCGGTACAACTGCCATAGCGGCCAGGCCGAGGCCAGCAGCGTGGCAAGCAGTGCCAGCCCCAACAATTGCGCCAGTTGCCACGGGAACACTTGCAATGGCAGGCGCCAGCCGAACGCCTGCACATTGATTACCGCGTCCAGGCACCACGCCAGCAGCAGGCCCAAGGGTAAGGCCAATACCAGCGTCAACACCGCCAGTAGCCAGGTTTGGCCGAGGTTCAGCAGCATCAGGTGCCGGCGCGTCACGCCCAGCGCCCATAGCGGTGCGAGTTGGCCAAGGCGGCTTTGGCTCTGGGTCAGCAGGCTGATAAACAGCGCCACACCGGCGACACCCAGGGTCAGGCTGTTGAGTGCGGCGGTGGCGGCGAAGGTGCGTTCGAACACCTGGCTCGACCAGCCTTTGAGCTGCTGCTGATCGACAATACGGCTGTCCTCCAGGGCAAAGTCACGCCGCACTTCCTGCACCAGTGCCGGTACATTGCCGGGCAGTACGCGCAGGTTGAAGCGCGCCGGTGCCAGGCCCGGCCAGTGCGCCAGCAAGTGTCGCGAATTGACCAGCAGATGGCCCTTGGGGTTGCCGTAGTCGGCGTAAACCCCCACCACTTTAGGCGACCAGACGCCTTGCGCCGTGGGCAGCTTGATGGCGTCGCCCAGGCCCACCTTCAAGCGGCGCGCCAATTGCTCGCTGAGCATCACGCTGTCGCCCTGCAACAGCTGATCCCACGGTGTGCTGGCGGCTTGCAGCAACGGCCAGTGCTGGCGATAGGTTGGATCGTCGACCACCCCGAACACATCCGCCGGCCAGCCCTGCAATTGCACCGCCACCTGCCAGGTAGGCAGCACCGCCTGCACCAGCGGTTGCTGCGCCAACCAGCTGGAAAGCTGCTCAGCCTGGGCCGGGTTTTGCGGGTTGAGGTACAGCTCGGCGGTAAGGCGCTGTTCCAGCCAGTTATTGAACGTCTGGCGAAAACCCGACGTCATGGAGCCTGCACCAATGTTCGCTGCCAGGGCCAGCAGCAACGCCATCAACGCCAGGCTCAAGGCCGGCAACTGCTGGCGGCAGTCGGCAAGAAACCACTGGCCCAATACTGAACGGCTACGTCCCAGCACTGCCGTCAACAGGCCATTGAGCACCACCGGCAGGCCGAGCGCCGCGCCCAGCAGCAAGGTTGCCATGAGCACAAACCCGGCAGTGAGGCTGTTGCCCCACCACAGCGCCAGCATTGCAATCGCCAACGCCGTAGCCGCCACCCAACCCTGACGTCGCAGCCAACGCCGGTGCGCCTCGTGCCAGGCCTGGGCATTGGCTAGCGCCAGCAAGGGCAAACGCGCCGCGCGCCACAGGCTGCTGGCACCCGCCAGCAGCGCGCCGAGCAGGCTCAAGCCCAGGCCGGCCAGCCACCACCACGGGCTGAGGCTCAACTGGCCCGCCACCTCGGCGCCATACAGGCCGCGCAGGCTGGCGGCCACATCCGGCAACAACAGGCTTGCCAGCAGGTAACCACTGACCACGCCCAGCACGCCGCCCAGCAACGACAACACGCCCAGCTCAACCGCCAGGCTGACGATCAGCACGCGCGCGCTGACCCCGCAGGCACGCAAAGTGCGCAGCAAGCCACGGCGTTGTTCCAGGGCCAGGCCGATGGCGGCGTGGACAATAAACAGGCCGACCACAAAGGATAAAAAGCCCAAAGCATCGAGGTTCAGGTGAAAGCTCTCGGTCAGGCGCGAGAGGTTGTTGTCCTCGCCTTGCTTGAGTTGCAACGCGGCGGGCGGCGTCGGGTGGTTGGCGGCAAAGGCCTTGTCCACCAGCAGGCGCGACAGGCGCCCCGGCATGTCCAACAACGGTTGGGCGAAGCCAATATCGGTCAGCAACAGGCCGGGGGCCATGTCGGGCTGCACCTGCAACGGTGGCAACCGTTGCCCGCTCACCGTCAACGGTTGCGCACCGGCCTGCAGCCCCAACGCCTGCAAGGTTTGCGCGGCGATCCAGGTTTGCCCGGGCGGGTTGAAAAACCCGAGCATCTGCGCCTGGCTCAAGCGCTGCCCCGCCACCGCACCGCCACCAGGCAAGGACAACGGCTCGATGCCCATCAATTGCAGGCGCAGATCTTCATGACCCTTGAGCAGCAGCCGCCCCTGCACCACCGGCGACACCGGCCAGCCGGCGCGGCGCAGTTCGGCAAACAGCGCTTGCGGGAAGCTCGCGCCGTCCGGCGCACTCAGGCTGGCTTGGGGCTCACCGCCAATCAGTTGGCTGGCACGCGCATAGCTGTCGCGGGCCTGGCTGTTAAGGGCTTGCACGCCGGTCAACAGCGCGGTGGCCAGCCACAGGCCGGTGAGCACGCTGAAAAACTGCACCGGGTGGCGCCGCCAATGGCTCAACAGCGCGCGCAGTGCCCAATAAAATACCCTCACCTCAAGCGACCACACGGCCACGCCGCAACACCACCTGGCGGTCCAGGCGTGCGGCGATGCGCGGGCTGTGGGTCACCATCAGCAGGCTGGTGGGGCTGTCTCGCAGCAGGTCCAGCAGCAATTGCAGCACGTCATCGCTGGTGGCCTCGTCGAGATTGCCGGTAGGTTCATCCGCCAGCAACAAGCCGGGGCGCGAGGCCAACGCACGCCCCACCGCAACCCGCTGTTGTTGGCCGCCGGAGAGCTGTTCGGGATAGCGCTTGAGCAAGTCGCCCAGGCCCAGGCGCTCGACCAGTTGCGCCTGCCATTGCGGGTCGAAGCGACCGGCCAGACGTGCCTGAAACGCCAGGTTGTCGTCGACACGCAAACTGCCGATCAAGTTGAACTGCTGGAACACCAAGCCGATTTCGGTACGCCGCCAATGCGCCAGTTGCGCCTCGCTCAGTTGGTCCAGGCGTTGCTCGCCCACCTGGACAGTGCCGGCGTCCACACGGTCGAGCCCGGCGACCAGATGCAGCAACGTGCTTTTGCCGCTGCCCGACTCGCCCATCAATGCCAGGCTGCTGCGCTCACCAAGGTAAAGGTCGACACCTGCCAGCACCGGCAGTGGGCCTTGCGGCGTGGCATAGCTTTTAACAACACCTTGCACCTGCAACATAAACACGCTCGTTTAAAGGACTGCAAATGAGCATAACGGCTGACTGACGACCCCATGCAAATTTTTCACATCGATTTCACTGCCTGCCCACCCTCGCCCCTCTAAATTGCCCCCCAGTATCGATAGTCGGCAACTTGTTAGTTGCCGCCCACGGCAACTTCTAACGGCTGGATGTTCAGCCAAAAGACAGCAGCGCTATGACACGCTCCGTTTCAACTACGGGCATCCGTCAGTGCGTTGCGCCTATTTGAATAAAACACTGAAGACAGTGCCCATGGTGAATGATGTGGTTGACCTTACCCTGACCAAACCGCGCTCACGCCGGGGCTATCTCAAGCGCCTGCGAAAGTGGTGGGCGGGCCTTGCCGTTATCGGCTTGCTGCTCGCCGGCTTCCTGTTTTGGCCGTTTGCGCCGCGCGACCTGAGCATCGGCAATCGCCTGCTCACCTCGCAAGTACTGCCGGCCTGGCGCGATGGCGACCTGATCGTACTGGTGCGTCACGAAGAGCGCTGCGACCGCTCGGCCAATCCCTGCTTCGGCGCACCTGAAGGCCTGACGACCGTCGGCACCCAACGCGCCGAAGAAGTCGGCAAGGCCTTTAAACTACTGGGCCTGGAAACCAGCGACATCGTTGCCAGCCCAGCCTTGCGCACGGTACAGACCTCGCACTTCATGTTCGGTAGAGCCGAACTGACCCCAGGCGAAAAAACCATCTGCGGCGAAGACATCGATGAAGAGTTGCTCAGCCGCAAACGGCCTGGTCGCAACCTCGTTTTTGTCACCCACAGTGGCTGTATTGCCGACTTTGAAAGCGCCTTGGGCTACCCTCGCGCGCCATTTACCGAGTACGGCAGTGCCCTGTTTGTCCGCGTACTGGCCAACGGCAAATTCGAGACGCTTGGCATCATGAACGGCCCCGCCTGGTCCGCCGTACTTAAAAAGCTATAGACACTTTTTTACCTATAACTTTCTTCATGTTCAGCAAAACGACAGCCCTCTTCTGGCATGTTCAACTGCGCCCGCAACTATTGGACGTCATGAATATTTTCATCGACTTAGTGAACTTAGTGATTCTTCCTACAAACTTTTACATATCTGCTTACTTCGCCATTAAACGTCAAGGAGTGACGTTTTCATGACACGACTGCTTAAACCTTTACCTCTATTGCTATTGGCCTTCGCGGTGTTTTATCTACTGCCCATGGGCCTGCACGGTTTATGGATCCCGGATGAAACCCGCTACGCCCAGATCAGCCAGGAAATGCTGCAGAGCGGCAATTGGGTCGCACCACACTTCATGGGTGTGCGCTATTTCGAAAAACCCGCCGCCGGCTATTGGCTGATCGCCCTCGGCCAGGCGGTGTTCGGTGAAAACCTGTTTGGCGTGCGTGTGGCTTCAGCCTTGACCACCGGCCTGAGCGTGTTGCTGGCCTACCTTATCGCTCGCCGCCTGTGGAACGACCCGCGCAAAAGCTTCGCCTGCGCCCTGCTTTACATGAGCTTCGGGCTGGTGGCCGGGCAAGCGGGGTATTCCAACCTCGATCCGCAATTCACCTTCTGGGTCAACCTCAGCCTGGTAGCGCTGTGGTTTGCCCTCGACAGCCGCACGTCGCGTGCTCGTCTGGGTGCCTGGGCAGTGCTGGGCGTGGCCTGCGGCATGGGCTTTATGACCAAGGGCTTTCTGGCCTGGCTGTTGCCCGTACTGATCGCCGTGCCGTACATCCTCTGGCAGCGCCGCCTGGGTGAACTGCTGCGCTACGGCCCGTTGGCCATTGTGGTCGCCGCGATCGTCTGCGTGCCGTGGGCCTTGGCCATTCACTTGCAAGAGCCCGACTACTGGCGTTTCTTCTTCTGGCACGAGCATATCCGTCGCTTCTCTTCCGACAATGCCCAGCATGCGCGCGCCTGGTGGTTCTTCCTGCCGATCATGGTGGCCGCCTGCCTGCCATGGGCGGCGTTGCTGCCGGCCACACTGATCAAGACCTGGAAAGACAAAGCCCAGCCGGCCATTGTGTTCCTGGCCCTGTGGCTGCTGTTGCCCCTGGCCTTCTTCAGCATGAGCCGCGGCAAATTGCCGACCTACATCATGCCGTGCCTGCTGCCACTGGCCTTGTTGATGGGCCATGCGCTGATCGACCTGATACGGCAAGGCAAGACCCGCGCGATCCTGATCAATGGCCTGGTGAACGCCGTGGTCGGCCTGGCGGCGATGGTGGCGTTGATTTACCTGCAAATCAGCAACCCGATGTACGGCAACAGCCACGCGGAGATGTTCAGCCTGTCCCTGGCGTTTATCGTATTGCTGGCCTGGATCCTCGCCAACCTGCTGCAAGCGCTGCGCCCGCTGACCTTGTGGGCGATGCCGGCCCTGGGCATCGGCTTGTTGGTGGCATTACTGCCGGCGGGCATGCCGGCGATGATCACTGATACCGAAATGCCCGACCAGTTCGTGCTTGAGCATCTGGATGAATTGCAACAAACCCATGCTTTGATCAGCAACGAGCTGGGCTCGGCGTCGGCCTTGTCTTGGCGCCTGGGCCGCACGGAAGTGGCGTTTTACGACACCGAAGGTGAACTGCGTTATGGCCTCAAGTACGCCGACTCGGTGCACCGCAAGGTCGACCTGGACAGCGTGCAGACTTGGCTTGCCGAAGCGCGCCAGCAAGGTTCGGTCGGCGTGCTGATGCGCGTGCGCAGCACCAGCGAACACCGCGAAGAAGGGCAACTGCCACCGGGCGGCAAACGCTATCGCAAAGGCGCCCTGCTTTTGATTATTTATCCGCAGCTTCCTTAACGTTACGCCTGCCTTGAGAGCCGCCCATGAGTGTGTTCAAAACCGAACGCGGCGCCCTGGTGCTGCTGCTGGGCGTCTCGGCGCTGCTTCTGCTGCTGGGCCTGGGCAGTCGTGACCTGTGGGGGCCGGAAACCCGCTGGGCCAACATCGCATTGCAGATGCTGCAAAGCGGTGATTACTTCGACCCCTACCTCAAGGGCGCGCCCTACTACGACAAACCCCTGCCCTCCTACTGGCTGATCACCGGCTTCGCCAACCTGATGGGCGGGCTTGGCCCCTGGTCGCTGCGTTTGTCGTCGGTGATTGCAGCGTGGCTGAGCATCTGGCTGGTGTACCTGATCGGCGAACGCCTGTTTCGCAAAGGCACCGGGCTGATTGCCGGCTGGATGCTCGCCACCACCTTCTACTTTCTGTTCTGGGCGCGCGTGGCCACGGCCGACATCCTCACCGTGTGCGGGGTGCTGGCGGCGGTGTGGTGGTATTGGCGCGGGCCGGACGACACGCGGCTGGGGCGCTACACCGTATTTTTCCTGCTGCTGGCGGCCACCTCGCTGTTCAAAGGCTTGATCGGTTTTGTGCTGCCAGGCCTGGTGCTGCTGCCGCACTTGCTCAGCGAGCAGCGCTACAAGCGCCACCTCAATTTGCGCCTGCTGCTGGCTATGCTGATTGCAGCGGCGTTTTATGCGATTCCCTTCGTGCTGTCCCACCTCTACGGCGCGCCGACTTACGGCGAGAGTGGCCTAGAACTGGTGTTCAAGGAAAACGTCGTGCGTTTCTTCGACCCGTTCGACCACATGGGGCCGATCTACACCTACCTGATCTACCTGCCCGCCTACACCTTGCCCTGGGCACCGTGCTGGTTGCTGGGCCTGTGGCTGGCGCTGCGCAACTGGCGCCAAACGCCACCCAACGTGCGCTGGCTGGTGTGGGGCCTGGGCCTGCTGTTTGTGTTCTTCACCGCCAGTGGCAGCCGGCGCAGCTACTACGTGCTGCCGCTGGTACCCTTTGCCCAACTCTTGGCCGCCTGGTGGTTGAGTGAACGCCTGGAGCAAAAAACCGCCAGTTGGCCGCGCTGGCAAAAAGGCTTTGGCTTCACCGCAGGCTTGCTGTTGCTGGTGCTCGGCGGCATCTATCCCTGGGTCACCGGCAATGGCGGCGTGACCCGCTTCGCCGACGATGTACAAGCAGAAGCAGTCAAGACTGCGCCGTGGTCTCACTGGCAGATGGTGATGGTAGAAGTCGACAACAAGGTGCCGATGTACCTGCAAAATGGCGGCAAGCCGTTCTACTACGTCAGCGAAACCCAGGACTACCCGCGCCAGGGCGACAGCGCTGCCTTCATGGCCTGGCTGGAAAAAACCAGCGGCCAGGGCTTCGACCCGCAGCACACCATCATCGTCGCGCAGTATTCCAAGGAAGACCCGACGCCGCTGGCCTACCTGGGCACGGATCACACGGTGATTACCACACAACCGGATAACGGCGAGCGGTTGTTCCAGAAGCGCTCGGGCGGCAGCGTGGCGTTTGTTCCCATAGCTAAATAACGTCGCGCGGCAAAGTCTGACTTAATTTTTTTGGCAAGCTTGCCGCGTGAATAAATGCCTCATCCAAGCTTTTGGCGTCATAAGCGCTCATGAACCCTCCTGCGTCAGTAAAGCGATTACGACGATCGTTCCCACACGCAGCAAAGGAACGCCTCTTGGGACGCTCCGCGTCCCGCCACCATTGCGCACGTGCGACGCGAAGCGTCAGGGGCTGCATTCCCACGCGGAGCATGGGAACGATCATTAAAGCGGAACCTGCGATTGATGGCGTTCTGTCATGATACCGCCAGCTTGCTCGACAGCGCTTCAGCGACCGCGCTCAATTGCGGTGATCTGCTGGCCAGTCCCCAGCGGGCGAAGATTCTGGCGGTGTGGCATTTGCTGGAAGTGGCCAAGACTACGGTGGACCGCTCTATCGAATGCCTGAACCCTTCAAAACCAACTGCCTGACTGTGATCTAAAAGAGTGGGAGCTGGCTTGCCTGCGATAGCCATAGGTATCTACACAACCGGATAACACGAAGTCTGTGGCAGGTGGGCTGTTGTGGCGAGCAGGCTTGTCCTGCGTTGGGCTGCGAAGCGGCCCCAGTAAAGGCACTGCAGTTTTCCTGAAAGAACTCAGCGACTGGATTGATGATCGTTCCCATGCTCCGCGTGGGAATGCCTCTTGGGACGCTCCGCGTCCCGCCACCACTGCGCACGTGCGACGCGGAGCGTCGCAGGCTGCATTCCCACGCGGAGCATGGGAACGATCATTAGAACGGAACCTGCGGTTGATGGCGTTTGGTCATGGTTTGTAAAAGGCCAGCAAGGCGT
>NZ_JAAAFV010000042.1:302821-420622 GCF_019352915.1 Pseudomonas sp. Xaverov 259 | reverse complement strand
GTTTTATGGTGGCTGTGCGTAGGGCACCTTCGGGTGCGCCGGTTTTCCATGTGGCCGGTCGACTAACCTGCGTACAGCCGCCACTCTCGTTTAGTCGCGACGGGTGTCAGCTCCAACCATGTGGAGTTACATCATAAAAAAACTGTTCCAGATCCTCCTCGCAACACCACCAAAGACCGCGCCGCCTTCAATCGCGCCATCGACCATTACCTGCCCTCCAAAAGTGTTCAAATCGAAGACCTGAGCTTCGAAGATGCCCTGCTCTACACCGCCAGCTTGCTCGACAGCGCTTCAGCGACCGCGCTCAATTGCGGTGATCTGCTGGCCAGCCCCCAGCGGGCGAAGATTCTGGCGGTGTGGCATTTGCTGGAGGTAGCCAAGACCACGGTGGACCGCTCTATCGAGTGCCTGAATCCCGCCAAAACATCGCGCTGAATAAACACGATTAACCCTGTGGGAGCGGCGGTGCGATGATTCGACTTGCTCGCGAATGCGGTGGGTCAGTCAACTTATCTGTAACTGATGCACCGCTTTCGCGAGCAAGCCCGCTCCCACATTTGTCCGCATTTGGCCTTTTGAGATCGGTCCCACGCGTGTGCACGATCAGATCCGGCGGCGGCGGTTGAGCTGGGGAATGGCGGTTTGCGGCACTTCCACGCGCTGTACCTGGGCAGTGGTGCAGGCGGCCAATTGCGCCAACGTCGGCTGGCTGAACAGGGTGCGCGCATCCACCTCCAACCCAGCCTTGCGCATCCGCGCCACCAGGGTCACCGCCAGCAATGAATGCCCGCCCAGCTCGAAGAAGTGGTCGTGACGCCCTACCCGCGCAAGCTTCAACACGTCGGCCCAGATGCCCGCCATCAGGGTTTCCACCTCACCCACCGGTGGCTCATAGGCGCGACTCACCACCGCCTCCAAGCCGGGCTCCGGCAAAGCTTTGCGGTCGAGCTTGCCAGCCGGGTTAAGCGGCAGTTCATCAAGCTGCACAAAGGCCGCCGGCACCATGTATTCAGGCAACTGTTCCAGCACATACGCACGCAAGGCTTCCAGGCCTGGCGCTTGCCCACGCAAGGTAAAGTACGCCACCAAACGCTCATCACGAATCAGCACCGCCACGTCCCGCAGCGCCGGGTGCGCGGCCAGGCGTGACTCGATTTCGCCCAGCTCCAGGCGCACGCCCCGCAGCTTGACCTGGAAGTCATTGCGCCCCAGGAACTCAAGGTTGCCATCGGGCAAGTAACGCACCAGATCGCCGGTGCGGTACAGCCGATCTCCCGCCACAAACGGGCTGTCGATAAAGCGCTCGGCGGTCATCTGTTCCAGCCCCAGGTAACCCCGCGCAACGCCGACGCCACCGATGTGCAGTTGGCCGCTGACGCCCATGGGCACCGGCGTGTCATGCTCATCCAGCACATACAGGCGGGTGTTGTTGATCGCCCGACCAATCGGCAGTTGCACGGCCGGCACGGCGGCGCCGGGCTCCAGGGTCCAGGCGCTACTGTCCACCGTGGCTTCGGTGGGGCCGTAGACGTTATGCAAGCGCACATTGGGCAAGCGCGCCTGCACGCCTCGGGCCAGGGCTTCAGTGAGTTCGCCGCCGCCACACAGCAGATCGGTGAGGCTGGTACACAGCGCGGATTCTTCCAGCTCCAGGAACTGTTGCAACATCGCCGGCACAAACTTGATCACGCTGACCTGTTGCTCGCGAATCACCTGAGCCAGGTACGCAGGTTCACGGTGCCCATCCGGCCGTGCGAGCACCAGGCGCATGCCATTGGTCAGCGGCCAGAACAGTTCCCACACCGAGCCATCGAAGCTGAACGGCGCACGTTGCAACAAGGCGCCACCTTCGGCATTCGGGCACAGTTTGGAGCCCCAGTGCATCAGGTTGCTTAAGCCGCGATGCTCGATCATCACGCCTTTGGGCGTGCCGGTAGAGCCGGAGGTGTACATCACGTAGGCCAGGTTGGCGACGCTCAAGCCGGGTACCAACGGGTTACCGAAAGGCGCCTGGTTCCAGGCGCAGCGATCGAAGTCGATGACGGGAACCGACACCTCGCCGGGCAAGTCACGGGTGGCCGCATGCACCAATAACGCGACAGGCTGGCTGTCGTTGAGCATGTAGGCCAGGCGTTCGCGCGGGTAGCCAGGGTCCAGCGGCACATAGGCGCCACCCGCCTTGAGGATCGCCAACAAACCCACCACCAACTCCAGCCCGCGCTCGACGCACAGCGCCACACGCGAATCCGGCCGGACACCGCGCTCACGCAGGTAAAAGGCGAGCTGGTTGGCACGCTCGTTGAGTTCGCGGTAGGTCAATTGCTGCTCGCCAGCCTGCACCGCAATGGCGTTGGGGCTATGCCGCGCATGGGCTTCGAACAGAGCTTGGACGGTAAGGGTTTCGGGGTAGTCGGTGTGGGTCGCATTGAAGTCCAGCAACAACGTTTTCAGTTCATTGGCCGGCAGCACCTGTACCTCGCGCAGCGGTGTGGTCGGCGCCTGTTCAAGGGCCTCCGCCAGGCCATGCAACACCGTCTCGAGATAATCCAGCAACCGCTCGGCACCGACCTTGCGCGGTGCCTTGGCCGTGAGGCGAAAGCCGCTGGCGATGTCGTCGACCGTCAGCATCAGCGGGTAACTGAGGATGTCTTCGCTGCTGAGCAGGGCAATGCCCGGCACCAGGTTCAGGTCTCTGTCCGCCGCCGTGTGCCGGTAGTTGAGCAGGCTGTTGAACAGCGGCGAGGCACCGCTGCAACGCTGGGCCAGGGCCAGGGATGCCTGTTCATGGGCGACCAGGGCGCTCAGTTGCGCATGGGTGTCTGCCAGTGCAGCGACCACGCTTTGCCCGGCCAGGCGCACGCGCAGCGGCAAGGTGTTGATGAACATGCCCAAGGCTCGGTCAGCGCCCTCGCCGGCTTGCAAACGGCCCAGTAACACGGTGCCGAACACCACATCATCGCGGCCCGCGACCCGGCTGAGTACCTGGGCCCAGGCCAGGTGGAACAGGCTGGCGGCACTGACCCCAAGCGCTCGCGCCTGGGCGCGCAGGCGCAGGTTGAGGGCGTCTGCCAGGGGCCGTTCGGCCGCTTCGATTTCCGCGCGATTGGCTTGGCGTTCCTGCAAGCCGAACGCCAGGGTCGGCTCGTCGACGTCTGCCAGGCGTTCACGGAAGAACGCTTCATGGGCCGCCTGGCGCGCGGCCGAACGGGCCTGCGCGACCACGTTGCGGTAAGGCACCGGCGCCGGTAATTGCGCCTGCTGGCCCAGCAAGTGGGCGCGAATTTCATCCACCAGTACGGTGGTCGAGGTGGCGTCGTTAACCAGGTGATGGAAGCGCAACTTGGCGACCCAGCGCTGGTTGTGCGGCTCCTCGGCGTAATCCAGTGCCATCAACGGCGCCTGGCGCAGATCCAGCGGTGGGTGCTGATCGTGCAGCGGCGCGACGCGCAACTGCGCCTGGCGCCACACCACTTGCATCGGCTGTTCAAGTGCATCCCATACCAGGCTGGTGCGCAGGATATCGTGACGGTTGATCACCTGCTGCAACGCTTGGGCAAACGCGTCCAACTGTTCGCGACGGGCAAAACTGAACAGCGCATGTTGCTGGTAGGGGTCGCGCTCGTCCGTGAGGTGGTGGTACAGCAAGCCCTCCTGCAACGGCGCCAGCGGGTAGATTTCCTGCACGTTGGCCGCGCCTCCGGGGATGCCGGCGACGATACGATCCAGGCTCGGCTGGTCGAGTTCGGCGAGTGCGAGCATGTCCGGCGTGATATGGCTGCAACCGGGCGCAATACGATTGCCCGGCACCTGTACCTCACTGCCGCCACTGACCGCCGCCAACGCGGCGAGTGTCGGCTGGCCGAACAGCACCTGGACATCGGCATGCAAGCCGGCCTGGCGCATGCGCTGCACCAACTGCACCGCCAACAGCGAGTGGCCGCCCAGTTCGAAGAAATGGTCATGGCGCCCCACCTGCTGCACCTGCAGCAACTCGGCCCAGATCTGCGCCAGAAGGGTTTCCGCGCCTTCGTACGGTGCCTCGAACTGGCGCGTGACAAAGGCTTGCTGCGTGGGCGCGGGAAGCGCATTGCGGTCGAGCTTGCCGTTGGCGGTCAGCGGCATCGCGTGCAACTGCACATAGGCCGCCGGCAGCATGTAATCAGGCAGCGAGGCTTGCAGATGGGCACGCAACGCTTCGATTTCGACGCTGTGCCGGGCGACAAACCAAGCCAACAACTGGCCCTCGCGACACTGCACCACGGCTGCCTGGACCGCCGGATGGCTGGCCAGCGCGGACTCGATTTCCCCCAGTTCGATGCGCACGCCACGGATTTTCACCTGGTCGTCATTGCGGCCCAGGTACTCAAGGTTGCCGTCGGGCAGCCAGCGCACCAGATCACCGGTGCGGTACATCCGGCCCTGGTTGAACGGGTCATCCACAAAGCGCTCGGCACTCAGTTCAGGCTGGTTCAGGTAACCCCGCGCCACACCTTTGCCGCCGATGTACAGTTCCCCCGCCACGCCAATCGGCACCGGGCGCTGCTGTTCATCGAGCAAGTACACCGTGGCATTGTCGATCGGCGCGCCGATGTGCAGCGCATGGCCCGCCTCGACGCGCCCGGAGGTGGCGACCACGGTGGCTTCGGTTGGGCCGTAGTTGTTGATCACGTCGTAGGTTTGTGCGCGGCTGAAGCTGCGCAGGCGATCGCCGCCGATCAGCAGGGTGCGCAAGGTCGGGTGTTGCAGGCGCTGGCTGAAGGCGTACTCGGCCACCGGGGTCGGCAAAAAGCACACGTCCAACGGCTGCGCACGCCACCAGTTGAGCAGCGCGTCAATGTCCTGGGCATCGTCCTGTGCCGGCGGCAGGTGCAAGGTCGCGCCCACGCACAACGCCGGCCAGACTTCCCAGGCCATCGCGTCAAAACCGAAACCGGCGACGCTGGCCGTATGGCTGCCCGCGTGCAGGTTGAAGGCGCGGCAGTGCCAGTCCACCAGGTTCGACACGGTGTGGTGCTCGACCATCACGCCTTTGGGCAACCCGGTGGAGCCTGAGGTGTAGATCACATACGCCAGGTTCGACGGCGTGACCGCCACGGATGGGCTATCGCTGCGGCCATGGGTCGGCAGGTCCAAACGAATTATCGGCACGTCGAGCATCGGCAAGCGCGCCAGTAAGTCGTGCTGGGTCAGCACCGCCACCGGTGAACTGTCGTGCAGCAGGTAGTTCAGGCGCTCGGCCGGGTGAGCCGGGTCCACCGGCACGTAGCAGGCGCCAGCCTTGAGGATCGCCAGCAACCCGGCCACGGTGTCCAGCCCGCGCCGCGCCACAATCGCCACGCGGTCGTCCGGCTGCACGCCGTGTTCGAGCAGTTGGTGGGCCAGGGCATTGGCCTGTCGATCGAGCTGGGCGTAGGTCAATTGCCGGCCCTGATGCACCACCGCGATGGCGTCGGGCGTGCGCGCCGCTTGCGCCTCGATGCGCCGGTGCAAGGTGTGTGCGCTGGCAGGCGCTTGTGCGCTGGCATTCCACTGCTGCAACCGGGCCTGCTCGGCCGGCGTCACCAACACGAATTCAGCCAGCGTCAACGCGGTATTTGCCAACCCCTGTTCCAGCAGCCAGGTAAAGCGCTGCGCCAACCCCTGCACCTCGTCCTCGCGAAACCACGCCTCGTTGTACACGCAATGCAGGCAAGCGGTGTCCTGGTAACGGTTGCTGCGCAGGTGGAAGGCAATCGGCAGCAGCTCGTGGTGGTTGGAGACCTTGACCGCGCGGGCCTGGACCTGGCCGTAGCGCAGGTCGTGATCGTCCTGCTCAAAGGACACTGACAAGTCAAACAACTGGCCGCGATCGGTACGACGCAGGCCCAGCTCACGGTTCATCTCGCTCAGAGGAAAGCGCTGGTGGCGAAAATCCTGCTTGAGCTGGTCACGCACACCGCGCACCACGGCGCTGAACGGCAACTGCGCATCGAACTGGAAACGCACTGCACTGACCTGGGCGAACAAGCCCACGGTGGAACGAAAACGTGCGTTGGAACGGTTGAGGATCGGCAGCCCCACCACCCATTCATCACGCTGGCTGGTGCGGGTGAAATACACATACAGCGCCGCCAGCAATACGTGGAACGTCGAGGCCTGGTAACGGTTGGCGACCTGTTCCATGCGGTTGAGCAGCGCCACCGGAAACGGCTCCACCCAGGTGTTGCTCGGCGCCGGGGCATTGAGGCGCGGGGTCAGCAGCGGCTCGGGCAACACCTGGTATTTGTCCAGCCAATAGGCGCGGTCGCGGGCGTAACGGGCCGATTCCTGGTAACGCTGGTCGGTGTCGATAAAGTCGATATACGACGGTGCAAACGGCTCCGGTGGCTGGCCCTGTAAGAGATCGGTGTACAAGCGGGCCAGGGATTGCAGCAGCTGGCCAAAGCCCCAGCCATCGAGAATCAGGTGATGGGCCTGGATACCGAGGTGGTAGTGATCGTCATCGAGCTTGACCAAAAAAAACCGGAACAGCGGTTCGCCACTCAGCGCATAGGGCCGGGCCATTTGCGCGTGCATCAGCGCCTGGCTCGCGGCCTCTGGGTCTGCCAATGCGCAGAAGTCGTGCCGGTGTACCTGCACTGTCAGCGCAGCGTCGAAGGTCTGTCGAGGCAAGCCGTCGGTGTCGGTGTGCAACTGGATGCGCAAGGCATCGTGCTTGGCCACCAGCAACTCGACGGCGCGCTGGATCAGTTCCGGCACCAAGGGGCCGGCAAAATCCATATAGCCGCCAATGTTGTACAGCGGCGAGTCGCCCGCTCGCAGTTGGTCGAGCCAGATGTCCTGCTGGGCGGCAGTCAGGGGGAAGCTTGGGGAATGCTTCATAAGATCCTTCTCAATAGGAGTCAGGCACGGCCGCGCAAAGGCCCATTTCGCCAAAATTGCCGGATTTGAGCATGCAGCTCCGAGGGTGTCTGTCACCCGAAACCCGGACATCCAAATGGGTGGAAACGGGCTTGGCTGATGGTTGACTGCTGAAACGATTAAAGCGCTGTAGGAAATTGGCTACATCTGGCCGTAGTCAGGTTTTTAAAACGCGTTCGAATAATCTATTTTTATCTCAAATATCAGATAGTTAAAAACCGCTAATGTTTAGCAACGGCTTTTCGTAGGCGGAAAACCTTGTGTGAAACGTCGAATTAATGACGTGGTTTTTATGGCAGCTTGTGTCCCTCGTTTCCGCTACATACGTAGGATAAATCGCTATGGCTAAATAAAATCTCGGACGCCGATGACGTTAAAGAAGAGTCACGTTCAAGGAGTACGGGCGGCCCCACACAGACCCAGGGCACCCGTTGACGGTTTTCGACATCAAGGATGAGATGGCTATGAGTCTGACTTCTACTATTGGCGGCGCCCACAGCCCGCAGTTCTACGCCGAAATGGGTGAATTGATTTCAAACAGCGGCCAGGAAAATTTCGCCGCCAACATGCTGCATCTGGTGGACAAATGGGTGCCGATTCATTTGGTCGACCTGAGTGAATGGACCCTCGACGAACTGCGTGACAGCGCGGTCGATATCCAACTGCTGGGCAGCGCCGGGTTGAAAAAACACCTGCCGGCGCCCCAGCCCGTGCATGCATTGAATGACCACCCGCTGCTGCGCGAAATGCTGCGCATGCAAGACCCGTTGCTGATCCAGATGAAGGCCAAGGCCAACAGCGCACACCCGCGCGGCACCTCGCACCAATGCAACCTGGTGTCGCGCCAGGGCAACCGACGCTGCGTGATTTCGTTTTACCGCCCGCCGACCCAACAAGGCTTTTCCCTGGCAGAACTGTCGTTTCTCAAATGCTTGTCGGACACCCTGTTGCCGTTGCTGGAACGGCATGCGCAGATTCTGCGCCAGGCGCCGCACAGTCAGGCTGAGCCGGCCCACAACCAGTTGGAGCAGTCACACTTGCAGCGCGAGTTCTACAAGCGCTTGTCCCTCAGCGACATCACCCTGTCGGCGCGTGAGCAGGAGGTGTGCCTGGGCCTGCTGACCGGCGGCACCGTGCCGCAAATGGCGGAAAAACTCAGCGTTAAAAACAGCTCGATCGAAACCTACCTCAAGCGCGCCGCCGCCAAGCTGGGCGTGAGTGGGCGCCATGGCCTGGCCAAATGGATGGTTGGCGCCTGATGAAAAAATTCACCCTCACCACCGTTGGCATGGCCTGGATGCTCGGCAGCTGCTCGCTGATCCCCGAGTATCAGCGGCCCGCGGCGCCGGTGCCGACGCAGTACCCACAGGGCGGGGTCTACAGCCAGGCCCAGGCTGGCACTGTGGCGGTCAAGCCGGACTGGCAGCAGCTGTTCCACGACCCGGTGCTGCAACAGCTGATCGGCGCAGCGCTGGCCAATAACCGCGACCTGCGGGTAGCGGCGCTGAATGTGCAGGCGTTTCAGGCGCAGTACCGCATCCAGCGGGCGGACCTGTTTCCGGCGGTATCCGCCACGGGCGCCGGCAAACGTCAGAAGGTACCGGGCAATGTGACCGGCACCGGCAAGTCGGCGATTACTTCCAACTATTCGGCCACCCTGGGCCTGAGTGCGTATGAGCTGGACCTGTTCGGGCGCGTGCGCAGCCTCAGTGAGCAGGCGATGCTCACGTACCTGGGCACCGAAGAGGCGCGACGCAGCGCGCAACTGAGCCTGGTGGCCAACGTCGCCAACGCCTACCTGACCTGGCGCGCCGACCAGGAGCTGCTGACCCTGGCGCAGCAAACCCTGACCGCCAACGACCACAGCTGGCAGCTCACCAGCCGCAGCAAAACTGCAGGCAAGGCCTCGGCCCTGGACGTGGTGCAAGCCCGTACGGCGGTAGAAAGCACCCGCGCCAGCGTGGCCCGTTATGAGCGCCAGGTCGCCCAGGACGTCAACAGCCTCGCCCTGCTGGTGGGCGGCCCGGTGGATGAAAGCCTGCCGTCGCGCCCACTCGCCGACGACCTGGTGGCGCGTCTGCCCGCAGGTTTGCCCTCCGACCTGCTGCAACGGCGCCCGGATATCCTCCAGGCCGAATACCAGCTGCAAGCCGCTAACGCCAATATCGGCGCGGCGCGGGCGGCGTTTTTTCCGTCGGTGACGCTCACCGCCAACGCCGGCAGCACCAGCAAGGAGCTGTCGGGGCTGTTCAAGGGCGGCGCGGGCACCTGGACCTTCCAGCCGCAAATCAACCTGCCGATCTTCAACGCCGGCAGCCTGCGTGCCAGCCTCGACTACGCCAAACTGCAAAAAGACATTACGGTGGCGCAGTACGAAAAATCGATCCAGACGGCGTTTCAGGAAGTCGCCGACGGCCTCGCCGCCCGGCAGACCTTTAACGACCAGTTGGACGCGCAACGGGATTTCGTCGCGGCCAACCAGGCCTATTACGACCTGGCCCAGCACCGCTACCGCAGCGGTGTGGACAGCAACCTGACGTTCCTCGATGCGCAGCGTTCGTTATTCAGTTCGCAGCAGGCGTTGATTGTCGATCGGCTGGCGCAACTGGTGGCGGAGGTGAACCTGTACACGGCTCTGGGCGGCGCCTGGAATGTCAACCCAAGCCCGACTGCCGCAGCCGATACTCCCCGGGCGTCACCTGCGCATAACGAAGGAAAAACCGGCTGAAATACGCCGGGGCCTTGAACCCCAGCGGGTAGCAGATTTCATCCGCGCAGCTGCCGGTAAACAGCAGCAGGCGCGTGAGGCTCTCCAACACGGCGGCGCGCCCTGCCCTTTGTGCTCGTTCCCACGTTCTGCGTGGGAATGCATCCCGTGACGCTCCGCGTCACAGCTCACAAGGCTCACCAATGCGCAGACATCGGGACGCAGAGCGTCCGAGGCGGCGCGCCCTGCCTTTTGCGCGTTGATTTCGCTGACTGATCGTTCCCACGCTCTGCGTGGGAATGCATCCCGTGATGCTCCGCGTCACTGCTCACAAGGCTCACATATGCGCTGACATCGGGACGCAGAGCGTCCGGGGCGGCATTCCCACGCGGAGCGTGGGAACGATCAGTTCTGCCAGCGCAACGCCAATGCTGCCGGGCGGCGTATGACCTGCTCCACCGTCACCGTCCACAAGCGTTGTGCACCCTCGAAACGGGCGACCTCAGGCCCATCAAGCATCAGCGAAGTACGCCCGGCAACCTGCAACACATCGCCCGACTCAAAATCGATAAACAGCAAGCCCGCCACCGGGTTGAGCTGCAAATTGCCCAAGGTATTGAAGAACAGGTTGCCGGCAAAATCCGGGATGGTCAGTACGTTGCCTTCAACCCGCACAAACCCGGTGTTACCGCCTCTGTGGGAAACGTCTACCGAGCGTGCGCCGTCCACGTCGGCGTAGCTGGCGACAAAGAAGGTGTCGGCGTTGCGGATCAGCGTTTGGGCCGCAGCGTCCAGGCCGGTGAGGCGCTCGACCGTGGTGCCGGGTTTGCGGGCGATGCCGTCAACGGGCCGCAGCTGGATGTATTTGGGGCAGTTACCATAGGTGTGCACCACGTCGACCGAAAAGCCGTCGTGGTCCAGGCTGCCAAGGCGGCCGTTCATACGGTTGCGGCGTCGGGTATTGAGGTCAATGCCGAGCAGGCCCACGCTGGCGCCGGGGTGCAAGCCACCCAGAGCCGGGTCGTTCTTGGACGGCAAGCTGTCGACCTGCAAGGTGTGTGGGTCGGGTGAATGTGCAAACCCCGGCGCACCTTCAAGCATCGTTGCCCACGGAACCCCCTGGGCATCCACCACACCGAGCATCAGGTACGGCAACAGCGGGTAAAAGTCCCGATGCTGCTCCGGCAAGTGATCGCGAATCACCTTGAGACCGACCACGGCCATGCGCTCAGCCGCGCCAGCGCTTGCTTGCAGGTGCCGTTCGCCAGCGTGCCATGGGGATTGTTCGACGGGGTTCATGGTGAGCACCTCAGGTTGGATGTGCCCATGCTGCGCCCCGCCTGCCAAGGTGAGAATGCCCACACTGGGCAATCCACTATTTCACCGGCTGAAATGCCGGATGCTCACGCAGCACTGCCACACAGTGGTCGACAAAACTGCGCACGCGCATCGGCGCGTTGCGGCCCTCGCGGTACACCACATGCACCGGCAACGGCGGCGGTTCGAAGTCGGGCAACACACGGCGCAACTGGCCGTCCAGCAAGTGCTGGTGAACCGGGTAACTCAGGCAACGAATCACCCCTGCACCCTGCACCGCGGCATTGATTGCGCCTTGCACGGTGGCGCAGCTCAAGCGCGCGCGGGCCTTGAGCTGGCAGCCTTGAAAATCCCAGGCCACCGGGTCGGCACTGGCAATCAGGCGATGCTGTTTAAGCTCGTTCGGATATCGAGGTTCGCCATGGGCGGCAAGGTAACCGGGGCTGGCACACAGGATATGCCGCACCTGCCCCACCGGCCGGGCGATCAGCGATGAGCTGGGCAATTCGCCCACCAGGATCGCCACGTCCAGCCCCTCTTCGTGCAGGTTCGGGTAGTAGTCGTGGTAGCGCGCCACCAGACGCATGTCGGGATAGCTGTCCATGTAGCTGGCCAATACCGGCGCCATCACATAACGGCTGAACAGAAACGGCAAGAACACCTGCAAGTTGCCCTGGGCCTGCACGTGCAAGCCCTTGGCCGAAGCTTCGGCGGTATCGACGGCCGCCAGCAACCGCACGCAGTCGGCCATATACGCGCTGCCCGCCGCGGTCAGGCTCACGCCGCGTGTGCTGCGTTGCAACAACGGCAACCGCAGGCGGGCTTCCAGGCGTGCGACCGCGCGGATCAGGGTCGGCCCGGAGACGTGAGCGTGGCACGCCGCTGAAGCCAGGCTGGGCTGGTCAGCCAGCGCTGCAAACAGCTGCATGTCGCGATAACGTTCCATCAACCGCGCTGCTTCATCGCCGGGTTCAAGGCTGCGTCTTGCCCGAGGCGATGGGTGAGGAAATCCACAAAGGTGTGGACCTTGGCCGCTACACGACCGCTTTTCTGGAACACCACCTGGATCGGCAGCGGTGCTGGTTCAAAATCCTCCAGTACCATTTCCAACTCCCCCGCCGCCACCGCTGCAGCGACTTGGTAGGACAGCACACGCGTCATGCCCCAGCCCAGGCGCGCGAGGTTGATCGCCGCATTATTCGCCGTGACTACAAGACGCGGCTCGATGGGCACCGTCAATGGCTGCCCGGCGTCGACGAACGCCCATTCACTCACCAGTTGGCTGGATGATGACGTGACGATCTTGGCTTCACACAGTTGCTCAGGCCGCTGCGGACGGCCGTACTGGTCGAGGTAACCGGGCGATGCACACACCACGCGGCGCACTTCCCCGACCTTTATGGCCTGCTGCCCCGGCGCCTGCAGATGGCCGATGCGCACCGCCACATCGACGCCCTCGTCGGTCATGTTGACCACGCGGTCGACCAGCAAGGCGTTGATATTCACCAAGGGAAAGCGGTCCAGGTAATCCCCCAGCACCGGCGCCACATACAGCTCGCCGAACAGCACCGGCGCGGTGACTGTCAGGTGGCCGCCGGGGATGGAATAGCTGCCCGCCGCCGCTTCCTCGGCCTCATCCAGCTCGGCAAGGATGCGGCGGCAATCCTCCAGGTAACGCTGGCCGGCTTCGGTCAGGTGCAGGCTGCGGGTGGTGCGTGCCAGCAACTGCGTGCCGATACGCTGTTCCATGGCGGCAATCGCTCGGGTGACGCTGGGCGGCGAAGTTTTCAGGCGCCGCGCAGCCGCGGCAAAACCCTCCTCCTCGGCCACCGCCAGGAACACCTGCATCTCATGAAATCGATCCATCGGCACGCCTCTTGAACACTACTGTGATTGCAGACCCACGGCGCTGCGCGGCATGCCGACAAACCCTGGCAACGCCTCGATGCTGGCAAGCCAGGCACGCACATGAGGGTAGTCGGCCAGCGACACATTGCCTTCCGGCGCGTGGGCCACGTAGGTATAGAACGCTACATCGGCAATGCTCGGCTGCGCGCCGACCAAAAAGCGGCTTTGGCTCAGTTGCTCCTCCACCAGTTTAAGCAGCGCATGAGAACGGCTGATGGCCGTAACGGTATCGACCTCAGCACCAAACACCAACGCCAGCCGCGCAGCAGCGGGCCCGGCGTGCAGTTGGCCGGCAGCAGCCGACAGCCAGCGCTGTACGCGAGCCTGGCCGACAGGATCGGTCGGCAGCCACTGGCCGTGGCCATATTGGTTGGCGAGGTACAGCAGAATCGCGTTGGAGTCCGCCAGCACCGTGCCGTTGTCATCAATCACCGGCACCTGGCCGAAGCGGTTAAGGTTGGCAATAAAGTCCGGCGCTTTCTGCGCGCCTTGCTTGAGGTCGATCAGGATAAATTCACTGGGCAGGCCCAGCAGCGACAACATCAGTTCGACCCGATGGGAGTGGCCGGACAAGGGGAAACCATAAAGCTTGATCGCAGGCTGGGACATGAGAGGCTCCGAAGGTGGGGGGTTGACGCCACGCATACTCCACCGCTGCCCTGATCGATGGAATCACCAGGATTTACAATCCAGCATTTCACCCAATGAAACAATCACTCGCCAAACAATTCCACAATCAGGTTGAACAACGTGGTTTTCACCGCGCTGTCCAATTCGGTCCAGGCCAGCCCCGTGGTGGCCTGAAACCCACCCAATTGCAAAGGCCGCGACACGCAATTGACTGGCAGCGCCCGCGCCGCCTGTTGCGGCAACACGCCGATGCCCAACCCGGCGGAGACCAGCGCGAGCATGGTGGTGAACTCACCCAGTTCGCTGGCGATGTCCAAGGGCATGCCGACTGCCTGGATAAACTCATCGTAGAATCCCGGCGCGTAACGCCTGGCGAGGATATACACCGGCAACGTGAGCAGGTCGACGGGCTGGATGGATTCCAGGGCCGCCAAAGGGTGATCGATCGGCAGCGCCACGCAAAAACTCTCACGCAATACCGCACGGGTCTGCACGCCAGGATGGGCGGCCGGCAGGCGCATCAAGCCGAAATCCAGCTGGCCATTCTTTAACGCGGCGGCTTGGTCAGGACCGGGCATGTCCTTGAGTTCCAGTTCGATACGCGGGTAGCTCTGGTGCACGGCGCGGATAAGCTGCGGCAGCAATTGCGGCAATACCGAGGACACAAACCCCAGGCGCACCCGGCCGATTTCACCCCGGTTGGACGCCCGCGCCGCATCTGCCGCCCGCGCCGCTTGGTGCAAGGTGGCCTGGGCCTCAGGCAAGAACGCCCGCCCTGCTTCGGTCAGTGTCACTGAGTGGCGATTTCGATCCAGCAGCCGCACGCCCAGGCCGCTTTCCAGCAACTTGATCTGCATGCTCAACGCCGGCTGCACGATCGACAGCTGCGCCGCTGCCCGGCCGAAATGCAGTTCCTGGGCGAGCACCACAAAGGCGCGCAAGTGCTTCAACTCCATCAAATTCCCTCAGCTATAAAACGGTTATCACAAAACCTGATCACCCGATCACAAATGAAAATTGGACGCTTGACGGCGGCTGCGGTGAAGTAAGCGCAAGTCGTACACGATATGACAGGGTTTGGCGTATCACAATGAGAACAAGCAGGCACCCTGCTCGGCAGGGCTAGTCCCACGTATCTGCTGCTGGTCGCACTGGTCACGATTATCGGATAGATATTGTTGATCACCCATCTCAAGGCCCATTCCTTTGACGCCCAAGAGATCATCATGCTGCTGTCGTTGGTGGTGTGTAGCGTTTGGAGAGGTAGCCCATGCAAAGCGTTTTAGACAACTTCCGCCTCGATGGCCGGCTGGCGCTGGTCACCGGTTCCAGTGCCGGTATCGGCCTGGCGATTGCCCGCGGCCTGGCCCAGGCCGGGGCGCAGGTGGTGCTCAACGGACGCAACCGCAGCACCTTGCACGATGCGGCGGCGCTGTTGGCGGCCGAAGGGTTGGCGGTGCACACCCAGGTGTTTGATGTGACCGACAGCGCGGCGATCCAGGCCGCCGTGGCGGATATCGAAGCACGCCTCGGCCCACTGGAAATCCTGGTGAACAACGCCGGCATGCAGCGGCGTGGGCCGCTGGAAGACTACAGCGAGCAGCACTGGCGCGAGTTGATCAGCACTAATCTGGACAGTGCCTTTCTGGTTGGCCAGGCCGTGGCGCGGGCGATGATCCCGCGCAAGCGCGGGCGCATCATCAATATCTGCTCGGTGCAAAGTGAGCTGGGCCGCCCTGGCATTGCGCCGTATGCGGCCAGCAAGGGTGCGCTGAAGATGCTCACCAAGGGCATGGCCATCGATTGGGGCCCGCATGGGTTGACGGTCAATGGCATCGGCCCCGGGTATTTCAAGACCGAACTGAACGCCAACCTGGTGGCCAACCCCGAGTTCAGCGACTGGCTGGTGCAACGCACGCCGAGTCGTCGTTGGGGCGACGTGGCCGAACTGGCCGGTGCCGCCGTGTTCCTTGCCAGCGACGCTGCCAGCTTCGTCAACGGCCATATTCTGTACGTCGACGGCGGTATCACCGCGTCGCTGTAAACCGGAGAATTGTATGCACGCTATCGTCTGTCACGCCTCCAAAGACCTGCGGGTCGACCTCCAGGACGAACCGCAAACCCTCGCCCCCGATCAACTGCGCGTGCGCATTGCGCGTGGCGGTATCTGCGGTTCGGACCTGCATTACTACCAGCACGGCGGCTTCGGCACCGTGCGCTTGCGCGAACCGATGGTGCTCGGCCATGAGGTGTCGGCGGTGATCGACGCCGTGGGTGCGGATGCCGGGTTGCTCAAGGTTGGTCAGCGCATCAGCGTATCGCCGTCGCGCCCGTGCGGCGGTTGCCGCTACTGCCATCAAGGGCTGCCGAATCATTGCCTGAACATGCGCTTCTACGGCAGTGCGATGCCGTTCCCGCATATCCAGGGCGCGTTCCGCCAGAGCCTGGTGATCGAGACGCATCAGGCACATCGGCTGGCCGACCACGTGAGCCTGGCCGAAGGTGCGCTGGCCGAGCCGTTGTCGGTGGGTTTGCACGCGATTCAACGCGCTGGCGCGGTGTTCGGCAAACGCGTACTGGTGACCGGTTGTGGCCCGATCGGCAACTTGCTGATTGGCAGTCTGCGTGCTGCCGGGGCCGGTGAAATCGTCGCCGTGGACCTGTCTGCCAGCGCCCTCGCCTGCGCCGAAAAAATGGGCGCCACGCGCACCCACAACATTGCCGACGGCGCGGATGCACTTAAGCGCTACACCGCCGAAAAGGGCTATTTCGAGGTGATGTTCGAAGTCTCCGGCAGCGCCCAGGCTCTACGCAACGGCCTGGAATGCATCGCGCCACGGGGTGTGCTGGTGACGGTCGGGCTGGGCGGCGATGTGTCGTTGCCGCTGAACCTGCTGGTGAGCCGCGAGATCGATTTGCGCGGCACTTTCCGCTTCCACAGCGAGTTTGCCCAGGCGGTGGATTTGCTCAATCGCGGGATCATCGATGTGAAGCCGGTGATCTCCCACACTGTGCCGTTCGAGCAGGCGGTTCAGGCGTTCGAGTTGGCGGCAGACAAAACCCAGGCGATGAAGGTGGTGCTGGATTTTGGTGTGACTGACTGAGCTGGATTCGCCGTTGTGGCGGCCTTTGGCAGGGCGGGGTCCTGGAGCAACCTCCACCGCCCTGGTCTTACTCGCTCCCACAGTTGACCGCATGCAGTTTTGAATATGAGGTCGGCTGCGGATTTGCATGCACAGAAAAGCGGATCTGCGGTACATGCAGTGCGCTTTTGATCTAACCACTCAGATGTAGATCTTAGAACGCCCGGCGCGGGAGCTGAAGGCGACTGGACCGCTGGCGAGTGTCTGTCTACGCTCTCCAGCGAGTGGAGCAAGGAGTCGTTCCAGTCGCTTCACGTCATTCAAGGAGTTATGCCCATGAAAGGATCCCGCACACCCATAGCCTTTACCCTTGCCACTCTGGCGCTCACCGCCCACGCCGACCAGGGCACCGACACTGTCAACACCTGAGGCTCAGGCGCGCTCTTCAAGCCGATCGCGCAAGAACCGATGGCTGCTGGAAAACAACCGACGGTAGGTGAGGAGTACCGCACCTACCGTGCCCAAGGCCGAGGACGCGGCGATCAGAAACATGATCACGATTTGGTAACGCACCGCGTCCACCGGGCTTTCGCCGGCCAATACCTGGCCGGTCATCATGCCGGGCAGGCTGACGATGCCGACCACGGTCATCTGGTTCAGCGTCGGGATCATCCCGGCGCGCACAGCCTGGCGGATCGCCTCCTGGGCAGCCTCCCAACGTGAACCGCCGAGCGCCAGGATCATCTCGATGGTGTTGCGCCCCGAGGTCAGTTCCTGGGTCATGCGCTCAATGCCCAAGGACACGCCGGTGAGGGTATTGCCGAGGATCATGCCGAGGATCGGAATCGCATACTGCGGCTCGTACCACGGGTGGATGCGGATCACTGCGAACAACCCCACCGCGGTGACCAGCCACGAACTGCCCCACACCGACAGAATGCTGTCGACCCGTTGCCCACGGTATGTACGGCGCCCGCGCCCCGCTGCGGAGAGCCCGGCGATCAGGGTCATCGCACACATCAGCGGCAGCACCACATACCAGTAGGCGAACTCGAACACCCAGCCCAGCAGGTAACCGATGGCCAGCAATTGCACCACGGTACGCACGGCCGCCCACAGCAATTGGCGGCCAAGGCCCAGGCGCAGCAACAGCGACAGCGCGCCGTTGATGAGGATCAGCGAGGCGGCAATGCCCATGTCCACTGCCGTGAGGTTCTGATAGTTCATGGCTGGGCTGCTCCGCTCAGGACACCGGCGCTCATGTGCAGGTGGATGGCGCTCATGCGCCGGGCCTGGTCGAGGTCGTGGGATACCCAGATATAGGCGCGGGCGTTGTCGGCGGCATACCAGGCGCTGATCAATGCCTCGACATCGCGCGAGGACGTGGGGTCGAGGGCGGCCGTCGGCTCATCGAGCAACAGCACTTCGGGGTTCAGTTGCAAGGTGCGGATCAGTGACACCACCTGGGATTCACCACCGGACAGGTCGCCGGCATTTTTAGCCAAAAAGTCTGCGTTTTTACCGGCATGCTCCAACAGCCTGGTGACGGCCTGCAGGTCGAAGCTGCGCGTGCGCAGGGTCTTGAGGCTGAACGGGAAACGCAGGTTGTCCTCCACCGTGCCCTCAAGCAACGCCGGGCGCTGCGACAGGTAGCTGATGTGGCTGCGATAATGGGGAATCTGCGCATTCGCAATCGGCTGATTGTTCCACAGGATCTGCCCAGAGGTGGGCGCATCCAGCAGCGCCAGCGCGCGCAGGAACACGCTTTTACCGGAGCCGGAGGAGCCGGTGATGGACACGCGGTCGGTGCGGTTCAGGCTGAAATCCGTGGGTTGCAGCAACGCGACTTGGCGCCGCTCGTCCCTGCGCGTGAGGGCGCGGGTTTCAATCAATGCGGTGTCGGTCATCAACTCGGTACTCGGTTTAACGGCTTGCAATCCACTACTCCACTGCCTATATTTCGTGCCTGGCGCACTCCACGCCACCTTCCGCGGAAAGGGCTGCGCCCAGGAGCCTGACTGAATATCACATTTCTACGACTCCCAACCTGAAAGCGGAAAAGGTTTGTGCAAGGAGATCGTATGTCGCAACGCCTCTTATCCTCGACTACCGACGGCCGCCTCAACCTTGAGCAGCAGCGCAAGCGCGCCAAGGAACTGTTGCCACGCCTGAAAACCCTCGACCCGCACGCCACCTTGTCCCAAGCCCAATGGCAAGTTGCAAGACAGCTGGGTTTCAGCAGTTGGCCCAAGCTCAAGGCGCATGTCGACGCCATCGACTTCGCCGCCCGCCACCCGGACTTTGCTGCCAGCGATGAAGCCCGCACCACCCACTGGCGCTGCGGCAGTGATATTGCCCATAGCCTGCAACTGGCCGGCTTCAAGGGGCAGTTCCGCATGCTCACCGATCCGTTGTGCATGGGGCCGGTGCGCGATGTGCCCAGTGAAGATTTCCGCGCCATGCGCAGTGCCTTTATCAGCCAGGCCTTTGCCCTGGACGCTGCTGAAGTAACCCACCGCGTCGATGATGAATACAACCACCTGCTAGCCCTGGCCAGTACCGATCACAGTGTGCTGTGGTGCGAAGCGGACGCCTATGATCAGCTGTTTCTGGTCCGCGCGCTGGCCGGTCTTGAGCATGCGCCGAAAAAGCTGGAGCTGATTGAGGTCGACCGTATCCCGGGTGTCGAACGCTTTATCGGCATCGGCCAACTGGCGCCCGATGTCTTGGCGTGGTTGTGGCCCCAGCGCCGCTTGGTCGATGATGCAGCGGTGCAACTGGCACGACAGGCCTGGGCGGCTTACTGCGACAGCTCGCCGTTAAAGCTTGCGCAACTGGCCCACGGCAACCACCCCTCCCTGCCCCTTCTCGCCCCGGCGCTACTGCGTCAGCTACAGGAGTTACCGGGCGTTGAGGATGGCCTGTCACTGACTGAACGCTTGTCGCTGCGCTACATCGCCGAGGCCGGGCCGGTGCCTTTCGGCCGGGTGTTCGCCGAACTGATGGCCAAGCGTGAGCCACTGCCGTTCCTGGGCGACATGATGTTCCACGCGCTGTTGCGGCCATTGATCGACGGCCCGAACCCCTTGCTGATAGAAACCGCAACCGAGCGCGACTGGCCGCGCCGCGAACTGGCATTGACGCCACTGGCGCACCACGTGCTGGGCGGCGAGGCGTATTGGTTGGACCACGCCGGGCATGCGCGCTGGGTCGGTGGTGTGTGCCTCAAGCCTGGCCAGTCGCATTGGGCACTGGCCCACGACCGCCTGCCGGTCTGGCGCACCTGAGGCCGGATCAGCGCTTGGGCGATAACCCGACGGCGCACGCCATCACCGCCGGGTCGCCTTGATAAAGGCTACGCGCAGCCGTCGAGGGCGCCGTGGCCCGACTGTCGACGGCGCGCAACATCGGTCGTTCAACCGTCGGCAGGCTATGCTGGGGGTCGACAATCTCCATGCAGCGGCGCAGCGAGTTGAAATCCGGCGACTGTGACAACGACAGGTGCAGGGTCTGGCTCACCGACACCGACACCACCGAGCTTTGCGCACATTGCCCGTCATAGATCAGCGTATGGCGAATCAATGGGTTGTCATGGCAGTACTTCAACAGGTTGACCTGCCGCGAACGCACCAGCGCGGTGTTGATGATCAACAGGTCGAACGCCACGCAACCGGCGCGCGTCAACGCCTGCAGCTCGTCGAACGAGCTCAGGGGGGCGATGCGGTGGTAGCCCAGCTGGTTGAGCATTTTCTCCAGCTTGATCCGCTGCAACAGGTCTGCATCGGCAATCAGAAGGCGTAAGGCTTTATTGGACATAGGGTAAACCTGACAGTTGGGCATCAGCGTCGATCATTCAACGTTGAACACGGTAACTGTCGGGGCTCGAACATGACTTTAAGGCGATTCTGAAACGGTCACTGTGCGTTTTTAAGAATCGCCTCAAAGCCCTCGCACTCACCCGCCCCTACCATGGCTGCGTTCCCACACGTTGCCATGGAATTTTAGTGTTCATGTTTTTACTCAGAATGATGCTGCTGGTCGGCGGGCTGCTGGTGCTCGCGCCACCGCCGGCCAGCGCGGCGCTGAAGATCGAAGGCACACGCCTGATCTATTACGGCCAGGACAAGGCCGCCGGCATCAGCGTGGTCAACCCGGCCTCACAGCAAGTGGTGGTGCAAACCTGGATCACCAGCGAGGACGAATCAGCCGACAGCCCCGTACCGTTTGCTGCCACCGAGCCGTTGGTGCAACTGGGCGCCGGCGAGCATCACATGCTGCGCATTTTGTATGCCGGTGAAGGCTTGCCCGCCGATCGCGAATCGCTGTTCTGGCTCAATATCATGGAGATTCCGCTCAAATCCACCGACCCCAACAGCGTGCAGTTTGCGATACGCCAACGGCTCAAGCTGTTCTATCGGCCACCTGCGCTCAAGGGTGGCTCGGCCGAGGCGCTGCAGCAGTTGGTGTGGAGCAGCGATGGGCGCAGTGTCAGCGTTTACAACCCCAGTGCGTTTCACCTGTCACTGGTCAACCTGCAAACCGACAGCCTGGCACTCAGTGATTATCTGTTGCTCAAGCCCCACGCGCGCAAAACCCTCAATGCGTCCAGCCCTGTGCCCAAAGGCACCACCCTCCATTTCACCGAAATCACCGATATCGGTTTGCAAGCCCGTCATAGCACGGCGCTCAACTGATAGATCGCGGGGTACTTGCACCAATGTCACTGATCAAACGTTTATTGCCGATGCTGGTATGGGCTTGCGCGGTGCTGCCCGCCACCAGCTATGCGCTGGCCTGCCGTGAAGACGGCACCGGTTCGATTATCACCCAGGAGGCGCTGGGCACCGCGCTGGCGGTTGCCGCCGATGCGCCCAACGGCACGATTATCTGGGAGTCCGGGCCACGCTCGACCAATGTGATCTGCGCGGACGACTACAAAGTTGGCCGCGAGGAAGTGTACTTCTACGTCAACCCGGCCAGCGTGAGTATCGGCACCGGGATCCGCGTGGGCATTCGTTATAACAACCAGCCGATTACCCAAAGCACCGGCAAGGTCGGCACCGGATTTTTCTCCGACCGAGGCTGCACCTCCAACTGCATCGGCTGGGACAAGGCACGATTTACCCTCAATTTCAGCGTGTTCATCGAGAAGTTCGACCCCACACCTCCCAGCGGCCAGGCCAGCACCTTGACCTCCTACCGCGTGTTCCAGCTGGACGGCGTACGCGGGCTCAACTCGCGGCCCAACAGTAACTTCAACTACGTGGTCACGGGGATGAACAACATCCGCTTCGTGCCCTGCAGCCCCGAACTGACCATCAGCCCCAGCGTGGTCAACTTCCCCACGCCGTCGCGCAAGGCGTCAATCGGTGAAGTCGCCAGCAGTGCGAATTTCAGCTTGAACCTGCGTAAAGGCTGCGACACGCCGTATACCGTCAGCGCCAGCTTCGCCACCACACCGGGCGGTGGCAGCGTGATCAATGGCTTGCTGGTGCCGGACAACAACAGCTCGGTGGGCATCGCTTTGTCACGCGCCGAAAGCCAGCAGCAGTTGCCCTTCAACAACTGGTTCACCCTGCAAGAACTGATGGGAATGGGCCAGAGTCACGATGAGTTTCGCGCCGACCTCAAGTGGCGCACCTTGCCGATCCCGGGCGCGTTCGACGCGGCCGTGGTGGTGGATATGTATTACAAGTAAGCACTTGATCAAGCGGGCCATTTTTAAGGATCGTCTTATGCCAGGCACGAAGGCGTACGCTTAAAGTCTGCCGATGCGATTGAAAAGTTACCTGCTCCAGATCAACCCCGTCCTCTCCCGACCCGAAGCAGCCAGAAGGCTGCTTCGTATTTTTGCGAGCGTGCTGCTCGTGGGCATCTTGAGTGGGGTTTATACCTTTCTGCTGTCGACCTTCAACAACGATATCTCCCAGCGCCGCGGCTACATGAGCAGCGCCATCGCCGAAGCCCATACCTTTTTCACCAACCGCGAAGCGCTGCTGGAAAGCCTGAGCCTGTCGGCGGTGCGCAAGCAGTCCAGGCTCTACCCCTCTTCCGAGGAAGAACAACACCTGGAACTGGGCAACACACCCGGCAACCAGTGGAGCATCTGGCTGACCGCACGCATGCGCGACTACCTCAAGGCCAAGCAGCTCAACCTGTTGTATGTGAATGCCGGCCCCAGCCCGCAGGTGACACGGCTGTACGACGCCACCGCGCAGGTACTGCCGATTTCCAAGTGCATGCTCAACCGCCTCAAGGCCCTGCAGCACAGCGACCCGGCCACGCTCAGCGAGTTGTGGCTGAGCGACAACACCGAAGGCCATTCGCACCTGTACATCTTCAGCCGCCTCGACGAGCGCGACCCTGAATCCGGCTGGCTGGGCCTGGAGATGGAAAGCCGTGAAGTGTCTTCAACCCTCAGCGACCAGAGTGCCGGTGAGTTCATGATGCTCAATTCCCAGGGCATGCTGGTGTTCACCAACAGCACCGACACGCAGCTCAAACAGCAACACCTGCGGCCCGGCGAGGAAAGCTTTTTTGGCTTTGTCGGCAACGGCTTGCTGCCTGACCACCTGGTGATCCGCAAGCACTTGAAGTCTTCGGAATGGCAATTGATGTATTCCATCGACCTGCGTGCGGTGGTCAATGGCCTGTGGAAACAGCTGCTCGGCTCGTTGTTGTTCTGCCTGTTCAGCCTCACGCTGATCTGGCTGGTGATGCGCCGTGTCGACCAGCGTTTCATTATTCCGTCGATTCATCGCATTCAGGCATTGATCGAAAGCGAAGCCTTTGGCCGCGATGTGATCCAGATCGCGCCCGTGGCCCTTTGCGTGCTGCGCCGCACCGACGGCCAGGTGGTGCTGGAAAATACTCTGGCCCAGCAATGGCTCGGCAACGGGCCGGAGCGTGAGGCGCTGCAGGCCGGCTGGATCGAGCAAGCGTTCGCCCAAGGCCCGTGCGAACGCAGTGATTACTTTGAAACCAGCGATGGCCGCCACCTGTACCTGAGCAGTGCGCCCACCCGCTACAAAGGCGAGGACGTGCTGTTTTGCGCATTCAGCGATATCAGTGCGCGCAAGCAGGTCGAAGCGGCGCTGGAAGAAGCACGCCAGTCGGCGGACGCGGCCAACGCCGCCAAGACCTTGTTCCTGGCGACCATGAGCCATGAAATCCGTACGCCGCTGTATGGCGTGCTCGGCACCCTCGAACTGCTGGCGCGCACGCAACTGGATGCCCAGCAAAGGGACTACCTGCACGCCATCGAAGGTTCGTCGTCGACCTTGTTGCAGTTGATCTGCGATGTGCTCGATGTGTCGAAGATCGAAGCCGGGCAATTGGCGTTGGAAATGAGCGAGTTTTCACCGTTGGATCTGGTCCACGAAATCATTCAGGGCTATGCCGCAGCCGCCCAGGGCAAAGGCTTGCAGCTGTATGCCTGCTTCGACCCGAAGCTGCCCGAACGGCTGATCGGCGATGTGACGCGCATTCGCCAGATACTGAATAACCTGCTCAATAATGCGGTGAAGTTCACCGACTACGGACGCGTGGTGCTGCGGGTCAAGGTGCTGGGTCGCGACGGCGAACGCTCCAGCCTGTTGTGGCAGGTCTCGGACACCGGCAAAGGCATCGCCCAGGAAGACCAGGCGATGATTTTCGAGCCGTTCTACCAGAGTGAAGGCAACACCAATGTGGTGGCCGGCACCGGCCTGGGCCTGCCGATCTGTCAGCGCCTGACCGAGTTGATGAACGGCAACATCCGCATGGTCAGCGAACTGGGCCTGGGCAGCAGCTTCAGCCTGATCCTGCCGCTGGAAGAGGCGCCGACCACGCCGATGACCGCGCTGCTGGCCGAGACCATCTACGTGGCGTCGCCGATCCCGGAGCTGGCCAACTCCGTCAGCGGCTGGCTGCGCCGCTGGGGCGCCAGGGCGCAGGCCGGGCTGCCGACGTTGGCGGACACGCATCTGCTGCTGCAAGTACACCCCGGCAGCGTCGACCCGCTGCTGGTGCCGGAATGGCCGGGGCCGGTGATTCACGTGAGCAGCAATGCCTGCACCAGCGTGGAAGCCGAAGGCGGTGCCTGGCACGTCAACCTCAACCACCTGGGGGCGATTCATCAGGCCGTGAGCCAGGCGCAAGGGCTGTGGGTGGCCCGTGCCGATGAGCAAACGCGCCAGCGTGACCTGAACAAACTCAACCTGCACCTGCTGGTGGCCGAGGACAACATCATCAACCAGCTGATTCTGCGTGACCAACTCGAAGAACTCGGCTGCACCGTGGAGCTGGCGGCCGATGGTCAGGAAGCGTTGCAGCTGTACACCGCCGGTAACTTCGACGTGGTGTTGACGGACGTGAACATGCCCCACATCAACGGCTATGAACTGGCACGCGAACTGCGCCGCCAAGGCTGCCCGTTGCCGATTATCGGGGCCACCGCCAACGCCATGCGCGGCGAGGCCGACCTGTGCCTGGCCGCCGGCATGAACCATTGCCTGGTCAAACCCTTTGCGTTGCGGGCTCTATTCAACTCCCTGGCGCCTTATGCACGGATCACCCATGAAGCCCCTTAGTATTTTGATTGTTGAGGACCATCCCCTGCAGCACATCTACCTGCAGCACTTGCTCAGTGAGTTGGGGGATTTCAGGCTGGAAACCGCCGAGGACGGCAAAGAAGCGCTGGAGCGTCTGCGCCAGCGCGATTTCGACCTGGTACTGACCGACCTGCTGATGCCTGGCATGGACGGCGTGCAATTTATCCAGTGCCTGGCCAACCTGCGCAGCAAGCCGGCACTGGCGATCATGAGTGCGGCATCGCGGCGCATGCTGATGGCCGCCAGCCTGGTGGCGAAAAACCTCGATGTGGAAGTGATCGGGCTGATCTCCAAGCCGGTGAACGCCGATGCACTACGCAATCTGGTCGATCAACTGAGGAACACGGTGCGCAAGCCCTCCCCCGAGCTGCCCGAGCACATGGACATCGACCGCCATACGCTGGTGCAGGCCATGAGCAGCGGCCAGTTGCAGGCCTGGTTCCAACCGAAAAAATCCCTCGCCAACGGGCGTATCGTCGCCGCCGAAGCCCTGGTGCGCTGGATGCACCCCGAGCAAGGCGTGATGCTGCCGGCCGCGTTCCTGCCGGCGATCAAGGCCTTCGAGCTGGAAGAACGGCTGTTGTGGCTGGTGCTCAAACAGGCGATTCACGCCCAGGAACAGTGGCGCCAGCGCGGCTATGAAATCCCGGTGGCGATCAACTTGCCCACCCACCTGCTCAACAGCCATGACCTGGCGGACCGCTTGCTGGAGTTTGTGCTGCACCACGACGGCATCCCGGGAATGATCTGCTTCGAGTTGATGGAATGCTCGGTGCCGCAAGACATCAGCAACTTCTACGCCGGTGCCTGCCGCTTGCGCATCAAAGGCTTCGGCTTGTCCCAGGATGATTTCGGCAAGGGCTACAGCTCGTACCTCAACCTTGTGTCTACGCCGTTTACCGAACTGAAGATCGACCAGGCGCTGGTGCAGGGCAGCCACGACAACGAAGGCATCGCCCAGGCGTTGGCGAGCATCATCGCGCTGGGCCGCAAGCTCGGGCTCACGGTGGTCGCAGAAGGCGTGGAAACGCCTGCGCAATTGGCGCTGTTGCGCAAAATAGACTGCAATCAGGTGCAGGGCTTCCTGATCTCCCATGCGGTGTCTTCAGACCAATTTCAGCAACTACTGAACAATGATGGCCCCGCGACATCTCACTAGCTGGAGGCCCCGGATTATTTGCCCTTTCTAAAGAGTAAGCTGCATCCAGTGCCGATTTGTCCTGCGCCTGCGGAAACCCCTGATGAAGCACAACAACGCGATACTCGAAGCCTTTACCCGCAGTTCCGTACGCCTGAACAAAGGCCTGATGGTACTGATGGGAATCGCGTTGCTGTTGCTCCTCACCAACTACTGGTCACTGCAACGCGGGATCGAAACCCGGTATGGCGCAACGCGCTTTCATTTTGCGCGGCTGATGGAAAACCTCACCGAGCAGCAAACCTATCTCAAGAGCCTGGCGCACCCGGGCATCCAGGCCGAATTGCTGCGGGCCACCAACGTGCAGGTCAGCCTCAAGAGCCGTATGGTCGAGAACCGCCGCACGCTGTACGTAGGCCAGAAGTACTCATTTTCGGTGCCGTTCGACGTCAAATTCGATGAGCAACAGGTCGGCGTTGCTGCACGGCCACCGATCTTTGCCCTGGGTGCGCACCTGACCAGCTACTACAGCGCCTTCTGGTCCTCGTCGCCGTATGAGGCGCCGCAAACGTTTCTAGTCAATCGCCAGACACACTACGCTATCACCATTCCCTCCGTGGGCTACCAGCGTCGCGAAAGCGCTGAAGAAACCGGCAACCAGGTGGCACTGGTCACAGCGGTACAACAAACCCTCGCGCAGACGCCGCAGCCGCTGGAGCAGGATTGGGTGTACTGGAAAGCGGGGCCGCAACCCGAGCACTTGCTGGCCTACATGGGCCTGGCACTCGACGGCCAGGGCCAGGCGGTGATCGGCACCTTGCTCGACCTGTCGCAAGTCGACGATGTGCAACGCGCGCTGGATCACTCGGCGTTTGATCGCTTCACCCTTATCGCACCCGACGGCAACCGCTTGATCGGTCCAGAGGCCAAAGCGTCACTCAGTGATGGCGTGCACCTCACTGCGAATGGCTTTGAGTTCAAGATTACCCAGGCCGGCGACCGGCCCTGGAGCGCGGTCTATGGCCTGAACTACTCGCATTTCTTCCACTCGGCGTTATGGCCATTGAGCACCCTGGCGCTGCTGCTGGTCAGCCTGGTCACCCTGGGCTGGGCCGGCAGCCGCTGGTACCGGCGCCAGGTGATCAATCCGGCGCGCCTGGCCCACGAACGCATCGCCGAAAGCGTGGCGTTCAGCCGCGTGATCATCGACACCGCGCCCACCGGCTTGTGTGTGGTGCGCCGCAGCGACGGCAAGGTGCTGATCGAAAACCAGCGCGCCCAGCAATGGCCGGGCACCGCACGTCTGGTGGCGGCCATGGCCGGTCAACACGACAGCGTTGAGAGCGGCGAAAGCCATTTGGAGATCGAAGGCCGGCACCTGCAAATCGGCTTTGTGTCGACCCGCTATCAAGCCGAAAACGTGCGCCTGTATGCCTTCAACGACATCACCCGGCACATCGAAGACGCCCAGGCGCTGGAAGAGGCACGTCACGCCGCCGATACCGCCAACGAGGCCAAGACGTTGTTCCTGGCAACCATGAGCCATGAGATCCGCACGCCGCTGTATGGCGTGCTCGGCACTCTGGAGTTACTCGGCCTGACCGACCTGGACCCGCCTCAGAAAACCTACCTGCACACCATTCAACGCTCGTCCGCCACGCTGTTCCAGCTGATCAGTGATGTGCTGGATGTGTCGAAGATCGAGTCCGGGCAAATGGCGATAGAAGCCGTGGACTTCTGCCCGTTGGACATGCTCGAAGACACCTTGCACACCTACGCCGCTTTCGCCCAGCGCAAAGGGCTGCAACTCTACAGCTGCATCGACCCACAGTTGCCGGACTGCCTGATGGGCGACCCGATGCGCATTCGCCAGATCCTCAATAACCTGGTGAGCAACGCGATCAAGTTCACCGACATCGGGCGCGTGGTAATCCGTGCTCGGGTGATGGCGCTGGATGTCGAGCATGTCGACCTGGAATGGCAAGTCACCGACTCCGGCGTCGGCATTCCCGAAGCGCAGCAGGCCAAGCTGTTCGATCTGTTCTACCAGGCGCCGGACACCGCCAGCGAAGGCGGCGCCGGGCTGGGGTTGCCGATTTGCCGCTGGCTGGCGCAGATGATGGACGGCGAAATCCGCGTGGTCAGTGAGCCGGGCCTGGGCAGCAGCTTTACCCTGAAAATGCGCCTGCCACGGTGCTGCGGCGCGCTGACCAACCTGCCGCTGATCGAACCCAGCCCGACGCCGGTGTACGTGCAGGCGCCGGTGCGCGAACTGGCGCAGTCGATGAGTGACTGGCTCAATCGGCTGGGCATCGCCGCAGCCTTGGCGGCGACCACCCAGGAAAAAGACAGCCGCCATGCGGTGCTGGTGGACCTGCTGCCCAGCGAGCCCGCCAAGCCGTGGGCCGGCCAACGCGTGCTGTGCCAGCCGGGCGCACACAGCCCGCCGCTGCACACGGCGCAAGGCTGGGTGGTCGACCTGCACGATGTGCGCAGCATCGCCAGCACCGTGTCCCTGGCGCAGCACGGCAAGCATGAGCAACCCGCAACGGCCCGACCACAAAGCGCGGGGCAACTGGGGTTGCGCATCTTGGTGGCCGAGGACAACCCGGTCAACCAGGCGATCATCAAGGAACAGCTCGAAGCGCTCGGCTGTTCAGTGAGCCTGGCCGCCAACGGCGAGCAGGCGCTGCAACTGTGGCAACCGCAGGCCTTTGACCTGGTGCTGACCGACGTGAATATGCCGTTGATGAATGGCTATGAACTGGCCAGGACGCTGCGTGAGCACGACCCACGCTTGCCGATTATCGGCGTGACCGCCAATGCGATGCGCGAGGAAGGCGTGCGCTGCCTGGCGGTGGGCATGAACGCCTGGATCGTCAAGCCGTTAAGCCTGCAAACCCTGCGTGGCCAGTTGATCAAGTTGTGCAGGGTCAAGCCAGCGCTGGAGCCAGCCATTGCGCCTTGCGACGACAGTGTGCAGCTGTCGGACAAGATGCGCCCGCTGTTCATCAGCAGCGTGCAGCAGGACTTGCAGCGCATCGGTGCCGCCCTGGCGCAACGTGATGCCCACGGCCTGGGCCAATTGCTGCATTCGGTCGCCGGCGCCCTGGGCGCAGTCCAGGCACTCAGCCTGGCCCAAGCGTGCATCGAACTGGAAAGCGCACTTAACCGCGGCAGCCTCGACACGGCACTTGAGCTCAAGGTAAAGGCGGTGATGCAGCGTCTGTCGGCCGTTCTGGAGACTCTCCAGCCCGGGCACTCTTCACTCACTTGAACTGGCACTACGGACGGCCCTTTATGAAAAAATTCAACGTGGTAATCGCGGACGATCACCCGATCGTCCTGCTTGGCGTTCGCGAGTTGGTGGAGCGCGACACACGCTTCCAGGTGGTCGGCGAGGCTGTGTGTTCGGCCGGCCTGATCGCGCTGTTGCAACACCAGGGTGCCGACATTGTGATCACCGACTACAACATGCCGGGCGACTCGCCCTACGGCGACGGGCTCAAGTTGGTGGAGTACCTGAAGCGGCATTTCCCGCAGGTACAGATCCTGATCCTGACGATGATCTCCAACCACCTGATCCTCACCCGCCTGCAAGAGCTGGGTGTGGTCGGCATCATCCAGAAAAGCCAGTTGCACACCGAGATTGAATTGGCGCTCAAGGCGATTGCCCAGCAGAGCGCCTACCGCAGCCTGGAACCGCCAAAAACCTCGGTGATCGAGACCCTTACGGCGATTGACGAGCGCTTTACCAGTTTGTCGCCCAAAGAGTTCGAGATCCTGCGTTTATTTATTTCCGGCATGAGCGTCAGTGATATTGCGCGCAGTCAGAACCGCAGTTCAAAGACCATCAGCGCGCAAAAGATATCGGCCATGCGCAAACTTGAAGTGAGCAGTGACCAGGACCTGCTCGCTTATTGCCTGGCGCGCAACATTTTCAACTAACCCACAACTAGCAAGCCATTTAAAATAATGGCTTCGCCCTTTATTTGCTGAGTCTTCACGCGCCTTCCCGCCGTTCTAAAACGCCTGCTTCCTGACTTATAAGAATCGTCTTATTCGCTCACCCGCCCTCACCGCTTATTCTCCTCTCGCAGTTCAACAACAGCATTTTCCAACTAACACTAACGGACATCATCATGAAGAAGTTTTCCCTGGCTGTTATCGCCTCGGCCATTATCGCCGCTTCCGGCAGTGCATTTGCCGTCGACCCGGCACCGACGCCGACCCTGGGCGGCAGCGGTAAAATCACCTTCACCGGCGTGATCAACAACGATGCCTGCTCGGTCGACGGCGCCAACTCCGACCGCACCATTTCGGTAGACATGGGCAACGTGTCGATCAAGGACATGGGCACTGCCGAAAACCCAACCGCAGGCCGTGTCACCGCCAAAGACTTCAACCTGAACGTCAACTGCAACCAGGGCACCAAAGTCGCGATGATCTTTGACGCCAACAACGGCGGTTCGGGCCTGGTCACCGGCAAAAAAGTCCTGGCCCTGAACCCGGGTTCGGCCACTGCACAAAACGTCGGTATCGCCCTGCTCGACAGCAAAGGCAGCCTGATCGACCTCAGCTCTTCCAGCACCGCGCGCATCGAAAGCACTATGCACGGCGCCGGCACGGCTGGCGGCGACGCCACCCTGAGCTTCGCGGCCGCCTACGTCACCACCGCAGCCGCCGGTTCGTCCACCGCCGGTCGCGGTGATGCCACCCTGCCGTTCATCCTGCAATACGAATAACTCGGCGCCCCCGGCACCGAACGCGCGAGGCCCTGCGGCCTCGCCATTGTCTTTTGATTACACCGGATAACCCTCATGCCGCCTCGTTCTATCGCCGCATGCTTGGGGCTGCTGGGCTTGCTTATGGCTGCCCAGGCCGCCGCCAGCATTTCATTGAATGCCACCCGCATCGTGTTTGATGGCGACCATAAGGAAGCCAATATCACCGTGCGCAACGGCAACCAGGATGTGTTGATTCAATCCTGGGTCGACATGAACGACGCCAGTGCCAGCCGCGCGCCGTTTGCCGTCACCCCGCCGCTGGCGCGGGTGTTCGCCAAAGAACAACAACTGCTGCGCATTCTGTACGAAGGCAAAGGCATGCCCACGGACCGTGAGTCGGTGGTGTGGCTCAACGTGCAGGAAATCCCCAAGGCCAGCGAGGCCGAGAACACCTTGCAGTTGGCCATCCGCCAGCGCATCAAGATTTTTTACCGCCCTGCCGGCCTCACCGGCAGCGCGCTGCAAGCCCCTGCGCAACTTGAGTGGACACTGGCCAAACACGCCGGCCAGACCCTGTTGCAGGTGAAAAACCCGACGCTGTACCACGTGTCCATGGCCGACATCAAAGTGCAGGCACAACTCGCCAGCGACTCCACCATGATCGCGCCCGGCGAACAAAAACAGTTCCCGCTGAGCGCGGCAATTGCCAACGGCCCGGTGCAGCTGTCGTTTTCCAGCATCAATGACTATGGCGCGCAAAACCACTACAGCGCGCCCCTATCGAGCGGCGCTGCGCTACCTGCGCACGCGACGGAATCGCGCCTCAAACCCTAAGTAGCTTCTCTAACCCACAGGCTCACTTCGCGTGCGTGTTTGCGTGCCCGGCTGTCCGTCAATCAGGGATGTCATAGGTCTTCGCATGTCTTTTCTTTCCAGCAACAGGCCCGCACGTGGCGTACTGAAGTTGAAGACGCTGTCGCTCGCGATTGCGGCCAGCCTGCCGACCTGGGCCATGGCCGATGATGCAGCGCAAAGCTTCAACACCACGTTCCTGCAAGGCTCGCAGTCGCCCGTCGACCTGCAGCAACTGCTCTCGGCCAACAGCGTGCTGCCGGGCAATTACCGTGTTGACCTGTACAGCAACGAAGTGCTGGTAGGCCGACGTGATATCGACTTCAAGCGCAACCCGAAAAACGGCCGGGTTGAAGCCTGCCTGACCCTCGACCTGCTCAAGCAACTGGGCGTCGACATGAGCCGCTTGCAGGCCGAAGGCAAACTCGACCCGCAGCAGCCACAGGAATGCTATGCCCTCGCGGACATGATCGAAGACGCCAGCGTGCGGTACGACAGCAGCCGCCTGCGCCTGATGGCAAGTATTCCGCAAGTGGCCATGCAGCGCGGCCTGCGCGGGTATGTTGACCCGCAGTTGTGGGATGACGGCGTGCCGGCCGCGTTCATCAACTACCAGCTCAACAGCAGCCGCACCGCCGGCGACTATAAAACCCGCATCGCTAACAATCTCGGGCTGCGCAACGGCATCAACCTGGGCGCCTGGCGCCTGCGCAACGAATCGAACATGAGCAGCGGCACTGACCGCTCGAACACCTTCACCAGCAACCGCACCTACGTGCAGCACGACGTGACGGCGATCAAGGGTCAGTTCAGCGCCGGCGAGATTTTCTCTGACACCGACTTGTTCGACAGCGTGCGTTATCGCGGCCTCAAACTGGCCTCCGACGACGGCATGCGTGCCGACAGCGAACGCGGCTACGCGCCGGTGATCCGTGGCGTGGCGCAGACCAATGCGACCGTAGAGATCCGCCAGAACGACTACATCCTCTACACCGCCAACGTCGCACCAGGGCCGTTCGAGATCAACGACATCTACCCCAGCGGCTCCAATGGCGACCTGCAGATCACCGTGATCGAAGCCGACGGCAGCCGGCGGGTGACGATGCAGGCGTTTTCCAGTTTGCCGATCATGGTGCGTGAAGGCCAGGTCAAGTACAGCCTTTCGGCGGGTACGTTCAAGAGCAATGCCGACGGCCTGGGGACCCCGCGCTTTCTGAGCGGCACACTGGCGTATGGCTTGACCAGCAACCTCAGCGGCATCGTCGGCCTGCAAGCCAGCGAGGACTACAGCGCGCTGTCGATCGGCGCCGGCAAGAACACCGCGTTCGGCGCCTTCTCCCTGGACACCACGCACTCGTCCAGCAAGGCGCGCGGGCAAACCAGCCAGGGCAGCAGCGTGCGAGCGTTGTACGCAAAAACCTTTGCCGGCACCGACACCAACTTCACCCTGGCCGCCTACCGTTACTCCACTGAGGGCTACCGCACCCTCACCGACCATGTGGAAGACAACAGCGAAGACGTGCGCGTGCGCACCGGTCATTCAAAAACCCGCACCGACCTGACCATCAACCAGAGCCTGGGGCGTAACAGCGAGTTCGGCAGCCTGTACGTCAACGCCAGCGACCAGCGCTACTGGAACCGTGGCGGTTCGCGCAGTTTGTCTGCCGGTTACACCGGCAACTGGGGCGACCTGAGCTACAACCTTGGCGTGACGCGCACCCAGCAAATCGTCACCTATGGCGAGCCCAGCAGCGACACTCAGGTGAACCTGTCCGTCTCTTTCCCACTCGGCAGCCAGGCCCGTGCGCCGCGAGCCTTTGTCACTACCAGCCATCAGCGCGGCGACACCACTACGCAAGCCGGTATCAACGGTTACGTTGCCGATACCAGCGACACCTTCTATTCGGTGCAGGCCGGCCATAGCAATGCGAGTGGCGACTCCGGCTCGGTGAATATCAACAGCCGTACTTCCATGGCGGATGTCAGCCTGGGCTACAGCCAGGGCCAGGGCTACAACTCGCAGAACCTTAACCTCGCGGGTTCGGTGGTCGCCCATGCGGGCGGTATCAACCTGGGGCAGACCGTCAGCGAGACCTTCGCCCTGGCCGAAGTGCCGGGCATCTCCGGGGCCAAAATCGGCAGTTACAGCGGCGTCGAGACCGGTTACAACGGCTATGCGGTGATCCCTACGGCGCAACCTTACCGGGTGAACTGGATCAGCCTGGACACCCGCGACCTGGGCGGCGATGTGGAAATCACCAACGCCACCCAGCAACTGGTGCCGCGCCGTGGCGCTATCGTGGTGGCGCGTTACAGCGGCACCACCGGGCGACGGGTGTTGTTTGAGTTGTTTGATGCGCAGCACAAGCCGTTGTCGTTCGGGGCTTCGCTGGAGGACTCGGCGGGTAAGCAACTGGCGATTGCGGACCCGAATGGGAATGCGCTGGCGCTGGTGGAGCAGGATCGGGGGACGCTGGTGATCAAGTGGGGCGAGCAGCGTTGCAGTGCAAGCTATGCGCTACCGCCGCAGAACAAGGCGCTGAACTATGAGCGGCAGGCGTTGGTGTGTGGGCCTTAGGGGGGCAGGATGTTGGTCGGTGGACATATCCGTTGCAGCGGTCACGGTGGTTAACGGGGCGCCTCAGATCAAAAGCCGACCTGAGTGGTTAGGCAAGAGCCGGATCAAGTGCACAGCAAAAGCCTGTCTACCTGATGCAACACGCTCCCACATTCGACCGCGTGCAGTCTTGACGATGAGGTCTGCTTTGATCCGGCCCTTACATTCTTTTCGATGACGAAGTCAGCGGTCTTTTGATCTGCTCTTTTGATCTTGATCTGAAATCGCCCCCACATTCGGGATTGATGTATAGCCTGATTAGGCTAAGGTGCTGCCCACACGTTTCCACCGCCGAGACATCCCATGCGCAACCTGATTTTCGCCAGTGTCTGCCTGCTCACCACCGCCCTGACCGGCTGCCAGCAGACCCCGCCGGCCAACGACCAACTCGACGCCGTGCTCTGGACCCAGACCTCCATCGAACACGAGTTGATCTACCGCCAGCTGTTCGCCAACGCCACCCGCCAACTCGACGTGGCCCTGGCTGACCCAACCTGGGATGCCCTGCCCTTTCCACCCCGCGAGCTGAACGGTTTACCTCCAGCGGTGGTGGTGGATATTGACGAAACCCTGCTGGATAACGTGCCGCTGAACGCTCGCGACATCATCAATAATCAAGTCTATTCCTATGACCGCTGGAATACTTGGGTCAACCAGGCCAAGGCCCAGGCATTACCGGGGGCAGTGGCTTTCCTGCAGGCCGCTAAGCAAAAGGGCATCAAGGTTTACTACCTCACCAACCGCGAACACAGCCAGGTCGCGGCCACTGTCGCCAACCTGCGCCTGCGTGGGTTTCCGGTGAGCGGCGACGAACAAGTCCTGGCCGCCAGTACGCCAATCGGCCATTGCGAAAGTGCCGGCTACGGCAAGACGTGTCGCCGTCAGTGGGTCGCCAGCCATGCCCGCGTGTTGCTGATGGCCGGGGACTCGCTGGGTGATTTCGTGCAGCCCGAACACAACACCCTCTGCGCCCAACGCAAGGCGGTGGAGCCCTATGTGAGCTGGCTGGGGCAGCGCTGGTTCCTGCTGCCGAACCCGAGTTACGGCAACTGGTACAGCGCGCCGTATGGGGATGATGAGAAATTGCCGTTTGAACAAAAACGCAGGTTCAAACAGCAGGCATTGCAGTTGGAAGAATAGGAGGCTGGCTGGGGCTCAGGCTTTGATGTTCTGCCGAATGTTCCAGCCAAACTTCACCGGCCCGCCGTCCTTGGCGCCGTCGGCCTTCTGCGGCTGGTAGCTGACGTCGACGGTGGCAAAATTGAGGGCAAAGCTGTCATGTACGACGTCGGTGTTGCTTTCAGCATTCGTGCTGTAGGACACCACCATGACTTCCTTCAGGGTGATCACCAGATACTCCACCGGGCTGGCACCGCCGGCCTTGCGTAGCACCAACCTGGCCTCGGGGTAATGCTTGCCGCTGGCGCAGGCCATCATCAGGTTGGGGCTGGATTTATCCAGTGGTTTGGTCAGGTTCAGATTGGCGATATTGACCTTGCCCGCACCGCCGCCCGTACCGCTGTGCATCGAACCCGACTGCGACATGCCCCATGCCCACTGGGTGATATCGATCTCGTCGCGATGAGCCTGGTCCCTTGATTCACCCTTGATATCACCCAGCTTCAAAAACATATCGACTGCCATGTTTGCTCCCTGCCTTGGTATGCGTCGGTAGTGACGTGGGACGCACTTTTCCCCAGCCGCAGCGGTGCGCGCAAGACGCAGAAGGCAGTTAGAGACGCACCCGACGTGAAATGGCGAACCTTCCGACATTCAGCGGTACCTCCTCATCTTTACGCTCTCGACTCCCGCAATAACAGGAGTTAAGGATGACGGCTTCCCTGCTCAAAGATGGATTCCCTTCGACCCACCGCACCACGCGTCAGCGGATTGAAAGCAGTATTGATCTGCGCAAGTTGTTCTTCGCCGTCGATAGCGACCCGGCACTGATTGGCGCGGGGGTGGTGTATATCGATGACATGCTTAACGTGGTGGTACTGCGCGAGTTTCAGGCAATTTGTAGTGTGCGACCGATCAAAGTCGTGCTGCGTGAGGCGCCCAAGTATGTGGGGCCGGTGGAGTTCAAGCGGATGTTGGAGCATGAGCCTCGCGAGTCCCGTTTGGTGGCTGAGGCACTAAACACGACGATCACTTGTGCGGGGGCGTTGTTGAGTTGGGCTGTGGTTACGAGTGGTGTGATGTTGATGCCATTTACGGCGGGGACGAGTGCGGTGATCACGGTTATCGGCCAGGCTGCAGCGGCAGCGGGTACGGTTCAGTGTATCGCCGGCGCCCTGCGAACTGCGTCAGAAGCTGCATTCCCCGAGTTCAATGACTATTTAGATAGCGAACCCTGGTATCAAGACGCGACGGCAGTACTGGATGGTGTGGCGCTACTGGGCGTTGCAACTTCGATGTTGGTCACAGTGAAAGCCATCATTACAACTACGCGGGTAACAGGAAAATCGATCCGCCAGGTGCTCAAAGGCCTGACTCGGCAAGAGCGGGCAAAGCTGAACGATGAATTGCTCAAGATCCGTGACCCAAGGTTAACGAGCAGACTGCTTAAGTTGGAAAAAGCTAACGGTAAACTTTCCAAACGTATCAGCGCTGCGGCAATGCAGCATGCAACCGCTACCCACATCATGGATGCATTGGCTGCATCGCTCAGCTTTACCAGCAGTGCAACCAACGGAAATCTCAAGACGTTGGCAGTCGGCGTCTACGAGGAGGTCAACCCATGAGCGAAAAGGGCGAAGAAAAAAACGCGTATTACTCAACTGTTTTTATTGAAAACCCTTGGGAAATCATCAAACGGTACACGCCGGTAATCAGTGCCGACCTTCTCGTCGCATGCGCCTCGATAGCATTGACGGCTACCCTGACAATGCTCACTTACCTTTCGTCGTACCCCATAAGCTTTGCGACCAAGACATTTTTTTTCAGCGCGACCGGGCTTGGCGCTGTATATGCCATTGCCAAATACCAAGTGCTGTACGGCCGCATACACTGGGTCTGGCTAAACGTCGCGATATACCTCATATGTCTGCTGGTATCACTTCCCGCCATCGCGTACCGTCCCAACGTGCACCTCTACTCCATGACCCTCATCGGCCCACTGACCGGCCTGCTGATCCTAAACAGCAACCGCTGCCGCGAACTGCGCCACAAGATGGTCGAAATCCGCCACAAGCGCGAAAACATCATCGCCACCCTGAAAAAACAAGGCCACTGGAAATGGTGGTAAGCGCCCTGCCACCTGCATTCGCTCAACACCCATCAAGCCACATTCTGCAATCGCCACAACAACTGCTCGCCACTCATCGCCGGCGCATACACATAACCCTGGCCCACCCTGCAGCCCATCGCCAGCAATTGCCGCTGCTGCTCCTGGGTTTCGATACCTTCCACCACCACGCTCATGCCCAGGCTGTCGCCCAGCGCCAGGGTGCTGTGGATCACCGCGCGGCAACGTGGGTCGGTGGTCATGCCGCGCACAAACTCGGCATCCAGCTTGATCTCGTTGAACGGCAGCTGACACAGGCGTTGCAAGGATGAAAACCCGGCGCCAAAGTCATCCAGGGACAGGTTGCAACCGAGCATGCGCAAACGCATCAGGCACGCCAGGCTGCTCGCCGAGGCTTCCAGCATGCCGCTTTCGGTCAGCTCGAAAGTCACGCTGGAGCGCGGTGCCTTGAACGGCGCCATGACGTCTTTGATCTTCAAACTCAACCCGCCCTGAGCCAGCTGCTGAGCGTGCAGATTGAACGCCAGGTTCAAGGTCATGCCGCTTGCCCTGACGTGTTGTTGCAGGGTCAAGGCCTGGTGCATCTGTGCAAACAACAATTCGTCGAGCCGCCCGCAACGCTCCAGCACCGGCATGAAGGCCATTGCGGGTAACAGACCGTAAAGCGGGTGATGCCAGCGGCTCAACACTTCCACGCCGATCATCTCGTTGGTCCACAGGCCGAATTTGGGTTGGTAGTACGCGTGCAGCTGGCCGGCCGCTAATGCGTCGCACACTTGCGATTGAGTAAACAATGGCAGCGCAGGTGAAACCGCAGGCGCTATCTCCCCAACAGGCTGATGACGATGCACTGCCTCTTCGAGCTGATTGAGGGGCGCCAGCGTGTCGACATGGCCCAGCAAACGCACGCCGAGCAGGCGGGTGAACGGTTGCAGCGCTTGGCTGATTCCAGGCGGCTGATGGCCGCTGACAATCAGGCCATGCAGCCACCCTCGCTGCGCAGCATGTTGCAAAAACTCCAGCCCATCCATGCCGGTCATGGACAAGTCGCACAGTACGACATCCACCCCGCCCACGCTTTCCAAAAGGGCCAAGGCTTCAATGGCATGCGTCGCCTCGATCACCGCATGCCCCATCCGTTTGAACTGGCTCACGACAACGGCGCGCTGAAAGGCGTGTTCCTCAAGGATCAGGACGCGTAAAGGCTGGCTCGTCATTGGCGTGGGCTCGTGGGTAGTGGAGCCAACGATTGTCTAAAACTGCCCGGAGAAAGCGGGGATGATTAGTCCTTTATGAACGTAGGATATTTCTCAAAATACTAGCAACAGGCCAAAGGCAGCGGATCTGTTCAACGCCATCCGCCGCCCCAGCGTTTGCTACACCGGCTTGCCCATCAACGGGTCACTGATACTGTGCGCCCCCGTCTCAAGCCGCCCCGCTACGCGACGCACCCAGCCATGCTCATTGCGCACGGTGAAGTCATACCAGCCACCGCTCGGCTGGCGGGAGAACGTGCGCTGCTGCGAGCTGTGGCCAGCAATCTCCAGCAGCCATGGCCCTTGATGGGTGTAAGGGCAGCGCTTGATCGTCACCGAGACCGGATGCTTGCTGGGGTTGATCACCGTCAGCAGCACGCTGTCACCCTGGTAAGCCACTGACAGTTCGGGTTCGCGGCGTTGCAAGTCACCCTTGAATGACCGGTGAAAACCGTTCGGCCCCAAGAGCCACAGGTCATAGCCGCCAGCGACTGGCCAGGTGTCACTGAGGTGCTTTTCAGCGCCCACGGTGTAGCGTCGTGGGATGTCTTCCAGGTGCAGTCGGTCGTAAACGTGGAAGACCGCGCCCTGGTCGCCATGGTTAAAGAAGTTCAGCGTCAGCTCAGCGGCGCGACGATCAACGGCGCCCTCGACATTCAACTGATAAGGCAATGCACGGGATGGCCGAGCCATGCGCGCCTGGTGCGGCACCTGTTGCCGGCCCTCTGCTGGAACCGCGACCTGGGCCAGTTGCTCCTGGCGCTGGCGCAGCAAATCTGCGGCCAGGCGAGTGGTGTCGTGCAATGGCGGCAACCGCTCACTGTTGGGATTGACGAAGTTGAACGCTGAGGTGAGGTCGCCACAGACGGCGCGACGCCAGGCGCTGATATTGGGCTCGCGCACCTGGAAACGCTTCTCCAGAAATTGCAGCACCGAGGTGTGATCAAACGCCTGGGAGTTGACCCAGCCGCCACGACTCCAGGGCGATAGCACCAGCATCGGCACCCGTGGGCCAGGGCCGTAAACACCACCGTCCGGCGCCGGCTGTTGCGTGGTGCCGGGCGGTGCCGGATGCGTGAAGATTTCGCTGTCGAACTTCACCGTGGACTTACCGGCAAAGCTGCCATCGGAACGCCTGGACGGCGCTGATGGTGAGGGAACATGGTCGAAGAACCCGTCGTTTTCATCGTAATTGACCAGTAGCACGGTCTTGCTCCAGACCTCCGGGTTTTCGGTCAGCGACTTGAGAATCTCTTGAGTGAACCAGCCACCCTGCACCGGGCTGGAAGGCCCAGGATGTTCGGAGTAATTGGCCGGCGCAACCAGCCAGCTCACCTGGGGCAGGCGCCCGTGCTTTATGTCATCGCGAAAGCCCTGGATGATCGCCTCCAGGTCACTGCCGTTGGCGGACGGCAGTGTGTTGCCGTTGCCTTTGTACAAGGGCACGCGGGCGTTGAGTTGATCGCTGTAAGGCACAAAGGCCTTGAAGTCTTTCGGCGGTTCCGCCGGGTTGCCGGCCGCGACACTGGCGGCGCGGTACTGACGAAAACCGGCCAGCGGGTTGTCGCCAAAGTTATCCGGCAAAAACTGATAGACCTTCCAACTCACGCCCGCTTCTTCCAGGCGCTCGGGGTAGGTTTTCCAGGTGTAACCCACGCTCACCGCACCAGGGCCGTCCCATTCGTTGACCACCGCAGCCACGTTGGCACCGGTAGGGCCGTTGGTGCCGGTCCAGTGGAACAGCCGGTTCGGGTTGGTGCCGGCGTGCACCGAACAATGGTAGGCATCGCACAGAGTAAAGGTGTTGGCCAACGCAAACTGGAAGGGCAATTCCTGCTCGCGGTAATAGCCCATGGAGGTGTGGGTCTTGTAGGTCGGCCAGGCACTCATGCGGCCGCTGCCCCAGGCGGTGTGTTCGTCAACCCAGGAGTGCGGCGTGCCGTCCACGCGCTGGGCATTGCCGCGTGAACTGTCCAAGTGGTACGGCAACACGCGGCGACCCTTGCCCTGTTGCTCCCAGACCTTGCGCTTACCCGACAGCGGGATGGTGAAGCGGTCGCTGAAACCGCGCACACCGGGCAAGGTGCCGAAGTAGTGGTCGAACGCGCGGTTTTCCTGCATCAGGATAACCACATGCTCCACATCCATAATCGTGCCGGTGCGGTTGTTGGCAGGGATCGCCAAGGCCTGGCGGATGGAGTCAGGTAGCAGGGTGTAGGCGGAGCCGATGGCGGCGGCCTTCAGCAGGGTGCGGCGGGTGAGAGTTGGCATGGCACTATTCGATCCCTGGGGTGCTTGAGATAAAAACGCTCAAGACAAGGTAGAGACTGCAAGCGACAAAAAAGTGACATCAGGTTACTGACAATCCGATGATCTGTTTACAGGCCTACCGCTGATTGTGGCAAGCAGCTTGTTGTGGGCTGTGGGCTTGTTGTGGTGAGTGGGCTTGTTGTGGCGAGCAGGCTTGCCCTGCGTTGGGCTGCGCAGCAGCCCCAGTAAAGACACTGGAGTTCTCCTGAAGGAACTCAGCGCCTGGTTTCAGGGCCGCTGCGCGCCCCAACGCAGGGCAAGCCTGCTCGCCACAACAAACCTGCGTTACACAACAAGCATGCTTTCCACAACAAGCCTGTTCACCACAACAGTGCGCTCAATAGAGTCAGGCCGTTCGCGCCGCAATTGCCTCCACTTCCACCAACGCCCCCGGCAACGGCAATGCCACCACCTGCAAAGCGGTGCGCGTGGGCTTGTTCGGCTGCTCGGGCGTGGCGAAGAACTGCGTATAACCGCGCTGCAATCCGGCGAAATCGAGCTTGCCGTCGGTCTCTTCAGCGCCGACCAGAAACACGCGCAATTGCACGATATCGCCCAGGTCCAGGTCTTGCTGCTGGAGGATCTTGCGCAGTTTGTTGAACACCGACACCGTCTGTACTTCGGTGTTGCCGTAGACCCCTGGCACGTTCGGGTCGACCAGATCGGGCAAGGTGCCGCTGACGAAAATCAGGCTGGCCGAGGCCGGTACGGTGACGGTTTGCGAGATGGGAAAATCGCCGACGCTGGTGCGTTGAATGCTGTCGCTCATGGTGATGCTCCTCAGGAGGCGGCGAGTGCCGCACTCTGTTGTTGGGTAACGCGCTCGGCCAGTTGCGCGATCACATGCCGCGCCGAGTTGGCTGCCGATTCCTGCCAGATGCCCACACCGCTTTGCACCAGGCCGTCGCCGGCGAAGTACACGCGGCCGTGGGCCTGTTCCAGCAAGGCACTGGCATCGGCCGGGAAGTGTTGGCGCTGCAGCCATGGGCCTTCGCTGTAGGGGATCTGTTCCCAGGACACCGCCAACGGGTGGCGCAGGTGTTTTGAATAACCGGGATGCAGCAGCTCCACGGCTTCTTTGGACGTGGCGTACTGCTGGTCGAACGGCTTGGCGCCAAATACGTCGGCGCCCTCCCCGGTTACGTAACCGGCCACCAGCAAACCGTCGCGGGTGTTGAGGTCGTTGCTGGGGTACCACAGCAGGCGCGCCGGGTGCTCGATCCACGAAAGGCCGCCGTAGGTGCGGTAGTCGGTTTCCCAGAAGCGCGGTGATTGCCACGCCACTTTGGTCGCCTGATCGCTGCGGGTACTGAGCAACGCAGCTTTGACCGGGTCGCTGAAGTCGGTGTCGAGTTTGGCCAACAGCGGCAACGGCAGGGTCGAGACCAGGTAATCGGCACGCACCACCTGTTCGCGGCCGCTGAGTTGGTCGTGGTAGGTCACCGCCACGCCGTCATCAAGCTGGCGGATCTGCCGCACTTGGGCGCCCAGTTGCACCTGGTCGCGCACGCGCTGGTAGAAAGCGTCGGTGATGCGGTCCATACCGCCGACGGGTTGGAACATGGTGGCGGAAAACTCCGGGAATTCGGTGTGCAATAACGCGCCCCACAACTCCGGATGCAGCAGACGGTCCAGCGCCAGCGGGCTGCGGCTGGCGGGCAACGCGCCGGGGTGGGCAGGCGACTCCAGGTGACCTGAGCGCAAGCTGCCTTCAAAGGCCAGTTCCTGCGACAGGTCGCCATACACCTGCAAAAACGCCAGCAAGCGCGTGCGCTCTTCACTGCTCAATACATCATCAAGGGCATCGCGCTGCACCGCTTTGGCCAGCAAGCCGGACAGATGCCCACGCGTGTCATTGATCGCCTGGCCGACGGTAAACGCCGACTGTTGCAGATCGGGCCGTACTTGGGCGCCGTGGCTGCTGTTGACCAGCACTTCCAGCGGCACACCCAGTTCGCTGCAATAGTCGAGAATCGTGCGGTGTTGGCTCGGAATCCTGGCGGGGCCGGCGTTGAAATACAGGCCTTTATCAAACGCTACGGTTTGCGTGCGGCCATCCTTGTAGTCCACGCGGTCACCATTGCGCAGGGTCCAGGTGCGCCCGCCTACGCGGTTGCGCGCCTCCAGTACCTGCACGCTGAACCCGGCGCGACTCAGTTCCAGCGCCGTCACCAACCCGGCAATCCCGGCGCCCAGCACCAGCACGCGAGTGCCCTGCCCCAGGCCTGCGTTGAGTTTCAGCGGTTGCGGGCGTCGATGTGACGACGGCCCCAAACCCAATACCGCCAATGCATCCTTCACGGCCTTTTCACCGCCTACAGCGGCGATGCTCGACAGCGCTTCACGGCGTGTCAGTCCCATGTCGATGCTCCTAGTCCGGCAGGCCCGGTGGGTTGATCAGCGACGTGTCGACGCGCTCGATGTCCAGGCCCCAGCGTTGCAGCACCTGTTCATATTGGCCGCCGGCAATCGCGCCTTGCAGGGCGGTGTGGATCGGCTGGATCAGGCCGTTGTCCTTGCGGGTGGTCACGGCAATATCCGCTTTCAACGGCCAGCCGCCGTTCACCGTGCCCACCAGCTTGATGCCATCGGTGACCGCCGCCGAATAGGCATACACCGAGTTGGGCCCGAACAGCGCATCGCTGCGACCCGATTGCACCGCCAGTTGCGCGGCGGCCTGGTCGTCGATGTATTGCAAGAGCGCAGGCTTGATACCGGCTTTTTCATTGGCCTCGTTCCAGGCCAGCAGGACCTTTTCCTGGTTGGTGCCGGAGCCGACGATGATCTTCAGCCCGGCAATGTCCGAAGCCTGTTTGATCTCGGTGATTTTGTTGGTGCTCTTGACGTAAAAGCCGAGCACATCCTGGCGATAGGTGGCGAAGTCAAAACGCTTCTTGCGCGCCTCGGTCACGGTGACGTTGCTGATCACCGCGTCGTACTTGCCGGAGCTGACGCCCAGCGGCCAGTCCTCCCAACTGGTCTGCACCACATTGAGTTGCAGGCCGAGGCTGTCGGCCACCAACTGCGCGGTATCGGCTTCGCTGCCGATGGTGGTCTTGTCGTCGTTGGCCAGCAGCGCCAACGGCGGCCCGGCAACGCCGGACACCGCCACGGTGAATTTGCCAGGCTGGGCGAACTTGAAGCCCGGCGGAATCTGCGCAATCGCCGCTTCATTGCGCGGCACGTGGATGCGCACGCGGTCGGGGCTGAAATCCACCTGTTGCACGGCGAACGCGGTGTGCGCAGCACCGACGGCAAGCGTCAGCAAGGCCACGCGGGCAGTATTGATGAACATGGGCAGTCACTCCTTGAACTAAAGCACCTTGCCCAGAAAGGCCACGGTGCGGGGATGTCGGGGTTGGCGAAAAATCTGTTCGGGCGGGCCCTCTTCGATCAATTGGCCGTCACACAGGAACACCACGTGGTCGGCCACTTCGCGGGCAAAGCCGATTTCGTGGGTGACGATCACCAGGGTCACGCCCAGTTGGGTCAGGCCTTTGATCACGTCGAGTACTTCGCCCACCAGTTCCGGGTCGAGGGCTGAGGTGGGTTCATCGAACAGCAGCACTTTGGGGTCCAGAGCCAATGCGCGGGCGATGGCCACGCGCTGTTGCTGGCCGCCGGAGAGCTGGCGTGGGTAGGCATCGACTTTGTCGGCCAGGCCGACCTTGGCCAGCAGCTCGGAGGCCTTGGCCTGCGCCTCGGACTTGCTCCAGCGCTTGTGGGCCAGCGGTGCTTCGGCGATGTTTTCCCAGGCGGTGAGATGCGGGAACAGGTTGAAGTTCTGGAACACAAAACCCACGTCGATGCGGCGCTTGAGGATCTCGCGTTCTTTTAATTCGTAGAGCAGGTCGCCCTTGCGCCGGTAGCCCACGTATTCACCGTCGATGGTGATGTGCCCGCTGTCGATCTTTTCCAGGTGGTTGATGGTGCGCAGCAAGGTGGATTTGCCCGAGCCGGACGGCCCGAGGATCACCGTGACCTTGCCTGGGTCGATGGTCAGGTCGATGTCTTTCAACACCTGCTGGTTGCCAAAGCGCTTACCCACGCCCTGGATCTGAATGCGCCCGGCGCGTGCTTCAGCCATGGGTTTTCTCCTTGAGCCAGCCGCGCAGGCGTTGCAGCGGTGTGGGCGGCAATACCCGCGCCGTACCGCGCGCAAAGTGGCGCTCGACGTAGTACTGGGCGCTGGTCAGCACCGTGGTGATGATCAGGTACCACACGGTCGCCACCACCAGCAGCGGGATCACCGCCTGGGTGCGGTTGTAGATGACCTGCACGGTGTAGAACAGCTCCGGCAAGGCCAGCACATAGACGATTGACGTGCCCTTGACCAGGCCGATGATTTCGTTGAACCCCGACGGCAAAATCGAGCGCAGTGCCTGTGGCAGGATGATGCGAAAAATCCGTCGCGAAGCCGGCAAACCGAGGGCCGCCGCCGCTTCATGCTGGCCGGCATCCACGCCAATCAAACCGCCGCGAATGATCTCCGCCGAGTAGGCGGCCTGCATCAGGCTCAGGCCCAACACCGCCACGGTGAATTGGCTGAGCACATCCACGGTCGACCACTCGGCGAACACTACGCTGGTGAACGGTACGCCGAGCACGATGTGTTCATACAGGTAGGCAAAGTTGTAGAGGATGATCAGCACCAGCAGCGCCGGCATCGAGCGGAAAAACCAGATATAGCCCCAGGCCAACGCCGCCAGCAGTGGCGAGCCCGACAACCGTGCCAGCGCCAATGCAGTACCGAAGAGCATGCTGAACACGGTGCTGAGCAACGTCAGCAGCAGCGTCTGGCCGAGGCCGCGCAGCACCGAGGTAGAAAAGAACCACTGGCCGAACACGCCCCACTCCCAACGCGGGTTGGTGGCCAGTGAATGCACGATGGCGAGCAGCACCAGCGCGGCGAAGATCGACCCGGCCCAGCGCCACGGGTGGCGGGCGGGCACCACTTGCAGGGCCTTGATGGGCGTTGCGACGCGGCGCTGGCGAACCGGGCTGACGTCTTCGATCAGGTCATAGGATTTGGCAACAATGGGCATGTTCTATTCCTCGCGGGTTGCGGCCTTAGAAGGCGTAAGTCAGCCGGGTGTAGTAGTACCCGCCGGTAAAACCGTAGGGCGAATAAGTGCCGTAGCTGGCGAGCATGGTGCTGCTCGGCACGCCTTGTTTCTTGGGGTAAAGGTCGAACAGGTTCTTGGCGCCGACGGCAATGTTGAGGGCTTTGGTGAGGTTGTAGCCAAGGTCGAGGTCGGTGATCCAGCGGGCGTTGTAAACCCGGTCCAGGTCGCGATTGGCCGAGGAATTGACCTCTTTGTAGGCGCCGTAGCGGGTCAGGGCCAGGTTGAGGTTGAAGCGATCGATGCTCCAGTCGCCGCCGAGGATGAGTTTGGTCTTGGGCTGCACATCGGTGATCAGGCCACGGGCCTGGCGGTCCATCAGGTCATAGGGCGTGCCGAGGATGTCGGTGGAGGCCTTGTAGTTGAGGATCTTGGTCTGGTTCCAGTTGAACGCGGCGGTCCACTTCAAGGTGCCGAACTGGCCGAGGTCCTGGTTGTAGTTGCTGACCAGATCCACGCCCTTGGTGCGGGTGTCGGCGCCGTTGATAAAGTACTGGCCGCCGGAGGTGGAGTTGATGCCGTTGCTTTGCAGTACCTGGGTGACTTCGGGGCCGAGCAAGGTGCCGGTCAGGGTGATGCGGTCACGCAGGTTGATCACGTAGGCGTCGGCAGTGAAGTTGAGGCGGTCGGTGGGCGTGAGGGTGAAACCCAGGCTGAAGTTGGTCGAGCGCTCGGGCTTCAACTCCTGGGCGCCGAGGGCCCTGGCCGCCGCCGAACCCACCGGCAATACGCCGTAGTTGATCGACTGATACACGCCGTCAACCACGCCATAAGTGGTGGAGCGCGCACTGAACAGGCTGTTGGCCAGGGACGGCGCGCGGAAGCCATTGCTGACGGTGGCGCGCACGGCAAATTGCGGGGTGAAATCGTAGCGCGTGGTCAGCTTGCCGCTGCGGGTTGCGCCGACCCCTTCGTTGTAATGCTCGTAGCGAAAGGCGGTGCCGATGTACCAGTCCGGCAGCGGGTTGAAGCCCACATCGACATAACTGGCGAGGCTGTTGCGCGAGGCGCTGCTTTCTTCATCCGGCGAAATGCCGTTGGTGACTTGCGCCCCGGATGACGCGCAATTGCCCGGTGCCACGCAATAGCCGCCATTGGCATAGGACGCATAGTCACCGGCCTGCACCTCATAGGTGTCGCGCCGATGTTCGAAGCCGTAGGACAGGTCCAACGGTTTTTGCAGGCCCACATCAAAGCCGCGTTTGAAGTCGAGGTTGGTGGTCAGCTCGGTGGAAATCCAGGTGCCGGAGGTGAAGCTATTGGGCGTGTACTCTCCCAGCGACGGGTTCTGGTTATGGGTAGTGCCCTGCTCCGCCTCGTTGCGCCCGTAGGTGGTGGACAAGTCCCAGTCCCACGCGCCGACGGTGCCTTTGCCGCCGAACGCGGCCTGGAAATCGTCTTCGTCGATGGACCAGGTGGGCGTGTACCCGGCCGGGTAGCCATTCGGCCCGGTGGTGATGGTATTGGTGATGGTCGGCAGGCGGTAGTTCTGCCCCTGCTCGGCCTTGCGTCGCGAATAGGTGGTGAAGGAATACAGGCTCAGGCTGTCATCAATCGGCAGCTCAGCGTTGTAGCCCAGGGTCAGCAGGTTGGTCTTGGGCGTGCCGTAACCGCCGTAGGTCGATCTGCCGGCCTGGTTGTAAGCTTGCTCATAGGTGTAGCCGTTGGCGCTGGCTTTGTTGTCGTCATTCTGGATGCGCGCATCCAGGGCCAATTGCACGACCCCGCCGTTGCCGATTTCAAAACCCTTGTTGAGGCTTTGTTGCACGGTTTGCTTCTTGCCGTCGTAGCCTTGGCCGACGTTGGTGACGGCGGTGCCGCTGGTATCGGCCTTGAGGATCACATTGATGACCCCGGCGATGGCATCCGAGCCATACTGAGCAGCGGCGCCGTCGCGCAGTACTTCCACATGGTCGATGGCACTGATGGGGATAAAATCCAGGTCAGCCGGCGCCGCGCCGGTGTTGATGCCATTGATGTTCAGCGTAGCGCTGGTGTGGCGGCGTTTGCCGTTGACCAGCACCAGCACTTCGGCAGCACTCAAGCCGCGCAGGTTGGGCGCGCGGGCAATGCCGCTGGCGTCCCAGCCGGTTTTTTCCGGCAGGGTCAGCGACGGGATCACCGCGCTCAAGGCTTCCATCAAGCCGGGCTTGCCGGTGCTTTGCAGTTGCTTGGCGCTGACCACATCAATCGGCACCGGGCTGCTGGTGACGGTGCGCTGCTCGGCGCCACGGTTACCGGTGACCACCACGGTGGACAAGGTGCTGTCGTCCTGGGCCTGAACTGCGCTGGCCAGTAGGGCCAGCGTCATAACGGCGGTGGGTTGCAAGACTTGCTTCATAGCCACTCCATACATTCCGAATCGCGAAGTCGGGCAGTCGCGCGGGCGGGCGCGGTGCTCGTTTTTCAGGGTGTAGCTGCGATGGGGAACTAGGTGTGGAGCGAGCGAGGGCTTTGAATCGGCAACATACGTTGAACTCCCTTCCAACGATTCTGCCGCGGGGTCTTTACCCGGTTATGGCGCGCAGAATCTGAATCACGCTGGGTACCATCCGAGGTCAGGGGTAGGCTGTTGCGATCAAACATAACGGAATGGATTTTAAAAATATAATGCTATTTGGGCATAAGCTAATATTCTCTACTTTCATTATTTACGAATAACTTTATTCATATAAATAATGTTTTTTACTGATCGTTCCCACGCTCCGCGTGGGAATGCCTCATGGGACGCTCCGCGTCCCGCCCTGCAACCGGCAACCTTGTGACGCGGAGCGTCACGGGCTGCATTCCCACGCGGAGCGTGGGAACGAGCATTAGTGCGTGAGAGCGAGCAGGGTCAGGTGTGGGTGCGGGTGCTTTTTTCCACCAGGCACATAGGCGTGCCGGAAATGGGCTCCTGCAGGATCTGCACCTGCACGTCGAACACCTGGCGCATCAGCTCGGCGCTGATCACCTGGGCGGGCGTGCCGTCAGCCACCAGCTTGCCGGCGTGCATCACCGCCAAGTGGTCGGCGTATCGGCAGGCCTGGTTGATGTCGTGCAGCACGGTGATCACGGTTTTGCCCTCGGCGGCCAGTTCGCCCATCAAGTCGAGCAGTTCGACCTGATGGCTGATATCGAGGTAAGTGGTGGGTTCGTCGAGCAGCACCACTGGCGCGTTTTGCGCCAGCACCATGGCCAGCCAGGCGCGCTGGCGCTGGCCGCCGGACAAATCCGCCAACGCGCGGTCGGCGAGGTTGTCCAGTTCCAGGCGCTGCATGGCTTGGGTGACGTGGGTTTGATCGTTGCCGCTCAGGCGCCCCCACAGCGAGTTATGCGGGCTGCGGCCATAGGCGACCAACTGGCGCACGCTGACACCTTCCGGCACCGGCAATACCTGCGGTAAAAATGCGATCTGCCGCGCCAGTTGGCGAGCGGACAAGCTGGCGTAGGCGTGGCCATCCAGGGTCAACTCGCCCTGGGTGGGTTTGAGGATGCGCGCAAACGCCTTGAGCAAGGTGGACTTGCCACAGCCGTTGGGGCCGATCAGCGCGGTGACGCGACCTGTCGGCGGTGCAAACGATAGGCCCTGCACGATACGCGTGGCGCCGTAGCCGATGTCGAGTTGGTGTGCCTGCAAAATACTCATGTCATCAGCCCTTGAACCGTGCCAGCAACCAAAGAAAATACGGCGCACCAATCACCGCCGTAAGCACGCCCGCCGGGATTTCGCTGGGCGCGATCAACGTGCGCCCGAGGGTGTCGGCCAGCACCAGCAATAACGCGCCAATCAACATCGCAGCCGGCAGCAGGTACTGGTGATGCCCACCCACCAGACGCCGCGCCATGTGCGGTGCAACCAGGCCGATAAAACCTATCGGCCCGATCACGCCGACACCCAGGCTGGTGAGTACCACCGCGCAGGCCATCGCCCACCAGCGGGTGCGGCTAAGCGCAGTGCCCAGGCTGTGGGCGGCCTCATCGCCAAGCGCGATCAGGTTCAAAGGTTTAGCCAGGCACAAACCCAACGGGATCAACAGCAGGAACGGCAGCACCAGCGCCACATGGTGCCAATTACGGCTCCACAAACTGCCCGTCAGCGCGAGCAATGCCGTGTTGATATCCAACGGATGGGACAGGATCAAAAACTCGGTGACGCTGGACAAGGTCACCGCAATCGCCACCCCCGACAACGCAAAACGTACTCCGGAAAAACTCACGCCGGTGTTGTACAGCGCCAGCAGCAAGGCCCCACCGGCACCGCCCAGGCAGGCCACCAGTGGCAGCCAGGCAATCGGCAGGTGCGGCCAACTGATGATCGCCACGGTCAGCGCCAGCCCGGCGCCCTGGGTCACACCGAGAATTTCCGGCGAGGCCAGCGGGTTGCGGATCACGCCCTGCACAATCGCACCGGCCAGGCCGAAGGCGCAGCCGGCCAGGATGGCGATCAGGCTGCGTGGCAGGCGGTGGTTCCACACTTCAAAATCGAGGGTGCCATGGGCCAGCAGGCGCTCCAGCACGGTGGCGGGTTTAAGCCACACCGTACCGGCGCTGAGGCTCGCCAGCAGCGCCACCAGCAGCAAGCCCAGCAACAGCCATAAACGTAATCGTGGCCGAATCATAGGGCGCGCCTGGCAAGAAACAGGAAGAACGGTGCGCCGATCAATGCAGTGACCACGCCCGCCGGGGTTTCCACTGGAAAGGCCACCGCACGACTGAGCAAGTCGGCGCCCAGCACAATCACCGCGCCCAATGCGGCGCTGAGCGGGATCAGCCAGCGGTAGTCGTTACCGAGAAACTGGCGAATGATATTCGGCGCGATCAGCCCGACAAAGCCAATGGGGCCGACCGCGCACACGCTGGCGCCCACCAGCAACAAGCTGGCGACAAACACCTGCAAACGCAGGCTGGCGATGCCGACGCCCAACGAGCGCGCGGCGTCTTCGCCGAGGTTGATCAGGTTAAGGCGCGGCGCACACCACAGCGCCCATACGCCGCCGATCAGCGTGCATGGCCAGAGCAGTTGCACTTGGGCCGCACCGACATTGGCCAGCGACCCCGCCAGCCAGTTCAGCACGCTTTGGGCCTGGGCCTCGACCAGAATCACCGTGAGCCGGGTCAAGGCCGCGCACAGCGCTGCAACCGCCACACCGGCCAATACCAGCCGTCCTTGCGCGGTGGTCGGCGACCACGCGCCGCCCAGGCTGAACACCGTGACCCAAGCCAGCGCGCCGCCCAGGCAGGTCATCACCAGGGCGCCACCGGCAAAGGGTGGTGCGACCAAACCGGTGGAAAACAAGGCCAATCCCAATGCCGCGCCGGCCGTCACGCCGAACAATGACGGCGACGCCAGACGGTTGCGGGTGATGCCTTGCATCAATGCACCGGCCAGGCCCAGGCAGGCACCGACCAACGCCGCGCACAGCGCACGCGGCACGCGCAATTGCGCGACGATATAGGCCATATTGCCGCCCACGCTGCCCTGGTGAACCAGGCCGTTCCAGGCATCCATCGCGGTGATAGTGAACGGCGACCAGCTGTACAGCGAGTACCAGAACAACACGGCACCCAGCAGCACAATGCCTGCCGCCGCGAAACTGCGCTGCACGGTTATTGGCTCAATACGGCTTTGCCGCCCTTGAGAATCGCCAGGGTGTCTTCAGCGATTTGCTCCGACGCCAATACACCTCGGTTACGCGCCCAACTGTCGCCATCGACCTCGGCCACCTGATGATTACGCACCGCGCCGAGCACTTGCCACAACGGCTGCTTGCTCCAGGTGTCGACGATACTGGGGCGACGATAGTGACCGACCAGCAACCAGCCAGGGTCAAGCGCGAGCAATTGTTCCAGGCTGACAAACTCAGTCGGCGCGGCCTTGGCGCGTACCGACGGCACTTTCAGGCCGATGGCTTGCAGCACGCTACCGGCGTAGGAGTCCGGCCCGTGTACGGAAAAACTGTCTTCACGGGCAACGCCGAACAACACGCTGGCACCCGCCGGAATCTGCTTGGCGATGGCCTGCAAGTGTTCACGGTTCTGGGCAATGCGCGCGTGCATCTGCGCGCTTTTGCCCAGGGCCGTGCCGATCAGTTCGGCGGATTTAAGGCTGCCTTCGTAATCTTCCCCACGGGATGGCAGCAACAGGGTCGGCGCGATGCTCGCCAAGTCGCTATACAAGGCCTGGTGACGATTGAGGTCGGCAACGATCAAGTCCGGCTTGAGCCGCGCGATTTCTTCGATGCTCGGTTGCGAACGCAGGCCCACCGACTTCCATTGGCCGATGGCCTGGCGCACACGCGGCAAGACGCGGTTGGCATCGCCATCGTCCGCAGCGCCGACCGGCGTGACGTCAACGGCGGCAAGGCTGTCGAGAAAGGAAAACTCCAGCACCACTACGCGCTTGGGCGCATCCGGCAGGTGCACCGCGTGCTGGCCGTCATTAAGGTCGATGGGCGCGGCGTTCAACACGCTGGAAGACAATGCCAGGAGGCAGGCGGCAAGGGTCGGGATAGAGCGCAACATTCGCATGACAAAGACCTCGGCGTTAAAACACCCCGGCTGGACGGGCCGGGGAAAACGGCGGGTACTATTCCATATCGGGGCGATGCAATCAAAAAACATTCTTATTAACGCGGTGAGTCTGTGGTGTGGGCTGGCTTGTGTGGGAGCTGGCTTGCCTGCGATAGCATCGACCGGGTCTTACCGACAGACCGAGGTGCCTGTATCGCAGGCAAGCCAGCTCCCACATTGGCCCTCCAACATTGGCCTTCCCCACATAATCCCTGCGTTTAGAAGTCCACCGTGGCCGACAGCAAATAGGTACGCGGCGTTGACAGGGTCAGGCCCGGCTCACTGTCATCCGAAGCACCGGCCGAACTCCAATAGCGTTTATCGGCGACGTTCTCGACATTCGCCCGCAAGGTGATGTGCTTATCGTCGACCTTGAAGGCATAGCGCGCACCGACGTCAAGGCGTGTCCACGCGTCGATCTCCTTGACGTTGGACTGGTCCAGGTATTGGGAGCTTGAGTAGATACCACGGCTGGTCAGGGTCAGGCCTTCCACCGTCGGCACATCCCATTCGGCGCCCAGGTTGACGTTGTACTTGGGCGTGGCCGGGGCGCGGTTGCCGTCGAAAGTGCCATTGGTGGTGTGGGTCAGTTCGCTGTCGATGTACATCACGCCACCCAGCAGGCGTACGCCCTTGAGCGGCTCGCCGAACACGCTCAGTTCCACGCCGTCGTTCTGGCGTTTGCCATTGGGGCCGAACACCCGCGTAGTGGCGTTGGTTTCGTAGGCCGGTTGCTTGATGCGGAATACCGCAGCCGTCACGGCAAACGCGCCGGCGTCGTATTTGGCGCCTACTTCCACCTGGCGGCTGACAAACGGCGGGAAGATTTCATCTTCGTTGATCGAAGTCGACGGCGCGATTTTGCCTTGGCTCAGGCCTTCCATGTAGTTGGCGTACAGCGACAGTTTGTCGGTGGCTTTAAACAGGATGCCACCGGATGGCGAGACCTTTTCCTCGTCATAGGCCGTAGCGCCTTTGACGTTGTTGGTCCAGTCGTCGACCTTGACCCGCTGCCAGCGCGCGCCGAGGGTCAGCAATAAACGCTCGTCAAAAAAGCCCAGGGTATCGGACAGTGCCACGCCACTGAAGCGGTTCTCGGTGTAGACCTTGGAGTCCAGGCGCGTGGGCCGCGAAGGGGTTGGGGTTTCTACCGGGTTGTACAGGTTGCTCGGCGCCGCCGCGTAACGGGCGCCGCCGTTTTCAAAGTCCATGTAGAAGTAGCTGGCCGCCAGGTTGATCTCATGGCTGACCGGCCCGGTATGCAACCAACTGCGCACACCGGCTGTGGCGGTGCGCACGTTTTCATCGCGGGTGAAATCCCGTGGCAATACGCTGAAAACCCCGGCGTTGTTGGTGACGGAAACCGCGTGGCGCAAGAAGTCGTGATTACTTTTACGCGCGCCCACGCCGCCATACAGCATCACGCTGTCACTGAGGTCGAACTCGCCGTTAACCGTGCCGAAGGTGTCATCGGTACGGGCCTTGCTCCAGGGCTGCGCATAGTTGCGGCGCACATCGTTGGCGCTTGGCACCTTGGCATTGGCGCCGACTTGTACACGCTCTTGCGGCGCGTCGGTGTCGCGCTCGGTGTGGCCGATATCCGTGGAAAGGCGCAGGCGCTCGCCACGAAAATCCAGGCCCAGCACGGCCATTTCACGGTCGACGCTCTGGTGATCCCATTCGGTATCGCCGGACTGCTTCACGCCATTGAAACGAATGCCGAATTTGTTGTCCTCACCAAAGCGCCGTCCCACGTCCACCGCGCCACCGGCTTGGCTGCTGGACGCCCAGGTGCCGGTCAGCGAGGTAATGTCCTTATCGGTGGCGCGCTTGGGCACCACGTTGATTCCGCCACCCACGCTGCCGCGCGGCGAGATGCCGTTGATCAACTGGCTCGGGCCTTTGATGACGTCGACGCGCTCGGCCATTTCCATGTCGATGGTGTACGTCGGCAACACGCCGTAGAGGCCGTTGTAGGCCACATCACTGTTGAACAGGCTGAACCCGCGAATGGTGAACTGCTCATAACGCCCGCCTGCCGGGTTGGTGGCGCGTACCGACGGGTCGCTGGCAATCAGGTCGCCGAGGGTGCGCGCCTGCTGGTTCTTCACCGCCTCGGCGGTGTAGGTGGTCATGCTGAACGGCGTTTCCATAAAGTCCCGCGAGCCGAGCAAGCCTTGCGAGCCACGGCGCGCCACCTGGCCACCGGCGTAGGTATCGCCATCGGCCAACCCAGTAGTGCCAACGATGGACGTGGGTGCCAATTGCAGGCTGCCACTTTGCGGCACCGGCATCAGCCTGTAGGCCCGCGCGCCCATCGGTTGCAATTGCAGGCCCGAGCCCGTCAGCAACTGGGCGAAGCCCTCCTCCACGCCGTATTCACCCGACAAGCCAGCGCTGCTGCGACCGCTGACCAGCGCCGGGTCCACCGACAGGTTGACACCGGCGAGCCCGGCGAAGCGGGTCAATGCGGCACTCAGGCTACCGGCCGGCACCTGGTAACTGCGGCGGGCGGTGCTGTCTTCGGCATAGCTGAGCGGGACAAATAACGGGCTGGCACTGAGGCTCAGCATCAGGCTCAGGTTCAGCAACGGGCGCAAGCGCATGGGTCGGACTGCGGGCATGGGGAGAAGCTCTCGATTTTGTTCACTTACCTGGAATGACAGGCGAGGCGCAAAAAAGGGACAGGGGTTGGCGATTTTTTTCAGCAGATAAAGCCTTCGTCTTGCATAGAGGGCAGCCATTGCTCACGATGTCGCCTGATTTCAATCTCTGCATAAAGGCTCACCGCATGAAGTTATTGCGTAAATGGCGCGAAAAAAAAGCGCGCAAGGCAATACGCGCGCTCTCCCCGCTGGAGCGCTCTACGCAAAAACTGCGCAACCGCTATCCAAATTACAGCTTTGGCATAGGCACCTACGGCGATTTGAAGGTGCACGACTGGCATGAAGGCACGACCCTGCGTGTCGGCGCCTACACCTCGATTGCCGGCAATGTGGAAGTGTATTTGGGCGGCCATCATCGCACCGACTGGCTAAGTTGCTACCCCTTCCCCGCCAAGATGAAAAGCCTCGCGCACATTACCGACTTTGGTGGCAGCAAAGGCGACGTGATCATTGGCAATGATTGCTGGATCAGCTCCCACGCGAAGATTCTGTCGGGCGTGACGATCGGCAATGGCGCAGTCGTGGCTGCAGGCGCGATCGTGACCAAGGATGTGGCGCCTTACGCCATCGTCGGCGGCAACCCTGCCAAACATATACGCTGGCGTTTTGATGAGCCGACTCGGCTGATTCTTGAGCAATCCGCCTGGTGGAATTGGCCCGAGGCGGAGGTGCGTGAGGTGGCGCATTTGCTGTGCAGTACGGATATCGGGCCGTTTGTGGAGTACCTCAGCCAGCGCGAGCGTTCGGCTGGCTGAAGCCTTTAGCGCTTGACCCAATCAAGATCCACGGCACCTTGAATGCCATCGACCTGACCTTTGCTGCTGTGCTGCCACCAGTGCCAGCTCTTGCCGTGGCTACTCCAGGTTTCGGGCACCGTCGGCTGCTTGGCATCCCAGTTGGCGATCCACAACGGGCACGGGCTGAAATCGTACTTGCGCCACGCCACGCGGTCAGCCCAGATGCTGGGTGACGTGTAAATGTAGGGATGCGCGCCATCGAGCACCTGCGTGCTGAGCAGCGTTACCAGCTCATGCAGGGCATCGGCCATCTGATCCGGGCTCGCCTCTTCGTTGCGCGAAGTTTCTACGTCAATGGCCAGGATGTGCTTCCCGACCTCGAAGTTGGCCTCGCAGAGCCGCTGTCGAATATTGGCCAGTTGTTCGCCCGGGGTACTGCTCAGGGCACGAAAGTAGTGGTAACCCCCCGCAGTCAAACCATTGGCCAGCATCCCGGCAAAGTTTGTCGCAAACCGAGGGTCAGTGTAGGTCCCCCCTTCGGTCATCTTCACGATGGCATGGGTGACACCGGCTGACGCGACGCGACGCCAATCGATCTCGCCTTGCCAGCGCGATACATCAATGCCACGTGCATGGGTGGTAGGGGTTTGCTGTTCACAGCTCATGAGTTTCTCCAAGACGCTGGGTGCCTTATGCAACCTTTCATCTCGAATACTTTCATCCTTAGGCGCGGAAAAACCGTATATGAATACTACCTGCGCCGGGTTATCTCGGGTGCACCAGTTCCCAGTCCTGTTTATCCAAGCGCCCAGCGCAGTGACCCACTCAGCGGGCGTCATGCCGAACAGCATGGCGCCGGAAACAATGATTGGCGGTGCCACCATGGTTGCCTCGACGGCTACATCTTGGGCTGCATTCAAGACTGCATCTCCAAGGCAAAAAAAACCGCACGTTGGCGAGGTTCAGAATTGATTTTCGGAAACAAAAAAGCCCGGCTCAACGGCCAGGCTTAAGAATTGGTGGCGCACCACGGAACCGAAAGTCACCTTTTAAATTGCTCCTGGGTTCTAATCCGATTACCTCCCAAGATGCACTGGGCGCTACACCTGCAAAAACTAATAGCCTCGCACTGGGCGGGGCAAATCAGATAGTCAATCTTTTTGGTAATGTAAGAACGGATTGCTCTTCAAGGCTTCCGCACTTTCGATGGTCTCGAGAAAGTCATAACCGGCGGATGTGACTCTCACGATTGACGCGACGCCTCCAAAACTATCCAGCGTTACGTACCCCAAGTCCTCCAGTATGCGCATATGCCCTTCTATCACTGTCTCCGGCCACTGTTGCTGATGCTCACTATCGAGCGAGCTGTAGAGCTGCTCGCGCTTCATATGGAGTCTCCAATCGGAGGTTCCGTTTACGCAAAAATCCATGATCGCGTGAAGTAATGGTTTGCTTCTATGCATGTCATCCTCGATAGCGCTGGGGGCGCAGTTTATGCGATCTCAGCGGGAGGCTGCGATTCTGGCAATTTCGGTAAGTGCCGCTTCCAGCGCTGCATCGTCGAGCCCGAATTTTTTAAGGGTTTCGGATGGGTTAACCGTCAAGGGACCTAGCGCTTTCAGCGTGTCAAAAGACACAGTAGCGGCGGGTTTACCCTGCTCATCGAAAAATTCCATCATAGAGACTCCTTCCTTACGAACGCTTAAAGCCCAGGGCATCTGGCGCTTTGCCATCGTAGAGGATAAAGCAAAAAAAAACCGACTCAAAGCCCGGGATTTTTCTATGTGGTGTCGCGCTGAAACAGCTAAACACGGTGCTATGGAAACAGGTGTTTATCCTGCGTGAAAGAACTTTTAGGCAGCCTCACTCATTCCAATCAAATACGCGTCAGGCAAAGTCGTTGTGCGCTTGATAGCTGCGTTCATTGCACACCTCCAACGGAGTACCCTTCATACGAACCAAAATGACCAATACGTGCCAGTAACTCATGCCCAGGGCGCTCGGCCGAGCGGACTGACTGGATCATGTCGGTCATACGCTCGTCTCCGATCAGAAAGCTGTCGAACTCACTGTCCATTCCGGCCCACCACTGGATCTGCACGGGATGGGGAAAGACCTCCTTCTCAAGCATCGCCTTGAACTCAAGAGCCACGCATTTATCCAATACGCCTGGGTAGGTTTGCTTCAAACCGGCTTCCTCATAAACGACTTGGACAACGTAATAGGTGAAGCCTCGACGTGCTTCAAAGGACTGCGCCGTAGGTGAGGCCGTGACGTTTTTCTGCGCGCGAACCAACCGACGGTTGAGTTGAACTCGTTCAGCAACAGGCGAGCGAGCTCGTTTACTACGAATTGCGTGTGCCATGATAAGTATCTCTGTAGTTGTATAGTCCTGATCTCACAGGACGATTAAATAAGCCCTGTTCCCGCCGGGTTTATTGTTTTCTGCGTCGGAAAGATTCATTCTCCGCCCGTTTTATTCCTCTGATACCTAGCCGTTCGGACAGGTGATCACGCCGCTTTACTGACTCTTCCAGCACCAACAAGCTCTGCGGGACATGGCCAATTTCCTTCTGGATGTTTGCTTTTTCGAAAGGTAAAACACGACCTTCTGCAAGGGCGTCATGCACGAGACGAGAAACATCTCAGTACTCAGCGGGCTCCACTTAGAAAGTGCAATCACTGAAAGTAGCCGACCAAGACGCTAGAGCAGATTTGCTATGCACTTGTAACCCGCGAACAAAAAGACCAGAATAAAGACCTATTTAGGAGTCTCAACTATGCAATATATTCTGGCTGATGTGGCGGTGAGCGTTTCCGAACTCAAGAAGAATCCCTCCTCCGTCTTGAGCGGCGCCAACGGCCAGCCCGTAGCCGTACTGAACCACAACCGCGTCATGGGCTACATGGTTCCGGCAAATGTCTACGAAGCGATGATAGAGCGTCTGGAAGAGCTGGAACTGGTTCACCTGGTCAAGGCTCGTCTCGACGCTAACGAAACGCCTGTACGGGTATCCCTCGACGATCTTATTGGCGAGGCCGAGGCAGACATCGCCAATGGCCATTGAGTACGAAGTCGAGTGGGATCCGAAAGCGCTGAAGGAACTGAAAAAACTCGACGGGACAATACGTCTCCAGTTTCTGAAAAAACTTCAAGAGCGGCAGGCCGGACCGCGAGTGCCAGGTGATGCGCTTCACGGCATCAAGGATTGCTACAAGATCAAATTGCGCGGAGCCGGGTACCGGCTGGTGTATCGCGTAGAGGATGAGAGGATTGTCATTCTGGTGCTGGCCGTAGGCAAGCGAGAGCGCAGTTCGGTGTATGAGCAAGCAGGGAAGCGGTAGGCAGATACAAGAAGCCCGGCGCGGGGCCAGGCTATGCTTTGCGGATCTTGACCTTGAAAGCAACCCTCAGCTCTCGGCAGAAGCCATCAAGGCGCCGCTCGGCAGTTTTGCGTCGTGCGTTTACCACGAGTTTTTGCGCTTCTTCACCGGTCGTAGTGATCCCTGACACTGCTGCCTCATTAGCAGTGGCAAACCCTTTGAATATTTCTGTTTTGGAGTCGTAGGACTGTCGAGAGGCCTCTTCAAGCTTAGACTCCCGAATCAGTTACCTAAAAGCAGCGCGCATGAAAAAGCCCAACCGTTTCAGATTGGGCTAAGTCATTGAAAAATATGGTCGGGACGGAGTGATTCGAACACTCGACCCCTAGCACCCCATGCTGGGAACTGTAGTTATGCAAACCATTGATTTAGATAGGATATACATCCTTTAAGGCTCCGCAAAACACGATCTTTTTTGTGCTTATGCAAACGGAAATACGCGGGGCCCCGAGGAAGTTTTGCGCACGACCTCTCGGTTGCGGGCGGTGAGAGGTTGCCCGGATATCGGATTTCTGTCATATCCAAAACCCGCATCGAAACCGAGACTCTCTCTATGACAACCCGGCTATCTGATTTATTTCGAGCAATTCTTCGGCTTCGCCTCAAGCGATGTGATCGCCCGAGTGCCAAAGCATCACTGGATCCCGCAGAATCAGAACTGCAGATATCTAGGATCATTGGAAAAATTTCAGGTAATGAACTCGCTAATTCTGAACCCTTGCACTCAAGAGATTTACAGCTCATTGCGGAACTGATTCAGATCTACAACTTCATAGAGTTCAACTTGAGACGATGCATTGAGCTCTTCACTCATGTTGGGCTGATAGAAAAAAGCGAGAAAACCATTCCAATGGCGCACCTTTCTAGAGTAGCGCTGGGTGCAATTTCCAGGGTTGAAGGCGGCGGGCCTTGGGAGTCACATCTACAAGAAATTGAGCTTCATCGAGAACGTCGAAATGATCTTGCCCACTGGGCTGCTCGCCGAATCATTGGCGAGGATGCATTACTGATTCTTACAATGAATCCCGCGGAAACAAAGAAACGTATCGCTCAGCCTGCAGACCATATGCACAGCGCCCATGGCGTGATGCTGCTTAAGGATTTGGAATGGCTCGTCCAGCGCCTGTCCCAATACGATCGGATGCTCGCAGAAGCAACTTCTTTATGGCATATCCGATACACAGAGGGATAAGCCTCAGGAAGCCGTAGGGCTGTCTTCGTCCAAAACCATGTCAAGGCGACCACAACACCTACACAACTACCTGATATTAAAGTAAAAATAGGCGATTTTTGTATAAAAAATAGCCATTTAACCCTATAAGAATCAATAACTTAACGTTGTATGTGGTTTGGTTAAAGTTGCCTGCACGCTCAGCGGAACGCGAACTGAACTTGCTCAAGACCTTGTGCAAGGTACCGGTGGATAACTGCACTCTTGCCTAAAATGTAACTCAACAATTCCGCATGAGAGTCGTTTGAGAACGTACGGACATGGCCTTCGAATGCCTTACGAATTGACTCCGGATCTCCTGGGTTTTCAACGTGATCCCCGCGCCCTACGATCATCATGGCCACCAAGTCCAAGAGTTCCTTATCAGAAAGCGAGCGCATCGACTCGATGAAAGCAATCTCCTCCTGGCTATCAGGTTCAAACACTAGAGCTTTCAACTCGCCCGAACCAATAATGCCGCCGCCGGGATGACGCTGACGGTATTCTTCATGGCTTATCGCAGCAAGGCGAGCAATGGTGGCTGCTTTGGAAGTGCTGAGGTGTCTCATGGATCGTCCCTTTTGATGTTGATAACTCCTGATCCTACCGTTACTCGACGCAATATTGGAACAACGCATATCAACTGAATCGAAGGCGGATTCCTTTAGGGTACGCCCCGACTTGCCGGAACCCACCACACCCCGATGATGCAGCAGTATGGGCTTGATAGGGTCTTGGGCCTTATGGTGCGGGGCTTTCCGACTCAACTAGTCTAAAACCCAAGCTCAATTCTGTAAGCTTTAAGGCCAATGAAACCGGGTTAGAGCAAGGTAGTATTAGACAGAAAAACACCCTCAATGGCGTCCTGCCGACGAACACCACTCCCAAATCCGCAGCACCTCGATTACTGTTCATATATACAGTACATGAGTTTACCCACCATGAAGCTCGACAAAGACACCTGCGAGTGGCTTGGATGCCCTACGCCCCTGGAAATGTACCAGCACCAGTGCGCCCTGCTCGAGGACGAACTGACCGCGACCCAGAAGCGGCTGACCGAGGCGCGCCGGAATATCGCCGGGCTGGTGCAGATGTGCGACCTGCTGTCCGCCGGCAAGGCCTCGGCCGAAGCTGAACTCAAGAAGGCACTCGCCAGGTCCTGCCGCTCGCTGCTGGCATCCAATCACGTCGCCGTGGTCAACATCGACCCCAGTGGCCGCCAGGGCATGATCAACTACAAGTCGCTGAAGAACATCGCGCCCGGGAAGATCGGCCAGGCCGTTTGCGGTATCCCTCACCGCTGGACGATCTACCTCAGCGCCCTCTGCATCGACGCCTGCGGCGACCGCTACAGCAAGTCGGTGGAGGTGGCGCCCGATGGAGTCTACCTCTCCGACCACTTGGAAGACGTGATTGAGCATTGCTACAAGAAGCTGCGCGACGAGGCCAATCAAAGCCAGGTGGTGGCTTCGGGATGGATTGCCATTCCTGAAGCGATGTCGCTGGACGAGGCACACGCCGCGCGCATCTTCGAAGCCGTCGGCGCCTGGCACCAGGTGAAGGTCGATTCATGCGCCGCATAGCCCGCACCCAGCAACGCAAACGTCAAACCTGGCTCGCACTGCCGGCCAGCGGAATAGAAGAGGTAGGCCATGGCAGCCGAACAGAAGGAACGCACCGCCAAGCTTGCCGAGAAACGGCAGGAGTTGGGCGAGCAGGAATTACGGCACACGGTCCCATATGGCACTCGGCAGGTGCTCGACGAACTGATGCACTGGCATGAGATCGAGGAAGTCGGCGAGGCGGTGCAACTGCTGGTGCTAAATGGACGCGCCGAGGATCTGTCGCCGGCGCCGCCGAAGGTCAAAGGGCTGTCCGACATCATCCGCCACTACTTCCGCCAGGGAATGCGTGACCGGTTAGCAGCGCTCACCGCCGAACTGGGCGAGACGAAAGACCGGGCTACCATCTGGAGACTGATCGCGCACGCCCACTCTCTGGGCCCCAATAAATCCGCAGCCCTCTTCAAAATTAAGCGCCACGGTTACGAGATAACTGAAAACGTGGCGCGCAAATTACGGCACGCGGGCTATGCCGAATCGCGCCAGATGAATGACGATGATGAATAATCACTTCTCCCGGGGTTGCACCTCAAACTGAGGAGGGTCGCTTTCACCAGAGATATCAACACGCCTGATATCAAAATAGGCTGCCTTGGTATTGTGATCCGCGTCCTTATAGGCAATTGTGATAGTTTCCTCAATTGCCGGATCATCTAGGTCAAATTTTATAGAAAACTGTTGAAACTTCCCTTTTGGCCATTCAGGGATAAAAATATTCAAACCACTTAGATCACCACCAAAATCAATCGCCACCTTAAATATCGTGGCTCCATCATTCCCAATGTTCAGTCCTAAAAAGCACTGCTGCCCCATGCGAACTGTACCATCTACTCTTGCAAACAGCTCAGGCATAATATCCTTTTCTCTACGCTCCTGTATTGACCTCAACCTATTCATCTCCGACTCAAATTGCAGCCTCGTTACATCAACGAGTTCTTTCTGCTGCTCGACTGAGTTTTTTAGTTCTTGTGCTTGAAGTTGTAAGGCTTCAGAACTCAGCTTTAGCTCGCGACCTTGTTGTAAATAGCCCAGCACCAACCACAGAAAGGCCACCGGACCAAAAACTCCTGCGAGAAAATCCCCTATCTCATTGAGTTCTAGATCTGGGATATTTGTGCGTTTCCAATAAACGAGGGTGGCTACACCTACTAGATAAACGCCGGTAACCAACCCACCTAAGATTTCTGATCTGACCTTCATCGCTCGCTCCATCGAATGAGCGCGAGATATTAGATGTTACTGAAGTCACTTGGAAGCATCTTGCCATCACCCTACTCGCTGCATCCGGTAACCGGAGGGCGGCGCCTGACCGGAGATAATCCATGGACGATCAGTTCTACCTGCAAGACAGCCGCAGCCATGCCTACGTCGGCGACGGATTGTCGTTCTGGGGTTTAGGAGGATCTGGATATGTAACAGATCTGGCGAAGGCCCAGGTGTTCACCCGGGACGGCGCTTGCGATCACCGCGACACTGACATCCCGTGGCCCAAGGCCTACGTCGATGCCCGGGCGCGTATTGGTGTCGACTGCCAGCGTGTGACGTTGAGCGAGGCGCTGGACCAACATCCCGACACAGCCGAGTTTTACATCCAAAAGCCGCAGTGCTGGAACGGCAACAACCTGATTTGGCTTTGCGAAGATGGCGTGTTCACAAGCGATCTTTCCAAGGCTGTGGTGGTGCCGAGAGCTCGCACCGGCACCTGTATCGGTAAGCTCGGTCAATCAGGCGCAGTGGTCTGGCCCAAACCCTACATCGACGCCCGCTCCCGGCGCCTTGTTGAGCGCGACGACGTGAATATCAAAGACGCCCTGCGCGGCACCGGCATCAAGCTGGCCAAGCCGAAGAAGCCCAAAATGATGATGTTCAATTGTGACGGCTGCGGCCGCTTCATCAGTGACGCCCAGCGCTATCGGGAAGACTGTCGGAACTGCGGAACAAGCAACACGCCTTGAGGAGCATCAGCGTGAATGCTTGGCGCTGCCTTGCTGCGCGAATTGTTCAAACTCGGCGAGCATGATAACCGCCGTGAACTGCAGCTCCTCGTACTGAGCGGATATCTCGTCAGTCTGGAACGGCCAGTTTTTCTCGTAGAAATCTTCCGCCGCTACCGCCGCTTCATCCTTTGCGATTTGAAGCCCGAGAAGATCTGCTTCGTATTTGTCATCGCGCACCTATACCTCCTTGATCCGGCTCCATGCCGCCCCCGTAATAGCCCAATCCGACCAGAGCGTCTAGCGCTCGTCACCGAGGGCGGACCATGTATCTCCAATCATTTAGTTGAGGACGCTCTGTAATTCCTGCGAAGCATCCATTCAAGTTCACATACGGTGCTTGCGTAGAGGTGCTTTGCCTCATCGGTAATTGTCTGACAGTGAGCCATAAATTTTGGTAGTTGAACCGCAAATGGCGTTACCGAATACGCGTTTACAATCCGCATCGGGTCACTTAAAACTCTTTGAGTGTAAACGCTGGCTGGACCGCTAAACGAGGCCTCTTCCTCTTTAGTGAAAAACACCACCGCAGTGCCCCATGCCCGATTGTAAGCCTCTATTGCAGCCAAGCACTTTTCTCTGGCAGTTTTTTCGTACAAATCGAGTTCTTCGTTAACAGCACCTCCATTGGATATTTGGTAAGCGCATCGACTTTGCACAGCCATCAAATACCCTCTAAAGGCATGCAGACTCGTGGCGGCATCCTTCAGATCTTTGAGTGACTTAAATCGCTCGGCGTGTCTGAACTGTTCCTTCCAGGCATTGAGCGTGTAAATGGCGACAATAGCGGCGATCGAGGTTGCGATAAAGCTGGTGCACTCCAGGGCATCCTTAAACTTGGCGAAATCACCAAACACAGGGCGCCAAACCACACCGACCATGAACAGGCCAGCACCGGCGGCTGCCAACAGAACAACATCACTTCGCCTCATATTTCTCTCATCGTTAAAGACCAAATTTCGGACCTAACACAAATACCCCATATCAACGAATCAAGCCAGCCGGCGAGGCTATAAGCGCTTAGCGCGATCCTCGGGATTCCATGCACTGCAGAGAAACATGATCCCAGGAGCAATAAAGATACCCCAATAACCATTGAAACCTGGATAGAGAAGCGGCCCGAATGTCGCAGTGACAAGCAAAGCGATGCCTGCCCATAACCGCTTACGCGGCGTGAACCACTTGCGGAACGCTTCAAGCTTTTTACCCGCCATTACCACCTCCTTGTTTGATAAGCAGCAAAGCATATCACCCACTTAAACGAATCACGCCAGCCGGCGAGGATCCCCTATGTCTCCCTACAAATTGTCCGGGACGACGGTCGTCAGCTTTTCCGGCGGACGCACCAGCGCCTACATGCTGCGCCAGGTGCTGGACAACAACGATGACTTGAGCGATCTGGTCGTCACCTTCGCCAATACCGGGAAGGAACACCCGGCCACCCTGGAGTTTGTTCGGGAATGCGCCGAGCGCTGGGCCGTGCCGATTGTCTGGCTTGAGTTTCGCGACGATGGCGCGGGTTTTTCGGTGGTGGACTACGCCACTGCCAGCCGCCAGGGCGAACCGTTCGAAGCCCTGATTCGCAAGCGGAAGTACCTGCCCAATCCGGTGACCAGGTTCTGCACCATCGATCTGAAGATCCGCATCATCCACAAGTACCTTCGTAGCCTGGGCCTTTCGACCGAGGAAACACCGGTGGACATGATGACAGGCATCCGTGCGGATGAGCCGCGGCGTGTCGTGAAGATCCGGCACCGCAAAAGCACCAGCGAAAGCAAATGGGCAACCATGGTGATGCCACTTGCCGATGCCGGTGTTGGCGTTCAGGACGTGACCGACTTCTGGGCGGACCAACCTTTTGACCTCATGCTGCCGACGATCAACGGCAGAACGCTGGAGGGCAACTGCGACCTTTGCTTCCTTAAAGGTGCCAAGCAGGTCTATTCGATTATCGCCAGCGATCGGCCCAAGGCCGAATGGTGGGCACGCATGGAAAGCTCAGTGGTGTCTGGCGGCAAGTTCACCGGCGATGGTGCGCGTTTTCGAAATGACCGGCCCAGCTATCAGCAAATGCTCGACTACTCCGACACCCAATTCGATATGTTCGCCGACCACGATGAGGCCATTACCTGCTTCTGCGGTGATTAATTAAAGTGCAATCAAGCACCTTATCTATATCGAGGATTTTTCATTCCGCACGAATGAAATACCGCCCGGATCAATGTCACTATCAGGGACAAATCTACAATAATCCTCAACTGAGTCGCGCTCTTTGTAGAACACGTCTATCAAAATATCTTCTCCTGGTGAATCTATATGCCACATACATTTAAAGTCTAAGCTCTCTCCCCGATTTAAGGTGCGAAAGGATGCACAATAGTGCTTATTTGCACCCTTTTGAAATGCGACACTTAAGCTGTAAATTTGAGCACCATCATTGAATAGCCTGCATGTCGCTATCCAACGGCCGTCTACAAACTCCATCTGGAGACCTTCTAAATGGAGGATAGGTCGTAATCCATGACGGTATTTAACGGTTTCCTCCTCTCTTTCTTTGCGGCTCAATTCAAGTGCCTGCAAGGAGATGTCTGCCAACTGGCGTTGTTGCTCAACAGAGTTTTTCAACTCTTCACCTTGGACATTGAGAGCTTCCGTGCCTTGCCGAAGCTCATCACCTTGCTGGAAATATCCAAACACAAGCCAAGCTAAAGCTAACGGACCAAAAGCGCCCGCTAAAAAGTCACCTAACGAGTTAAGCGGCATCCCAAAAAACTCAGGCGCTTTGAACCCAATGAGCACCGCAACTCCGACTAAATACACTGCTGTAAACCACACAGCTATTTTCGTCCTTCGATCCATATACCCCTCCATTTTCCCGGACTATACCGGCGAGGAGCCATCATGCCCATCACTTATGGAAGCGTGTGCAGTGGCATTGAAGCCGCGACACAAGCCTGGCAACCGCTGGGCATGCGCGCCGCCTGGTTCGCCGAGATTGAACCGTTCCCCTCGGCGGTCCTGGCACACCACTACCCCGACGTGCTGAACCACGGTGACATGACCAAGCTGGCCGCCCTGGTGCTGGCCGGCAAGATCCCGACGCCGGACGTGCTGGTCGGCGGCACACCGTGCCAAGCCTTCTCGGTCGCCGGTATGCGCGAAGGCCTCACCGACCCGCGCGGCGCCCTCACCATCAAATACGTGGAGCTTGCAGATGCAGTTGACTATGTTCGAGCCATCAACGGCAAACGCGCCAGTGTCATCGTCTGGGAGAACGTCCCCGGCGTCCTCAGCGACAAAGGGAACGCCTTCGGATGCTTTCTTGGCGCGCTTGCTGGGGAAGACTGCGAGCTGCAGCCTCCAGGGAAAAAATGGCAGGACGCTGGTTGTGTGTATGGACCCAAAAGAACAATCGCGTGGCGGGTCCTGGACGCCCAATATTTCGGCCTGGCCCAACGACGCCGTCGTGTGTTCGTTGTCGCAAGTGCTCGAGACGGGTTCGATCCCGCCGAGGTACTTTTTGAGCGCGAAGGCGTGCGCCGGGATACTGCGCCGCGCCGAGGCGAGGGGCAAGACGTTACCGGAACAGCTCCTTTCGGCCCTGCACTCCAGTGCGGATGTGGATACATCTTCGACGAATACTTAGGCCCGTATGGCTGCCCCAACTGCGAAGGCGACGAGGGGCCGGCAGTCGATATGTTTGGCGGAATCCCGGCATTCGGCGGCCATAGCCTGGGCGGCTCGATCGAGCGCGCAGCAACCCTCACCGCCAAGGACAGCCGGCTCGACATCGAAAGCGAGACGTTCTTCGTACACGGCGTCGATGTTCGGAACGGGGCGCTTACTGGTGAGCTCACTCACACCCTTCAAGCCGGCGATCATGCACCAGACCCGGGAGGCACACCTCATGTCCTCTCAAATTCCGGTATTCGCCGATCCACTCCACGCGAATGCGAGCGCCTACAAGGCATGGCCGACAACTACACCCTGATCCCATGGCGCGGCAAGCCCGCCTGCGAATGCCCAGACGGCCCACGCTACAAGGCGATCGGCAACAGCAAGGCCGTCACCGTGGTTCGCTGGATAGGCCGTCGCCTCCTGTCTCAGGTTGACACTACGTAGCGAACAGCTGATATACCGCAACCTCCGCGCGGGAAATCACGGCAGGTTTGCCGGCAGCGATAAAACTATTTATGCATGACCTGGTGGCCGGGATATTGAAGCGGCTACCTCTTTTCCTCATCTCATCCAGCACCGTTAGCGAGACCAGGTACTTTCCGCAGTCGGAGCATTCAACATCTCGGAACTCCCCGGGCGAATACCTTTCCTTGCCCCTCCCACCACAGATCACGCACACGTAGTTGTCCATCACCACCTCCGTTTGGCTAATCGCTGAACTGTAGCTGATCCCCACTCAAACTCCACCGCCCGGGCATGGCCCGGCAAGGACTCCCCATGATCAACCTGTTCTGGCGCCTTGTCGCCAAGCTACTTGCGCGCCCGGCGGTTGCCGGCTGGCTCATCGCCCGCGCTCAGCGCACCCCGTACCTGCACATCATGTCCGCCGACGGCGCCGAGATGTACATGGGCCGCTGGTGGCTGTTCAATCCCTACTCCCGCGAAACGCACAAGCCTGCGCTGTGGTGGTTCCCTTGGTCTTTCCGCATCCACCACATCATGCGGCCAGACGAAGACCGGGATCTACACGACCACCCATGGAACGCCCGCACCATCATCCTGCGAGGCTGGTACACGGAACAGCGGCTGCTCGATCATGAAGATCCTGTGCTGTCCGGCCTGAACGTGCCGTCCGGCGCCCAGGCAACCGAATACATCGACCGCCACCCCGGCGACACCGCTCGGCTCAACCACGGCGAGTACCACCGGATTGACGAGCTATCGCCCGGCGGCGTCTACACCCTCTTCATCACCAGCAAGTGGCGTGGTGACTGGGGCTTTCTGGTCAACGGCGTGAAGTTGCCTTGGCGCATCTACACGGGAACCAATGATTGAAACGAGAAAAACCTACCGATCTGATCGCCAGCGCGCTACTTTTGGGAATATAAACTCAGAAACGCAGAGGTGCATAATAATGTTAGAACCACGGACGGCAAAAAAGGCATTGAATTTTCCGGATGCAGAAAAGCCCGGGGCGTATAAATTAGCATCACTACTCAAAGAAAGCATTGTCAACGCCGGAGATATAGTTAGCATAGATCAATACATCACAGGTTATGGAGCAAACAGCGGACTTAAATTAGTATGCTATATATCAAATAAAATTTTTGACGAATCGGCATCCACATTAACAACAGAACTATCACCACCTTCCGAAAAAAACAATAATACCTTTCAATGGGGATTGAAAAAGATACCAGTAGAAAACGGCGGATTCTCGCTTACCCCAGGAAAACTACAATTAGAACATTGGCCTAAAGCTGAGGCCATTTTCGATACAACCCTAGGAAACAACTACATACTGACTGAGAGAAGTCTTTCTAGTGCCCCGTTTGCTTACAAACTTCAAACACTAAGAAATGCTAAGGCTGGTGTATACTACTTATCCTTCTACCTAACATACTTCAATGGCAATGAGTGGGTGTGCGAAGAAGACAAGGTAGATTTTAGAATAAACAGCACATTTGAGCGCTATAACACCACGATCTCTTTGCTTGCAGCGACAGCCCTGATCGTTACTATTTTCCATGATGGTGTCGGGCCACTTTTTGAAATATTCCACGAAATAGCAAAATTTGTAACCTCGTTCAAAATTAAATAGCGCTAATTAATTTTTACGCGTTGGGATAAGCCCCCCCCCTCTTACACCCCTCCCCCTTCAAAGTCAGCCGCTAGTGAAGCCGGGAGTACTGTAGATACCAAATCAAGCAGTAATACCTCTCACCAGGTGCCTCACATTTTCTTGAAGTAGCCTGTATCGAGAGACGATTAGCTCCGCGCCTCGAGCAGACTCTCTCATAACTTTGTATTTTCTTCTCTGACCAGTCTCTTCAAATGTCTCATCCATTAATCTACCGATCAGGTCTTCGACCTCACAATCGATATCACTTGGCGAAATACCAAGCAACAACTTCTCTTCATCAGACAACATTAGAATCATGTTTTCCCATGCCTCAAGCATCGCAGAGATATGGGTCTGCCATGCCTTCGCAGCTTCTGGCGGAACTAGGTTAAAAGGATTAGAAAGCCCGTCTTTTTCTGACTCTATAAATTCCAATAAGTGCTTTCTACAGGAGTAGACATAATCTCTGGCCGCATTGCGCTCAGAAATTAAAACTTGGAAGGCCTTTATTAACTTATATTTTTCAGTATGTTTGAATTGCGGATACCACGCATGCAAAGCGTAAACAGCTGTAACAGCTGCAGCTATCGTGGCTAAGCTTGATGCTGCATTCAGAAAGGTGACGAAACTTACCCCGCCTGCATTAGTGAAAATGAAGCCAAAAACGACCCCCGCCGAGAACAACAAAATACAGTATAGGAACATCAGATAGCCGTTTACTCGACTCATAAAATTTCGCCTTGGAAAGTTTAGGTATCGAGTCTAACCCTCATTCTCTCCCCTTAAAAGTCAGCCGCTGGATCGGCAAGGACGAAGTCATGCCTGAAGAAATCAACAAAGCCTGGCCGGACCACTTCCGCTATATCGACACCATTGGCCCGGAAGGCCTGGAGGTTCACTGCATCACCTATCAGGTGATCGGCGAAACCGCGCAGTGTTTCTACATCGGCGATACCCATACCTGCGACCTAGTCAAAGGCCCGCAATACAGCTGGACCGCTGAGGCGGTTAAGAAGCGCAGAAAGCGCGTGCTGAAAGATGGTGGCAACTGGGGCCGTCGATTCGCCTACACCGACAAGGCGCTGGCACTGCGCTCTTACAAGGCACGCAAGGCCTGGCAGCTGCGACACGCTCGTCTGTCAATGGAGCGGGCCCAAGCGGCAATCGGGTACTTCGGCGATGGCCGGGCAGAAAGCGTGATACCGGTAGCAGCAGTGACAATCCCGAACGAATACATCCAGGGCTTAAATTGGGAGGACTACTGATGATAGCCACCCTCTGGTTCGCCTACGTCTTCATCTACAAGGGGCCGAGGCCATGAATGCGCAAGTCCTCGATCCCTGCAGCGCCAGCCGCATGATGTGGTTCGACAAAGGCGACCAGCGCGCCCTGTTCGGCGACATTCGCGATGAAGAGCATGTGCTGTGTGATGGCCGGGTGTTGAAGGTTGAGCCGGATGTGATCATGGACTTCCGGCACCTGCCATTCCCCGACGCCAGCTTCAACATGGTGGTGTTCGATCCCCCGCACCTGGTGCGCGCCGGCCGCGAAAGCTGGTTGCGGCTGAAGTACGGAATCCTCACCGACGACTGGCGCGACGATCTGCGCAAAGGCTTCGCGGAGTGCTTCCGGGTGCTGCGGCCCGGCCAGTTCCTGATCTTCAAATGGAACGAAACCCAGATCCGGGTCAGTGAAATCCTTGCTCTTACTGACGAGCATCCGCTGTTTGGCCACAAGTCAGGCAAGCGCGAAAAAACGCACTGGATCACGTTCATGAAGAAAAGTTGAAACCGCTCTTCGCAACGTTAAGGAATTTAGTCTCGAGACGCTTGCCCCAACGCTTTTGCTGCGGCAAGCCTTACCTCTTTAGGTACACCCAAAGAGGAGTTCATCATTTTTAAAAGAGCCTTGCGAGCATCATCTCCCCCTGCATAACCAAGACCCTCAGCCGCAGCCACCCTTAGTTCGAGCGGTACGCCCAAAGACGCTGTCATCGTTTTGATAAGCGCTTTAACAGCGTCTTTGGAAGTTGTCATTAGTAGTGTCCCAAATGCTTTAGTCGTGGCCGGGATACTAAGGGCTCTGCAGGTTTATCGCAATTCCCACAATCCTCCTACATGCCTGCCGGTTAGCGGCGGGCGAGGTATTCCTGTGCTCAAACAAATCGGAAAACTCATCACTGAACCGCTCAGCAAGGGCGACAAGAGCCGGCCATTGCATTGGCGCATGGGGATGCGGCTGAACCACATCCACAACGACCTGCACTCCAAGCCCCCAAAACTCTGGAACGCCATCGTGATGACGGCGCGCTCGCTGATCTGTAAGCCGTTCGGCCATCGCTGGACCAGGTTCGAAGCGGTGAAGTACGGCGATTTTGGCGACTCGCGGATCTGCAAACTCTGCCGCATCAGTCACGGACAGCACCGAGGCGTCGATACCTACCACGAAACCTATCGCCAGGGCGGCTGGAACAAGATCGCCAAACCCTAACCCACCTTCTGCCACTCAGCGCGGCAAGGACACCCCATGTTCGCAACAAAACTCACCCTGATCATGCTGGGCCTGGTGCTGTACGTGTCAGCCAGCGCCTGCTGGTTCTTCTGGATCGGCCCCGGCCTGCTCATGGATGGCGAGACGGCCGACCTCATTGGCGCCTCCGCTGGCACCTGCACCTGGTTGCTTATCACTTTCGGCCTGGTCATTCACATCATCAAGACAGCACGGCCCACTTTGGGCAGCGGGAGGTAGCTATGCGCAAAGAACTCATCAAGATCAGTGAATTCCAGCGGCGACGCTGGGGCGAGAACGGCACGCCACCCTGCCCCCAGGCAATTCGCAATCACATCCGCAACGGCATGGTGCCGGGCGAGCAAATCGGGAAACTCTGGTACGTTGATTGGGCTGCGTTCAACGCGTCCAACGGCAACGACCTTGTCGCAATGGTATTGAAAGGAGCTGCATGATGGTCCCTAGGCCGCGGAACAAGGCGAATAAGAACCTACCGCAGAACCTGTACTTCGATGCGCGGCGGTCGACATATCGCTACCGCCGGCCTACCGATGGAAAGTGGTTCCAGTTCGGCAGCGATCGCATCAAAGCAATCGACGCCGCCAAGCAGTTGAATCTGGAGTTCATGCGCGGCGCAGACCTGGTGGGCGCCGTGATGTCTGCATCATCTGAGTCGTTCGCCACATTCCTCGATACCTACGAGCGAGAGGTACTGCCCCCGCGTGAGCTGGCAAAAGGAACTCTGGGGCTTTATGCCGTGCACTTCCGCCGTTTCCGGAAGCAGTTTAAAGGCAAAGCAGTCGACCAGATCACGATCCGCATGATTGCGGAGATGCTGGACGCCATTACGCCGCGCTCCGCGAACCAGTCCCGGGCTTTGCTGATCGACATTTTTAACCATGCAGCAGCCAAGGGCCTGTGCCCGGATAACCCGGCGGCCAGCACCATCAACCGAATCGAGAAGAAGCAGCGCAAACGGCACACCATCGAGGGCCTGAAAGCGATCAGAGAGAAGTCGCCAGCCTGGCTACAAAATGCAATCGACCTGGCCCTAATCACCGCTCAACGCCGCACCGACATCCTGGATATGCGCTTCGACGGAGTTCGAGAGGGCTTCCTGTATGTGGTCCAAAAGAAAACAGCCAAGGCCAGCGATGCCGCCTGGATTCGCTTTCGAGTGACGCCGGAGCTTCAAGCGGTCATCAGTCGGTGCCGCGACGATGTCGTGTCGCCCTACTTGGTGCACCGTAAACCAGATCGACTTAAGCAGAAGCAGGCACAGACCAAGGACCACTGGACGAAGGTTGAAGAGCGGTATTTGACGCGAGCATTCAAGGAGGCCAGAGAGTCGGCCAACTGCTACGCGGGATGGAAGGAAGAAGAGATGCCGGGCTTTCACGAAGTGCGAGCCTTGTCGCTGCACCTGTACAAGAAAGCCGGTAAGGATGGGCAGAAGATTGCAGGCCATGCGAGCGAGGGCATGACCAAGAACTACCAGCGAGACCACGAGGAAATCATCTGGTCCGAGGCAATTCCGGACCTGAATATCAGCGAAATCACCGGGTAGTTTTGCGCCAGTTTTGCGCGGGTTTTGCGCAGGCACAAAAAAGCCGATCGATCTGATCGGCTTAAGAGTCTGATTTTACTCAGGAATAATGGTCGGGACGGAGTGATTCGAACACTCGACCCCTAGCACCCCATGCTAGTGCGCTACCGGACTGCGCTACGCCCCGACTAGGCGTGTTACTGGGTTTGCTTCGTAACGAAGCGATCCGGAATATACCGCAAGCTTTTGAAATGTGGAAGTATTTTAAAAGCTTGTATCACTTCTTCAGAACCACCAGCACATCTTCGAGTTCGGAGATCATCTGGCGGATCATTTGCTTGTATTGGGTGGTGTCGTCTTTGGCTTCATCACCGGACATACGCTGGCGTGCGCCGCTGATGGTGAACCCCTGGTCGTACAGCAACGCACGGATCTGTCGGATCATCAGCACATCCTGGCGCTGATAATACCGACGGTTCCCGGTGCGTTTGACGGGGTTGAGTTGAGGAAACTCCTGCTCCCAATAGCGCAGCACGTGCGGTTTGACCGCACAGAGCTCGCTGACTTCACCGATGGTGAAGTAGCGTTTGCCTGGGATGACGGGTAGCTCGTCGTTATGACTTGGTTCCAGCATAAGCCTCAACTCGGGCCTTCAACTTCTGCCCTGGACGAAAGGTGACCACACGGCGAGCCGTGATCGGGATTTCTTCTCCCGTTTTTGGATTGCGGCCAGGCCGCTGGCGTTTGTCCCGCAGGTCAAAATTGCCGAAACCGGACAATTTGACCTGTTCGTTGTCTTCAAGAGCGTGCCGAATTTCTTCAAAGAACAGCTCGACCAATTCCTTGGCTTCGCGTTTGTTCAGACCCAACTCTTCGTACAGACGTTCCGCCATCTCAGCTTTCGTCAAAGCCCCCATACGTCACTTCCTTAACGTGGCGTTCAACCTTTGTTCGAGCGAGGTGAGGATATTTTGTGTCGTGGTATTCACCTCATCGTCATTAAGAGTGCGCGATGGATGCTGCCAGGTCAAGCCAACTGCAAGGCTTTTTCTATGCGGATCAATGCCTTTACCCTGATAGACGTCAAATAGCCTGAGGTCTGTCAGCCATTCCCCTGCATTTTCACGGATTACGTCCAGAACTGCAGTGGCGGCCACTTCACGGTCGGCGATCAGCGCGAGGTCACGACGCACTTCAGGGAAGCGCGACAACTCGCTGAATTTAGGCATCTTGCCCGATGCAACTTCAGCCAAGACTAGCTCAAAAACGAACACCGGACGGTCCAGACCCAAGGTTTTCGACAGCTCAGGGTGGATGGCACCGACGAAACCTACCAAGCGCCCTTCGCGCTCGATACGTGCAGTCTGGCCTGGGTGCAGCGCTGGGTGGCTGCCAGGCACGAAGGTGAAGTCATTCAGTGCGCCAGCAAAGCCCAATACGGCTTCCACATCGGCTTTAACGTCGAAGAAGTCCACAGTATCGCGGCCTTGTGCCCAGCCTTCCGGCAGGCGGCTACCGCAGACAACACCGGCCAGCATCGGCTCTTGCTTGAGGCCGTCGAGTTGGCCGACAAAACGCAGGCCGCTTTCGAACATGCGTACGCGGTCCTGCTGACGGTTCAGGTTGTGCGACAGTGCCTTGACCAGACCCGGCCACAGCGACGAACGCATGGCAGCCATGTCATTGGAGATCGGGTTGGCCAGCAGCAACGGCTCAACACCTGGGTTGAACAGCTCAAACTGCTTTGGATCGATGAAGCTATAAGTCACCGCTTCCTGGTAGCCACGGGCAACCAGCAGGCGACGCAACTCTGGCAGGTGCGCACGCGCTTCGGCCTTGGGTTGCGGCGCCAGACGCGCTTGCGGGTAACGAACCGGCAGGCGGTTGTAACCATACAGGCGAGCCAGTTCTTCGATCAGGTCGACTTCCAGGCTAATGTCGAAGCGATGGCTTGGCACTTCAACGTGCCACTGCCCTTCCCCACCGGCGGAAATACCCAGGCCGAGTGCGGACAGCAGTTGCTCAATTTGCGCAGGTTCAATCACCAGGCCAAGCATCTGCTCAACGCTTTTGGCGCGCAGGGTGATCGGTGCAATCGACGGCAGGAACTGCTCGTTGACGGTTTCGGTGATCGGGCCGGCTTCGCCACCGGTGATTTCCAGCAGCAGGCCAGTGGCGCGCTCCATGGCTTCACGGGCCAGCTTCCAGTCCACGCCACGCTCGTAGCGATGCGACGCATCGGTGTGCAGGCCATAGGAACGGGCCTTGCCAGCGATGGCGATCTGATCGAAGAACGCGCTCTCAAGGAAAATATCGCGGGTGGTTTCGGACACGCCGCTGTGTTCGCCACCCATCACGCCGGCAATCGCCAGGGCGCGGGAATGGTCGGCAATTACCAGAGTATCGGCGCGCAGGCTGACTTCCTGGCCGTCGAGCAATACCAGCTTCTCGCCTTCTTCGGCCATGCGCACGCGAATGCCGCCATTGATTTCGGCGAGATCGAAGGCGTGCAGCGGTTGGCCCAGCTCCAGCATCACGTAGTTGGTGATGTCCACGGCGGCATCGATGCTACGCACGTCGGCGCGACGCAGGCGCTCGACCATCCACAGCGGGGTTGGCTTGGACAGGTCGACGTTACGAATCACACGACCGAGGTAGCGTGGGCAGGCGTTTGGCGCCAGTACGTCGATAGGGCGCACTTCATCGTGGACTGCAGCGACTGCTGCCACCACCGGACGGGTGACCGGGGCGTTGTACAGCGCGCCCACTTCACGGGCCAGACCAGCGAGGGACAGGCAGTCACCACGGTTTGGGGTCAGGTCGACCTCAATGCTGGCGTCTTCCAGCTCCAGGTAAACGCGAATGTCCTGGCCCACTGGCGCGTCGGCCGGCAGTTCCATCAGGCCATCATTGCCTTCGCCGACTTGCAGCTCAGCCTGGGAGCACAGCATGCCGTTGGACTCAACGCCACGCAGCTTGGCTTTCTTGATCTTGAAGTCGCCCGGCAGTTCGGCGCCGATCATGGCAAACGGGATCTTCAGGCCCGGGCGCACGTTAGGCGCTCCGCACACGACCTGGAAGGTTTCCGTGCCATTACTGACCTGGCACACACGCAATTTGTCGGCATCGGGGTGCTGCTCGGTGCTCAGCACCTCGCCCACCACCACGCCGGTGAAAACACCGGCGGCCGGCGTGACGCTATCGACCTCAAGGCCGGCCATCGACAGACGAGCAACCAGCTCGTCGCGATCTACCTGCGGGCTTACCCAGCCACGCAGCCATTGTTCACTGAATTTCATCCTGCTCTCCTAAAGATTCGTTACGACTAGCGAAATTGCGCGAGGAACCGCAAGTCGTTGTCGAAGAACAGACGCAAGTCGTTCACGCCGTAACGCAGCATGGCCAAGCGCTCAACGCCCATGCCGAAGGCAAAGCCCGAGAACTCTTCCGGGTCGATCCCGGACATGCGCAGCACGTTAGGGTGAACCATGCCGCAGCCCATCACTTCCAGCCAGCCGGTCTGCTTGCAGACGCGGCAGCCTTTGCCGCTGCACATCACGCATTCCATGTCGACTTCAGCGGATGGCTCGGTGAACGGGAAGAACGATGGACGGAAACGCACCGCCAGCTCCTTCTCGAAGAACACCCGCAGGAACTCTTCGATGGTGCCTTTGAGGTCGGCGAAATTGATGTCGCGATCGACCAGCAGGCCTTCGACCTGGTGGAACATCGGCGAGTGGGTGATATCCGAGTCGCTGCGGTACACACGGCCTGGGCAGACGATGCGGATCGGCGGCTTGTTCGCTTCCATGGTGCGGACCTGTACCGGCGAGGTATGGGTGCGCAACAGCATGTTCGCGTTGAAATAGAAGGTGTCGTGCATCGACCGGGCCGGGTGATGGCCTGGGATGTTGAGCGCCTCGAAGTTGTGATAGTCGTCTTCAACCTCAGGGCCTTCGGCAATGCCGTAGCCGATGTGGGTAAAGAACTGCTCGATACGTTCCAGAGTCCGGGTAATCGGATGCAGGCCGCCCGAGGCCTGGCCACGGCCAGGCAAGGTTACATCAATGGACTCGGCGGCGAGCTTGGCCGCAAGATCGGCCTCCTCGAGCGACGCCTTGCGCGCATTGAGCACCTCTGTGACACGCTCCTTGGCGACGTTGATCAGCGCGCCGACTTGCGGCCGCTCTTCAGCCGGCAAATTCCCCAGGGTCTTCATCACCTGAGTCAATTCACCTTTTTTGCCAAGGTAGTGAACCCGGATTTGCTCCAGGGCATTTACATCTTCAGCGCTTTGCACAGCCTCAAGAGCTTGGGCAACGAGCGCGTCCAGGTTTTCCATGTACAGACTCCAGATACAAAATAGGGGAAGAGCTTGAAGGCTCTTCCCCTATTTATGACGTTTACCACCTTGGGCTACAGGAGCAACCCAGGGTGACTGTCGGGGGTACTTAAGCCAAGGTGGCTTTAGCTTTCTCGACAATCGCAGCAAACACCGCTTTTTCGTTCACGGCCAGTTCAGCCAGAACCTTACGGTCGATTTCGATGGACGCTTTTTTCAGGCCAGCGATGAAACGGCTGTAGGACAGACCGTTAACACGTGCACCAGCGTTGATACGAGCGATCCACAGAGCGCGGAACTGACGTTTTTTCTGACGACGGTCGCGGTAGGCGTATTGGCCTGCCTTGATTACCGCTTGCTTGGCAACACGGAATACGCGTGAACGCGCGCCGTAGTAGCCTTTAGCAAGTTTCAGAATTTTTTTGTGACGTTTACGGGCAATGACGCCACGCTTTACACGAGCCATGAGTTATTCCTCTATTCTTGACTAAAATTAACGAAGGCGCAGCATGCGCTCGACTTTTGCCACGTCAGACGGATGCAGCAAGCTGCTACCGCGCAGTTGACGCTTACGCTTGGTCGACATTTTGGTCAGAATGTGGCTCTTGAAAGCGTGCTTGTGCTTGATACCGTTAGCAGTTTTCAGAAACCGCTTAGCAGCACCACTTTTAGTTTTCATCTTTGGCATGTTCGGTACTCCGCATTCAGTTGATAAACATAATCAGAAGGCCTGCCGTGCCCTGTTGATTACTTCTTCTTTTTCGGGGCGATGACCATAATAAGCTGGCGTCCTTCCATCTTAGGATGCTGTTCGACCGAACCGTACTCGAGCAGGTCAGCTTCAACCCGCTTGAGGAGTTCCATCCCCAGCTCCTGGTGGGCCATCTCACGGCCGCGGAATCGCAAGGATACCTTGGCCCTGTCCCCATCACTCAGGAAACGTACCAGGTTGCGCAGTTTTACCTGGTAATCCCCTTCCTCCGTCCCTGGACGAAACTTGATTTCTTTTACTTGAATCTGCTTCTGGTTCTTCTTCGCTGCGGCAACCTGTTTCTTCTTCTCGAAGATCGATTTGCCGTAGTCCATCACCCGACAAACAGGTGGGATTGCATCGGCGGAGATTTCCACCAGGTCCAATTTGGACTCTTCAGCAATACGAAGCGCTTCATCAATCGAGACGATGCCAATCTGCTCGCCGTCAGCGCCAATTAACCGAACCTCGCGTGCCGAGATATTCTCGTTGATCGGGGCTTTCGGTGCAGCTCGTTTATCTTGTCTCATTTCACGCTTAATAATAATTACTCCGAATCTGGGCGACCACGCCGGGAAACCGCTTGCGCGAGGAACTCAGCGAACTGGGCGACGGGCATCGAGCCCAGGTCAGCACCTTCACGAGTACGCACAGCGACAGTCTGCATCTCGACTTCCCGATCTCCGATAACCAAAAGATAGGGAACCTTGAGCAAAGTATGCTCGCGGATTTTAAAGCCGATCTTTTCATTTCTCAAGTCGGACTTGGCACGAAATCCGCTTTCGTTGAGAGTTTTTTCAACTTCAGCGGCAAAATCGGCCTGTTTATCAGTGATATTCATGATCACTGCCTGGGTCGGAGCCAGCCACGCAGGGAATGCACCCTCGTAGTGCTCGATCAGGATACCGACGAACCGTTCGAACGAGCCGAGGATCGCCCGGTGCAGCATAACCGGGTGCTTACGGCTGTTATCTTCGGAGACGTATTCGGCTCCCAAACGGATCGGCAGGTTAAAATCGAGCTGCAGGGTACCACACTGCCAGACGCGACCAAGGCAATCTTTCAGCGAGAACTCGATCTTGGGGCCGTAGAAGGCGCCCTCACCCGGCTGCAGATCGTACGCAAGGCCCGCACTGTCAAGCGCAGCGGCCAGTGCTGATTCGGCGCGATCCCACAACTCATCTGAACCTACGCGTTTTTCCGGACGAGTGGACAGCTTCATTTCGACTTCGGTGAAGCCGAAATCGCGATAAACGTCCATGGTCAGCTTGATGAACGCGGCGGATTCAGCCTGCATCTGCTCTTCGGTGCAGAAGATGTGGGCGTCATCCTGAGTGAAGCCACGCACACGCATGATGCCGTGCAGTGCACCCGATGGCTCGTTACGGTGGCAGGCACCGAACTCGGCCAGGCGCATCGGCAACTCGCGGTAGCTCTTCAGGCCCTGGTTGAACACCTGCACGTGGCATGGGCAGTTCATCGGCTTGATGGCGTAGTCGCGGTTTTCCGACTGAGTGGTGAACATGTTGTCGGCGTAGTTGGCCCAGTGCCCGGATTTCTCCCACAGGCTGCGGTCAACAACCTGAGGCGTCTTGATCTCCAGGTAGCCGTTGTCGCGCTGAACCTTGCGCATGTACTGCTCGAGCACCTGGTACAGGGTCCAGCCGTTCGGGTGCCAGAACACCATGCCCGGCGCTTCTTCCTGAAGGTGGAACAGGTTCAGGCGCTTGCCGATCTTGCGATGGTCGCGCTTTTCAGCTTCTTCGATGCGCTGGATGTAGGCCGCCAGCTGCTTCTTGTCAGCCCAGGCCGTGCCGTAGATGCGCTGCAATTGTTCGTTCTTCGCGTCACCGCGCCAGTAGGCACCGGACAGCTTGGTCAGCTTGAACGACTTGAGGAAGCGCGTGTTCGGCACGTGCGGGCCACGGCACATGTCGACATATTCTTCGTGGTAATACAGGCCCATGGCCTGTTCGTCCGGCATGTCTTCCACCAGACGCAGCTTGTAGTCTTCGCCACGGGCGGTGAACACGTCGATCACTTCGGCGCGCGGCGTGACCTTTTTGATCACGTCGTAATCTTTTTCGATCAGCGCGTGCATGCGCGCCTCGATAGCGGCCAGGTCGTCCGGAGTGAAAGGACGCTCATAGGCGATATCGTAATAGAAGCCTTCGTCAATGACGGGGCCGATCACCATTTTTGCCGTTGGGTACAGCTGCTTGACCGCATGGCCAATCAGGTGCGCGCAAGAGTGGCGAATGATCTCCAGCCCCTCTTGATCCTTGGGCGTGATGATTTGCAGGCTGGCGTCGCTCGTGATCAGGTCGCTGGCATCGACCAGCTTGCCGTCGACCTTGCCGGCTACAGTGGCCTTGGCAAGACCTGCACCAATGGATGCGGCGACCTCGGCTACGGAAACCGAATGATCGAATGAACGTTGACTGCCGTCGGGAAGAGTAATAGTTGGCATGGCGCCTCCTCTCCTAGTGGTGACCCCTACCAAAGGTCACGTGGGTTGGGATGAGCCAGTACAAGATCCAACACCAGGCCGTTCAGTGATGAACGCCTGCCTTACAGCGGCAGGAGCCTTTCGGCCAACCGATAATCGAACCAGAGTGACTGGAGTGAACTCAAAAAAACATGGCAAGGCGGCAATGGGCGCGCCTGGAAATAGCCAAGCGGGTGATGCTAGCACAGATGAACGGTCATCGCGCCTGCCCCGCCTGATGAAACATAAATTCCCGCGTTTGATGCCTGCAAAAGTGAACTTGGGCTGTACGAAAGCCCTCAAACCCGCTGAGAATCGCTGTTTGTCCACGAATCAAAGGAGCACTTCATGATGCGCTTTACCTCGACCCTCGCTCTCGCCGCTTCCCTGACCCTCCTTTCCTTTGGCGCGCACGCCGCTGCCCCTTCGAACTGGCCAGCCGGTGCTCGCGACAGCTTTATCGCAGATTGCAGTTCATCAGCCCAGCAGAGCGTTGATGCCAAAACCGCAAAAGAACATTGCGAATGTGGCGCTGACAAGCTCAATGCCGAATTGACCACCGCAGAAATTAAAGAACTGATGACCAACCCGAACGCCAGCCAGGCGCTGAAAACCAAAGCGGTAACGGCCATTTCGTCCTGCAAAGTCGTGAAGAAAAAGTAAGAACGACCACTGATCAGACGGCCATTTGGCTGAAAAAACAGCCTGAAAACTGCCATTTCGCACAAATTACACAGCTTTTACGGCTTTTTTTAACAGCTGGTATTTCGCAGCAAAGCCCCGTAGACCGGGGCTTTCAGCCGACCAAGGCACTAAACGCAACGCTATTGACTAGCAAACAATGCCTTGGGGGGGCTTACAAGCCGAACATTTCGACTATGATACCCCGGTGTGCCCAGTTGGCCTGAGCAGCACAGCACTACTGAAAATATATGTTTCTTGGAGATACACCATGTCTAATCGCCAAACCGGCACCGTTAAATGGTTCAACGATGAAAAAGGCTTCGGCTTCATCACTCCTCAAGGTGGCGGTGACGACCTGTTCGTACACTTCAAAGCTATCGAAAGCGACGGTTTCAAAAGCCTGAAAGAAGGCCAAACCGTTTCCTTCGTGGCTGAGAAAGGCCAAAAGGGTATGCAAGCTGCACAGGTTCGCGGCGAGTAATTCTCCGCTGAGCTAAAAAAACCCCGTCCATGTGACGGGGTTTTTTATGGGCGCTGCAAAAGCCGCGAGGCTGTCAGCCGCAGTTGACCCGTGTAATCACCAGGTTGTCGTCAGTGTTCAGGTTAAGGCGGTCGGAGCGGTATTCCAGGGTGATCATGTCGTTAGGCTTGAGGATACGTGCGTTCTGCGCGCCGGCACGGGTACGCGCCTGCTCCAGCAATTGAGGCGAGGCTTTCTGGCCGATGGCGAATTCGGCGGCTTTCGATTCGCAGCGAGTGTGACCTGCATCGGCAACGGCGGCATCTTTACCTGGCTCAGGGGCACCCGGGGTGCTGCAACCCGCCAACGCGAGTGCTGCCAACAAAGTACCGAATGATGCGAGCTTCCAAGGCATGAAGCCTCCTATGAAAAAAATGGACAGAGATCGTGCGACAGCGATCTGGCGGTTTGGTTTCAAGACGTAAATCGCCTAAGGGCAAGTCTGCCTGACTCAAGGCGAGCATTCGCTTGATCAATCGTCACCAGATATGAACGAATTCAGTAGATGTCGATGTAGTCAAACGGTGGCTTTGGCCAGTTCTCCTGGAGTGCATTGAAAATCTGCCGCACCCAGACTTCATCGCTGGCCGCGACGTTACCGACATAACCCGAACCTTTGGCCCAGGTCTCGAGGCGAAACAGCAGGCCGTCGATGTCGACACCGCCTACGGCCTTGCCGGAGGAAATAAACGCGATACCGCCCTTGGTCACCCGCAGCTGGGTGTGCTCGTCGTCACTGGCACTCGCGAGCAACTGGCGCACGGCGTCCAGCGTGAGGTTCTCGGGGTTGTTCAAATCGATCTGCACCTGGTGTCCCCGGCAATTGAATGGGGCAACAGTGTCGCACAGCAACGGCCTCATCCCGAAACGTCTCATGCCTAAGTAGCACTGCCAAACGCCACGCAAAAATGGTTAACTGCCCCGGTTAGAACTGCGTTCCAGCGCATTGCCCAGCATTCCAGCCCCGTGAGCCCCGACCATGAGTACCGTAACCCTCCAAGCCGACATCAAAGCCAAGTGGCCTCAAGGACAAAGCTCCTACAGCCCTGGAAGCCCGGAGGAGCTGGCCATCATCGGAATCGACCTGCTGGTCAAGGAGCTCGGCACTCAGGCCGCACAGGCCTTCATCGGCCAGGTATTCGAGAAATACCCGGCCGATCATATGGGCGCCCATAACCCCGAGCGCGAATAAGACCCGGCCGGCGAGCGCCGACCGGCAAACGCTTTACTTCAGACGTGCCAGGCGCTCGGTCAGCAGATCGAAGAAGCCCTGGGCGTCGCCATTCTCGACCCAGAATGCGTTCTTCGGTTGCTTGAGGCCGTCATACCAATCGACAACGGTCTGGCCGAAGGTTGGGCCTTCGCGGCTGTCGATCACCACATTGACTTCACGGCCAGTGAACAGGGAAGGCTTGAGCAGATAGGCAATCACGGTAGCGTCATGCACCGGGCCACCCGGGATGCCGTAGTGTTCCATGTCGCCCTTGACGTACTCATTGAGAATATCGCCCACCACCTTGCTCGCATTGTTCTTGATGTCGGCAATCTGTTTCAGACGCGCATCACTGGTCAGCACTTTGTGGGTCACGTCCAGCGGCAGGTAAGTCAGCTTGACGCCGCTCTTGAGCACGATTTCAGCCGCAAGCGGGTCCGCGAACAGGTTGAACTCAGCCACCGGGGTGATATTGCCGCCATTAAAATGCGCCCCGCCCATCACCACCACTTCCTTGATGCCTTGGGTGATCTCCGGCGCCTGGGTCAACGCCAGTGCCAGGTTGGTCTGCGGGCCGAGCATGGCGATGGTGATGCTGTGAGGCTTGGCGGTGCTCAGGGTCTTGATCAGGTAGTCAACGGCATTGCCTTCGGCCAGGCCTTTCTTCGGCTCATGCACGGCGACACCGGAAATACCTTCCTTGCCGTGGATATTCTCCGCATAGATCGGCGTGCGCAGCATCGGCTTTGGCGCGCCGGCGTACACCGGAATGTCCTCGCGCCCTGCCCACTCGCGGGCCAGGCGTGCGTTGCGGGAGGTCTTGTCGAGGCGCACGTTACCGGCCACGGTGGTCAGCGCACGAATGCTCAGCTCCTGCGGGGACGCCATGGCAAACAACAACGCCACGACGTCATCGGCGCCTGGGTCGGTGTCGATGATCAGGTCGATTTTTTCCGCCGCTTGGGCGCTGGCTGCGGTGAGTGCGGACAAAAGCAGGACACTCCTAAACAGGTTTTTCAGGGTTGGGAGACCACGTTGCATGAAACACTCCTTGTCGTAGGGAAACTCTAGAAGGTGACGCCGGACACCAGCGCGATATTGCAATACGGCTGGCACTCGCCCGTGCGCACCACGGCGCGGGCCTTGCGGCTGAGCTGCTTGAAGTCTTCATGGCTGACCAAACGACGCTCGCCCAAGGCGGCCTGTTCGGTCAACACATTGAGTGGCGTCAGCGCAGGTGGCTGCTTGAGCAGGATTTCTTCGGCCACCACGTGGCTTTCTACCTGCATCTCACTGAGCACAATGCGCAAGGTGCTGATGAAATCCGGAATGCCCTGGGTCAGCGCCAGGTCGATCAACTCGACGCCTGGCGGCACTGGCAGGCCGGCATCACCGATCACCAGGATGTCACCATGGCCGAGGGATGCGATCACGCGCGACAGCGCAATATTGAGCAATGGTGTCTTTTTCATGAGGGCATAAAACCTTGTACGTCCTGCAGCGTAGGAATAGAGGGTTGCGCACCGGCCCGCGTGACCGACAGCGCGGCAGCGACCTGGCCAAACCGGATGGCTTCGGCTTCGCTTTTGCCATTGGCCAGCGCCGCGGCAAAGCCACCGACAAAGGTGTCACCGGCAGCCGTGGTGTCCACCGCCTTGACCTTGGGCGCCTGCAAATGCTCGAAACTTTTGCCATCGGCAAACAACGCGCCCTGGGCGCCAAGGGTGATGATGACCTTGCCGGCACCCGCCTTGAGCAGCTGCGTCGCAGCCACCTTGGCGCTGTCGAGGGAGTCGACCGTCACGCCACTCAGGGCACTGGCTTCGCTTTCGTTGGGGATCAGGTAATCGATCGAGGCATACCATTCCTCCGGCAGCGGGCCACTGGCCGGTGCCGGGTTGAGGATCACGGTCTTGCCCAAGTCACGACCGCGCTTGAGCGCATGACCAACGGTGTCCATCGGCACTTCCAACTGGCAGACGATGACGTCCGCTGCCTGCACGACCGCGTCAGCCGCCTGCAACGACGCGGGCGAAAGCTCGCCGTTGCTGCCGGCTACGATCACGATCGCGTTCTGGCTGCTGTCATCCACCACAATCAACGCCACGCCGCTGGAGCCATCCACGGTGCTGACGGCCTGGCAATCGATGCCCTCCACCAGCAACGCATCACGCAATTGAGCGCCGTAGGCATCCGTGCCCACACAGCCGATCATCGCCACCTCAGCGCCAAGGCGCGCAGACGCCACCGCCTGGTTGGCGCCCTTGCCGCCCGGCACGGTGGAGAACGTCTGGCCGATCAGGGTTTCACCGGCGCGCGGCAAGCGACTGGCGCGGGTGACCAGGTCCATGTTCAAGCTGCCTATTACCACTACTTTTGCTGGCATACATCAGTACTCATCAATTCGGTTCAGCGCTATTGGGCGAACACACCGGCAAATGGCGCCGTCGACTCACGCAAAACAATGCTCGGCGTCACGATGCGCTGATCGATCGGCAGTTGGGGTGTTGCAATTCGTCGCAGTAAAAGCTCGGCCGCCGTCTCGCCCAGTTGCACGATCGACTGCCCGACCGTCGTCAGCGCCGGGTACACGTAACGGCCCATTTGAATATCGTCAAAACCAATCACCGACAGCTCGCCAGGCACGCGGATATTGCGTTCGGCTGCTGCACGCAAAACGCCGAAACCAATCATATCGTTACTGGCGAAAATCGCGCTGGGCGGGTTTTCCGACAGCAGTTGTACCGCTGCGGCATAACCACCGGTGCTGGTGAAATCGCTTTCCTGGATGCGATTGGCCGCCACTTCCACGCCCGCCTCACGCAGCGCACGGTGATAACCGGCCAGACGCATCTGCGCCACGCGGGTATGACTGGGGCCACCAATGCAGGCAATGTCGCGGTGACCGAGTTCCAGCAAATGCCGGGTCGCCAGGTAAGCGCCTTGTTCGTGGTCGATGCGCACCAGGTCGACATCAATGCCGTCCAATGCGCGGTCGACAATCACCATGGGCGTTCGCACTGCGCTCAAGCCGGCGGCAAGGCCACTGTCGTCGCCGCCCACCGAGGTCACGATCAGGCCGTCGATGCGTTTTTCCAGCAGCACACGCAGGTAGCTGCGCTGCTTTTCGGCGTTATCGTCGGAGTTGCAGAGGATCACGCAATAGCCATTACGCTCGCAGTAATCCTCGATGCCCCGCGCCAGCTCGGCAAAATACGGGTTAAGGCTGTTGGGCACCAGCAGGCCGATGGTCGCAGTGGTCTTGGCCTTAAGCGAGCGCGCGACGGCACTCGGCACGTAGTCCAGCTGCTTGATCGCCGCTTCCACCTTAATGCGCACGGGCTCGCTGACCGGCCGCGTCTTGTTCACCACATGGGACACGGTGGTGTAGGAAATACCTGCAAGCGCGGCCACATCCTTGATCGTTGCCATGGTTCAGCCCCGCCGACTGGCGCGCTGGCTGCGGTAAGTGTCGAGGACCACGGCAATCACGATCACGGCGCCGGTAATGATGCGTTTGGTCGGTTCGGTCGCACCGATCTGTGCAAGGCCGGCGGCCAGTACCGAAATAATCAACACACCGAAGAAGGTGCTGATAACCGAACCACGGCCACCCATCAGGCTGGTGCCGCCGATCACCACAGCGGCGATCACTTGCAGCTCAAGGCCGGATCCGGCATTCGGGTCCGCCGCTTCCAGGCGGGAAATCTGGAACAGTGCCGCCACGCCGGCCAGCAGCCCCATGAGGCTGAACACCAGGATCTTGTAGGGCTTGGGGTTGATACCGGCCAGGCGCACAGCCTCTTCGTTGGTGCCGATGCCGATCAAGTAGCGGCCGAATACGGTACGGGTCAACACCAACTGCGCAGCGATGATTACCAACAAGGCAATGATGAACGACGGCGAAATCCCGAAAGCCACCGGGTTCGACAGCCAGGCATAGGAGTCACCGATATAGGCGGTGCGCGAGCCCGTCATCTGGTAGGCCACGCCACGCGCCATTTCCAGCACGCCAAGGGACACGATAAACGACGGGATGCGCCAGGCCACCGTGATCGAACCGGTGATGGTCCCCGCCAACGCCGCGCAGCCCATGCCCAGCAACGCCGCCGGCAAAACGCTCCAGCCCCAGCCCAGAATCGCCACGCTGACCGCCGAAGCGGCCAATGCCAGCACCGAGCCCACCGACAGGTCAATGCCGCCGATGATCAGGATAAACGTCATGCCCACCGCCAGCACCATCAGGTCCGGGATCTGGTTGGCCAGGGTGCTGAAGGTGTCATAGGACAGGAAGTGGTCGCTGAGCACCGAGAACAGCGCAATCATCGCGAGCAAGGCGCCGGCCAGCCCAAGGTAGGTGCCCAGGCCGTAGAAGTTGCCGCCGGTTTTACCCGGTGAAGAGGTGGTTTTCATGGGGTTTCCCTAAGCACTGCGTCATTGAGCAGCGCGTCACGTTTTTGATAGCCAGCAAAGGCGGCGGCGAGCAATTCGTCCTGGGTCCAGCTGTCGCGCTCGAAGGTCTCGATCAAGCGCCCGGCGGACAGCACACCGATGCGATCGCAGATCAGCATCAGTTCGCGCAGGTCACTCGATACCACCACCAGCGCTTTGCCCTGGCGCGTCAATTCGCCGAGCAAGGCATAAATGTCAAACTTGGCGCCGACGTCGATACCGCGAGTCGGCTCATCGAACAGCATTACCGCGCAGTCGCGCTCCAGCCAGCGGCCAATCACGACCTTCTGCTGGTTGCCGCCCGACAACTCGGACACCAACTGCGCCGGGCTGGAACTGCGGATGCGCATGGCGTCGATCTGGCGCTTGGCGAGGGCAGTTTCGTCGCGGCTGTTCACCACGCCGCCGCCGGAGATTTCCGGCATGTTGCCCAAGGCAATATTGGCGCTGATAGATTGGGTCAGCAGCAAGCCTTCGCCCTTGCGGTCTTCGGTGATCAGCGCGATGCCATGGCCCACTGCGTCCACCGGCGAGCGAATGCTCACCACCTGGGCTGGCGAACCCAGGGCCACAGTGCCGCTGTCGGCCAGGTCGGCACCGAAGATAAGACGCAGCAGTTCAGTGCGGCCGGCGCCGATCAGGCCGGAAATGCCGTAGATTTCGCCGGCACGTACTTCAAAAGACACATCGCGAACCTTGTCCGAGCGGGTCAAGCCTTTGACCGTCAGGGCCGGGCCGCCGATGGTGCGCGGCCCCAGGTCGATGTGCTCACCCAGCTCGCGGCCGACCATCAAGGTCACCAACTGCTCGCTGTTGTAGTTGGCCATCGGCTCGACGCAGACCAGTTTGCCGTCGCGCAGCACGGCAATGCGCTGGGCAACACGGGCGAGCTCTTCAAGGCGGTGTGAAATATAAATGATCGCCACGCCCCGAGCCTGCAGACGGGTGATTTGTTCAAAGAGCATCTCGACTTCACGGGCGGTGAGCATGGCCGTGGGTTCGTCGAGGATCAGTACATGGCAGTCGCCGATCAGGTTGCGGGCGATCTCGACCATCTGTTGATGACCAATGCCCAGCGTACCAACCAATGTGTCCGGGTCGATCGCATCCAGGCCCACCTGGGCCATGGCTTCGATCGCAGCTTTACGCAGTTGCTTGCGGTTGATCCAGCCGCAGTTCCTGGGCAGGTTGTCCAGGAACAGGTTTTCGGCCACGGTCAGGGTCGGCAGCAGGTTGAGTTCCTGCATGACCATGCGCACGCCCAGCTCTTCAGCCTGGGTGCGACTGCCCGGACGGTAATCCTGGCCATTGAACTGCATGTGCCCGGTGGTCGGCGTGACCAGCCCGCCGATGATTTTCGACAAGGTGCTTTTACCTGCGCCGTTCTCACCGGTCAGTGCCAGCACTTCCCCGCGATTGAGCGTCAGGGTGATGTCGGACAGCACCGGTTGGGCATAGGTCTTGCCGATACCGCTGACCGAGAGGACAGCGTTCGGGGCGGAAGATGACATAGGGGAATCTCCAGGCGCCCGCTCAGGACGAGCGGGCGCTGTTGGGTGCTGCCAGGATTACTTCTTGAGGACGAGTTCGACCGGGGTTTCGATCATGCCGTCAACAGCATCAACTTTTTCACCCTTGACCAGCTTCAGCGCATTCTGGATACCGAATACCGCTTGCTGGGCAGCAGCCTGGTCGGCCGTCGCGAGTACACGGCCGTCTTGCAGCATCGGCTTGATGGCTTCGATATTGTCGTAGCCCACTACAAGCACCTTGCCGGCCTTGCCTGCGCCACGCACGGCGGAAACGGCGCCCAAGGCCATGTTGTCGTTACCGGCCAGCAGTGCCTTGATGTTCGGGTTTGCCTGCAGCATCGCAGCGGCAATCGAGTTGCCCTTGTCGATTTCCCACTCACCGGACTGGGTAGAGACGATTTTCATGCCGGCGGCATCCATCGCATCCTTGAAACCCGCGGTACGTTGCTGGGCGTTGGTGGTGGTGGATACACCTTCGATGATGGCGACTTCATCACCCTTGGTGAGGTGCTTGGCCAGTTCTTCACCTACCAGACGCGCGCCCTTACGGTTGTCAGGGCCAACGAACGGAATATCCAGGGATTTGCTTTTCAGCACATCCACGTCCAGGCGGTTATCGATGTTGACGATCTTGATGCCTTTGTCCGAGGCTTTTTTCAGCACGGTGACGAGTGCCTTGGAATCCGCCGGAGCAATCACGATGGCGTTTACCTTGGCGAGGATCATCTGGTTGACGATATCGATTTGCGCGCTGGTATCGGTTTCGTTCTTGATCCCGTTGGTGATCATGTCGAAATCAGCGGCGTGGTCTTTTTGATACTTCTTGGCGCCGTCCTGCATGGTCACGAAGAATTCGTTGGCAAGGGACTTCATCACCAGGCCGACCTTGGGTTTGGCGGCGGCGTCATCGGCAAAAGCAGAGGAAAGGGGCAGAGCAGCGGATGCGGCAGCAAGCACAGCGACAGCAAGAAGACGTCCAGCAAATGGCAGCTTCATGGGTTCACTCCGATCTTATGATTATTGTGAGCAACGCTTGCACTATGAAACATCTCGCAAACGTTTGCGTTGATCAAACTATGAGAACCTTGTCGAGATTTGTCAACGGCTGAAAAACGTCTTTCATCAAAGCCACCTGCCCTCGCAGCGGTTAAACATTGCCCTCACCCGATCGTTCTCTAAAACGACAGACTGTGAGACTGCTGTCACACAGGTTCAGACCCATATTCCATCATGATTTTCGGACAACCGAACGCAATACCGCCCCACTGTTCGGAAAGCCGGACGAGCGTTGCCCATACCCATCCAAAAAACCAACGTAAGTTGTTTTAAATCAACACGTTAATTTATATCCACCCACACAATCAGCTTGGTACAAATCCTGCTCTTTCTCAGCACCTCGCGGCATTCAGAACTGCCCGGGTGTTCTAGATGAATCTGCACCAGCACTCATCAAAAACCAGAGAGAAAAATAATGAAATCTGCACTGAAAACCTTCGTTCCTGGGGCCCTCGCCCTCCTGCTGCTGTTCCCCGTTGCCGCTCAGGCAAAGGAAGTTGAAACCAAGACCAAACTGTCCAACGTGGTGATCCTCGCCACCGGCGGCACCATTGCTGGCGCCGGCGCCAGTGCGGCCAACAGTGCCACTTACCAGGCAGCCAAAGTCGGCATCGAACAACTGATCGCCGGCGTGCCTGAGCTTAGTCAGATCGCCAACGTACGCGGCGAACAAGTAATGCAAATTGCGTCCGAAAGCATCAACAACGAAAACCTGCTGCAGTTGGGTCGTCGTGTTGCCGAGCTGGCCGACAGCAAGGATGTGGACGGCATCGTGATCACCCACGGTACCGACACCCTGGAAGAAACCGCTTACTTCCTCAACCTGGTGGAAAAAACCGACAAGCCAATCGTGGTGGTCGGCTCCATGCGCCCAGGCACCGCCATGTCGGCGGACGGCATGCTCAACCTGTACAACGCCGTGGCCGTGGCCGGCAGCAAAGACGCGCGCGGCAAGGGCGTGCTGGTGACCATGAACGACGAGATCCAATCGGGTCGCGACGTGAGCAAAATGATCAACATCAAGACCGAAGCATTCAAGAGCCCATGGGGCCCGCTGGGCATGGTGGTTGAAGGCAAATCCTACTGGTTCCGCTTGCCTGCCAAGCGTCACACCATGGATTCGGAATTCGACATCAAGACCATCAAGAGCCTGCCGGACGTTGAAATCGCCTACGGTTACGGCAACGTGAGCGACACCGCCGTCAAAGCCCTGGCCCAGGCCGGCGCCAAAGCCATCATCCATGCCGGTACCGGTAATGGTTCGGTGTCTTCCAAGGTGGTGCCTGCCCTGCAGGAACTGCGCAAGCAAGGTGTGCAGATCATTCGTTCTTCCCACGTGAATGCCGGCGGTTTCGTTCTGCGCAATGCCGAACAGCCTGACGACAAGTACGACTGGGTCGCCGCACATGACCTGAACCCACAAAAAGCCCGGATTCTGGCGATGGTTGCCCTGACCAAGACCCAGGACAGCAAAGAGCTGCAACGGATGTTCTGGGAATACTGATCCCCGGTAACTCGGGTAGAGGCGGGTTCACTCGCTTCTACCTCTCCTCTTGCACCTCGATACAACTCCCCGCGCTGCATTACCTCGCTGAAAACGCTGCCAGACAAACCTCCTGAATTTTAAGCAGTTGCGAAAATCGTAACAGTTAAATACTGTATGCCCGTACAGCACACTAAGGAATACTCCGTGGCAACGTCCTCTTCCGCAGCGCCAACCCCCGACGCGTACGCACGCCTTGCCGTTCGCGTGCAAAAAATCATCAATTCGACCAATGCCCAGAAAGCCAAGGCTGCCTTGATCTTCCGCTTGCCGGATGAGCCTGAGGAGGATTGGGCGCGCTTGCTGGAGGAGATTGCGGAGAACGACAACGTCACCCTCGCCTACCGGGATGACGGCGGCGTGCAGATTTTCTGGGTTGTGCCGAAGGAAGATTGATTCAATGAGTGGCCGTTTTATTGCTGTTTTTTGCCTGTTTTTTGCCGTTACAGCCCACGCCCAAGCGCCTCGAACCTTCAGCGAGGCCAAGAAAGTCGCCTGGAAGCTCTACGCCCCGCAATCCACGGAGTTCTACTGTGGCTGTAAATACACCGGCAACCGCGTGGATTTGAAAGCCTGCGGTTACGTACCGCGCAAAAACGCCAACCGCGCCGCACGCATCGAATGGGAACATATCGTCCCGGCCTGGCAAATCGGGCATCAACGCCAGTGTTGGCAAACCGGCGGGCGCAAAAACTGTACGCGTCATGATGATGTGTTCAAACGCGCCGAGGCGGACCTGCACAACCTGGTGCCGAGCATCGGCGAGGTCAATGGCGACCGTAACAACTTCAGTTTTGGCTGGCTGCCGGCGCAACGTGGGCAGTACGGCTCATGCCTGACCCAGGTAGATTTCAAGGCCAAAAAAGTCATGCCGCGCCCGTCTATTCGCGGAATGATCGCTCGAACGTATTTTTACATGAGCAAACAATACGGCTTGCGCCTGTCAAAACAGGACCGCCAGTTGTATGAAGCCTGGAACAAGACCTACCCGGTGCAACCCTGGGAGCGCCAGCGCAACCAGACCGTGGCGTGTGTGATGGGGCGCGGTAACGAGTTTGTCGGCCCGGTAAACCTTAAGGCCTGCGGTTGAGCGTGGGCGGGTTTGCCGCCCACGCTGCGGGTTATTGCGCAGCCTTGTGCTCGACAACCTCTGATTCCGTATCGTTTTTCTTGGCACGTGCAAGCTTTTCGGTCAGCAGCGCCTGCTTGGCTTCAGCCTCGGCCTTGCTCGCGAACGGGCCGAGATACACCTCGTCCTTGCCGTCTGTTTTGACGATATAAAAGTTGAAACCATGTTCAAGCAACCAGGCCGTCAGGTCGGTGATTGCTTGCAGCTTATGGCCCGGCGGGCCTACCCACACGTCCCATTCCTGAGCGGCAATCGCCCCGGGTTGTGGCTGGCTCTCGGTCACGGCAGGCTTGGCCTTGGGGGCGTCAACCGGTTTACCTTCACCGCAACCGGCCAACGCCAACACCGCAATTGCCATCGCTACTTTACGCACTGCCCTGCTCCTTTAAGGATAAAGAGGCAACTTTATCATTCACTGTCTATTCTGGCCGTCATAAACGTTGGCTTAAACAATGCGAATGATGTATCGCAGACCTGTATGATGCCGCCATGGGAATTAATGTCGCCTCTATGCGTCCTAAAAGAGGCAGTCACAGGGAAGCGCTTAGCAGTAAGCTACACACATCCGACACCTGCCCTGTCTGAAACATGTGTCCTTAAAAGTAATCAAGGAGAAGTCCATGCTGATACTCACCCGCAAAGTTGGTGAAAGCATAAACATCGGTGATGACATTACGATCACCATCCTGGGCGTCAGCGGCCAGCAAGTACGAATCGGCATCAACGCACCCAAGGACGTTGCCGTGCATCGCGAGGAGATCTACCAGCGCATTCAGGCTGGCCTGACAGCTCCGGACAAAAACCAGACTCCTTGACGTTTCACTCAGTAGCCAGCCTTTTCGTTCACTGTGATGGCTGGCGAAAACCCTTCCGCCCGCTCGCGCTTCCCGCATGATCGGCGTGCTTTATGCTTTCAGCTACGCTGCAAGATGAAACTCTCTTGGCGTCTGGAACTTGTTGCGTAATTCGTGGCCGAACCTCCTGACTATAACCCTACCATCTGTGTGCGTTCAGGAGCACGTCGATGAGGCCGATTGCAAAACAGCCACTTGTGTCCAAGTCCTGGGGGATCGCCCTGCTGATAGGGCTGGCCTTCGTGGTGCTGGGATATGGCGTGAGGTTCGAGATTGAAACAGTCAGTGACCCCGTTAAACGCTCGTCGCTGGACCTGACACTCTTCTTGTGCGGCTATCTGTTCGTGTTCTGCCTGAAGCCTATCCAGAAAGCCATTTTGCGCAAATTATGCCAGCGTGCCGAGCAACGCGAGCACCCGAAGACTGCCCGTTGATGGCCGCTAATCCGCTATCAGATCGCCGGTATTTACAGGCCTGCGCCAGGATCTATGCTTGGGCTTGCACGCTCAGTCAAAGGCATTAAAGCAGATGGACACTCTCAGCAAATCCCAAATCGAAGCTGCTTTGGCGGCACGCTTACCCAGCTATGAGATTACCTGTACGTTGCACGCTGACGGCACCCTTTGCGCCATCCTCAGCGGCCCGGAAACCGACCACTTCGCGATTACCGGCATCGTGCGTGCGCACTACCGGGGTGCCGAGGCGATTGCCCGGCTCGCCAATGAGATACTCAGGGAAATGGTGCTTTCGCGCCAGGGCATCAAGAGCGGCCGACCACAGGCACCGCCCGCCGCCCCTTCCTGCGCACAAAGCCGAGACCGGTAACGGGCTCGGCTTTTTCGTTTCAGTCCTCCACACGCTGCAAGCGCAACTTGCCTTCTGCGTCGCGCATAACTTGCAGCCGCTTATAGTCATTAATGCTGGCATGCGCCGTGACGATGGGCGTCAGGTGTGTTGCGGTGACGACCAGCACATCCGCGCCGGCCGCCTCCCCCGCGCGAATGCCCACCGCAGCGTCTTCGAACACCAGGCACTCTTGCACCGGCACACCCAGACGCTGGGCGCCCAGCACGTAGCAGGCAGGATCCGGCTTGCCGCTGGCAACGTCCTCGGCCGTCACCAGCACGGCTGGAGGTGAAATACCTGCCGCTGCCAGGCGACGTAACGCCAGCTCCCTGGGCGCAGATGTGACCAGTGCCCACTGATCGCCAGGCAGGCCATTCAAAAACTCGACGGCACCGGCAATCGCCACCACGCCCTCGACATCGTTGATTTCCGCTTCGGTAATCCACTGCGCTTCAACTTCGGGATCCACACCTGGCAGCGCCTGACGGGTAATAGTGTCAATGGCCCGTGCGCCATGAATAGTGGCGAGGAACGCCGCCACCTCCAGACCGTGGCGTTCAGCCCAGATGCTCCATACACGCTCGGCGGCGGCGATGGAGTTAAGCAGGGTGCCGTCCATATCGAACAGGAAGGCGCGGTAACGTTGGGCAAATACGGCTGGACCTCGGATGGACACTGCGTGGCTTCCTCATAGGCGGTAACAAATAATCGGCCCGATGCAATCTACGGGTCACCTCCTCGCTTGTAAACGCCAGTAGCACCTGGCGGACCTGGCGTTTGGATTACAGGTTTGTAATGAACCTGTAAGTCTTGTCAGCACCCTCGCTTCATACAGTGGCGTCGTCAGTCACCCACACCGGGTGGCACAACTTCCCACTGATGATGAAGGGCCGCACGATGAAACCTGCTAGCAAACTCTGCCTGATCGCCGCCAGCCTGTTGATGCTGGGTACCGGCACCGCCATGGCCGCCACTGTCGCGCCGGTCAAAGCCAACAACGTGGTGCTGGTGCACGGTTCCTGGGCTGACGGCTCGAGCTGGTCCGAGGTGATCACGCGCCTGCAGGCCGCCGGGCTGCATGTGACCGCCGTACAGAACCCACTGACTTCGGTGGCCGATGACGTCGCCGCCACCAACCGCGTGCTGGATCAACAGGACGGCCCTACCGTGCTGGTCGGCCACTCCTACGCCGGTACCGTGGTCAGCGACGCCGGGGCGAACCCCAAGGTCAGCTCACTGGTGTATGTGGCCGCCCGCGCACCGGACGCCAACGAAGACTTCGTCGCCCTGTCTGCCAAGTACCCAAGCACGCCGGTGCGCGCCGGTGTCGTCGAGCACGACGGTTACCTGACGCTGAACCAGGATGCCTTCCTCAAGTACTTCGCCGCTGACGTACCGCGCGCCAAAGCCCTGGAGCTGTTCGCCGTACAACAGCCGATCGCCAAGACCCTGTTCAGCGGCCGCACGGTGAATGCCGCCTGGCACACCAAGCCGTCGTGGTACGCCGTGTCGAGCAATGACCAGACCATCAACCCGGACCTGGAGCGTTTTCTGGCCAAGCGCATGAACGCCACCACCATCGAACTGCCTTCGAGCCACTTGTCGCTAGTGTCCCACGCCAAGGAAATCACCGACCTGATCCTTGAAGCGTCCGGCCGCCAGCCGTAAGCCACGCATTACAAACTTGTCATCATCCTGTTGGTTGGCTGTTTGGGGTGCCTGGTTACTGTGAACTCACTGCCAACCCCGGCAGCCAACCCTTAAAGAGAGCTACTGCCATGAAACTGTTTATCCTGGGCTTTGCCGCTTTGCTTGCCACCGGTTCTGCGTTCGCTGCCGACACCGCTCCCGACACTAACGTAATCCACGACAAAACCGGCTTCTTCGTGCACCTGGACGTGGCCAAAGTACTGTCGAGCACCGACACCTACGGCCAATGTGGGATCGTCCCGGCGCAACTCAAATACCTCGACTCTCAGGACCGCGAACATGTGCTGGACTACCAGGTGCAAGGCATTGGTTGCGCCAGTGACAATTGATCCGGCTACACTTGCGCAACGCAACGAACCAGGGCACTTCCCATGAACATCCTCGTAGTCGAAGACGAACCCAAGGCCGGCAATTACCTGCTCAATGGCCTGCAGGAACTGGGCTATTCGGTGAGCCTCGCCCGCGACGGCGTAGACGGCTTGCACCAGGCGCTGGAAACGCCGTTCGACGTGATCGTGCTGGATGTGATGATGCCGAAAATGGACGGCTGGGAGGTGCTGCGCCGCCTGCGCAAAGAGGCGGATACGCCGGTACTGTTTCTCACCGCCCGCGATGACATTGCCGACCGCATCAAGGGCCTGGAACTGGGCGCCGACGATTACCTGATCAAGCCCTTCTCCTTCGCCGAGCTGGTCGCACGCTTGCGCACCCTGACGCGTCGCGGCCCGAGTCGCGAAGAAGAGCAACTGCAAATTGCCGACCTGCAGATCGACGTGCTCAAACGTCGCGTCACCCGCGCAGGCACGCGCATTACCTTGACCAACAAGGAGTTCGCCCTGCTGCACCTGTTCGCCACGCACCAGGACCAAGTGCTGTCACGCTCGATGATTGCCTCGCGGGTCTGGGACATGAACTTTGACAGCGACACCAATGTGGTCGACGTCGCCGTGCGGCGCCTGCGCCTGAAAATCGACGACCCGTTCCAGCTCAAGTTGATCCACAGCGTGCGGGGCATCGGCTACCGCTTCGACACCCAGCCATGAACCGTCGCCGCCATTATTCGCTGACCCTGCGCCTGGCGTTGATATTCGCCCTGCTCGCCTTCGCCCTGCTCGCCACTCTGGGCGTTGCGTTGTACCGCGAGCTTGAGCGTGAACTGATCAAGCGTGACGACGCCGCGCTGATCTATCGCGCCGACCAGTTGCGCAACCTGCTCAACGACAGCAACACCCTGGACCTGATCAAGACCAAGCCGGAGCTGTTCCAGAACATGCTGGGCAACAGCGAGTCGGTGCTGAGCATCGCGGCGCCGGGGCAAACGCCGTTGCTGCTGGTTAACCCGGGCAACATTGCTATGCCGAATGTGCCGCCTGTGCCCACCAACCGCGAACTGGGCTTTGCCGACGTGCACCATTTACCCGGCGTCAATGGCGTGCCATTCGCCACCGTGGCCGCGTCCATCGACTCGGGCGACCTGGGCAGCCTGCAAGTCACCACCGGGCGCCTGATGACCGAGCGCACGGCGATGCTCGCCAGCTATCGTTTGAGCGTGTTTATCCTCGCCAGCATCGCCGCAGTCATCCTCGCCATCGTCAGCTACCTGCTGGTACACCGTGGGCTGGTGCCACTGCGACGCCTGGCCGTGCATACCCAAGGTATCGGCGTGGGCAACCTGGCCGAACGCCTCGACAGCCACGGCGCGCCCAAAGAGCTGCTGCCGATGATCGACGCCTTCAACACCATGCTTGAACGGTTGGCCAAGGGCTTTGTACAACTGGGCCAGGTATCCACCGACATGGCCCACGAACTGCGCACGCCGATCAACAACTTGCTGGGAGAAACCCAGGTCGCCCTGCAACAGAGCCGAAATGTGGAGAGCTACCAGCAATTGCTGGCCTCCAATGTGGAAGAACTCGAACGCCTGGCGCGAATGCTCGACAACATGCTGTTCCTCGCCCGTACCGACCCGTCCAGCGCATTGCGCCAACGCCAGGAACTGAGTGCAGCGGATGAAGTGGAACGCATAGCGGACTACTTCGAAGGGTTGGCGAGCGATGTGGATATTCACATTCTGGCCGAGGGCGAAGGCCTGATCTGGGCCGAACCGATGCTGTTGCGCCGCGCCTTGGCAAATTTATGTGCAAACGCCATCAAGTACGGCGCACCGAGCTCGCAGTTGCTGATTCAAGCCATTCCAGAGGCCGAGGGTATCAACCTGCGCGTCAGCAACCACGGGCAGACCATCCCCGCCGAGCATTTGCCGCGCCTGTTCGAGCGTTTTTACCGGGTGGATGAATCGCGGGAACGCTCGGCCCAGTCCAACGGGCTGGGGCTGTCGATTGTGGCAACCATCATGCAGCTGCACAACGGTCGCTACAGTGTCAGCAGTGAGGCCGGAGTGACCTGCTTTGAGTTGTTTTTCCCCAGGCGCGAAGCCTGAACACCGCGAGCCGGGTCAACTGACCTGGCCACCGGCCTGCACCACATCCACCTGGGTGTTCCATGCCACCTGCACCGCCAGGCGCAAGCCTTCAACGGTCGTCACCAACGGCATCGATGCCAGCCCAGTCCCCACCACCTGCTCCGGCAGGTTCGGTACATGGATGAACCCACTGCGAACGTCCGTACCGGCCAGCGCGTGCTGTAACAGGTAAAACACCTGGTTACACACAAAGGTGCCCGCCGTCTGAGAAACCGCCGCAGGCACCCCGGCCTCGCGCAGCGCCTTGACCATGGCCTTGATCGGCAATGTGCTGAAGTACGCCACTGGCCCGTCGACCACGACCGGCGTATCGATAGGTTGCTCGCCCAGGTTGTCAGGGATGCGCGCGTCGTTAACGTTGATGGCCACTCGCTCCATGGAAATGCTGCTGCGCCCCGGCCCGAGCCCCGTAGCGATGACCATCGCCGGGCGCAATTGCGTGATCCACTCAGCCAGGCGCTCCCCCACCAAGGCAAATGCACAGGGCAGTCGGCGCGCAACAATCTGCACATCCTCACCCAGTAGCACCCCATCCAACTGGCGTACAGCCTCCCAGGACGGGTTGACCGGGTCTTGATCAAAGGGCTCGAAGCCCGTCAACAATAACGTTTGCATCCTCGCCTCACATCAACAGATAAAGCAGCACAATATTGACCACCAGCATCATCAGAGCCGTGGGCAGTTGCGCCTTGATAACCGCGTTCTTGTCCGGCAACTCCAGCAAGGCCGCCGGGACGATATTGAAGTTGGCCGCCATCGGCGTCATCAACGTGCCGCAATAGCCGGAGAACATGCCGATCGCCGCCATCACCGCCGGGTTGCCGCCGTAGATGCCCACCAGCACCGGCACGCCGACACCACCGGTCATCACCGGGAACGCCGCAAAGCCATTGCCCATGATCACGGTGAACAGCGCCATGCCCAATACATACACCATCACCGCGACCAGCTTGTAGTCCAGGTTGATGTAGGTAGTGGTGACATGGGCAACCGCAGTGCCGACCCCGGCTTCATTGAACAGCAAGCCGAGCATGGCGAGCATTTGCGGGAGCACCATGGCCCATCCCAAGGCTTCGGTCAGTCGTCGGGACTCGCGCAGGGCTTGCACCGGTGTGTCGCGGGTCAACCAGCAGGCCAGGCCGAGGGCGATCAGGCAGCCGATGCCGAGAGAGACGAAGGTGGTGTTTTTTGGGTCCAGCAGCGGCACGCCAGCGATTTCGGTGTGTTTGAGCAGTACCGAGCCAATCACGGTGGTCAGGGGAATCGCCAACGCAGGGATAAACAGTTTGTGACCCAGGCGGCCAGCACTGGCACGGGCAGACTTGTCATGCAACTGGGCATGCACGCCACGACCTACGCCGCCCAACCCTGCGATCAACGCCATCACCACTACACCAACGCCGATAACCACCGGCGGCAAACGCTCCCCGACCAGGAACGGAATGGCAAACAGCAACCAGAATAAGGCGCTGGACCAGCGCTTGGGATGGGTACGATCCAGCAGAATCATGCCGGCGGTAATCAACAGCAGAATTCCGGCCAGCCAGTACAGGTACTCAATCGAGATAATCATTGCGCAGACTCCACCGGCGTGGCGACGGGCGTCATCTCGCGGGTAAGCCTTCGGTCGAACCGGTGCAGGCGAATCGCATGGATAATAAACGCACAGATCGCCGTGGGGATGCCCCACACCGCAATGTGCAAGGGCTCCACATCGATCCCGGAGCCCAGCAGGAAGGTGTGCATCAGCGCAATCGCACCAAAGGCGACAAAAATATCTTCACCGAAAAACAGCCCGACGTTATCGGTCGCCGCACACATGGCCAGCACCTTGTGGCGCAGTTTGTCCGGCAGCTTACCGTAGCGTTTTTCCGCGGCACCTTCGGCCATCGGCGCCAACAACGGGCGCACCATCTGCGGATGCCCGCCCAGGCTGGTGAGGCCCATGGCTGCGGTGGACTCGCGCACGAACAGGTAGATGATCAACAAGCGCCCGACAGTGGCGCGCTCAAAGCGGGCGATCCAGTTCTGTGCATGCAGGCGCAGGCCATGGCGCTCCAGCAGGCCGATAACGGCCAGGGGCAGCAACAGGATCAATTGCAGGGCGCGGGTCTGAAGGAAACCTTCGCCCATGCTGGCGAGGATCTTTTCCAGCGGGAAGTGGGCGGCAAGCCCGGTGGCGATAGCGGCGGCGGTCACCACCAGCAACGGATTGAAGCGCAAGACAAAGCCAACCACGATGACAAGTACGCCGATCAACGGCCATAGGTTCACAACAGTTTGCATGACGATGAAGTCCTAGAATGCGCGCTGCGGCGCCATGACGGCAGGATGTGAACAAAGGGTTCACAGCATGAAAGTGGCGTGCAGCCCGACGTGGTTTTTATTGTTGACCTGGAAGGTCGAGCGTCAGTGGCGGCAACTGTGCTGCTTGGGGGCGGGAGGTGTCCAACAAGAAAAATTGTTGCTGCAGACCAATAAATTTTGTCGGTGATGGGCGCCGGATGACACGGCGCCCTGCGGGCGTTTAACTCAAGCGTTTGTGGAAAAAATGCCGCTGATGGCCCGGTGGGAAATCGGCAATGTGGCCAAATTCAGTAAAGCCCTGCTTGCGATAAAACCCGGGCGCCTGGAAGCTGAAAGTGTCCAGCCAGATGCCCTCGCATCCGCGCTCACGGGCCAAGTCTTCAGCCGCGCGCATCAATCGCGTGCCCGTGCCTTGGGTGCGCATCTGCTCGGGAATGCTCAAGAGCTCGATGAACAACCATCCATAGGAAATCTCCCCGTAAAGACCACCCACTACCTCTTGGGAGGTAGGATCACGCAGCAAAATGCCGACTGTTTCAAACGCCATTTTGCCGGTGTGGCTGCGGTTGTAGGCCCTCAGCGGTTTGAGAATGGCCTCACGCTCCTGCGCCGTTACGTCGAACGATACTTCCATTGCCAATTCCATCACAGACTCCCTGGGTTGAATTCAATCGCCGTACAGTATGCCTTCAGCGCGGCAGACAGTCAGAGCTGCTTGAGCGTTTCCCGCTGCACTTCCTGCAAGCCAGCCTCAGTGATTTTTTTCCAATCGCTTTCAGTCACAGCCTGCATGCTTTCACTTTTTCGCGTCACCACGTTCAACGTGGTTTGGCCGGGAGCTTCAATACGCAGATGGGATTTGTTGGTGACGTCTACGGAGAAGAATCCTGGGCTAAACCAAGACCAGAACTCAACGATATGCACCTTTACAGGTGCCGCATCCGCAGTGCCCGGTTCGGTGACTACTTGGTAACCCGCCTGCCTGTAGGCAGCGGCGACCGACTCATTCACCAACTGGGAAACGGTACGACCGGACGGTAGCAATACATCACCCAGCCCTTTGCCAAAGCCATTTCTCTTGCGCGCAATGGCACGTTCAGTGATCGACTTATCGGCCACTTCGTCGTTTTTCAACGAAGGGATATCGGCGCTACGGGGGGAAATTTCAAAGACGCGTTCATCAACAGTACTGATCAGCACCTTCTTGCCATTACTGGTTGCGACGGGCTGGGTAGCAGCCAATGAAGCAACATTGATATCTAATTCCGAGCGGCTTGTGGCGCATCCTGCCAAAACCATTAATGCTGCAATCCCCAACACTGTGCGAACGCTCATAGCTACTACTCCATATCGCCGTCATTGGCACGACCGGGACCGGTCGATGGCGAGTGTACCTAGAAGATGGCACTTCAGCATTACTCGCAAAATGCTCAAAGCAGACGATTTGCGCGTGTGCCCGCAGCATTTAGTTGGGGCGTTCAATGTCATACGTTTCAAGGTTGCCAGGGCTGCTTCGCAGCCCAACGCAGGGCAAGCCTGCTCGCCACAGTTACAGCCCGCAATGGTAGGGATAACTGCACTCAGCCGCATAGGAGCGGCTTGACCGTGGGGAATCCGATTCCGGGCCTATACTCATTGAAGTGCTGCGCGGTCCTGCGCAGCGCTCAGCGCAGTATTGCCGATGGAGACAGCCGCTATGTACGCCGGACAAACGAGTATGGCGACAACAAATGGTGAGATACGGTGCCAGATGTTTGCACAGATTATCTGCCTGTTATCGGTGGCTACGCTTTTCTGCTAAACCACTTCTGAGCGCAGTAAACCGCAAAGCGGTATGGGCAGGTATTGCCAAAATTCCAGCCAAAAAAAGAGCCCACCTTCCGGTGAGCCCTTCAACACTCAAGGTTTTGCACGTGCCAGAGGTGTAAAAATCAGGCCAGTTGGGCCAGGTCTTTCACATCAAAAGGCTTCAAGTCGGCCGAGTTGCCCGATTGGATTTTCTTGACCCATTGCGCGTCACTCAGCAGTGCCCGGCCAACAGCGATCAAGTCGAACTCCTCTTTCTCCAATCGCTGCACCAAATTGTCGATCGCTGCCGGTTGGGAGCTTTCGCCGCTGAAGGCGCCGAGGAAGTCGCCGGACAAGCCCACAGAGCCGACACTGATCGTCGCAGCGCCCGTCAGCTTTTTGGCCCAGCCAGCAAAATTCAGCCCCTGCTCGCCGTCCAGTTCCGGGAACTCGGCTTCCCAGAAGCGCCGTTGAGAGCAATGCAAAACGTCCACGCCGGCTTCCACCAGTGGCACCAGCCAATCGGACATACTTTCAGGCGTTGTCGCCAAACGGGCGCTGTAATCCTGTTGCTTCCACTGACTCAGGCGCAGAATCACCGGGAAATCCGGGCCTACGGCCAGGCGTATGGCCTTGACCACTTCCGCTGCAAACCGTGAGCGCTCCTTGATGGTTGCACCATTAAAACGGTCGGCGCGCTCATTAGTACCCGGCCAGAAAAACTGGTCCAGCAGGTATCCGTGGGCCCCATGTATTTCCACCGTATCAAAACCCAGTCGCTTGGAATCAGCGGCGGCCTTGGCGAATGCCGCGATGGTGTCGGCAATCGCCTCATCATTCATGGCTTGCCCCAGGGGTTTCTGCGGGCCGGCAAGCCCGGACGGGCTCTCAAACCCACCGGCGGGTGCCCAGTCTTCCTGGAAACTGGGCGCAGCTCCTACGTGCCAAATCTGTGGCCCCATTTTGCCACCGGCACTGTGAACGCCATCGATTACTGCCTTCCAGCCTGCAAGTGATTCATCGCCATGGAAAAACGGGATCCCCGACATATTGCGCGCGCCAGGACGATCCACGACGGTGCCCTCAGACAGAATCAACCCGACCTGGTTTTCTGCACGCTTGCGGTAATAGGCGGCGATTTGTTCGTCAGGTACACCGCCTTTGGCGAAAGCGCGCGTCATAGGGGCCATTACAATTCGATTCTTCAGGGTCAAAGACTTGATCGTGAACGGCTGAAACAGCGAGTCGAGATTCGTAGAACTCATGAAAAGATGCTCCGAGCAAAAGGAGATCACATGGTATAAGTTGTATACCTAATATCAATAAGGCACTTAAAAGTGCTCAGGTTTACGCGAGGAAACTACATGCAGGAACAAGGTCTTCAGGCGTTGGAGCAAAACAAGAGCCCTCCCGACGTCTACGCCGCTGATTGCTCAAGCCGGATATTGCTCGACCAGATCGCGGACAAGTGGTCCGTATTGATACTGGCAACGCTGTGTAAAAGCCCGCTGCGGTTCAATGAAATCCGGCGTCGACTCGATGGCATTACGCAAAAAGCGCTCACGCAAAGCCTGCGTCGCCTGGAGCGCAATGGCATTTTGTCGCGCCGCGTCATCCCCTCTTCTCAAGTCGCCGTCGAGTACAGCGTTACCGACCTGGGGCATACGTTGGAAGAGCCATTTCGCGCGCTATACAGGTGGACGGTCCAACATTCTGACGCTGTCATAAACGCCCAGGCGGCATTCGATAAGCTTGCACAAGAGCAGCAGCAGGAGGGATAAAAGCACAACGACGGCGGCGGGAGTGTTGGAAAGGGCGTTTTACAAATCGCAGACAACAAAAAAGGGCCCACCTTTCGGTGAGCCCTTCCAGACCGCCCAGCAGAGCGGATTTTGTTTGGTAGGCGCGATTGGACTCGAACCAACGACCCCCACCATGTCAAGGTCTGCTAGGAGCAAGCTCCCAGCCCTGCTGCTCTTGGATTTCACAGAACGCCCATTCACATTATGAGGCGTCAACAATGGCCAATATTCGCTTACTTCCGTCCGGCAACTGGAATGCTCAGGTACGGGTTAAAGGCAAATCTCCCCAGTCGAAAACCTTCAGCACCAAGGCCGAAGCAGAGTCATGGGCGAAACAAATCGAAGCCGTGACATTGGATCGCAAGCACCACACCATCTATACACTCGGGATGATTTACTGCGAAACGATGCTCAAGGGTAAAGGCAGCTACAACCACGCCCTAAAGATCGTTGAGCACCTAGGCAGGCATTTCACCCAGCCTATTCATGAAATCACGCCGCAGATGATCAATGACTTCAAGATCATGCGATTGAAGAAGGTCAAGCCGTCCACGTGCAGAACGCAGCTTGCATTCATGTCACGCTTCTATCGATTCGCCAAACGCGGCCTACTGATCGACATTCACAACCCTGTGAGTGATATCGCACTCCCTAAGCCTGATCGGTCCTCAGACAAGGTAATTAGTGCAAGCGAGCTTGAGCGGTTGCTAGCGAAGCTGTCACCCATCATGAAACCGATTGTCGAACTGGCATATGAGACTGCCATGCGGCGATCCGAAATCCTGAAGCTAACCAAAGACTGCCTGCACCTCAAAGAGCGCATTGCCGATGTGATCGATGGGAAGAACGGCACACGATCAGTTCCCCTCACCCACCGAGCGGTTGAGATTCTTGAACTCGCCCAACTGTGGGCCACCGTGGAGCGCCACCCACATGGCATGATCTTCACTGTCACTCCCCACGCCGTATCTCAGGCTGTGCGTCTGGCACGCGTAAAGGCTGGACTTGATAGCAGCGTCAGGCTTCACCAGCTCAGGCACACCAGAATCACCAATGTGGCGAAGAAAGGATTCAACAACGCACAGATCATGATCGTCTCGGGCCACAGGGATACTCGATCCGTCGCACGATACTCGCACTTGAACGTCAGGGACGTACTGCACCTCATCGACTGATGAACCGAATGGACTGCCAACCTTCACAAACTTAGGGTTGGCGGCTCTAGAAACTTATCCAATACCTCCGAAAACCACGTCAAAACCTGCACTAGATTCGCCTGCTCCCGAAGGAGCACCTCCGTTCTTACCAGTATTTGCTGGCCGACATGGCTGTCTGGACTAAGCAGTAGGCGTTCTCTTTCACTGAATACCGGTTTTGTTTGATTGAAACCATTGAGAATGTATAGGGATGGGAACTCTTAAGGACAGCTGCTTGTTTCAGAATTTTCACACAGCGCCAACTAAGGCATTGACACGAAGTCGTGCTTCGTGTATAATGCGCAAATTAACCCAAACATGCCGAATACATCACGCACTCATGCAGTGCCAGATGATCGGTATTTTTGCGTCTGAAAATTGGCTGATCACCACCGACGATCAATGCAAACCATGAGAAATGCCATGAAATATATGCAAAAAAACCACGAGGTTCCGATATCAAATAGCTGAATTCAATACTACTTTGTAGAAAGAATACTGCCGATGATGCCGACCAATGTGTCGGTATTTTTTTTGCCAAAAATTCAATATACGGGGGTATAAATGAACATCGATTCGACCTAACTCGACTGCACTTTATTGGCAATTACTTGCCAGTTGTTACGTCAAAAAAATACAGGCACAACCTGATAGAGGTAAACGCCAACCCAAAACACTGCAAGGAGAAATAAAAAATGTCGAACTACATCATCATAGACAAAGCGTCAAACCTGATCGTAAGGATTATTAGCTCAAGTGTCAAACTGAGTGATACTTCCAAGTATCGAGCCATACGAGTTTCTGAAGCCATTCTGGCTAAGTACGAAAAGCGGGCCAGGCTGCGATCCCGAAACGGCACACTGGTAGATGCCGGGGAGTTAGCGAGCGTGAGCCCTGCGTTCTTTGAACTATTACAGGTTCGCAGCTAACGCCACTGTTTACTGATGCAAATCCATGTAAAAAAGTCTACCCCTATCTACCCTATGGACTGGATGTTTTTACATGGATTTCAGTCAGTAAACACAGGGGTGTAATTGCCGAAATCAGGTAAAGCACACCCTTAACAAAATATTGAGTTAACAAACCGGCAACCGAGAGGAACGCCTATCGAAATGCACTACAGGAGGATTAAGCATGACCAATATCGCCCAGAATAACGTGATTCACACCGATGTAACCACCCCAGACATTCGCTCCACACTTTCCAAATACCGCACAGCCACCAGTGACAGCTTTGTTTTCGACAAGGTTACGGGCGAACTGCTGGCCAGCTACACCTACTCCGATTACGACTCAGAACCATTTGATTACACCGCGAGGCTCGGCCAACAAGAAGTCGTGTACGTAAAGGATGAAGATGGTAGTCCTATCCCAATCTTTATCCCTGTCGCGAGTAGCGGACACACCGCAACCCCCCCTAGCCTGCTCCGCCCAAGTGATCACCCCCGCCCCCAGGTAGGGTCTGGCTCAGGTGAGAAAGCACCGGTTCTTCAAAATCCGTTGTATGCAGCAATCTGGGCCGCCAAGATTGAAGAGATTCCCACGCCATGGCTGGACGACTGCATTCATGGAGCAATCAATACCGGACCCGGTGTAATCAATGGCAAATACAGCGTGGGTTCTGCTGATGTTTTGAAACTGCTCCAGCTGCCGGAAATTTCTGTAATCAGTGCTTCGACATTCCTACTAAATCATGATCATCAACCTATGAGCGTGAGGCAGATTCAGCGGGTCGTTGAAGCAGCAAGAGTAGCAATAAGGGGTATCGCGCTGCATTTGGAGCGCCATCCTGAAATACTCAACCAACTTGAGGTTGAGATTGATTTCGATCAGTTTTGGGTTGGCAAAGCACTCAAGGAAAAGCGGCGGGGTCGAAAGGAGCACCCTAAACGACAAGAGGTGTTACATCGTCTGATGCAAGGAGAGGAAATAAAAGCGATTGCACGACAGACAGGCGTTTCAAAAACCACAATCAAGAAATGGAAATTGGAGTTGGAGTTGCTAGTCGCATGAAACGATCATACTCACCCCCGACTGAAGGACTGTCGAGGGGGGGGGTCAGTAACTTTGACCAACGACAGATATATAAGAGAGCGAAGCGAACGGTGGCTTTGCACTGGCAGACGGAACGTCTCGACGATAGCACAGTCGGAGGGGCCAAATACGTAGCAAAGTTGAAATAGTTCAGGGGCTATTAATGAACGAAGTGAAGCCCCAAGAAAGAAGCTTACTATTTTTGAACTACGTTCAAGGCTTTGCACGATCAAGGCGCCCCCTTCAACACATCTTATATAGAGGCGGATTCATGAATGAATCGAATCCGCCAGTCACTTCCTGGCAAGATATTCTCCGGCTACGCCGTGCATGATTTTGACTTCAATGCGACGCATTGTCTGTGCTAACTCTTAGGTCAGCATTGCTACCACTTGATCGTCTACGCGTTCAATATCAGGTGATGTACCCACTACTACTTCAACAAAAAGAATGCAGCAATGGTGACTGCGATTACGATAGCCACGAATATCTGATCGCTACGCGATTTGCTAGCAGCATCATCTGATTTTACTCGCTGATAAGTCTCTACATCGCTCAGACCTTGCAACTTGTAATCCATGATCTGGCTGATCTGCCTATCGATTTTGCGGTTATGACTGTCGTTGCTCCGCATCGTGATACCCCAGACCAAGAGCCACAGCCCAAGTGTAGGGATACACAACAGCAGGTGCAGGATGTGATTGGTGGTCTTCTTCTGGGTAGTCAGTACGAAAATTTGCTCGTTCATGATCCATCCTTGCAGGAGTGCTATTCAAGATTCGCTTTCGTGCGAACAACTACCGGAGGTAGAAGTAAAGGAATACGACTACGAGAACGATGAAAATCACTCGCCCTTGAAACACATCAGAGTTCAATTGGTCATTCTTGATCTGTTTGTAAGTATCAGTATCACTCAAGCCTCGCGTCTTGTTGTGCATGATCTGATTGATTTGCATGTCCAGTTTTTTGTTGTGGCTGTCATTGCTCCGCATGGTGATCCCCCACACGATCAACCATAGACCTCCAGTCAGGACGGTCATGATCACGTGCAAGATGTGGTTCGTGTTTTTCTTCTGGGTCGTGAGTACAAAAAGTTTTTCGTTCATGGGTCATCCTAGGTCAATTGGAAAATGGTGCGAGACGACCGCCTGTTTCATGCCGCGATCACAGGCAGCGACACCGATATTCACAGTATATTGTGAAGACCCGCCAAGGCTCAACCACGAGAGTGCCCCTTCACTAGCGTGGAGTAATTGCATTGGAGATCGGGTTGGCCTTTGGGCGTGTACTAAGACAGAAAAGGCAGGAAGCGGGTTTGACCCAAGAACAGTTAGCACTGGAAGCAGATGTGCAACGAAATTACGTAAGCCTGATTGAAAGAGGCGTCAATCAGCCTACGATTGCGGTCCTATTCAAGCTCGCCAGCGCATTGAAGTGCAGCCCGTCTACGCTGATCCTCCGGGTAGAGGAAGAATTGGGTTAATGAAGGGCGACCAGTGATGTCGAATCTCAGTCATTCAGCGACCTAGCGGCCCCTTTCAACATCCCCAGCGGAAAAGAGCAGGCTGAGGCTGGGTAGGCGCCAGCCTTAATGGGCCGTCAAAGATCTTGATCGAACGTCTTTCAAATCACTTTTGCTGCACCGGGTACACCAAGAGCTGCCAAGCAATTTTTGCCGTGGTGTGGTGCTGGCGGTGATTTTGAGGTGGCAACGTGTGCCCACCTGCAATCGCAATCTCATCTCCGCATCCAGTGCATTTGTAGATCCCTGGATGAGGTGCTGCTGTTCCGGGAGTGTGAACAAGATCAAATGCCTGGTCTTCGGTACGGATCAGCGAGGAACCATTCTTGTAAATCGCCATAAGACTTCCTATCTAAGTGAGCTACTGCGGAGTGGTTCAATAAATGTAGCCCTTTGGCATCATCATGCAACCCTCCCACCTCAAGGACGACAACCATGCCAGATAACTCAGAATCCAACGTAGCCACAGCGGACGTTTTTACGTCCCTCCTTCACAACCAGCACGCGCTTGCAGCAGCGATTGAAGAAGTGGCGCTGTGGGCTAAAGCCAGCGGCTCAAGTGAAACCCATGAGCACGCCATCGCTGCAATGGAGACTCTCGATGCGAACGCATCAGCCATCACCGCTGGTGATTCTCAAGCTCCGGCAGTAATCGCTATCAGAGAAGTAGACGTAACTGGTAGTTCGATAGCCACTCGCCTATCACTATCAAATATCTATTGCAGATAGACATAAGATTCAATTATCATTTATCTATCCAATCTAAGATCAAAGGATAGTCCACCTTGAATGCCCACCTCTACCTTCGTGCATCAACGAAAGACCAAGACGCCAACCGTGCAAAAGTCGCCCTGGAGTTGTTCGCTGTCGAAAAGGGTTTGAGTACCGTTGGCGTGTATGCGGAGAACATCAGTGGGACCAAGCTCAACCGTCCTGAGTTGCTTTCCTTGCTCGATACGGCCGAGAGTGGAGACGTGCTATTGGTTGAGTCTGTAGACCGCCTGAGTCGCCTCTCACAGACTGACTGGGACACGCTCAAGGCTACTATCAGGGCCAAGGGATTGCGTCTGGTTGTAGCTGATCTGCCTACCAGTCACATGCTGGTTGAAGCCAAAGGAATCACCGGGCAAATCATGGACGTGATCAACAACATGCTGATCGATCTGATGGCAACCATGGCACGACTGGATCAAGAGAAACGTGTGGAACGCATCAAGCAAGGACTGGAGAACAAGCGTGCCGCTAATCCTGAGTGGAAGCCAACAGGTAAAGGCAGGAACGCTGCCAAGTGGGCTGAGGTACAGGCGCTGATGCGGAAGCATCCAACAATGTCTGCTGATCAAATTGCCAAGCTGGCTGACTGTGGCGTTGCCACCGTTTACCGGATCAAGCGAGAAACGGAAGTCGCATGAATGGACCAGCTTGAAGGGCGGACTAATTCAGCCGCATGTATGATAGAAGCACTTCGATTTAACTTTTGAGTGAATCCAGAATTGCATGAGACCGTTAGTGCTATGACCGGACAACCACACCAAGCGTCAACAGGCGGGATTTCCGCAGAGTTCGGCTATTACCCGATACATTGCGACATGGAAACGAATCAGTTTTCCATTCTGACTCTTTCAGGGCATGAAGCGAAAGTAGCCGCAATCATCGGAGACGTAAACGTCATCAAGGACTGGCTCTATCCGGGAGCACAACAGCAACGGGACATAATGAGCGGACATATCCGGTCACTGCCCTATAGTGCTCGCATCTTCGGACTACCCAAGACCCATGTCCTGACACTGCACAGGAGCGAGAGTAAAGACGATATCGATTTCGTCGTCTGGTGCCTGTCCTTCTTCACTGGCATGCGCCTAACGACAACAGAGGCAGGCTTTCTTGACGCAACCCCTATCAAACCAGGGAAGCTCGTTGACTTCTCCCTTCGCCGCTGCACCGTAACCGACGCTATCCAATTGGCACTCAATTTCCTAGAATTGGAGCGTGGCGATCCGTCGGCACTCAAGAGGGTTACTGCGGTCATCCACGCATTGTTCTTGGCACAATATCCCCAGAATCTTCCCGTTGAGCAGTTTCAGTATCTCTACATGGCATTAGATGCCTGTTTCAGACTGGTGGCAGTCAAGGAAGGACCGAAATTCAATCAGCCTCATGCCGGGCGAATCCAGTGGATGTGTGAAAAATTCGACATCCCCGTACCCAAATGGGCAGAGAGCACCATAGCTGATCCCTCATCCCTATCAATCGTTCGTAACAATACCATCCACGAAGCTATATTTTTTGATGAGCCACTTGGATTTTCGATTTACGGCGGTAACAAGCCTGATGTGAATCCCTGCAACGTTCCGCTGCAAATGCAGGCATTAGTTTGTCGGCTTCTGGTTGCCATTCTTGGAAGGGCAGATGTCAGCTATGTCAAATCCGCAGTCAATACCCGAATGATACATAGCCTTGAGTTAAATGCTTGAGTCACCGCTCATGGCAGCGAGTTCACACCTAGGCTGTACGTCGCCTAATGCTCGCCCTCAACGTCTCGATCTGACACTGTAGGAGCCTCAAAGCCAACTGACTTATTTTGAGATTTGTCGAGTTTCCATTTGGCCCTCTCGCACTTGGCTTAGCACCTCGGGTAAAACCAACAGACTTATTTTCGTACCGGAGAACCAAATCACTATTGAAGTGCCCCCCGCAATTTTGGCGGGGAATTGAGTTTTCGCGTAGAAAACGCCTCTACTTGTTTCTGTCCTAAGTGTCAGGTCGTGATCTCGAAGGTGATTCCTGTCTGACGGCGGGCGGGGTTTTGCCTACACTCAAGTGGCAAGCCGATAGCCGCCGACCCCTAGTGTTTGCTCGCTGATTCGTGTATCTGTGATCTTTTGAACAAGGACGATTTTGAAATGAGTATCGAAGATAATATCTACTCAATAGTGTGGGGTGATCTTGAAGCGGAGGGTGATTTCCCTGTCCAACGTCCTCTCCTGTCTCACTACACTTCTGTCGCAGTGTTGGAAGGGATGATGGCTAATGATGAGATTTGGTTCTCTCATCCACTCTACATGAATGATCTAGAAGAGCTTCGCTTCGGCATGATTGAAGGTGCTAACGCTTTCAGAAACAGTGCTGAGCTGAAAGCCGCGTTTACAGATGATCAGCTATACGACAACTTGATAGCTCATTTCAATAATCTGTTCGTAGAGTTCGATCTAAATCACGTATTTGACACTTATATTATGTGTTTGGCGAAGCATGATCCTGAAGATCGAGATGGGCTACTTTCAATGTGGCGTGGGTATGGTGCAGGTGGAAGTGGTGTAGCTATCGTTTTCGATACATCTAAAATTAGTGCCACCAACGAATCACCCTTTATCATAGGTGCAGTTCGGTACGAGACAACTGCAAAACGGTTGGAATGGATAGCTGCGAAAATCAAGGGAATAGCAGAGGTGGTGACTGGTGCAACGCCCACTGACCGAGACTTGTATTGTATCGCATATCATTGGATCGAACGACTCAAAGTCTTTTCACTCTTTACCAAGCACCAAGGTTTTCATGAAGAGCAAGAGTGGCGGATTGTTTACATGAATGAGCGAGACAATGAAGGCAAGCTCAAAGACATGCTGGGGTATGCAATCACTCCGAGGGGAGTTGAGCCAAAGTTAAAATTCAAGGTGAAGCCTCTTGAGGGTTTGTTTGGAGAACACCTCTCCCTAGAAGGCATCATTGACAGGATCATTCTTGGCCCAACCACCTCTACAGTCATAGCCGCAAACTCTGTTAAGCGACTCCTACAACAAAAGGGGAAACCGGCTCTGGCTGATAAGATCGTGCCTTCCACAATACCATTTAGGCTGTAACAGCCAGTTTCGGAGGATGTGATGATGCCTGAGATTTTCACATGGAAAAACTGCATGGCTGATGTTTACAACTATCGCTATGGTGCAATCGCCAAAGAGTTCTTAACTCTCGTTGTAAACCCTTCGCTTGATGCTCTTGATGCTCAGGTAACAGAATGGAAGAAATCAGATGATCCTGTTGCCGGATTCTCGATTTCTGACCTCAGTGAGCTGATTTTCAAAACACGCATGGCATTCTGTCTTTCTATCCAGTCTCTCTGGGAACAACAGATACGAACCTACTTAGCAGGTTGCCAACAGGAGTTGGGCATAAATCCATTCCCTGTATCCAATCGCCGGGGTGCTAACTCTGTTCAGACTGTGTATTGGGGTGATGAATTGAACACGGTGTTTGCGAAGTTGCGGGGTATCGCCTTACCTTCATTTGCATCATTCGAGTCACTTGATCTTCTTATGTTGGTAGGCAATGTGTGTCGTCACGGTGATGGCATCTCTAGTGCAAGGCTCTGGGGTGTTTGCCCTGATCTTTGGCCTATACACCACAATTCTGATAACACGTTCTTACACTCGACATTGGCAGACCAAGCCCCACCAGTGCAATCAATGCAAATCCCAAGAGGGATGCTAGAAGACTTCGTGGATAACATTTGCCTTTTTTGGGAAGACACCAATTACATCTATGAAGAAAGCATCGAACAAAAACATCCATCCCTAGAAGCAAGGTTGGTTGTCAGGCGTGCGGAACGTTTAAAAAATATTCGCCATGGCGGGTTCACCACTTCAATAACGACTAAGAGTGACCATTGATATGGATATGTTACTTCCGCTGTATCGTCAATTCGATTCAGGGTTTGGTGCCGTCGCCAACTCTTTCAAAGCCTCGGCTGACGCCCTAGAAAAAACGCCAGAAGCCGGTGGTTTACATCCGCATCTTCCAACAAGCTACCTTTACCGTCACTCAATTGAGCTTTACCTAAAGTCGTGCATTATCATACTTCATAAAAGTCTTGACATCCCTTACGCCGACACTCCCAGTGGTGAAGCTGCGATTGTTGTTAAGCACAAATGCGAGCTGCTCACAAACATTCATGCCTTGATGCCGCTTTACCTTCACCTAAAGTTTCTCATAAAAACAAATTTGGATTTTCTCTCTAAGCTCAAGGACACCGATTGGGCATTATCTGCTGATCTTGACAAACGCGTACGAAAAATTGACGGCACAGATTCTTCAAGCACTTTCTTCAGATATCCGGTCACGAAAGACAAGCCAAAGGATCAAAGTAAATCCACTGTACAGCCAAAGAATTGGAGCACAATGGTTGAGGATATGCACAGCGGGTCAAAGCCGGTGAAAGCTTTTCTTCTTGTAGATGAAGAGTACAACGTCATTGAGTCATTCAATCATGATGCTGAGAAAGCGAATGCACTCATCAAACTTCTATCAAAAACGGCGATGGATTTCTGTGGTCTACAGATGATGATTGTATGGAAACTTGTTGAGCGTCGATAACGCAATCACCCTGACTCATGGTTGAAGCTTGACAGCTTATTCGATTGGTCACACCTTTGATGGCAAACATCGCTAAGATAGTGCCATCTGCGTCTTTGAGTTCGGTAGCCTGCAAACAATCGACTACTGTCTTTATAGACTTGCCTACCGTTACAGGCCTTTCAGGAAAGCAGGCTTTAAACTCGCTCGGAGGTGGCTATTCAAACTCTACAATGTTTTCAGCACTCACTTAACGAGTCCTAAGCACATCCCTTCAGCGACACTTTGGCCACCCTAGACTTCGTAGCCAGTAAACTTCAATCTAGTAGATTTTCTTGAAAGTCTTACCGAAGTCCATCGAACAGATGCCGGGCCGTCAAAGGAACTCGGTCTATTTGACCAGCCTCAAGCACCCTCACTATAGAATGCTCCTCATTACCCTCAACCAGACCGTAGAATAGGTAATAACGATCTCTTTCGAAGGTCTGCCATCCACGGGACTCAAAAATATCCAATTCGCAGTGACCACTAAGCTCATGTTCCGGGGATTTGAAGTTGAAAAAAACTCTCCCGTATGACCCCTTCACAATAGATGTAGGCTTACCGAAAAACAGGAAGCTCTTCCCCAAGTAAGGCTTTATATTCCGCTGAGCCTTTTCAATAGAAACAATGAGATCATGTAAACGAACCGCATCCTCTTGACCAAATTGAACAGAAATATTTAGATTTACTTGAGCCAGTTGCACCAATCGTTTAACGGTCTTGAAGCGCCCCGGATTTAGAAGATTTCCGTCTGCATCGAAGAAGTTCTCGAACCCTCCTTTACCATTTACTGAGGAGCCGTTCTGAGCCTCTTTCCTTGTTGGTTTGGGATAATCATCATCGTCCTCTTCCGGCTCGTCACTGTCCGCCAAGCTCTTCCAACCAGCGAATGTAACAAGGTTGATGGCCCTTCTCTGCTTAGCATCTCCGTCCTCGCCCCCTCCAGCTCCTCCTTTCTTCCGATGCGGGCATTCGACCATATCGAAGCCTGGCAGGTGGAAGTAGAAGGCAGCGACCCCATCTTTTCTCTTGGGGGTCTTACGAGGTCGCCTGCTGCACATGACGCCACAGTCCGGGCAGTAGACTCGGCCATGATGCTCATCATCTACGTAAAGCTCAGGAGGAAGCCTTAGCGAATCAGTGAGATCCGTCGGAGCTACAGATTCAGGTTGCGGCTCGAGCGGATGATAAGCAACGTGAGGGATAGATATCTTAGACATACATTCCTTTGCATAACGGGGATTAGGCAAGCAAAGCTGATCACCAGCTCATCACTACGTGCTTAATTTCAAGCAACACAGAGATAAACAGCAACAATGCAATTGCAGCCATCTTGGCAGCGGGACTCTCCAACGACGCCACGAGCCATATAATAGCTTATTGCCATATTAAATTTGGCAAGTCAAATTCGTTGCGTAAACGAAAGACGCTGGAGCTTAGGCGGGAAACGATCAGAAGGCAGGGTCCAGCAAACAGTGCACCATTCAGGTGTACCTAAATGCTGTCACACTTCGAGAATTTTCTGATAAACACTTTATGAATCAAGTAGATATAGTTAGTAGACACACCACCAACCACACGGCACTACTCACCAATACTGCTGCGGCTAGCCACCATCACATGACATTCTCACCAAGACCTCTCGCCCCCCCTTCCCCTCCTGCGAAATATAGAAGGATCACAGCTCAGAACAGGTCTTGTAGGCGTTCACATTGCTCGGTGTGAACGAAGCCT
>NZ_JAAAFV010000042.1:228038-302811 GCF_019352915.1 Pseudomonas sp. Xaverov 259 | reverse complement strand
CGCCCAGCAGAGCGGATTTTGTTTGGTAGGCGCGATTGGACTCGAACCAACGACCCCCACCATGTCAAGGTGACCCCGAAATAAGCGCAACTTATTGATCTAAAAGGTAAATTTCCCTATTTCTACAGGTATAAAAAGCGTCGATTCACGCTATAAGAATCAATAACTTAGCGTTGTATATTCCTACAGTGGTCACCCTTCCCCGGCGTCCTGCCGACCGAACACAACCCTCCCAAATAACACCGGCTGCTAAGCTGTTCACTCCACCAGAGGAACGCCAATGCCAAACTCAGACCTACTCCCTTCACTGCTCTCAAAGCTTTACGAAAACCAGTTGGCTCTTGAAGCTTCCATCGTGGAAATAGCAAACTGGGTAGAGCAGCGCGGCTCTGCCGACGTGGCTGAGAATGTGCGCGGCGCCTTGCACACCATCGATGAGAACGAAGAGTTCATCAAGCTGGCCCTGGCCGTTCTCATGGCGCCAGACTAACTGCCTCTCGTCGCCTCGAATCGCGCCCCAGCAACACCTCGATTACTGTATGCACATACAGCATTCGGATTAACTCACCATGAACCTCGACAAAGACACCTGCGAGTGGCTTGGATGCCCTACGCCCCTCGAAATGTACCAGCACCAGTGCGCATTGCTCGAGGACGAGCTGACCGCTGCCCAGAAGCGGCTGACTGAGGCGCGCCGCAACATTGCCGGACTGGTGCAGATGTGCGACCTGCTGGTCACCGGCAAGGCCTCAGCCGAGGCAGAACTCAAGAAGGCACTCGACAACGTCGCCCGACTGAATCATGAAACGTGGGAATTGGACGGCAAGGTCCGGGCGCTCGATTCGGTCTCCGGCCAGCGGGATCTGCTGCTCAGGGAGAATCAGCGCCTATTGCTGGAGCTGAGCGTGCTCAGGGGGCCACAGCCCTGACATACGCCTGGCACGCACGCAGCGCGATCACGGCGTTATCCCCGTCGTCGGTGATGGCGATAATTCGTTGCGCATGCGCTGGGTCAAGTTGGGCTCGACGGGCTGCATGAACCACGCCGACGGCCCCGGGGGCGGTAGGCACTTCGCAGTCACTGGCTGAATCCGTGGCGTCGAGAAGGACTGACAACCGCACATCAGCAGTAGCAAGGCGGTCACGTAGCAGAGCCTGGTTGCGCTGGGCATCGGATAATTCCTTTGTGTGTTGTTGGTCGGCTGCGCTCGCTCTCTGCTCGGCGGCCAGGCGCTTATCCTGCTCGGCCCGCTGCTGACTCCAGGCCTCGCCCGTGATCGCGTCCAGGTCTTTCTGGTGACTGGCGGATTGCTCTGACAGCTGCTCGGCGAGCTTCTTGCCCATGCGCCAGTCCTGCACCTGCCAGGCAACTCCGGCGGCGCCCGCCATCAGCACCAGGACCAACACCGCCAGACTTGCCAGCCTCTGCACGGGCGTCACGCCAGCACCTTCAGCGCCCTGTCGTACAGCGCCAGGCGATCGTCCTGGCCGGTGAGTCCGCCATTGATGCGCCTGGTGATCTTCGCGAAGTCCTTCTGGTCTGCCAGGGTGTTCAGCCCGCGCGTCGACCAGAACCACGCGGCAGACATCGCGGCGTGCTGTGGCTGCTCGAGCAGCTCCGGTTGATTGATCAGGTCCAGGCCCAGGGCTTCGCCGCACGCCGCGTAGTTCGCCCGGCCGGTAATCTGGATCAGGCCACGGCCACGGAACTTGGAGCCGTCACCGTTAACGGTGTTGCCCAAGTCGGCCCGGCCTTCATAGCCCAGTTGCTGCGCGGTTGGCCCCCAGATCTCGCGCACATAGCGCAGTTTGCCGGACTCATGCCCGACCTGGGCGATGAACGCCGACACACGCAGGGTGCCGACAATGCCGTAACGCCCCATGGCCGTATTCAGTACAGGAACAAAAACGCCGGCTTGGCGGCCGGCGTTCGGGAGGATCTGCAGCAACTGCTGCTCGGTGATCGGCATACTTCTCTCCAGGCGAAAAAAAACCGCCCATGGCGGTCGTGGTATTCAGTCGAGCTGTTATGCAGGAACGTCCGGCCAATCGATGTTTCCCGGGTAGCTGGCCTGCTCTGGAACTCGGTTCAGCGCTACCCGGTATTTCTTCCAGGCCTTCAGCGCAGCGACATCTGTCTCGGTTGCCTCATCAACATCTACGGCATCCTGCAGCGGCGCAACTGCGTAATCGGCATCTGCTCGAAGGCGCGCGATCTCGGCCTGGGCACGCTCAAGAGGATCAAAGGCCGGTGGTACCAGCACCGGCATTTCCTGAGGCAGCAGAGACTCCACTGCGACGTGCAGGGTTATGCTGTGCGCCAGATCAGCTGGCTCACCATCTTTGGCAACGCTCACCGCAAGAACGCCGTCGGTATAGCTGATCGCCACTGAGCAGGCCGCATCCATTTGGTTCAGCACGTAACCCCAACCCTCGGGCGCCGGCGCCATTCCAAGCGTGCCGCGAACCAAGTACTGGCCAGGGCCAGGGTGGTCCGTGGTGATAGTAGCGACCCCCAGAGAGGTGATATCGATTAGAGCGCCAGTTTCCCCAAGGATATTTATTGCTGCGCGAGTAGTCATTTAGATCGCCTTCAAGGTGCCGTCGGCGGCACGGGTGGTATTTCCGGTGTGGTAATACTTGTTCCATCCAGTGAAAGCACCATTGCTCGCAATGGCAAAGTAGCGGGCGTTGGTATCGTTCAGGTCCCAAACATCGTGCAGGCAGTAATTGCTGAAAGCCCGCTCTACGCGCATCCCCCAGTATCCGGAGTAAGGCGTTCCGACAACGCTTGTAGGAACCAAATAGGCTCCACCTACAACCGTTGCATCTGCCGCAGATGCAGCTGGGTAGTTGGCAGAGTCAGCGCCCAGCCCGCCATAGCCAACATTAAGCAGTCTGCCGGCACCTGTGTCTGTTGCGCTCGTTACCACGTCAGACCCAATGGAAGTGCCAACCGACGTCCGACCAGTGCCCCCCTTACTCGTTGGCAAAATGTCATAATTCCCAGTTGTGCCAAGAGCCGCCAGCTTCGTGCCGAACTGGTTATTCAGGTTGTTGAAGGCGTCCGACAGCATCTTGTCGTAGCCCTGAACGGGCATGATTGCGTAGGCCGCACCGCTTACTGTCGGACCTTTGTACGCTGGTAGGATCGAGATCACGGTGGAACTGGCGACGTTAGCCACCTCGTAGTTCGCGCCGTCGGGTCCGATGAATGAATCACCATTCCTGCTGCTTGCGGCAAAATCCACGCTCGTACCGATGACTGTGGTGCTGCCATTCTGCACGGCGACTGTTCCGGCTCTTTGCCAAACCATAATTTTCTCCAGGCAATAAAAATCCGCTCGATGCGGCATGGGTGTCTGTCGCTACTTCAGGTTATGGGCTTCGCAAATACAACTGGAACAAAGAAGGAGGTGGAGTTGGCTACCCCTACCACCCACATCAATAAGCTGTTTGTTCCATAGTCCCAAGTGCAATAAAGCTTCGCAGCTCGCGTGCTCGCCCCGGCCACGTCCATGCCTATGTTATTGATGAGCATGAAGTCCCCTGTATCCAAAGGACTGGTCGCAGTCCAGTTACTACGCGTAGTCCCCTGGCCGGTAGAGCTAGAGCCGATATACGTCCACGCTGAAATAGTCCGAGTGAACTGGGCGCAGGGAGTGCCGCTATCAAAAAGCAACTTAGCCGAGCCATCCCATATCCTAATCCCATAAGTTGCCGTAGGGGTTGAACTATAGGCAGCAACGAAAAAGTTTCCTGTCCCTACACCAAGAAAAGAAAACCCAGTCCAGTTTCCAGGGCTTCCGGCTATCGTGGCGTAGCTAAACGTAGTAGTAGCATCCGGCCTCACGAATACAAGTGGGGGCTCCGCGCTGCATATAGGGGCGCTAAATGACGCGCCCCCTTGGTACCTCCCCCGCTGCAAAACTACTAACCGCGAGAACTCGGAATCAAGTGTCACTACATCATTGTTATTAGTGAACTGTACGCCGTAGCTCATCTATCGATACCTCATAACTAAAAGTCTTTGAGGACCAATCCCAACTGTTCCGCTCGGCTGCGCACGGTTTCCGAACCAAACAACGACGCCCCCATCGTAAACCTGCGGCTCATATTGAATGGCAGATAGGTTTTGCGCATTGGGATCTTGAGGGTAGGCCCCGATAGGAATACATACAGCTGAGTGCGTTGCGGCAGAAACGCCAGCAATTGGAATTGTTTGAGACCGATTCCCACCGGTAACGAAAGCCACAACAGCCGAATACACCACCCGCACAGTAAACGAGTTCTCGTCCAGCTCAAGGGCTCCATTCGCCCCCCATATCCTTATACCGAAGCTCATGCGGAAAGATCCCCCCACTGATAGCGCTTACCGTCGTTCTCGTCGAAAACCTTACCGCCGCGGTTGTTTATGGTCTGTCGACCGCCCACACCGACAGTGCTGTTCAACTCGAACTCACCCGTGACAAAGTTGATCATCAAACCGGTTTTCCCCGGCACATAGTTCGCCGACTGAATGCTTTGGGTAAGCTTCGCAACCCCAATTGAGGCGTCCTGAATGAAGGCAGATCGGATAAAGGTCTGCCCCCCAGTAACCGAGAACGGCGAAACCGGCACGCCATTGGCCAAGTTTAGCAACATGAACGTGTCAGCCCTGACCACGAACTGCGACGATACCCCAGAAGGATCGACCTGCAGGCCCAGGCCGAAAGACGCGGCGTACTTCTGCCCGCCGGCCGTGGTTTCCATCTTCACCGACCAGATCGTCGACAGCTTGCCATTGGTATCAGCAAGCGCTGATGTGGTCTGCTGGATTGCGGCCTTGTTGGTGGCCACCTCGGCGCTGACCTGGGCCACTTGCTGAGCAGAGGCCTGCTTATTGGTGGCTACCGTGCTTTCCAGAAGCGTCACGTTGGCGGCGTTTTGGTTTACCTTGGCATCCAGGGTGGTGGTTCGCTGTGCAGCGGCCTCCTCGTTGGACGACCTGACCTTCTGTTCCGTGGCAATTGCCGCAGTACTGGCCCATCCTTTCAGGGCGTCGATCTTGTCACCATTGCCGCTATCGTCCCTGGTGGCGGCTCGAAGCACGTTTAGCGTAGAACCTTGCGCAGTTACCTTGCCGTCAACGGTTTCGATGCTGGTTTTGTTTAGTGCTACCTGCTGCGCCAAGGCGCCAACAGACCCGACGGTCTGCCCCACGTCCAGCCAGTAGGTAGCATTCGGTGGTGGCTTGTTGGCCGGCACGCTGGCAATGGCCTGATACAGCCGCTGCCCTTGGCGAACGGTGTCGCCAGCGACATAGGTTTTCGCTGCGTCGTACAACAGGATGTCGTCTAGCGCGTCGATCTGGTCTTGAAGGCCCGGTATCTTCTCGATATCGCTAAGCAGATCCTGGCCCAGTTCGGTCTTGCTGATTTTACCGGCGAGCATGTTCAGGATCGGCCCAGCGTCCGAACTTGCCTGGCCCATCACGCCATTCACCACCGGGTAGAACGGCCCAATGTTGCCAGTACGGTCCACCAGGCGCGCCCAGAAGAACAGCGTTGCACCTGCCAGCAGTTGCTGCATGCGGTAGTCGGCCTGTGGGTATGCCAGGTCGGCAAGCTTGGTCGCAGCCGCCAGGTTGTTCGCCGGGCCATACCACAGCTCGGTGCGCTGGGTATCCTCTGCACCAGCGGGGAAACCCCACTTGATGCTGATGCCGAACAGCTCGCTGGTGGTGGTCAGGAACGACACCGCCGGCGGCAGGCCCTCCTTACCCTTGAGGCTCGTCAAAATCGAATTGCGCCAGACAGAACTGATATCGAACGCACTCACTGCGCGGACGCGTGCCACATATGCCCCGGCATAGATGCCAACCACGTCAACGTTGGTCATGCCGGTGCGAAGCACCTTGATCCAGTTGCCGCTGTCCTTTCGCCACTCCACGTCATAACCGACCGCGCCATCCACTGCCGGCCAGCTGATGGTCATGGTGGCCACCGCCAGCCCCTGGACCACAGATGACGTTGAAGCCAACGAGATGCTGGCCGGCGCTGGCACCACGGTGATTGGTATGACGCTAATCGGCCTCTCCTCCAGGCGCGCACCAGTGTCGATATGAGGAAATTTACTAGGCTCGAACTGCAAGGCGCTGATCTCGAAATCACCTTGCGCAGTTCGCTTGGTCCGCAACACACGGTACAAGGGAATAGCCAAGTCATCGGCATCAAGCGCCCACTGCAACTGGGCGCTCGGCGGTTCGCTATAGGCAACGGTCACTGTCACATCTCGGCCGCTGACGCTTTGCACGGTCCGCCCCTCGGCCCGGCCTCCTGGAAGATTGATAATCAGCCGGTCACCGGGCTTTGCTTGGGTATCTCGATCAAGTTGTATAAGGCGACCAGCTGCGGCAGAAATACGGCCGCCTATTTCACGGCCGGCCAGCAGCGAATCAGCCACTGGGATGATATGGCCGGGCAGCGGAATCACGCCTTCCATGCCGGTCTTGAAGGAAACCGTTCTGTCTTGGTTGTTGCTCAGTACAGCCCACTTTCCGCGGCGCTGAGCCTCAGAGCCGCGCGTGCAGCCAATGGCGCTCAGCTCAGTCGGTCGATCGCCGTACCGGCGCTGTAAATCAGGATCGGCAAAGGGAATGACGTCGGTATCATAGTTGTTGGCGGGATTGTCGAAGCTGACCAGCGCGCGCGTGTAGCGGGTCTTCGCCGAAGCGCTGCCGTACGAAAATTTCCCATCCACAACGTTGGACCGGGTGAACACATAATCGAAGTCTTGGGCGCGGGGCATATCAGCCTGCATGACCAACTGGCCCTGGGCCCAATACGTCATCCCGCGGTAGATCGCGGAGATATCGCGCAGCAGCGACCAGGCGTCAGCCTTGCCCTGAAGGTTCATGTCACACAGAAAGCGTGGTTCGGTACCGCCGATGCCGTCTGGCACAGCCTGGTCGCAATATTGGGCGATCCGGTACAGTTCCCATTTATCGACCATAAACGACTTGATGCGCTTGCCCAGGCCGAAGCGGTCCTCTGTGCAAATACCGTAGGTGATCCAGGCCGGGTTATTGGTCCAGGCCGACTTCATAGTGCCGTCCCAGGTGCCGGAGTACGTGCGCTGGACTGGATCGTAGTTGCTGGGCACCATCCAGCGACGAGCTTTGCACTTCGCGGTTACCACGGGAATGTTGGTGAACTGTTCGGCATCAAATTCAATGTAGAGCAGCGCGGTATTCGGATAACGCAGCTTGGCGTCAATTACCTCTGTGATGCCGGCAATCAGCATCGTGTCAGCGATCTTGTTGCTGTTTTGGTTAGGCGTGAGGCGCCGCACGCGGATTAACCAGCCCGTAGTGGCCTGAGGCAAATCAACACGCCGTGAGCGCTCGTACCGCGTGGTTGTCTTGCCGTCTACGGCATCTGGGTAGACCTGCTGAAATGCGCCACCGTCTGTGGCCAAATCAATCGCGTAATCAATGCGGTACCCCACCACATTGCCTTCGTCATCCTGGCGTTGCAGAGCTGGCCACGCAAAGCGCATACGCACGGCAGACAGCTGCGTATTGGTGATCGAGCGAACCCATGGTGCGTCGCTTCGCAACTCCACATTCAGCGAAGTTTCGTTTTCCACCGCAGGTATGCCAGGGATATAGGTCTGATCGATAGACCCCGGACGCCAATCCCACTTCACGTTCGGGAAGTTGTAGTTGCCGCTTGCATCTCGGATTGGTGTGCCGTCTAGCTTGATCGTGTAATCGGTAGGAGCCTCGTCGAACTCCCCCTCTCCCATGGCGATCAGGATTTTGGCGACGTTGGTAGAGCGCAGGCTGTCGCTGGCTTCGGTGGGCGACTTAGGCTTACTGGTACCACCTTTCTCGCCGTGGATATCGATCTGTGCCGCTGCGCTCATGCTTTCCTCCGGGCATAAAAAAACCGCCTATCAGGCGGTTGTTGTGTTGCTGTGATGCTTAGGTTTTGTCCTCGGCATAAATCGAGGCTGAGATAATCATCCCACCCCAGTCCCGCTCCCCTATGCAGATCGGGACGGGGTTGCCACTGGCGGTGGTGTTCTTTGCACTACCGAATGCGTAGGAGGGAGCATTTTCAGGTGCTGCGCTTTGCTTGAGGCCTGATGCCTGGGGGCTGAGCATCTGAATCACACCGCCGGCAACGAGACCGATACCGGCAGGGGCGAGCGATGGAAACCAAATACTGGCAACCAATAAAACAGCACCTAAAACAGTTTGAAGAATCCCCGCACGCTTACTTCCATGAATTACCGGCACGATTTTAATTTCTCGCGTCCCGCCGACCTCTAAACCCTTAACGCCTATGTTCCTCCCGTTCCGATAGATAGCGAAACGCATGCCAAGACTATCAAGACGCCTGATTTCTCGTTCAAAGCCGTCTAGCGTGCATTTTAGGGCCTTGAATACCTCCCATCCCTGGCCGCTATCCAACTTCCTTCGGTGAACCGGGCCAAACATTCGGGCGAGCGGTCCCGTGAGTTTAATTACGGTGATAGGCTCGTAATGCGCTGCGGTAGTCGCCATGTTTTCCTCTGAGCATAAAAAAACCGCCGTAAGGCGGTTTGTTTTGAAAAGTTGTTCAAAGACAAGATTTCACTGCTGACTCAATAGATGATCTGCCGGGCATCATCGACCAAGCCATTCTCTGATGAAGGGTTACAGAGCTACCCGTTGACGTTTTGCGGATGTCGAGCATTTCATCGGCCATATTATTGCTGGCAACCAACAGCCTGTAACCGCTTTCCGTTTCCGCCATTGTCGAATCGGTTCGAGCGTCTTGCCATTTTGGAAACACGCACAATGCGTAGCTTTTCGGATCTTTTTTAGTAGATAGCTTCAAACTTGGATCATTTTTAGCCAAATCTCCCGGGCCAACACAACCCGCCAATAGCGCTACCGCCAGCACTCCTAAAATCAACTTCATACGGCTCACTCCTGTGGAAAGACAATTACCTTATCACCGAGCATCCCGGTGGCGCAGCACCAGGCGCGTGCGCTCAAGCCAAGGGCCGCCAAAAACGATCAGCTCCGACGGCCGTCCATACATGTGATGCAGTAGGAACGGGCCAGGGCCGAAAGTAGCGGCGCCCTCGTCGGGCAGTGTTGGATCGGAGCCGAGAAAGATGCCGGCGTGGTTCGGGTGAGCCGTGCGGCCTACCTGCATCACGACCATGTCACCGCGCTGCGGCGTGTCCACGCGCACGAAGCCGGCGGCCTCGTAGTTCGCCTCGTACAAGCTGACGCTGTCTGCACTCTCCCACCAGCCATCGGCGCGCTTGAACGCCTCAAACTCCAGGCCCCATTCACGCCTGTACCAGTCGGCGCAGACCTGCCAGCAGTCCCACGCGCCGTGCACGAAAGGCCGCTTGAGCAATGGCACGGCGCCCGAGGGCATGACAGTGCGCATGTCGCCCTCGGGCCAGCTGAGAATGTGCCAGGGCAGCGAAGTGGCCTCACACATTGCCAGGTCGCGCGGAGACGGCCTGCTGGTGGCATCAGGATGAGAATGAACGATGCCAATGACCTCGCCGGCGTCTTCAGCGGCGGCGTATTCCTCCGGATCGATACGAAACTCTTCGCTCGGCTCGGTTGCAGTGTTGCGGCATGGGAAATACTTCTGTGCCCGGCCAACCGCCAGCAGCAGCCCGCAGCACTCTTTCGGGTACTCCGCTGCAGCGTGCGCCTGGATCGCGTTCAAAATGTGCTTTCGCATCTTTCAGCTCCGGGCAATGAGTGACACAGCGGGGAATCCACCGAATGGGTAGGGGTTGCCCTCGCCGAACCGAGGAATGCAGCCTCGGCCCAACGTGGCGTCACACTGGTCGAGCTCAGGGTTGTCTGTGAGGTTGCCATCCTTGTCGCGGTATGGCCCGGTGTAGCCACAGTTCGGGCCGCGATAGCCGCCGGTGAGGCACCAGTGACAGAGCGTCGTGGCTTGCCGTCCGATTGACTCGCCCCCAACGTCGCCGGGACTGGCCAACTCCCAGCTCACCGTCTCCCCGTCCTCGTTCGTTTTCTGGTCGATGTACCAGATCTCGATGGTTTCCTGGGTTGGGTCGGCCGTTGGATTGCCTTCTGGGAAGTTTTCGGCATCCAGATAACTGCCCAGCGTGTGACGCATGGTCAACTTGAAATCAGCAAGATCCTGGAACGCCAAGCAAAGCGCAGTGATGCGCCCGTTGACGTTGCCCACCGACAGCGAAGGCCTAACCGCCGTCCCATCGCCGTTGGCTTCAATGCCGTCGATCTGCATCGGCCAGGCGCCGTACTCCTCGCCCTGCCAATAGATCGGTTTCGCCGGCAGTTGGTCCGCCTGCGCGCCGGCGGCAATCAACTCCGCTGGCGTGTGCGGAATGGAGTGGCCGTGAAAGCGCAGAATGTCCGCGCCGAACTCGGTACCGTCCAACTCAAAGAGCAGGACTTCGCTGCCAGGTTCGAGCGACTGGATATCACTGATCAGCGGCATACTTGCCCCTTACGGAAGAAACGATTGTGTGAAGGTGGTTGTCAGCGTGAACATCCCCGCGCCGTTGGGAGTGATTGCCGGCGCCGAGGCACGAAAAAACGAAAGCTCCCCCAGCGGCGGCGTCCAGAAAAAAGACTTGTTCCCGGCGTGTCGATCGAGAAAGCCCTTGATATCCCAGGCCACCGCCTCTTTCACCACGAACGTGAGCGGCCAGGTGTCGACCCGGTTATTCGGGCCATCGCCAACGACCTGCTCGTAACCGCTCCCAAACTTTGATGTTCGGTTGCGGTATTCCGGCGCGCTTGTTGCCGAGATCATCGGGCACCAGGTAAACGTCTCAACGGCCATTAACAAGCCTCCAAATCTGTCCGCCGGGCTGGGTTTGCTTCGCGATTTCCTGCTGGGCGCCCCGCTGTGCTACGTCGGCATATGCCTGGCCGAGGGCCTGGGTGTCCTGATCAGTAGCGCCGCCTTGGGCCGCTGGTACCTGGAACGTTTGGTTGATCGTAACGCCGCCAGCAGATGCCTTTGGCGCGGCGGATCCGCCAGACAAGCCCACGTAGCCGCCGTCTGCATATCCGCGTTTGTTCAGATTGACGAGGTAGTCCTTCATGCCCGGTTGATTCACTACCTCCTTACGAATCACCACCTCATCACCATGAACAATGCCTTTGGGCTCCATTTTGCCGCCAGGCCCTGTCCAGCCCCCGCCGTCAAAGTACTGGGAGGTGTAGCCGGCCGCAGTGCTGCCAAGCGATGCCGGAGCCGCACCACCGCCGAACGCGCTACCGATCGCAGCGGAGAGGCCCGCGCCGGCAAGGCTGCTGAAGACGTTGCTCGCGGCAGATTGCAGCGCCATTTTGGCGACCATTCTGGCGAAGCTTTTGGCCACATCGCCAAAGCTCTGGTCAGCGCCGAAGGCGAAATCCACCGCAGCGTCGGTCAGTCCGTCGTATAGCGATGTGAACGCCGACTTGGCCTGCCCGGCAACGTCCTTCGCCTGGTCGTTATAGTTTTGGAAAGCCGCTGATGCGCCCAGCGACCAATCACCTCGCGCCTTGTCCTCATCCTCGTAATACTTGGTCTGCATGGCAGTGCGCTTGTCGAGCGCCGACCGCAGGGCCTGGGTTTCTTTGTCGTACAACTCAGTGCTGAACTGGTCCTTGTCGCTTTTGTTGTAGTCCGAAGTCAGCTTGTCCATTTGCGACTGGTAGGACTGCTGAATGCTCAGCTGCTCCTGCAGACGCTTGCGCTGCTCGTCGCCAAGCCCAACACCGGCCAGGTTGTTGTCCAGGCCCTGCTGGGCGCTGGCAAGCTGGTTTTTCAGGTTCTCATCGAACGCTGCGAGCTTTTTCCGAGTCTCCAGACCTTTTTCACGCAGGGTATTTTCAGCCTCGAGCGCGGCGTTGCGCTTGAGCTGAGCCGTGATCAACTCCTGGTTGGCCAGCAGCGACTTTTGGTCGGCAGTGAGGGTTTTCTTGCTTTTGATGTCCGCCAGCTGCTGCTCGAACTCGACCAGCTTCTTGGCGTTTGCGCCCAGGGTTTGGCTCGCTGCTGACTGATCACCAATGAGAGCGTTTTGCTGCTGTAGGACAGCGTACTGCTGACGGGCCTGGTCAAGCGCCTTAATCCCAGCATCCTCGCGATACTGTGGCGTCTTGGCGACCGCGGGGTCTTTATACTTTTCGTTGATATTGGCAATGTCTTTCTTCTGTTGATCGGGCGAGATCAGCAGCGACTTATCGCCAGACGCGCGCGCTTGGATGATGCGGCGCTCTACCAACATCCGATACTCGCCAAGCTCTTTGGCGCGCTTGTCTGCGTTGGTTTCTGTTTCCTTGCGTAGTTTGTCCAGTGCAACCTGGTCAGCGAGCGCAAGTTGCTGCTGCTGTTGCTGGAAGCCGCGCGCGGCTGCCCGGCGCTCCTCTTCAGCCTTCAACACCAGCTTTTGAGTTTTTTCGGCCTCCAATGCGTCGACGCGAAAACTGTCGTCGGGCACAAGGTTGCTGAAGCCGTCTGATTTGTTCAGCTTCCGAGCATTGGCGATCGCATTCAGTTGCTTATCCAAGGCAGCGATCTGTTGATCCAGCGTGTCCGTGCGCCCAACGTTGAGCGCGGCATCCCACGCTTCTTTAGCCGCATTTTTTACGCCGTTCCAGCTGAGTTCTAAATAGCCAAGATTCTTTTTGATCGAATCGGACGTGCGGTTCAGGCCTTGCTCGTACGTATCGTTGGCCAGGGCAGCGGCTTCTTGGGTTTTACCCTGCTGCTGTAGCGCTTTGATCTGCTCGTAAGTCGTTGCCGTCAGGAAGTTCATCGACTCGTTGAGCTTCAAAATCTCCGCTGCTGGGTCCTTGGCGATCTTTTCGAAGTTTTTGACAGTCTCGTCGGCAGCCTGCCCTGTCGCCGACTCAAACTTGATTGCAGCCTCGGCAATCCCCTGGAACGCTTGCACAGGAATGCGCGTGGACGATGCCAGCTGCGCGAGGACGCCCGAGGCCTTGCCAATAGTGCCGTTGGACAGTGCGATCTGCTGAGCCAGCGTCGAAAGCTGGCCAGCGGTGGTTCCCACGGTGTTACCCGTCATCGCCAGAGAAGTGTTATAGGCGGTGGCTTCGTCGCTTCCCTGCTTGTAGGCCAAGGCCAGCACAGCGGCCGCAGCAGCTGCCACGGTAAATGGGTTGACCAGCCCGAGAACGTAGCCGCCCAAGGCCTTTGCCGCCGGCACAACGCCGCCGAACATATCCTTGAGCTGACCGCCCTGCTGCAAGAACACTGTCATAGGGTTCTGACCGGCCTGCAGCGACACAGCAATGTCAGTGAACTGAGCGGGTACGCCGCGCAGATTCGCTGCGTACTGTTTTGCGGTCTGCCCATTCTTGGCCATGACCTTGTCGACTTTTTCTACCTCTTCCCTCTGTTGCTTCAATTTGCTGAGGTAGGTGTCGAAGTCTGTTTTATCCAGACGACCAGCTGCGCGATGCTTGCGCAGTTGCTCCTCCATCTTGTCGAGACGCCCATAAGCGCCTATGACCGGGTCAATCTGGCCGACCAGCTTATCCAGCTGGCCAGCCTGATAGGCCGCCTCCTTGGTTGCCGATTTCAGCGCACGCTGCGCCCGGTCCATACCTTTTTCAAAACCGCCAGTGTTGGCCACCAGATCGACCGTCAGTTGGCCAAGTGAATCAACAGCCATAAATCACCTCTTGACCGACTGCAGCAGCGCGAAAAGGTCCTGCGCGGATGCTCCAACCTCTTCCTCTGGCTCCCCGCGCTTGGGCAGGAAGTCATCAAAGTTAGCCTTGCCGCCGTGCACGTTATTTAGGATGGTCGCGAGCAGGGCTGCGCCCCGCTCGATCCTCAGCCCCCAATTCAGCGAGCCGTTTTGCTCGACATACGCCATCCACGAAAGCGCCTCGTTATAAGTGAGGCTGGCTTTCGCTTCGGCGATCGTTCGCCCGCCGATGCCGTTAAGGACCAGCTCATGCCAGAACTCTTCGGCGGGCCCTATTTTTTTGGCTTTTCGGCCTGGCCCGCACCGTTCGCCTCAGAAATAGCGTTGAGCAGTACGATGGTCAGCTCGGCCGACAGAGGGCCGTGGCCAGCCTCTTCAGAACCCACCACGTCTGCCACCGTGAACACCGGCGTACCGTCTTTTTTTAGGACGTTGGCAGCGATCCGGGTAGCGAGGAAATCAGAACCTTTGTCCTGCTCTTTCCAGCGCTCGGTGAGTTCGACAAAGGACTCTTGCCGTATGTAAACCGTAGCTTTCTGCGGCTTGCCACCTGCATGCCAGACGATGTCCTTCTTGACCGGTGGCGGCGAAAACGCACCGGCTGCCTGCAACGACTGAATACTTAGCTCCATGGTTAATCCTTATGGCGCGATGGCTTTGGGAACGAAGACTGGGTCACCGGAGACCTGGATGCCGACGGTGGACTTCACAACGTCGTTCAGCGCGAAACTGAACGGGAAGCTGTTCATGTAGCCCTCGAAGGTGATCCATGTGCGGGTGTTCGGCAGGTCGAAATCAATTTCAGATCCGACGACAGCGGTTGCAGCGGCGCCGGTACCGCCGCCGCCACCGGTGAGCGCGATAGTCGGTGCCGAGGTGTAGCCGGTGCCTGCGTTCGTGATGGTGAATCCGGTCACAGAACCTGCAGCAACGGTTGCGGTAGCCGTTGCGCCAGTGCCGCCGCCACCGGTAACGGCGACCGTGGGAGCCGAGGTGTAGCCCGTACCGCCGGTGGTGAGCGCGATAGCCGACAGGCCGCCGGCCTGGCTGACGGTTGGTGGAATCCCTTCCAGTTCGCCCTGGGCGTTCACGATGCGGCCGTCGGACCAGCCGATCGCCCAAAGCAATTTGGTGCCGGCTGTCTTCAGTCGGTGGAGGCGGACGTGGGCCGGAGATTGTGGATCGATGTTCAGGCCAAAAGATGCCGAACCAGGCTCAGCCAGCCCCGCCTCATATTCCCGGGCGCTGGAGTTCATGCAGGTCGTTTCGATCTGCGCAATGCTGGTGTCGATCCCATCCAGAGAGGTGAAGCAGCCAACCACCAACAAACTGTTGTTAGCCGGGTCGATGGCGTAGAGGTCCGTGCCTTGGGTTTTAATCGTCAATTTGTACTCCCCGATTTTCCTGGAAAATCACTGTTGAGCGGGCATAAAAAAACCCGCCGAAGCGGGTCGTTCTTTTCTGTTTTCCGGCTACAAACTCACCAGCCAGGCAACGTCGAAACCTTTGCGATAGCTGTGCGTGTCCTTGTCCTTGCCGTCGATACCGAAACCGGTGATGTAAGCGTGTTGCCCGATCACTCGGCGCATTGCGGTCACCACCTCATCTGCAGACGAAGCGGTCTCGGCGTAAACATCGATCTGAAGGCCGTAGCGGTCCGTGCTGGGCACGCAGTTGAGGTAATTGAATGGCGAGCCGCTCACGACCTGCCAGACCGCGTAGGGTTTAGCGGTTCCCTCCGGCGCCTCACCGTGCGGGAAGATCCGTGTAGGCCCTGCCCCAAGCAAGGCGGTGACCGCCGGGCTTGCGGCGCACACCTGAAATATGGGTGCGGTCATCAATTCACCCCCAGCTTGATCAGTTGATACTTCGCCGAACTGAGAAACTCCTGAAACAGTTGCTCGCGGTTGTTGGCCAAGGCGGGCCGCAGGAACGGTTTGGCCCGGTTCTTTTCGGTTCCGAGCTCCACCCACCACCAGTAGAACGTATTGCCGCCCTTCTGGCCGCGCTTGCGCATTCGCACGCCGACCGAGATCACCACAGCCCCGAGTTCCTCGCCAAGCGCTTTGCGTTCCACCATGGCCAGGTTGGCCGGGATAAAGTTGGCGGTTTCCGGGTCATCGATGCGGGCGGCGCGGTCCTTGGCGTCGAGCAGCACGATATCCATGGCGTCCTTGGCCGCCGGCCTGACCACCTTGCGGCGCATCTCCTCCGTCAGCCCCTTGAATCTGGCTGACAAAGCGTCGGCGCCAGTTAGGTTGTACGAGACCCAATCAGCCATCGTTAACCCCCGTTTTGCTCAATATCGTCAGGTATTCAAGGCCGGAATCCCGATCGGGGAGCGGTTCGCCCTCGATGGTGTAGAACTTCCCGCGATGAACGATCCGCATCGTCGGCAGTAGGCCTGCCCAGTGGCGGATCACGAACCTGACCGTTGCCTGAGATTGCGCCGCCTGCGCGGCGAACAGATCCTTGGAGCTCAGCGGTTCGTATGCGGCCGGCACCTTTTCACGAACCGTGCGCCAGCCCGGTATCATTTCCCCGTTGTTCGGGTCTTGCACCAAAGCCTTTTCTTCAAAATTGATGCGGTGCCGCAAACTTCCGGCTCTCATGGCTGCTCCCCAGTGGATCTAGGGCCAAAAAAGTCTCTAGAGGACCACAGCAAAGACTCAACACCGAGTGGCAGCTTGTTGCCTTCTGCGCCTATTTCGACAGCCTCTCGATTTGCATAAGAGTGACCAATCAACAGGAGAAGGGCCGACTTGAAGGATGCTGGAAAATCAGTCACCGCCAGCAGCTTCTCGTTGTCGCAATACCATAGAGCCCAAGCCAAGGCTGACTCAGCGTACAGCTCGATAAGCTCGTCATCCTCTTCATGGTCGACGTACAAATGCTTACGCATGAGCGTAATCGACAACAGATCGGTGACGGGGATGCTCATTTTTTGCCGCCCGCCTTCTTGGGGTTTTGGGTGGTGGTTGTTGGCTCCAGGATTGGATCGGCCTCAACCTCTTCTGCCAAGTCCAATCCGATCAAAGCCTCGGCATATTCGTCCTTTACTTCACGAACCTCAAACTGGCTGAAGTTGCCGGCGTGGTAATGCGAAAACTGGCGTAAAGCGCGAATCTTGATCATGACGCAATCGGGGCAGTTACCTGCCCCGGCCTCGGTTATGGTGCGGTAGCGAAAGGACCGGTGATGATCGCGGTTGGCCGGTAGTGAGCCAGGGCCAGGCGCTCTTCACAGAGGATGGTCAGCATGTTCTTGACGAAGTTGTCGCGATCTTCGCGGCTGACTTCGACGGTTGCGTCCATGCGGTCCCAGACCTGAGATGCCAGATCAAAGCCGCCGACGGTGAACGTGCCCAAGGCCTGAGCTTTAGTGGCAACCACTGGCAGGCCCCACATGACCTTGGCAGCGAACGCAGCTGGCCCACCGAAGATGTAGCGACCATCAGCGTCTTTCAGCAGCGCGATTGCGTGCCAGTCGCGCGGGTTGAGGATGATGCCGGAGGCTTCGAACTCAGACTCACTGGTTTGGAAGATCGCGTGGGCAATCTTGTCAGCACGGGTGTCACCGGTCACGTTCAGCGCTGCATCGTAGGCCGTGGCAACCTTGTTCAGGCCGGTCAGGTTGTCGCCGGTACCGTCACCGTTCAGCAGTTGCCCTTCCTCAACCAGGGCAAGGCCGAACAACAGCCGGTTGTTTACGTACGACTCGAGCATCGGAGCATCGTCCATGACCTGACGCGAGGCCTGGATCCAGTGAGCGATGGTTTTGACGTTTGCCGTTTCCTTGGTGAACGTCAGGTTGGACTCTGGCTTCAGCGCGCCCTCGGCGACCGGCGCCGCGCTGTTGGTAAAGATGTTCTCACGAACATATTCCATCGAGTTCGAACTGATACGGCCCTGGGCAAGCAGGTCGCGGATAGTGAGGCGGCGAAGGCCGGGCATCAGGATACCGGCGTTGCGCTGTGGCTCAATCAATGCACCAGCGGAACCAGCGGTGCTGCCCAGTTGTTTGTTGAAACTCTTGACGTCGACCTTGCCCGAGGATTTGCCATCCCAGGATTTTTGAAGATCGATTGCCGTTTGCTCTGCGAAAGACTTCTTCGTTTCCGGGTTATCCAGATTGCCGGCGGCAAGCTTTTGCTCCAGGTCGAACAGGCGGGTGCCGGACTTGGTCAGTTCTTCCTGGACGGTTTGAAGATCGGTCTGCAGCTTTTTGCTGACGGCGCCGGTCTCGGTGATTTCTTTTTTCTGCGCATCGAACAATTCAGTCATGTTCTTTTGCGATTCTTCAATAGCCTTTTGGATCTGGGCCAATTCGGACATGGTTTATTTTCCTACAGATGGGAAGGACTTAAGGCGATCAAGGATCGCGGTGATTTCGCCACCTTCGGAATCGCTCCGAACTGCGGACTTAATCCGGGCCACAAGGCCCAGAGCTTGCGACTTGGACAAGCCGACCGAATCCCTCAGCCAGTGCTCAACGTCGCGAATAGTGGTGATCGACTCCATCGACTTCATGGAATCGACAGTTGCCAACTCATTGGCCGGAAAGGTGCAAATGCTGATTTCCCGAAGTGCCGCGACGTTCTTGAATGCGCGGCCGGTGGCGATCATGTCGAAATCGTCTTTCATCACTGTGAAGCCGACGGACATTCCCTCGACTGTCTTGTGCTCCATCGCGGCGCGAAGATCGTTCGAAACAGAAAGACCTGGCGTTAGCTCGCCGCGAACAATCAGCCCTTTGCTGTCCTCTTCGATCGACTGCCATTTACCAACAGGCAGCCCATAGGTCTGATGGTTGAAGAACATGCCAACCTGTCGACTCTGCGTGTTCAAGGCTTTCTTAAAGGCGCCCGGCAGAATGATGTCGCCGTCCGAATCGATCACGTCAAAAACGCTGGCATACCCCTCGAAAACCCCAATCTTTCCACCGGAGTCGAATTTGATTTCTGCCTCCGCGAAGGCCAGGGTCTTTTGGATGTTTGACATTTGGCAGCTCCAGAAAAACTAAACCCCGCTGGGTGCGGGGTTTGTTTGGCCAAGTTGGGTAAGCGGTATGTTTTGAGACTGACAAGTAGCTACATCGCCACCAGGAACAGATGGAAGATTGTCGAGGCGCCTCAGCTCATCGCGGGTTCGAAGCCCCTTGTCCGCCATCACGCCCATGAACTCTGCGCGCGCCTTCGAATCGCCACGCAGAAGCCCGTCAAGGTTGTGCTCGGCATGTATGCGTCCGACGTCAGCGGGATTGACCAGCCATCGCTGGATGCATCCTTCCCAAATCTTTAGGTATGGGTCGAGGGTGTACTGAAGAAACCCAATATTCTGTTGCTCGATGCCGGAACCCCAGCTGGTGGTTTTTTCGACATCACCCACCAGGTGCGGTGGAACTCCAAAGAACCGCGCCAGCTCGCCAACCTGAAACTTGCGGGCCGCCATCGTTTCGGCGTCTTGCGGACTCACGCCGATGGCCTGTGTAGTGAATCCGGCTTCCAAAATCCAAAGCCGCTTCTTAACCGGGCCGCCGGCGATCTCCTTAAAGTTTGCCTCGACCTGGTCGCGCTGAACTTTGTTCAGCGTCTTGCCTTCACCTGTCATGAGTATCTGAGGCGACTTTGCACCATTCGCATAGAAATCACGCTGCTGGTCCTCCATAGCCACGGCAACACCTGCTGTTTTGGCAGCAAACGCAATAGGCGAAAGCCCGACCAGCCCGTTAAAACCAAAACCCTTCAGGTGGAAAATATCGGTCTGCTTGAAGTCGGCATACTCGGTATCCCGGCGGTACCGATAAACGATCCGCTTGCCCTCAAGCCTCACGTCCATGTTTACCGACATCAGCGGTACCAGGCTAATGATGTCGCCCACGCCGTTACGTTCAATGAGCGCATAAGCGTTTCCGTAATAGCAGAGCTGCATCGTCATCGCTACGCGGAAGTCAAACGCCGTCATGAATTGGTTTGGCGCATAGCGCAGTAATCGAGCCAGCGGGTTATCTAGCCCGACTTTTGTTCGGTCATCGCCTTTTGTCTCGAAGACATCCAGCGGCAGGCAGGCCGACACGCTGGAGATCAGGCGAACGCAGGCGAATACGGTGGAAATCTGGAGCGAGCGCTCGTCGTTAACGACTGAATCGCCCACCGTACCTGAAGCCGACACGGGGCCGGTCTGAGATCCTTGGTTAGGCGACACCAGCCGTCCACCGACGAAAAAGCTCGCCATGCGCGCCCAAAACGGACTGCGAGTGCGCAGGTCGATGCTGTAGTCGGTATCTGCCATTACATGCTCATCGGTCGATTGAGGAAGTCATCAAGGTTTACGGTGTCGACTTGAGCACCAGCAACACCTAGGGCCATCAACAGCGCGGCCATATCGTCGATCTTGTCTGCCGAACGCTTCTTGTCCGGCGCCATATTCATGTTGTCGTCACGCCTAGCGATCAGGTTCGATGCGCACCAGTTGAGGATCATGTCGCCGCCGTGGGCCAGGTTGCCCGCGATGTAGGCAAGCTCAAGCGCTTGCATGGCGGGGTGGTACGACTTCGGCCCCTGGATAAACTCGATCATGGGCAACTCGGCGGCCACTAAACGGTTAACCAGGTCACTGGCGTTCCACTTGTCGTAGGCGATAGCCTGGACATTGAAGCGTTCACAGACCGCCTTAACATCTGCCTCGATCACGGCGTAGTCAGTGACGTCGCCTTCAGTTTGTTTCAGCAGGCCCGACTCAACCCAGGACGCATACGGCACAGTGCCCCGCTCAGTGCGGAACGCCACCGCGCTCTCCGGCGCCCAACGCCAGCCGTAGGTGTAAAGCACACCGTCAACATTCCAGACCAGGCGGAACGATGTGAGGTCAGTCGTTGAAGCCAGATCGAGCCCGCCCCAGCACGGGTACGCCGCCAGCCACTCAAGGTCGACCTCACCAGAGCACAGTTGCCACTTGTTGAGATCAACCCAGCCGTCGGCAGTGGAGGCCGGCCGGTTCAGCCGCTTGATTCGAAACTCGGCCATCTTGGATGGCATTTGCTTCGCTTCTACCGCCTCCTTGCGGATGGCTGCCATCAGGTGCGGGTTCACATCCATCAGCGGGTTGGCTTTGATCCAACAGCTTTCGTCGAACTCTTCATCTGCCTTGATGCCGAGGTTCTTGTCCTCGTCATCGACCGCGTAGAAAACCACCAGGTAATGGTCAGCGGTGTGGCCGAACAGGCCGGACAACAGCTTTTTCGCGAACATCCTGATTTCGGCCCACGGCCCAGGGTTCGTGTATCCCTCCGTGGTCGTGAACAACCACAGCGGGTTGCCTCGGGCGCCGGCGGCGGATTGCAGTACGTTGAGCAGGTCCGCTGTTTTGTGCGCGTGGATCTCGTCGAGACCGACATGCGAAGGGTTGAGACCGTCCTGGGTCGAGGCCTTGGCGTGAATCGGCTTGAAGCTTGCCCCGGTCTCTATCCGACTGACTGACTTGGCCCAAACCTCTAGCCCGAAATGCTCCCGAAGGTCGGCGTTCTTCTCGACCATGCGCTTGGCAGCATTGAAGATGATCGCGGCCTGGCCAAAGGTAGTGGCGGCGCTGACGATCTGGGCGCCCTCTTCCGGCTCGCAGCACTCGCAGTACAGAAGGATCGCCGACGACAATGTGCTCTTGGCGTTCTTCCGGGCTACAGCGAACAGCGCCGAGGTGAACCGGCGCGGATGGAACATCCCATCACCACCCCAGCCCTCCGTGTAAACCGCCTCGCGCTTGCGAAATCCGAACAGCTGAACAACAAAGAAGATGTGCGACGGGTGCATCACGATCGTCGGCTTTTCCCACTTGCCTTCGACGTGGTGCAGCTTCTCGATGAAGTCGCACGGGTCATTGGCGTGCCATGGGTCGAAGATGAACGGGCAGTCTTTTTTTCGGGCGCGCTTGAGATCATCAAGGAACCGTTGTGCCGCCTGCCGAATCAGCTTGCCGTGCTTCTTTCTCTTCTTGTCGGCCACCGCTGCCCTGGCGTAGTCGGTCGCGATCCTGACGAAATCACGCATTCCCACTCCAGACTGGACAGCCAGATCATTCGATTATTTAGCACCCTGCTTGCGGCCATTGCCGGAGAACGCGTTGCCTTTGTTGTCGCCATCACCGGAGGATTTGACCTTGCCCTGAGCGACTGGCGTCAGGCCGAAGTCGTTCTGCAGGTTGCGCAATGTCCCGGACATACTTGCGGTCGGCGCTTCTCCGGCGGCGTATAGCTGCACGATTTTCCCGTGCAGGGCACACATGTGAGCCAACGGACTGAGCGCGGCATCGGTTAATAATTTGTTGGCCATCAGGATCGGCACCAGCCGATTCCACTCTTTTATGGCGTGCGCGTTTGGCATCCAATCGGGAACGGCGGGCGCCTCATCAACAAGAGGCAGTTCAACCTCGACCGGTACGTCACGATCTTTCCGCGAGGTGCCGGCGACGGCCTTGAGCTGTGCGGGCTTTCGCGGGTTTGCCATGGTGAATACTCAATAAATACGGCCTATCGGCGGTGTGTGCGTGTGCTGAAAAACGGTTTTCCCCAACTGACTGCGCGATAAAACGTCTCGGGCGCGGTCTAGAAGCGAAAAGCCCCAGACTATTGACCCACCCCCACCCATTGAGCCTGACTATCTGCACTATTTCGGTGCATTCAAATGAGATTTCCTCTCATTTGAGACATTTTGCCCAGGGCACGGGTGATGCCCAAGCAGCCGATCAGGCCCGCCTAGCATTACCGAAACCCCCGTCTTCCTTGGCTGTCTTGGCTGAGTGGCAGGGGTGACACAGGCCCTGCCAGTTGGTCCGATCCCAGAACAGCAACATGTCGCCGCGGTGCGGAACGATGTGGTCAACGTCAGTGGCCACCGTCACGCGGCCCAGCTGCTCGCAGTGCACACACAGCGGATGCTTGGCCAGGTATCCCTTGCTCGACTGCTGCCAGCGATAGGTGTAGCCGCGCTCGTTGCTGCTGCCCCGCTGTTGCTCTGGCGTCGTGTGCTTGGGTGTGGATGGGGAGACCGGCTTGTGTCGCTGTGGCCTGACCGGCATATCGCTTACTCGGTGGTTGGCTCGCTCTTGGCGGGCTGGTTGGTGGGTGACTCAGCAGCTGGCGTCGCGGGTACCAGGCCTGCACGCTCTGCTGCGATCCTCAGCCACTTGACCGCCCTGGCGCGGCGGGCTACACATCCTGAGCAAGCCATCAATAGAGCTCGATCTTGAGGCCATGGCGCACGACCCAATCAATGAAGCCGGGCGGGATGTCATCTCGCCCTGTGAGCCACCACCAAACCACCGTGCAGTTGAGCAGCGGCATCACCCACCAGCTGAGCGTGGTCTTCAGTTTGAATTCAATACTGGCCATCATTCCACCTTCTCGACGGTTACCACGCCAGTAAGGCGACGGGTGTAAACCTCGTCTGATCCAGGCCGCTTCAGCCGAAGCGGGAGGGGGCAGTAGATGGCAATACCCTTGCCTGTGTCGCACCACCTCACATGCGATACCTCGTACCCGTTGACGTACACACGCCGGCGGCCTCGGCCATCATTGAAGTGGTGGAAGTTTTCTGTTCCAGGCATCACCAACCTCCCGCCATCTTGGCGCCAACCGCTACACCAGCGAAGAAGACCAGCACCACCAGCATCGAGCCAGTGGTTGGGATGATCGATGAAGGCAGTGGGCTGCGCATCGGTGGTGGTGCAGGCGGCTTCAGTCGCTCGCACATGCCGCACAATGGCGTGGGCTGGTCAGTGATCATCGATGCATCACATCCAGTGCACCGCGTGCAGATGGTCGGCCTCACGGGTTGCGACTCGGCAGCTTGAAATCGGTGACACGGTCAGCTATCGACCGGATCTTCTCCACACCCAGGAAGCCGACCCAGCCACCAACGAAGGTGGCCATACTCTGGGGCAGTCCGAAGAACTCAAGGCCGCTGATGATGGTCAGGGTCAGGCCACCGCACAGCACACCTTCCACCAGCATCTGGCGGCGCGAGCCACCACCGTAGGTGATGCGCAACACAGCCATGGCGAAGGACAGCCCGGCCGGGTAAAGGATCGGCGCATGCTGGCTCAGCCACGCAAGCATCAATGCCCAGGTGTCTGGCTTATCTGGCATGTTCGGCATCTCAAGTTCCTCCCTTTCGGGGAGTGAATAGATCCGGCTCCAGCAGCACTCCCAGCTCGGAGCAATGGGTGTGGTGGAGCCGAAAACGAAAAAGCCCCGGCATATGCCAGGGCTTTGATTGTTTGGAACAGTCTCGCTATTTAGCCGAGCTGATTAGCCGGCTCTACGGTGTATCGCCGGTATTCTGTTTGATCCGGACTGAGAAGTACCGACCCTTTATGATCCTCTAAGGACTCCCGATGAAAGTCAGCCCACTCCATTTCTCTGGCTGCTTCCCGAGCGCTAGATTCGTTGCTGAACCAGCCAACAACATCACGCGAGCCATGAGCAAACTCGTCGTCACGAAATAGAATAAATATTGTATTCATGGAATGCCTCAAATCAAAAAGCCCAACTCTAGGGTCGGGCTTTGCTCGCGGAAAAACCGCAAAGTAACTGAAATCTATATACAGGGACCGGGCCTGTCAAGCAGCCTGGCGACGAATATCTAAAGCCCCGTCAATCCAGGCAATGCCCGCCTTCCAAAGACCGCGCGTCTTCTCCTCGCCGAAGCCCATTTTCTTGCCGACTTCCATCAACGAGCTGTCGCGGGTGGTGTAGTACTTCATCAGCACCTGGCCGCATTCCGGGTACCGCTTTAGCAGGCGACCCATCAGCCCGTCGATCAGCAGCGCGTCGTCATCAGTGATCATCGGTGACAGGATAGTGTTCTCGCGTGACGCGCAGCACGACACGCCAGAGCCAAGCACAACCCAGCGGCCCCAATGCTCCAGCAGATCCTCGGCGGTGCGCTCTTTAAATGTCGGTGTGAAGGCCATGGCTCAATCCCCTGTGAAGTTGGTGGCGCCTGGGCCACGGCGGTTGTTGTGTTCGTACTGCGCGGAAGCCCCGGAAGGGGCCAACTTGCGAAATTGCGCAAGCTGATGATCTGCAGCTTGGAGGCGAATGCTCAGTTGCGTCACCAGCACCTCCATCGGCAGCGCCTCGCCGGTTTCGGCAGTGACCCAGCCGGAGGCGTTGCACTGCACGCAGGCCAGTTCGTGGAAGACGCCCTTGATCACTGCGCGACCACAGCAGGCCGGGCACTTGGCCAGGTCAAGTTGAGCGGCGCGGAAAGCTGGGCCGTGGGACTTCTTCATTTGGCCTCCTGCAGCTGACGCTCGAGCTCGAAAACATCGTTGCGTGGGGGGAAGTGTTCAATGCGGTGAAACTCACCATTCCGCATGAATACATCCAAGTAAATGTTAGGACCCATGTAGATAATCATCGTCGTGCTGACCATGGACGGATCGATTTTTGGCGCCGGCTCGACGTGGTGCAAGGTCGCGCCTTGAGCGATGATTGCCATTTTTAAACCTCGCCCTTAACAAATTGTGGTTCTGGCTCGCAGGCCCCGCCGTTCAAGGCGTCTACGAGGTTTTGCGAATCTTCATATCTAACGCCTGTCTGCGCGTGAATCGCCTTGAAGCCACGCGCATCTAACCAGTCGTGCCACTTCACCAACGCCAGGCGACGCTGCTCTTTGGCCTGGGTGTTGATATAGGTGGAAGCGATCTTGCCCAGGGAGTGGTTGAGCAGCATCTCGCCGATGTGGCCGTCGACGCCGAGGTCAGTCCAGGCGGTACGGGCCACCTTGCGCAGGTCGTGACTGGTCCAAGCGCCCTGCCCTAACCGAGTGAAGACAGCGCTCGCCTGGTTGTCGCTCAATGGCTTGCCACGGCGGGACGGGAACAGGAACGCACCCTCATATCCCAGGGCAATCTGGCACTCGCGGTAACGGCGCAGCAGTGCACACACCTGATCGGTCAACGGCACACGCAGTTCGGTTTTGGTCTTGGTGTGTTCCGCCGGCAGAAACCATTCACGCTCAGGCAGAGCAATGTCAGCCCACCGCGCTTGGCGGGTCTCCCCGATCCGCGTGCCGTGGCAAAGCATCATCAAGGCCAGCATGGCGTCACAGGGCGCGCTATCGAAACGCTCGGCTAACAGCATCACCAGTTCAGGCACCTGCACGTCGCGCAGACGGGCGGCCTTAGGCTGGATGCGCGCGGTAGTGAAGTGGCTGAACTTGAGCTCGGCCATCGCATTGAACGAGATCAGGTCCAACTTGCGAGCCTGGCGGAAGGCCATGGCGACCAGACGAAACAACTGCTGCACGTAGGACAGCGACAGTTCTTCCTGCGCCGGCCACATCAGCAGCTTGTCGAGGGTCTGGGCATTCAGGTCACCGATCAACAACTGATCCAGGCGCGGCTTGAGCTGGCAACTGATCGCCGACTTGATCGCCTTCCGGCGCTTGTCGGACAGCGCTCGCGACTTGGCCATGCGCTCGCCGAACCAGTCGAGCAGCTCGCCTACGGTCACCCATCCGGAAACACTGGCCGCGCCTTCGGCAGCGACACGCAGGCGCACCGCCGGCAATGCAGCGATCACCTGCTTGGTGTTCAGGTCGGGAAAGCCGCCGATGCGGTGCCATTGGCGCTTGTTGAGCAGGTACCAGGAACCGCGCGCGCGATTCATGGCGAAACGGAAGTGCAGTGCCGGGTGGCTGGCGTCACGCAGATCGCGCACGTGCTCAAGCTTCGCATTGCGGGCAATCTCGGCATCGGTCAGCTTCACCGTCAGGGTTTTGATTTGGGTGCTCAAACGCTCACCTTCCCTTCTTTGATCAAAATGGCCTGAGTGCGCATTACGCCCTCAGCGAGATACAACCGGACCTCTTTACGGGTGAGCTGTACTGGCGCCCTGAGTCGACCATCGGCGATGTCGTGGCAGTAACCGCAAGCCCAGGCACCCTGGAAGTCGTTGGGCTTCATGCCCATGCCGCAGGTGCCGGCCAATCGGTAGTGCGCCAGAACCGTGGTGGTGGATTCGCAGCCACAACCCGGGAACCGGACCTGACAGTTGCGATCGCGCGCGGCATTTGTGAGCTTGCTCATTGGGCACCGCCAACGCGGCGGGCACGCAGATCGGCCAAGGCCTTTTTCCCCACCTCAGGCGTTATCTTCGGCTCAAGAGCCAGTTCTGCCACTGGTACCGGCGCCAATTGCTCGCCCTGCCAGATGCGCCGGCACTGGATCAAGTACTGCTTTTCGAAGCTAGCCATACCGATTTCGCGGGACAGCAAAGGCAGGCCGTGAAAGCCCGCGGCCGCCGTCGCGTGATACACAGCGGGGTGGTACCACTTCGAGCAGCTACGCATTGCGGGATGACAATTGCGGAGCGCCTGGGCGTAGGCAGATTCAACGCTGGGCAGGCCCAGGCCCTCGGGAGCAAAGCACCAACTGACGAACACGCCAGGGGCAGGCACGAAAGCCGATTTGCTTGCGCTAACCACGCGCATCCCGTGGTCGATCTGTTCCATCTTGGTGATACCCGAGCGCATGAACTCACCCAGCCACTCCAACTTTGAAGCGTTCATGACCGCTTCGGTCGGCCAGGACTGACGCCATGCGCCGCACGCGCCCCGAAGACGCAGAAACAGGTCATCGATCACTGCCTGGGTTGAAGGATCAACAGCTACCACGACCGGAGATTGCTCAGGGCCCTGATAGGTTGGATCAGTTCGGCGACGAGCGACCAGATCACCTACGGCGACAGGCTTGTTTGATCGATTCACAGGCGTACTCCTTTCGCGGCCCAGTCATCACCGGGCGAGCCTTCCTCGCTGCTTGGCGTGCCGGCGGCCTGGGCGCGCTCTCGCTTGATCCACCCGGCCAGCTTGAAACACCAGCCAGCGGCAGTATCCAGAACGGATGTTTTGGCAACGAAGAAACCCTTGAAGCCGGACAGCAGTTCAGCGGTTAGGGCGTCAGCTGGTAGCCCTGCGATCTTCAGCTGGGTCTGCAGCGCCTCTACCGATGGCTCGAATTCAGCAAACATCGCGAAGCGTTGGCGATCGTCCTGATGGTCCAGGGCCTGGCGATCCTGCTCAGCGATCAAGTCCGAAAGCTCGCGCTGCTGCTCTTCGGTTCCTTGATGGTTAAGTGATGGATTGGGTGCAGCTGCTGCACCCCGTTCTGCTCCAGGCTGCACCCCGTTCTGTTGTGAGTTGCACCCCGTTGTGTCATCTGCACCCCGTTTTGCACGGGGTGCAGGATTTGCACCCCGAGATATCTGAAGGTCGTAAACGACTGGGCGGCGGTCATGCCGATCGATGTGCACAGCGGCGATAGCCTGATTGCCCTTCTGGATCAACCCGAACTTCTCCAGATCGTCCAGCTTGTAGCGGACGGTACGCTCGGACAGACCAGTGTCCTGGGCCAGGGTAGAGGCAGACGGAAAAGCCCCCGCACCGTTCGAACCGGCATAGTTGGCCAGGCACAGAAGCACGTGGCGCGCGCTTGAGTCTTTGAGGGTTTGCACGGGCAGAGAGAGCGCCCAGGACATTGCTTGAACGCTCACAGCGAGTTTCCTTGGAGTTGTTCGGCGAGAGTGGTGATGCCTTTGCGGGTGACCATGACCTGCTCAACCACCTTGAGGTTTTCCTCGGCGCCCTTCCCTACCGTGACCAGCTTGTGCTCGAGAAGGCCAGAGGTCAGTCGAGGCTGGTAGGCCGACCATGCGGCGAAGGAAGTGCGACGGTAGATCCAGCGGTTGTCGCTGAGCCACTTGAAAAGCTTCAGTGGGCCAATACCGAGTTGCTTGGCGGCCGAGGTGATGCAAATTGAGCCGTCGGTAGCGGACAGGCGCTCCAATGCTTGAACCTTGGGAGCCTGCTGCTGGATGACTTGGTGCAGCGAAGCGTTCTGCTTGGCCTGATCGGCGGCGAGCTGGAGAGCTTCGGCGAAGTTGGAAGGCATCGATATGGTGTATCGCGACACCTTTTCGAGTTCCATTAAACGTGTCACGACACGATGGCGAAGCGGGACGCTGTATCCAGTGAGGACGGTCATTACCAGGTCGGGCGCGAGCATGTACTCGGTCTGCTTACGACCGGCGCCGTCCAAATAGATGCATCCAAATCTGGATACATCGACATTCATCTGGCCCAGGTCACGCTTGATATCGCGAACGACATGGTGATGATGCTTGCCGGTGAGATCAGCGATCTCCCGACTCGACATGCTGACCGTATTGCTTGGAGCGACGAGTGTGTTCATAATGGCCCCACAAGTTTTATTGCTGTTGAAAGAGCCGCCCTGCCAGGCGGTTTTTTTATGCCTGCCATTTGGTGTTTCAGTCTTTCCTGCGAAACGCTTGAATCGTGCCGCTCATGGCTCTTGGCCTGGTCCTTCTAGTTAACTCCTGCTGAATTCCGTGCTTCGCCAACTCAGCCGGGGTCATGCCCCGCTTTGCCGCCTCCGCCATCAGCAATCGCAACTCATCCGGATCAAGCAACTCGTCAAGGTCCATGCCTTTCTGTTCTTCTGGCATATGCCCTCCGGTCCCTTTGTGGTCCCTATTGGGTCCCTACGGTTTCGCTTTAGGCAGCCCGGTCGTCACGGATAGAATTGCCAACAAGATCGAGCAGCCAGGACTTCAGAACTTCGCGGGCCAGAACAGACTTCTTCGTTCCGTGGATTTGCGCGGCGTAGTCCAGAAGGCCGAGGTATTTGTCATCCAGCAGAACTTTCATCTGGTTGACGTGCTTTTCGTTTAAGCGATCTTCATCTGCCATTGGTGAGGCTCCTTGGTTGTTCGAAAGGGTTAAGCGGCGGAAAGTGAGTGGCTGGTGAAATCGGCGATCTGGCCCCACGGAAACGATGGGCAAAGGTCGGTACGATTCACGGCCCCCTGAGTCAGCGCTTCGATTTGAACGGCGCGCTTAGCGGGAACCGGGCGCTCGCCCGAGCACCATTGGTTTACGGTGGGGGCAGTGACCTGCAGCAGGCGCGCCATTTCCACCTGGCTGCCCAGCAAGCGACAGGCTTCTTTGGCTGCTTCTGCTGATTTCATGAGTTATCTCCCGGAGATTTGAAGTGAATATAAGGCATTACCTTATACTAGACAAGCCATTGCCTAACCGACTCTATGAAAGGCTAAATTAGGCAATGCTTACCGGCCCAGAATTAGGCGCTGCCATTGAGGCAGCGCGGATCGCCAAAGGCGTATCCAAAAAACAGCTCGCTGACGACTTCTCCGTGAAGCCTCCGTCGGTACAGGGGTGGGTGAAAAACGGCAGGATCGACAAGTCCAAATTGATGGATGTGATCGCCTATTTTTCAGACGTAGTCGGGCCCGAGCACTGGGGTTTGCGCCAGGGCTTTTCCTACTCGAATGCTTATGAAGAAGAGCGGACCGCTTTCAATGTCGCGGAAAACTCACCTGAATCATCTGCTGCGGACAAGGTTCGTCAGATGCTGGCAGGCAAGATCCTAGGTGATGATCGCTTGCGGAGGATTTTGGCGATCACCGAAGGAAATGAGCCGGAAGGAACTGTAAGCGTCTTAGTGAATGACGCGTACCGACCTGGCAAGGTCGGCGATGAGGTCTGGATTGCTCACTACGACGTGCGCGGCGCGCTGGGTGATGGTGAGGTCGCACACGACTTTCCGGAGCTGCTCCAAGACATCCGAATCAGCCCTTCCCACCTGCGTTCGATGGGTATCGAGTTCAAGGAGCATTACAGCCTGAAGGTCATCACCGGATGGGGTCAGTCGATGACGCCGACCATAAAGCATGGGGACCCGTGCCTGGTTGACATCAGTATCAAGGAGTTCATTGGAGACGGGGTCTACTACTTCTCGTACGGCGGCTTCCAGTACATCAAGCGCTTGCAGATGAAGGGTAAGGACAAATTCAAGATGATCTCAGACAATCGAAAGCACAAGTCTGAGGACATTCTTATAGACGACACATATATTCAAGCCCGAGTCTTGTTTGTTTGGAATGGTAATTTGGTTTAGTCGCAAGTCCATAATCAATAGGGAAATAGAATTATGCTGAAGCTGCCACCTCTGTCTATCAAATCTTTCGGTCAAACGTCAGGCGGATTGCGCACTGCAACTTCGGTTTCGGCTATTTGCCCCTTTTGTTTAGAGAAAGTCATCTTCTCGCTTGGTAGCCACGTGGAGGATAAAAAGAGGGGGTGGGTTAGTACTAGCGCATCATGCCCAGGATGCAGTCGGGTTGTGCACTTCCTAACGACGATGTCTGTGAACGATGTAAATGGAAACGCGCCAAATGAGTCTCATCAATATTTCATGTTCCCGGGCGAATCTTCGGGCTACGATTACCCGTCGCTTCCTGACACGGTACCAGCCTCCCTTCAAAGGTCCCTTACATCAACTATTGATTCTCTTAATGCTAAGAATTTCCCAGCTACAGCGGTTGGAGCTAGGAGAACGCTCGAAGGTATTTTCAAATACCTAGTAGATACTGAAAGCAGAGCAAAATCCCTATATCAACTCATTGATCAAGTAAAAAACAACAACGATCTTGCTGCTCCGCTCGAAACGCTTTCACACGCGATAAGATCAGGCGGCAATCTAGGAGCCCATTTTGATGATGAAAATGAACCTACTGAGGAAATGGCAGGAAAAATGGTAGAGCTCCTAGACTACCTAATTTCTTATCTGTACGTTCTCCCGTCCAAGATAACCGAGTTAGAGAAGTCGCTCGGCAAAGAAAAACCTTAACCGAAGCCCAGTAAGCCCGCCGATAGCGGGCTTTTTTCTGAGCGTTAAAAAGGCGCTGGCTCTTCTGAATCGAACGCGTCGGACGCCTGAGTGGGCTTATCGTCATCCGCCGATGGCGCCCACTTTAACGTAATTGACGCATCTTCGTGATTGTGCGACATCTCAATCCCGTCAGTCTCTGAGAGAGCACTGACAATCTCGTTCCATTCCTTCTCCCCGTCCGTATCCAGCCGATGAATTCTTACCTCCCTCCTCTCCTGGGCGATCGGGTGGTTGATCATCGATGAGACGCGCAGCCCCAGGCGCGCCATGCCGCTCATTTCTTGCCGTGCTGCCGGTACCGCCTGCTTCTTCGCCATGAAATCCCCCGATTAAATGCTGTATATCCATACAGCTTAGGCAAAGCTTATATCAGGCCCGATCAGAATGTCACCACCAAAAACGGAACAACCCTCAGGAAAAATCCCTCAAAATAATTAGGCATTACCTATTTACAAAAGATTAGGCATTAGCTTACTGTTGAGCTCATAGAGTCACCCAACAGGGGCTCGCCAGGGCCTCACAGCCCACTGCTCTTTAACAGCCAGCGCAACAAACAACAGACCGCATTGCCTCTACCGGCGACCGGCGAGCAGACAGGCCCGAAAGCCTGCCAACGACAGGGAAAACCCTGTACGGCTGCCCGATGGTGAAACGCCAGAACCGAGTGAAAGACCCGGCAAGCAATGCGCACCGCCCCTTCCGGCGGCAATGGGATGGACAGCATCACTGAAGCACCTTCTTACGAGGGTGCTTTGGGATGCACTGGCGGTTATGATCAGGCCATGGAAAAAGAACTGGTAAGTAAAAACTGGAAAGGACACCTGGGGCTCGGGCTTGCACCAAAAGAGATCCTGTACCTTTTGTATACAGCTGAAGGTCTTACCGCGAAGGAAATAGCAAGGGTTGCCGGAGTGGCTCCTTGCACAGTTTCAAAACGGCTTAGCTGTGCAATGTTCAAGCTTAAGGTAACGCGGCAAACCGCAATGGTTGCCGAAGCAATAAAGCTGCAGATAATCACCCCAATTTAACAACAAATCACCGCAGCCCTTACTCACGGATGCCTCTTCCGAGGTGCTCTGCTGCGCTGATTTTATTACCCCGGCACGGAGGATTGGCAGCCATGCAAACGCACAGATTCCCGCACGGCCCCAAAGGGCTCTGCTGGCTTGTCACGTACGGAGGCGTTTGTGACAGAACGAAAAGCCCGGTTTCGACTGGGCTTTTTTACGCCTCGCCTTTACCCGTCAGCACCCTCCCCTGCGCCCACCGGCACACCCAGGCGGTCAGGTTGCTGACGAATAAACGCAACCACAACCAAGGAGTCGACATGAACTCAGCCATCCAACAAAGCCAAGCCGTTCTGCAGGCCCTGCGCGCCCGTGTTCAGATTTCCACTTCGGAGATGTACGTGATGATCGGTCGCGAAGAACCTGTGAAGGTGCCGCGCTTCAACGTGGTGCCGCTCGGCAAGAACTTGTTTGATGTGGTCGAGCGCTCCAGCGGTGTATCCCGCGGCGCGCGCACCGGCCACGACGGCGCCTGCCAGTACGCCGATCAGCTCGAGCGCAACGCCGACTTCTTCGATTCCGCCAAGGCAACATCGCGCCGTTTCGGGCGCCGGATGATGCGCTGGACGGTTGGCTTCGCTGTCATGCTCGCGGTGTTCGCCTACTACGGTGCGCAGCAATGATCGGCGTGCCAATGCCCAACCCGAAAGACGCGGTGATTGCTGATCTAAACCGCCAAATGGACGCCTTCTTCGGCGCAGGTAAGGGTGTGCAAGAGATCGCCCAAGGCGTCACGGGCGTGAAGGACGGCACCTACGGTGGTGGGCACAGCAGCAGGCTGCGCGCCGAACGCGACAGGATTGCACCAGGGCTAAAGCAACTGGCAGAGCGCGGCATATCAATCAATAAGGCCGCTGCATCGATCGGCATTGACCACAAGCGCGCCCGGCTCATTGCCAGGGAGAACGGCTTCAAGTTCGCCGACACCCCATGAAGCGCATCAGCAACCAGGTGCGGCAACGCCGGCGGCAGGCATGGCTTGATTTGCCAGCACATGAAATCGAAGAGGTAGGCCATGGCCAAGGACAACGCGCAGATCCAGCGGGACAAGCGCGCGAAAGAGAAGGCGCTGCTCGACAGGATCGGCGCCGAGAAGCGAACGCTGATTGTCTCGAAAGCACTCGATGATGCACTTCAGTTGCTGGGCGAGCGTCACGACTTTGAGGAATGGCAGGAAACGGTATCGACGCCCCTGATCAACCTGGCAGCAGCGCCCGCCGAAGAATCTGCCCGCCTCACCATCATGTCGCGACCTGCTTTCGCAGTTACCGCAACACAGTCGCGACAGCTTGAGGAATTCAGCAAGACCGGTATCGAAACAGCATAACCCACCATACCCGCCGCATTGTATATGCGATGAAGTAATCGCGAGCCCCTAACCTCGGCGACGGCCTGCAACCATAAATGCACGTATCCACAGGCATGCCACACCGATTACAAATGGTGACCAAACGATAAAGGCAGCTTTTTCCGTATCGAATATGTCTTCCAAGTCCAAGTTATTGGAAAAGCCAACCACCAGGATCAGAAGACCCAAAACCAGCGCAAGCCAGCCAGCTATTCGCAGGGTGTTTTCTACCAATTCAGTTTGCGCTTCGTTCATAGATGCCCTTATCCGGCTCCATGCCGGTCATCCGTAATACCCCAACCCAAACCAAATTGCCACCACCGGACTCCGGAGGTCGGCGCTTACCCGGAGTAACCCCATGACCAAGCAAGCACAGCAAACAGTACTCGCCGCAGAACTCCCTGAGCGCGGCCAACCTCTGGCCGGCGGCGTGTTCGTCACCCGCTACTGGCTCAACGGCTTAGAGCGCGCCCTGATCCTGCTGCCTGACGAGCTCAGCGGCCCATGGGGCGAGTACGGCGTCGAGATCAAAGGCGCAGGCAGTTACAGCGACGGCGAAGCCAACACCCGCGCTATGGCCGAGGCTGGCAGTGTGATCGCCATCAAGGCTCTGGAGCTGGATGGCTTTATCCCGTCTTGCCTGGAAGCCCAGCTGCTGATGGCGGCCAAGGCCGATGGTTTGGTGGAGCTCCGCGAGGACCGCTGGCACTGGCTGAGTTCGCAGCGCTCCGCCAACTTCGCCTACTACATGGACTTTGAAGATGGCTGGCTCGACTACTACGGCAAGTACCTCGAGCGGCTCGCGCGCCCTGTCCGCAGCCTCCCTATTCAGTAATTCATTCCTTCAATCGTTTTTCGCAGGTGATTCCCGGGAGCGCCAGGACGGCGCTCAGACCAGAAGCTCGTCGGGAAGCGCCGGCTACCTGCAACTTATCTCGCTCACAGGAGCATCTCATGCGCGCAAGTGAACTGACCACGTACACCCGTGGTGATCTGACTATCAGCAGCCCAGACGAAGGGGTGGTGCTGAACTTGGCAACCCTGGCCATCGCAGCAGCGCCGGCTATTGCGGCAAGCGGCATCCCCGCTGTCGGCGAGTACTGGCCCGGCGAAGGCGGCATCAACGGCGGTCTGTTCCCCGGCGGCGACAAACCCTACTACCTGATCGTGCCGACGGGCGCAGATGCCGAGGCCAGTCTCGAGTGGGGCGGCTACGGCCATGAGCTCGACGACGCCAAATCCTCATGGGATGGCCAGGCCAACACCGCTTACCTGGCAAGCAGCAACCGGGAGCACGACCACCCGGCCGCCCAGTTCTGCGCCAACTTCGAGCGTGACGGTCACAAGGACTTCTACTTGATGGCGCGCCGCGAGGCGTCCTTCCTCGAAATTACCGTGCCGGAAGTCTTTACCCAGTCTTATCACTGGACGAGCTCGCAGCGCTCCGCCGACCGCGCCTACCGCGTGGTCTTTGGAGCTGGCTGGCTCGACCACTACGGCAAGCTCAGCGAGCGGCTCGCGCGCCCTGTCCGCAGAAAGTTTATTTGATCATTCAATTCTTCATTCAAGGGTGCGATAGCACCCTCGCTTTTCAGGAGGCCAGGGATGGCACTGCATACGGATTTGGAAATCCACAAGGTGGCCGAGGAGTTGCTCGGCCTTTCGCTTGACCTGGTGCGCAATATCCCGCGCGACCTGAAACAGGTTGTCGGCGCAAAGATCCGGGACGAATGCTTGCAGGTCCTGGTGCTGATCGGCCGGGCCAACATGACCCGGGACAAACTGCCCCAGATCAACCTGCTGCTGGAAAGCATCTGGATGCTCAACTACTTGCTGCGAGCCCTCACCAATCGAGGGTTGATCAGCAAGGGGCAGCACGCCAAAGCAATGAAGATGACGGCCTCTGTAGGTCGCCAGGCAAACGCCTGGAAGAAGTCCGCAACCGCGCCCGCTGCTTGAGGGTCAAGGCCCTCTTGCCTGTGCGCCAAATCTGGTCGAGCCGCTGACCTCTGGGTCACCGCCATGCGCACAACAGATACCGCCGGTCTAAAGCGTCCGCGTAGGTCTCGCGCAGTTTCCAAGCTGATCGGCAATGCCTTCGGTTTGGCGATGTAGATAGCTCGACAGGTCGCAGCGCTCCGCCAACAACGCCTACAACATGGACTTTGAAGATGGCTGGCTCAACAACAACGACAAGAACAACGAGCGGCTCGCGCGCCCTGTCCGCAGATTTAAGTGTTGCTCCGTTCCAGTTCGAGGATCTCGTCCAGGCTTACTACGACTGCCGACGCAACAAGCGGAACTCCGCAAGTGCCCGGCTGTTCGAGAAGGACATGGAGATCAACTTGCTGGAGCTGCACGACGACCTGATTGCCGGCACTTACCGGCCAGGCCGATCTATTTGTTTCGTGGTCACCCGACCGAAAGCCCGCGAAGTTTGGGCGGCAGCCTTTCGGGACCGCGTCGTCCACCACCTCATGTACAACCATGTGGCACCGCGCTTCTACGCCAGCTTCATAGCGGACAGTTGCGCATGCATTCCAGGGCGCGGCACGCTGTACGCCGCCAAGCGCCTCGAATCGAAGATTCGCAGCGCCAGTGAGAACTGGTCGAAACCGGTCTTCTACCTGAAGTGCGACCTGGCAAACTTCTTCGTTGCCATCGACAAGGCTGTGCTGCGAAAGCAGCTGGAGGGCAGGATCACCGAACCCTGGTGGCTGGCCCTGGCTACGCAGATCCTCATGCACGACCCGCGTGAGGATTACGAGACCCGCAGCCCGGCCCACCTGTTCAATCGGGTGCCGCAGCACAAGCGCCTGGTGGCGCAGCCCGCTCACCTCGGCCTGCCGATCGGCAACCTGTCGTCGCAGTTCTTCGCCAACGTCTACCTCGATGCCCTGGACCAGTTCGCAAAGCACCAGCTGCGGGCCAAGCACTACATCCGGTATGTCGATGACTTCGTGTTCCTGCATGAGTCGCCGCAGCAGCTCAACCAGTGGCTGGCAGAAGTAGAAGCGTTCTTGCCCTGGCTCGGCGCCAAGCTCAACCCCACGAAGACGATCCTGCAGCCCGCGGATCGCGGCGTCGACTTCGTTGGCCACGTCATCAAGCCGTGGCGGCGAACCACCCGCAAGCGATCACTGGCCCAGGCACTCAAGCGAACCGCTGCTGCACCTGCCGAGGATCTGCGTGAGACAGCCAACAGCTACTTCGGCCTGCTCCGCCAGTCCAGCAACAGCCACACGGACCGGGCAGCACTTGCGCGTGTCGTGCTGAAGCGCGGCAACAGCGTCAATGCAGCGCTGACCAAGACCTTCCAGAAGAAATAACTCCCCCACTCCACCGCCCGGGCATGGCCCGGCAAGGACTCACCATGCCTACAGAAAACAAATTCTTCGCCGCCGGCGTAACCCTCCAGGCATCCCGCGCCAACCGCGTGTACGTGGCCGGGCCAATGACCGGAATAGCTGACTTCAACTACCCGGCCTTCAACGCCGTGGCCGACCAGCTGCGTGGCCTGGGCTACGAAGTCGAGAACCCCGCCGACCACGGCATCGTCGAGGGCGCCCAGTGGGCCGACTACATGGCCTACGACCTGACCCGCCTGGGCCTCTGCGGCGTGATCGCCTTGCTGCCGGACTGGGAGAAGTCGCAAGGCGCCCGCCTGGAAGTCCTGATCGCCGAACGCCTCGGCATGACGGTTGTGAATGCCCATGATCTTGTAACTAGGGAGGCCGTATGAGCCCGTACAGAGAAATGAAATTAATGGCCCAAGCCTCAGAAAGTAATCGGCTCGAGACCCAGGCAAAGCTTGATCGGGTAACCGCCGAGCGTGACGCCCTGCAACAGCGCCTGACCGCAGCGGATGAGCGGAATGACTTGGCAATTGACCTGCTCCGGCGCGCGCGCGCAGTTATTGAGGGTGGAGGCTGGGCGGACCTCGAAAGGGATATCGCCAAGTTTTTAAAGCCAGCAGATGGAAGCAAGCCATCCACCTGCACCTGGACTGAAGGCGGATTTTCCTGGCACACCGGCTGCGGTAAAGAATGGCAGTTCACCGATGGCGGATTGCCGGCTGAGAACGGCATGCACTTCTGCCACTCCTGCGGGAAAGCGCTGGTTGTCGAGTCAGCACAAACCGCATAGGAGTACATCTGTACTCTTGCGCAAAACCTGTAACCCCTCCCCCTTCAAAGTCAGCCGCTATAGCGGCAAGGACGAAGTCATGACCACTGAAAACCAAAGCCCTGAGTTCGAACTGAGCGGTGGCCAACCCGCACGCCCCGTTCTGCGCTGCTACAGCGTCGGCGATCAAGACTGGGTAGCTGCAACCAGCGAAGACGAAGCCCGGCGCTTGCTGGCTGAGATAAACGGCGATGACCCTGCCGACTACGCAGACTGGGACGTCGAGTTGACCAGCGAAACCATGCTTGATCGGCAGTGGACGGACGAGGATCCGCCGCACGCTGAATGTGGATGCCTTCGCGACTGGTTGGCCGAAGCAACTGAGCCCACCTACCTGATGGGTACGGAGTGAGCTCATGACCCTGATCAAAGAACGCCCCATCCTGTTCTCGGCGCCGATGGTGCGCGCCATCCTGGAAGGCCGGAAGACGGTCACTCGGCTGCCAGTCAAAGGCGCAGCCTCGAAGTGGTTGATTGATTTCACCCCCGAATTCGTGGCCGACAGAGCCAATGACCTTTGCCCGCATGGCCAGCCCGGCGATCGGCTGTGGGTGCGCGAGACTTTCATCGATCTGCGCGGCACCGGCGTTGAGCATCGACCAGACCCGGGCGGCCCACTCCAGCGATACGCCTACGCTGCCGACTGCCGACCTGGGTCACACAGCGACGAGGCAAGGAAAGACTTCGGCCTGAAATACAAACCCAGCATCCACATGCCTCGCGCCGCGTGCCGCATCCTGCTTGAGATCACCGATGTCCGCGTCGAGCGGCTGCAGGATATCAGCACCGAACAGATAATCGCCGAAGGACTCAGCACCGCCCTACGCGAGCACGATGCCGAGGTCGATCTGCGGCGCCAGTGGCGCGATCTATGGGAATCCACCGGTGGCGACTGGGAAGCCAACCAGTGGGTCTGGGTGGTCGAGTTCAAGCGGGTGACGCCATGATCGTCATCGGCCTATTTCCCGACCTCCTATTCATGGCCTGGAATATCCATAAGGGGCCGAGGCCATGAGCGACGAACTGAAACCGTGCCCCGAGTGCGCGAGCGACAACCTGGAGCTGGATAGCAGCTGCAGCGCAGGGCTCAGCTGGGTCATCTGCCGCGACTGCGACTTCACCCTGCAAAAGAAGGTGCCCGAGGAAAACATCTGGCGGCACTGGAACAAACTGAAGAAAACGCAGAAGCCCTAACCCCAATCCCCCTACATGCCTGCCGGTGAGCGGCGGGCGAGGTATTCCTATGCCCGAATTAACGTACGAACAAAAACTGGTCGATTACGCGACAGCGCCGAAAGCCACTGCGGGAATCATCAGCCAGATCGAAAACGGCAACTTCGTCAATCACTGGTGCGGAAAGCTGCGCGGGAAGTTTGTGCAAATCGGCCCGACCTGGAAGTCATCCACAAAGCAGCAGGCCACGGAGTCCGCTCGGCAGTTCCGAGCGCAGTGCCTGGCGGAAGCGAAGGCCAAAGGCCTGCTCCCCTCCTAACCCACCTTCTGCCGCCCAGCGCGGCGCGGAGCATCATCATGGCAAAAGTCCTGGCCCAGATTACGGTCAAGCTGCCGCGCCTCATGGAGGCCGGCGAGTACAGGAAGTTGCGGTACGTCGGCGGAAAGCCGAGCCTGCAGCAATTGAAAAAATGGATTGAGGAAGGCGAAGTGATCGGAGAGGTAAAAGGCGGGATGTATTTCGTCGATGTGCAGGCAGCAATCATGGGTTCGAGTGACCCGCTGCTGGCCAAGATGCTGGAGCTCGGCTGATGGCTGCCCGGCCCCGCACGCTGCAAAACAGAAAGCTACCGCCAAACCTTTACCCGAACGGAAAGTACTGGCGGTACCGCAACCCGGTCACCGGCGTGATGACCAGCATCAACCGCCCCTTGGAGGAGGCAATCAAGCTGGCCCGGGCAGCAAACCTCAAGTTTGCCGAGCTCGTCGTCGATGACGGCTCGCTTCTGGCGGTGCTGACCGGCGACCGCTTGCCTATCGTGAGCAACCTGCTAACGCGATTCGAAGAGGAGTGGCTGCCGGACCGGTCCTATGCCGCACGCACCCTGGAGGAGATCAAGTTCAAGCTTGAGCGGTACCGGCAAGATCTGGGCGACCGGCTGATAGGTCAGCTGGACGTGCTGGCCATGGCCGAGTACCTCGACAACTTCAGCAACAATGCCTACACGAAGCACCGCGGGCTGTGGGTGCAGATCTTCGCCTTTGCGGTAGCCAAGGGTCTGGCAGAGCGTAACAACGCCGAGCTGACCCTGGTGAAGAAAGAAGCCGAGAAAAAGCGGCAGCGCCACACGCTCGACGGTTTGAAGTTGATCATTGAGGCGGTGACCACGCCGCCCTGGCTGAAGCGGGCAATCCGCCTGGCCTTGGCCAGCCTTCAGCGCCGGGACGACATCGTCACCTGGTTGAAGTCCGCCGCGGACATGGAGAAGAACACGCTCACCGTCTCGCCTGGGAAAACCCAGGGCTACGAAAACCCTGTGCACCTAAAAATCACCATGGGCACCGCGCTGCGGGAGGTGGTCGGGGAATGCCTGCGCTCGCCGCTCGCGTCACCCTACCTGATCCACTACAAGCCCAAGGCCCGCCGGCGGGAACAGATCGACGCCAAAGACCACTGGACATCGGTGACGCCTGACTACCTGACCAAGGAGTTCAGTAAGGCCAGGGACGCAGCGCATGCCTACGACCATGTGCCGGCCGGTGAGCGACCCACTTTTCACGAGATCCGCGCATTGGGTGCCTGGCTGTATGAGCAGCAGAAATTCCCACAGGAATACATCCAGGCGCTCATGGGACACGCGGACGAGAAGATGACGAAGCACTATCAGGAGGGGCACGACGAAAAGAAGATCGAGTACCTGGAGGTGGGCGCCGAATTGGCGTTCTGAGGTGGGAGTTTTGCAAAAGTTTTGCAAAAGTTTTGCAAATCGCAGACAACAAAAAAGGGCCCACCTTTCGGTGAGCCCTTCTAGACCGCCCAGCAGAGCGGATTTTGTTTGGTAGGCGCGATTGGACTCGAACCAACGACCCCCACCATGTCAAGGTGGTGCTCTAACCAACTGAGCTACGTGCCTGCTGTGAGGCGGCATTCTACGGAATTCCGAAGGGGTGTCAACATCTTTTTTGCAGCTAACCCTATGAATATGCGAATTTTTTACTGGAGCCGGGTACGTCCGGGATTTTCGGGTGGCTGGCAGGCAAATTTCAACTCAGGTAGGATCGGCGCACTCGTAAAAAATATAAAACAGAGGTTCCAGGATGGCGAACACCCCCTACCCCCAGTCGTATTACGCCGCGTCCGCGAATGCGGTTCCGCCACGCCCGGTGCTGCAAGGTGAAGTCGAAACCGATGTGTGCGTGATTGGCGCCGGTTATACCGGCTTGTCCAGCGCGCTGTTTCTGCTGGAGAACGGTTTTCGCGTGACGGTGCTGGAAGCCGTCAAGGTCGGCTTTGGCGCCTCGGGCCGTAATGGCGGGCAGATCGTCAACAGCTATAGCCGCGACATCGACGTGATCGAGCGCAGCGTCGGCCCCAAGCAGGCGCAACTGCTGGGGCAGATGGCGTTTGAGGGCGGCAGGATCATTCGTGAGCGCGTGGCCAAGTACCAGATCCAGTGCGACTTGAAGGACGGCGGCGTGTTCGCTGCACTCAACAGCAAGCACATGGGCCACCTGGAGTCGCAGCAGCGCCTGTGGGAGCGCTACGGCCATACGCAGCTTGAGTTACTGGATGAGCGCCGTATCCGCGAAGTGGTGGCCTGTGACAACTATGTCGGCGGCCTGCTGGACATGAGCGGCGGCCACATTCACCCGCTCAACCTGGCGCTGGGCGAAGCAGCAGCCGTGGAGTCGCTGGGCGGCATGATTTACGAGCAGTCGGCGGCGGTGCGCATCGAGCGCGGCGCCAACCCGGTGGTACACACCGCCGAGGGCAAGGTCAGGGCCAAGTTCATCATCGTGGCGGGCAATGCCTACCTGGGCAACCTGGTGCCGGAGCTGGCGGCCAAGTCGATGCCTTGTGGCACACAGGTCATCACTACTGCACCGTTGGGTGATGAGCTAGCTAAAACCTTGCTTCCGCAAGATTACTGCGTCGAGGACTGCAACTACTTGCTGGACTACTACCGCCTCACCAGCGACAAACGCCTGATTTTCGGCGGCGGCGTGGTGTATGGCGCGCGCGACCCGGCCAACATCGAAGCGATCATCCGCCCGAAGATGCTCAAGGCCTTCCCGCAGCTCAAGGATGTGAAGATCGACTACGCCTGGACCGGCAATTTCCTGCTGACCCTGTCGCGCCTGCCACAGGTGGGTCGCTTGGGCGACAACATCTATTACTCCCAGGGCTGCAGTGGCCACGGCGTGACGTACACGCACCTGGCGGGCAAGGTGCTGGCAGAAGCGTTGAGAGGCCAGGCAGAGCGTTTTGACGCGTTTGCGGACCTGCCGCACTACCCGTTCCCGGGTGGGCAACTGTTGCGCACACCGTTTGCGGCGCTGGGGGCGTGGTATTACGGGCTGCGGGATAAGTTGGGGTTCTGAGGCAATCCAACTGTGGGAGCGGGCTTGCTCGCTCTCACATAAAGCCAAATCGCAGACACAAAAAACCCCGGTCTTTCGACCAGGGTCTTTGCTATCGGATCAAAGCAGCTTAACGCTTGCTTTGCGCTCCAAGGCGTTCAGTGGGCCTTGAAGCAGATATGGCGCAGCGGACGGGACTCGAACCCGCGACCCCCGGCGTGACAGGCCGGTATTCTAACCGACTGAACTACCGCTGCGTATCGCTTGACCAGTTGAGACTAAACCCTCAACCGTCTTTAAACATCTGACTGATCAGCCTAAGCGTTTCAATCTCAAACCCGACAAGCCGGATCTGGAAAATATGGCGCAGCGGACGGGACTCGAACCCGCGACCCCCGGCGTGACAGGCCGGTATTCTAACCGACTGAACTACCGCTGCGCGTCGGTGCAACCTTTAACGTTGCGTCTTGCCCTAAGGCAAAACTCTCAAGAAGTGGTGGGTGATGACGGGATCGAACCGCCGACCCTCTGCTTGTAAGGCAGATGCTCTCCCAGCTGAGCTAATCACCCTTTGCTTCGTTGAGGCCGCGAAATTTACGCAGGTAGCGGACCTAAGTCAATAGCCTGCTTGAAGTTTTTCTGAAAAAGACAAAATTGCTTCAAAGACGTCTACCCGCCCTACTCGCTGTAAATCATCTTCTTGCTCATGCCGCCGTCGACCACAAACTCTTGCCCGGTGACAAACCCGGCCTGACGCGACAGCAGCCACGCCACCATCGCCGCCACGTCCTCTACCGTGCCCACCCTGCCCGCCGGATGCTGGGCATGATCGGCGTCAGTCAAGGGCTCGGCACGCCGCGCCGCAGGATCACGCGCATCGATCCAGCCAGGGCTGACGGCATTGACCCGGACCTCCGGCCCAAGACTCATGGCCAGCGCGTGAGTCAGGGCCAGCAGCCCGCCCTTGCTCGCCGCGTACGCCTCGGTGTCGGGCTCCGATTGACGCGCGCGGGTCGAGGCCAGGTTGACGATCGCACCGCCATGGGCACGCAGGTACGGCGCACAGTGCTTGGCCAGCAACATCGGCCCACTGAGGTTCACCGCCAGCACGCGGTTCCAGTACGCCAGGTCGAGGCTTTCGAGGGTGATATTGCGCGGGTCGGCTACCGCGGCGTTGCACACCAATGCGTCCAGGCGACCAAACTGGCCCAGCACTTCGGCAACGCCCTGGGCGACCTGCTTCTCGTCTGCCACGTCCATGGTGATAAACCAAGCGTTGTCACCCAACACCTTGGAGACCTTGGAGCCGCGCTCGCGGTCCAGGTCGGTCAACACCACCTGCCAGCCTTCGCTGATCAGCCATGCCGCGATCCCGAGGCCAATGCCTCGGGCGGCGCCCGTCACCAGCGCAACACGGCCGTTACCGGCCGCTGCTGTTTCCATGGACCACTCGATCACAAGGCAGCCAGCCCGCGAGCCAGGTCAGCTTGCAGGTCGGCTACGTCTTCCAGGCCCACCGCAATGCGGATCAGGCTGTCACGGATGCCGGCCGCTTCACGTTCCTGTGGCGCCAGGCGCCCGTGGGAGGTGGTGCTCGGGTGGGTGATGGTGGTTTTGCTGTCACCCAGGTTGGCCGTGATGGAGATCAGGCGCGTCGCATCGATAAAGCGCCAGGCGCCGTCTTTGCCGCCTTTTACCTCAAAGCTCACCACCGCGCCGAAACCACGCTGCTGGCGCTGGGCCAATGCGTGTTGCGGGTGGCTCTTGAGACCGGCGTAATGGACTTTCTCGATACCGTCCTGTTGCTCCAACCACTCGGCCAAGGCCTGGGCATTCGCGCAATGGGCCTTCATCCGCAGGCTGAGGGTTTCCAGACCTTTGAGGAAGATCCACGCGTTGAACGGACTCAGGGTTGGGCCGGCGGTGCGCAAGAAGCCCACCACCTCCTTCATCTGCTCGCTGCGGCCGGCGACTACGCCGCCCATGCAACGGCCCTGGCCGTCGATGAACTTGGTGGCCGAGTGCACAACGATATCCGCGCCCAGCTTCAGCGGCTGTTGCAGTGCTGGCGTGCAGAAGCAGTTGTCGACCACCAGCATCGCGCCCTTGGCGTGGGCCACTTCGGACAACGCGGCGATATCCACCAACTCGGCGAGCGGGTTGGACGGCGACTCGACGAACAGCAACTTGGTGTTGGTCTTGATTGCCGCATCCCAGCCGGACAGGTCGGCCAGGGGCACATAGTCCACTTCGATACCGAAGCGCTTGAAGTACTTCTCGAACAGGCTGATGGTGGAGCCGAACACACTGCGCGACACCAGCACATGGTCGCCAGCGCTGCACAGGCTCATCACCACCGCCAGGATCGCCGCCATGCCGGTCGCCGTGGCCACCGCTTGCTCAGCGCCTTCCAGGGCCGCGATACGCTCTTCGAACGCACGCACGGTCGGGTTGGTGTAACGCGAATAGACGTTGCCCGGCACCTCACCGGCAAAGCGCGCGGCCGCGTCAGCGGCGGTACGGAATACATAGCTGGAGGTGAAGAACATCGGATCACCGTGCTCACCTTCCGGGGTGCGGTGCTGACCGGCGCGCACAGCCAGGGTATCGAAAGCTACGCCATCGAGGTCGCTGTCCAACCGACCGGCATCCCATTCCTGACTCATGCTGCGACTCCTTACTCAATACTCTGTTTAAGATACAAAACCGGCCCCTCAGGGCCGGTGTCTACTCAGTTGTTGTACAGATCGATGATCGCGCTGACCGCCTGGGTCTTGATCTTCGACGAATCGTTACGCGCCTGCTCGATCTTGTTCAAGTAGGCCTCGTCGACATCACCGGTCACGTACTTGCCGTCGAACACGGCGCAGTCAAACTCGGCGATCTTGATCTTGCCACCACCGACCGCTTCGATCAGGTCCGGCAGGTCCTGATAGATCAGCCAGTCGGCACCGATCAGGTCGGCCACGTCCTGGGTCGAACGGTTGTGAGCGATCAGCTCGTGGGCGCTTGGCATGTCGATACCGTACACGTTCGGGTAACGCACAGCAGGTGCGGCGGAACAGAAGTACACGTTCTTCGCGCCGGCTTCGCGGGCCATCTGGATGATCTGCTTGCAGGTGGTGCCGCGCACGATGGAGTCATCCACCAGCATCACGTTCTTGCCGCGGAACTCCAGCTCAATGGCGTTGAGCTTCTGGCGTACAGACTTCTTGCGCGCCGCCTGGCCAGGCATGATGAAGGTACGGCCGATGTAACGGTTCTTGACGAAGCCTTCGCGGAACTTGACGCCCAAGTGGTTGGCCAACTCCAGCGCAGCGGTACGGCTGGTGTCCGGGATCGGGATTACCACGTCGATATCGTGCTCAGGACGCTCGCGCAGGATCTTCTCGGCCAGCTTCTCGCCCATGCGCAGGCGCGCCTTGTACACCGAAACACCGTCGATGATCGAGTCCGGACGCGCCAGGTAGACGTGTTCGAAGATGCATGGCGTGAGTTTCGGCGCAATCGCGCACTGACGGGTGTGCAGCTTGCCGTCTTCGGTGATGTACACCGCTTCACCCGGTGCGAGGTCGCGGATCAGGGTAAAGCCCAGCACGTCCAGGGACACGCTTTCGGAGGCGATCATGTACTCGACGCCTTCGTCGGTGTGACGCTGGCCGAACACGATCGGGCGGATGCCGTGCGGGTCACGGAAACCGACGATGCCGTAACCCGTGATCATTGCCACCACGGCGTAACCGCCGACGCAACGGTTGTGCACGTCGGTCACGGCGGCAAACACGTCTTCTTCGGTCGGCTGCAGCTTGCCGCGCTGGGCCAGCTCGTGGGCGAACACGTTGAGCAGCACTTCCGAGTCGGAATTGGTGTTGACGTGGCGCAGGTCAGATTCGTAAATCTCCTTGGCCAGCTGTTCAACGTTGGTCAGGTTACCGTTGTGCGCCAGGGTGATGCCATAAGGCGAGTTGACGTAAAACGGTTGAGCTTCGGCCGAGGTCGAGCTACCGGCAGTCGGGTAACGCACATGGCCAATGCCCATGTGCCCGACGAGGCGCTGCATGTGACGCTGATGGAACACGTCACGCACCAGGCCATTGTCCTTGCGCAGGAATAACCGGCCGTCGTGGCTGGTCACAATACCGGCAGCGTCCTGGCCGCGGTGCTGGAGGACGGTTAGCGCGTCATACAGCGCCTGATTGACGTTCGACTTACCGACGATACCGACGATGCCACACATGCGACGCAACCCCTACTTAATGAATCTTGACTGAACACTGCTTACTGAGGCGTTTTGGCCGGCAAGAGGTGTTCCTTGAACGGAAGATCAGCGGGTACGCTGATTCCGCTGGCCAGCCACTGACTGCTCCACCCCAATATGAGGTTCTTGGACCAGTCTGCAACCAATAGAAATTTTGGCACGAGTACCGACTCTTGCCACCATGCATCCTGCTGTACCGGCCCCAGGCTCAACAGCCCGACCGCCACAACCACCAGCAAGCCGCCACGTGCGGCGCCGAAGGCCATGCCGAGGAATCGATCGGTCCCGGAGAGGCCGGTAACACGTATCAACTCGCCAATAAGATAATTGACCATTGCCCCCACCAACAGCGTGGCGATGAACATGATGGCGCAGCCCGCGATGACGCGAGCCGAAGGTGTTTCGATGTACCCGGCCAGGTAAACCGACAGTGAACCACCGAACATCCAGGCTACGACTCCTGCGATGATCCAGGTCAGCAACGACAGTGCTTCTTTTACGAAGCCGCGGCTTAGACTGATCAAAGCGGAGATGGCGACGATTGCAACGATCGCCCAGTCAACCCAGGTAAATGGCACAGTGCAGCCTACGGACGGATAAGGCGGCGCATTTTAGCAGAGCGCTGGGCTGTCGGTAAGCTGTGATTGTGGGTGCTTTGCAAATCAATGGGTTGTGGCAACCAAACCCCATTTATAACCACCACAAAACCAATGTGGGAGTCGGGCTTGTGTGGGAGTTCCCACACAAGCCCGACTCCCACACAAGCCAGCTCCAACACTTGGAGCGCATTACCAATCAGAAATCAGCCACGCTCCGGCTGGAACCGCACCACAAACCCATTCAGGTTCTGCTGGCGCCCCAGCAGGTCACGCAAGCGATCCGCCTCGGCGCGCTCGATCAGCGGCCCGATAAATACGCGATTCTTGCCGTCAGCACTGCGGATATAAGCGTTATAACCCTGGGCACGCAGCTTTTTCTGCAAGGCATCGGCACTTTCGCGATTGGCCAGGCTGGCAAGCTGGATCGACCAACTGATCGGCAGGCCATTCGGGTCGATACGGCTTTGACCCACATCCGGCTTGCCCGGCGCGGCAGGTTGCGGCGCTACCGGCTTGGGCGCAGGGGCTGGCGCTGCAGGCTTGGCAGCCGCCACCGGGGCCGCTGGAGCGGGCGCTGGCTTGACCACCGGCACACTTTGCTGCACCGGCGCTGCCGGTGCCTGCTGCGCAGCCACTTCGTCATCGCTCGGCACAGGCTCTTCAGGCAGCGCCTGCGGTTCAGGCACCACCACCGGCTCTACCTGAACCTGCGGCATCGTTGGCGCTTGTGGCGCCGACGGCGCCTCGACCACTACCTGGCGCTGCTCGTCCTGGCGCGAAAACAGCATCGGCAGAAAAATCACCGCCAATGCCACCAACACCAGAGCTCCGACCATTCGCTGCTTGTATGCGCTATCCAGTAATGCCATGTGCAGCTTCCTCCGTGGAGCGCCGGGCCAACCACTCTAGCGCCTCGGCAACACAATAAAATGATCCGAACAACAGAATCTCGTCCTCGGCCGTCGCCACCGCGCATTGCGCTTCAAGCGCGGCGGTGACGCTTGCATACGACGCCACCGGCGCGCCAAGGTTCTGCAAGGCCACTTGCAGTTCGGCTGCCGGGCGACTGCGCGGCGTGTCCAGCGGCGCTACTGCCCAAGCCTGGACATTGCCCAGTAACGGCGCAACCACACCGTCCAGGTCCTTGTCAGCCAACAACCCGAACACCGCCAGGCGCCGACCGGCAGGCGGTGTGCGCGACAGGCGCTGCGCCAGGTATTCGGCGGCATGGGGGTTATGCCCCACGTCCAGCAACAGGTTAAGGCGCTTACCGTGCCACTCGAAGGTGCGGCGATCCAGGCGTCCCACCACACGGGTAGCCAGCAACGTGGAAGCAATTTGCTCGGGATTCCACGGCAGATCCATCAACAGGTAGGCTTGCAGCGCCAGCGCGGCGTTTTCCATCGGCAGGTTCAGCAGCGGCAAATCCCGCAGCTCCACCACCTGGGCGCGCGCATCACGCCCACGCCACTGCCAATGCTGGTCGCCAATCTCGAGATTGAATTCGCGGCCGCGCAGGTAAAACGGGCAATCCAGCTCGCGCACTTTGTCCAGCAACGGCTGCGGCGGGTCCAGGTCACCACACAGCGCCGGCTTGCCCTGGCGGAAGATCCCGGCCTTTTCATAAGAGACGGACTCGCGGGTGTTGCCCAGATAGTCCGCATGGTCAACGCCGATACTGGTCACCAGCGCAATATCGGCATCCACCACGTTGACGGTGTCCAGACGCCCGCCGAGCCCGACTTCCAGCACGACCACATCCAACTGCGCACGCTCGAACAGCCAGAACGCTGCCAAGGTGCCCATTTCGAAGTAAGTGAGGGAAATTTCGCCGCGCCCGACATCCAGCGCGGCGAAGGCTTCGCAGAGCTGCGCGTCAGTGGCCTCGACGCCATTGAGCTGCACCCGCTCGTTATAACGCAGCAGGTGCGGAGAATTGTAGACGCCAACTTTAAGCCCTTGGGCTTGCAGCAGCGCCGCGACAAAGGCACAGGTAGAGCCTTTGCCGTTGGTGCCGGTCACCGTGATCACACGCGGCGCCGGCCGGCCCAACCCAAGGCGGGCCGCTACCTGTTGCGAGCGCTCCAGGCCCATGTCGATGGCTGACGGATGCAACTGCTCAAGGTAGGCGAGCCATTCGCCCAGGGTACGTTGGGTCATAGGTTTGCTGGCACCGGTGGCACGACAATCGGTTCGATTTTAGGCGCGACGTACACAGGCGTCGGCAGGCCCATCATTTGCGCCAGCAGGTTACCCAGGCGTGGACGCAGCTCACCGCGCGGGATGATCAGGTCGATGGCACCGTGCTCCAGCAGGAACTCGCTACGCTGGAAGCCTTCCGGCAGTTTTTCACGCACGGTCTGCTCGATCACGCGTGGGCCGGCAAAGCCGATCAGCGCTTTGGGTTCGCCGACGATCACGTCACCCAGCATTGCCAGGCTGGCGGAAACGCCGCCGTAGACGGGGTCGGTCAGTACCGAGATGAACGGGATGCCTTCTTCACGCAGACGCGCCAGTACCGCAGAGGTCTTGGCCATTTGCATCAGGGAGATCAGCGCTTCCTGCATACGCGCACCACCGGAGGCGGCGAAGCAGATCATCGGGCAACGGTTTTCCAGCGCATAGTTGGCAGCACGCACAAAACGCTCACCGACGATGGCACCCATGGAGCCGCCCATAAAGGAGAACTCGAACGCGGACACTACCACCGGCATGCCCAGCAGCTTGCCGCTGACCGAAATCAGCGCGTCTTTTTCGCCGGTCTGCTTCTGCGCAGCGGTCAGGCGGTCCTTGTACTTCTTGCCGTCGCGGAACTTGAGACGGTCAACCGGCTCCAGGTCTGCGCCCAGCTCGTTACGGCCGTCGGCGTCCAGGAAGATGTCGATGCGTGCGCGGGCGCCGATACGCATGTGATGGTTGCACTTGGGGCAAACGTCCAGGGTCTTTTCCAGCTCCGGGCGGTACAGCACCGCGTCGCAGGATGGGCACTTGTGCCACAGACCTTCAGGAACCGAGCTTTTTTTCACCTCGGAACGCATGATCGAAGGGATCAGTTTGTCTACTAACCAGTTGCTCATGCTTTCTTTCTCCAGTACCGGTGGCTTGAACACAGCCCCGCGTATGCCCTTGAGCTAAATTCATATGTGGCGATGACACAGACTGGACGGGGTCAGACGTTCGACCGGCCATTTCCCGCCTGTATCCTCAGCCTTCCAGACAACCTGCCAACGCAGGGTTGCCACTTCATTTCCGGGCCTCCCGCAGGCGGCGCCGGTGCTGTTTTACACAGTGGTAGTTATGGACGGCGGCAGACTGCCAGCCGTCACATCGCGCCACTGCTGTTGCGCACGGCTTGCATGAATGCGCGAATCTTGTGGGAATCCTTGATGCCCTTGGCCTGCTCCACTCCGCCGCTGACGTCCACGGCATAAGGCCGGACCTGCTCGATGGCCGCCGCGACATTCGCGGGGTTAAGCCCACCGGCGAGGATAATCGGCTTGCTCAAGCCTTCGGGAATCAGCGTCCAGTCGAACGCCTCACCCGTGCCACCGGGCACGCCTTCTACATAGGTATCCAACAGAACGCCGCGAGCGCCAGTATAGGCGGCGCATGCAGCAGCGATGTCATCCCCGGCCTTGACGCGTAGCGCCTTGATATACGGGCGCTGGTAGCTGTCGCACTCATCGGGGCTTTCGTCGCCATGAAATTGCAGCATATCCAGCGGCACGGCATCCAGGGTTTCGTTGAGTTCACAACGGCTGGCGTTGACGAACAGCCCCACGGTGGTCACGAATGGCGGCAGCGCAGCGATGATTGCCCGCGCCTGCAACACATTCACCGCCCGCGGGCTCTTGGCATAGAACACGAAACCGATGGCATCCGCCCCCGCTTCGACTGCCGCCAGCGCGTCTTCTATGCGGGTAATCCCGCAAATCTTGCTGCGAACGGCTGGCATGGCGTAGAAACCTCAGGGGTTGGGCCGAGAAAGTCCCGGATGGTAACAAAAGCGCTTGCAGGCGTCAGCCGTCAAGTTCGCTGAAACCTGTGAGGAAATGTGGACCGATAAAGCGTTGCGGCAATTCAAACTCGTCGCGGTACTCCACATCCACCAGGTACAGGCCGAACGGGTGTGCCGTGACGCCGCCGGTGCGGCGAACGCGACTTTCCAGCACCTCCCGCGCCCACTCCACCGGCCGCTCGCCAGTGCCAATGGTCATCAGCACGCCCGCGATGTTACGCACCATATGGTGCAGGAAGGCCCCGGCGCGGATATCCAGCACGATCATCTTGCCGTGACGGGTCACGCGCAGGTGATGGACTTCCTTGATTGGCGACTTGGCCTGGCATTGCCCCGCACGGAAGGCGCTGAAATCATGCACGCCAACCAGATGCTGGGCGGCCTCGGCCATGCGTTCGGCATCCAGCGGGCGGTGGTTCCAGGTAATTTCCTGGTTCAGGTGCGCCGGGCGAATCTGATCGTTGTAGATCACATAGCGGTAGCGCCGGGCGATAGCCTTGAAGCGCGCATGAAAGTGCGCAGGCATGACCTTGGCCCAGGTCACGCTGACGTCATGGGGCAAATTGATATTAGCGCCCATCACCCAGGCTTTCAGCGTGCGCTCGGCCTGGGTGTCAAAGTGCACCACCTGGCCACAGGCATGCACACCGGCATCGGTACGCCCGGCACACATCAGCGACACCGGCGAATCCGCCACCTTCGACAACGCGTTTTCGAGAGTTTCCTGCACGGTCAGCACACCTGAAGCCTGGCGCTGCCAGCCGCGATATCGCGAGCCTTTGTATTCCACGCCCAAGGCGATGCGGTTAAAGCCTGCGGCCGCCATTTCGGCGGCCGCGTTATCTATATTTGCCAAGAACTGAGAGCCCGATGAGTTGCGCGAAGGCGTGCATTATAAAGGCGCTGGAGGTATGAGGGGCGCTTTTGTTGTGTGGGAGCTGGCTTGCCTGCGATGGCATCGACCTGGTTTCAACAGTACACCGAGGTGCCTGCATCGCAGGCAAGCCAGCTCCCACACAAGCCCGCTCCCACAAGGGTTTTGTATCAATTGTTAGATTTTGCCGAGCATTTCCTTGGCTTCACCGCGCTGTTCTTCACTGCCCTCGGTCAGCACTTCACTCAGAATGTCCCTTGCGCCGTCCGAATCGCCCATGTCGATGTAGGCCTGGGCCAAGTCCAGCTTGGTGGCGACTTCATCGGCGCCGGAAAGGAAGTCGAACTCTGGATCATCAGCACCCAACGCCGCATCTTCGGCAGTGAACGAAGGCTCGATCGGCGGATGCTCAAGACTCTGGGACAGGCGATCGAGTTCTGCGTTGACGTCATCGAGCTCCGAGGCGAATGCATCGGGCTTGGCAGCGGCCGGGGCTTGTGGCTCATCGGCCAGGGACAGGTCGAAATCTTCCGGCAGGTCAAAATCGTCCAGCGCAGTGGGTGCCAAGGTCGGCGGCTCGACAGCCGGCAGGTCCTTCATTTGATCTTCCAGACCCGACAGGAAGTCATCATCGGCCTGCGAAGACGGCGCCTCGAGCTGCAAATCCAGATCGAAATCCGACAGATCATCCGGGCTGGCCTTGGCTTCAGTCTGCTGTTGCAGCAGCGACTCAAAGCTCGGTTCGTCTTTCGGGCTGACTACGGCAGGTGACGCCGCTTCCAGGTCATCCAGGCTGAGGTCGAAATCGGTGTCGAAGGCGTCAGGTTCCGGGGCAGGCGCCGCGGGCTTGTCTTCGAGCAAATCCTTGACGTATTGAGCATCCAGGGCTGCCGCCGCCACCGCAGCACTGACACCCGCCGCCAACACGGCCATGGCCGGGAAGCGGTTTTTCAGCTGCTCGACTTGGGCATGGTTTTCACCATTGGCCACAAGTTGACGCTCCTGGGTGACGAAACCGTCCTTGTTGCCTTGCAGGCCATAGACTTCCATCAACTTCAGGCGCAGGTCGCTGCGCTTGGGTTCGCGCTTGATCGCCTGCTCCAGCACATCGGCGGCCTGGTTCAGGTGGCCACGGTCGATATGGGATTGCGCTTGCGCCAGTGCATCACTGGAGTTTTCCGGGGCGACGGCAACCGCCAAAGGTGCCAGTACGGAGGCAACCGAGGGCACCACCACCGGTTCAACCACGGCTGCCGGCGCTGGCGCGGCGGCCAATTTAACGTTCGGCGCTGCCACTTCGAGGCCTTCGAAGCTGTCCGCTGGCAGGTCATGATCCACATTGGGCGTAAAGGCTGGCTCCTCGGCCAGGGCCCGCGCCATGCGCAGGTGCTTTTCCTCTTCGAGGCGCGCATTGCGATGGCGCGCCCACAGCAGCAGAAGCAACAACACCAGCAAGCCAGCCGCGCCGCCGATTACACTGAGGACGACCGGGTTGGTCAGCAGCTCGTTGAACTTGCCTTCGCTGGTGGCAGGCGCCGCTTCTGGCTTGATCGGCTCAGGCGCTGGTGCTGCGGCAACGGGCGCAGCCTCAGCCGGTGCTGGCGTGGCCGCAGGTTCAGCCGCCAATTGAGCGGGCATCGCCGCTGTCGCCTGTGCCGCCGGCTCAGGGTTGCCGGCCTGCAACCTGGCGAGTTGATCGTTTTTCAGTTGAATCAGTTTTTGCAGCTTGTCCAGCTGGCTTTGCAGGTCCGCCGCGCGGCTTTTCAGCTCTTCATTGTCGCGACGGGTAGTGTCCAACTGCTCCTGGGTCATCGCCAGTTTGTCGCTCACCGCACGATTATCACCGGCCTTGCCCTTCGCGCCTTTTTTGGCCGACTCCGCCGACACCAGGCTCAAATTGTCCTTTGCGGTGGTGCTCGACGGTGCATTACCGGCCTGGGAGCGCTTGGTCGCGTCCAGCTGTTGCTTGCCCGCCACTGGGTTACTGGCCGTACGACGGCCTTCGCGCCAGGCCGCATTTTGCGCGGTCACTTCGGCAATCGCCTCGGGCTGCGGCAAGCTGGTGGCTTGCTGGCGGTCCGGCAGGCGCAGGACCTGGCCGGTTTTCAGGCGGTTGATGTTGCCGTCGACAAAGGCGTCGGGGTTAAGCGCCTGGATGGCCAGCATGGTTTGCTGCACCGATGCACCGTTGCGGTTCTTTTCGGCAATTTCCCACAATGTGTCGTGAGAGGTGGTGGTGTGCTGGGCGGATTTGCTGGCGGTCGGCGCCGTGCTGGCTCGCGCAGTACTGGTCGGTGCGCTCAAGCGCGGTGCGGGCGCGCTGGCGGCTGGCGCTGTCGTCGGCTGCTCGAACTTGGCCGGGTCGAGCAACACACTGTAGTCGCGCATCAAGCGGCCATTGGGCCACTGCACCTGCAATAGGAAACGTACGTAGGAATCTGGCAGCGGCTTACTGGAGGTGACACGCACCACACTACGGCCGCTGGGGTTGACCACCGGGGTAAACGTCAGGTCATTGAGAAACGCCTGGCGGTCCACGCCTGCATCGACAAATGCCTGGTCGGAAGCCAGGCTCGGGGTGATCTCGGAGGCCGTGAGGCCGCCCACGTCGAGCAATTCGATTTCCACCGACAACGGCTGGTTCAGCTTCGACTTGAGGGTCATCTCCCCAAGTTGCAGCGCCTGCGCCATACCGGAGGACAGCGCCGAGGCGGCCGCTATTGCTAACACCAGTTTGCGAACTTGAACCATAGCCTCATCCTTTGTCTGAACACTCCCCGGCCTGCGAGAAGGTTGGTAACCGCTGCCATAAGGCATGGCGAGCCGATAGGTTACCGACGCGCTTCTTTACCGCTTGGGACCAAGCATAGCGCCTGGCTAGAATCAATCTACAAATTGCCGCCAAGTATCTTTTACACAAGGCCTTTTATCAACAACTGCGCCAGCTGTACGGCGTTGAGTGCCGCGCCCTTGCGTACGTTATCTGACGTCAGCCACAGATTTAGTTCCGCCGGGTCGTCCACACCCGCACGCACACGGCCGACGTAGACTACGTCCTGGCCGACCGCATCGCCCACAGCCGTGGGGTAATCGCCCTCTTCGACCAGCTCAATGCCCGGCGCTGCCTCCAATGCACGGTTCACCGCTGCCAGGTCGACCGGCGCGCCCAATTGCAGCGACACCGTCAGGCTATCGCCAAAAAACACCGGGGCTTGAACACAGGTTGCAGAAATCTTCAGCAATGGAGTTTCCAGCACGGCGCGCAGCTCGTATACGAGACGTTTCTCCAAAGCTGTATGACCTTTCGCATCTGGCATACCGACTTGCGCCAGTAAGTTGAAGGCCATTTGCCGATCAAAGAACTTGGGCTCCAGCGGGCGCACGTTCAGCAGTTCGGCGGTCTGACGCGCCAACTCGCTGACAGCTTCACGGCCCTGGGCGGATACCGCCAGGTTAGCGGTGACGCTGACACGCTGGATCTCCAACAATTCACGCAGCGGCGCCAGCACCACGGCCAAGTTGGTCGCCGATGGGCTTGGGCTGCTCAGTTGGAAGGGCTTTTTTAAACTGTCCAGGACATGGGCATTGGCTTCCGGCACCACGTGAGGTGCCTGTTCAGCGGGCAAGGCGCCAGACAGGTCGATCACCGCACAGCCAGCAGCGGTGGCGCGCGGGGCGAAGCTCAAGGTAACGGCCGGGCCGGCCGCAAAGAAGGCGAGCTGCGCTTTTTTGAAATCGAACTCGTCGACTTCCTTGACCCGCACGTTCTTGCCGCGAAACGGCACGGACGCGCCGGCCGAATTGCTGCCGGCCAGCAGATAGAGAGTGCCCACCGGAAAATCCAGTTCTTCGAGAATCTGCACCAGGGTTTCACCGACAGTGCCGGTGGCGCCGATCACGGCGATTTCAAAGGTCTGGGTCATGGGGGCTGCCTCGGGCATTGCGGGGGGAGCGGCACTTTACCGGGTGGCTGGGGGTGAGGCAATTAAGCTGGCCTTTGTGGTGAGGCTGATGGCCTCATCGCAGGCAAGCCAGCTCCCACACTTGAATGTGTTCACAAAACACAATGTGGGAGCTGGCTTGCCTGCGATGGCTCATTCAAGGGCAACAAAAAACCCGCGCCTGTCACCAGAGCGCGGGTTTCTCTTACGGCCTCAAGCGATCAACGCTCGAGCAAGATCCGCAGCATGCGACGCAGCGGCTCAGCCGCGCCCCACAGCAGTTGGTCGCCCACTGTGAATGCACCGAGGAACTGGCTGCCCATGTTCAGCTTGCGCAGACGGCCCACCGGTACATTGAGGGTGCCGGTGACCTTGGTCGGGCTCAGCTCCTGCATGCTGATATCGCGGTTGTTCGGCACCAGCTTGACCCATGGGTTGTGCTGGCTGATCAGCCCTTCGATATCGGCGATCGGCACGTCTTTGTTCAGCTTGATGGTCAGCGCCTGGCTATGGCAGCGCATGGCGCCGATGCGCACGCAGATGCCGTCGACCGGGATAGGGTTCTTGAAGCGACCCAAAATCTTGTTGGTCTCAGCCTGGGCCTTCCACTCTTCGCGGCTCTGGCCGTTCGGCAGTTCCTTGTCGATCCACGGGATCAGGCTGCCGGCCAATGGCACACCGAAGTTTTCGGTCGGGTAAGCGTCGCTGCGCATGGCTTCGGCCACACGGCGGTCGATGTCGAGGATCGCACTGGCAGGGTCGGCCAGTTGATCGGCGACAGCGGCGTGGGTCGCGCCCATCTGCTTGATCAGTTCGCGCATGTTCTGCGCGCCGGCGCCGGACGCCGCCTGATAAGTCATGGCGCTCATCCACTCAACCAGGCCGGCTTCGAACAAGCCGCCCAGGCCCATCAGCATCAGGCTGACGGTGCAGTTGCCGCCGACGTAGTTCTTGGTGCCGGCATCCAACTGCTGGTCGATGACCTTGCGGTTCACCGGGTCGAGGATGATCACCGCGTCGTCCTGCATGCGCAGGCTCGAGGCGGCGTCGATCCAGTAGCCCTGCCAGCCGGCTTCGCGCAGCTTGGGGAAGACTTCGCTGGTGTAGTCGCCACCCTGGCAGGTCAGGATCACGTCGAGGGTTTTCAGCTCTTCAATGCTGTAGGCGTCCTTGAGCGGGGCGATATCCTTGCCCACGGACGGCCCTTGGCCACCTACGTTCGAAGTGGTGAAAAACACCGGCTCAATAAGATCGAAATCCTGCTCTTCCAGCATCCGCTGCATGAGCACGGAACCGACCATACCGCGCCAACCGATCAGACCTACACGTTTCATCGCAACTACACCTTGTTAAAAAGTGGGCCGCCTTGCAGCAACAACTGCAAGCGGGCCCGAGAGATTACAGATTCCGCAGCGCGGCGACTACTGCGTCGCCCATTTCTTGCGTGCCGATTTTGCTGCAACCCTGTGACCAAATGTCACCGGTGCGCAAACCTTGATCCAGCACCAGGCTGACCGCCTTCTCGATGGCATCCGCCGCTTCGCTCAGGTTAAAGCTGTAACGCAGCATCATCGAGACCGACAAAATGGTCGCCAGCGGGTTGGCAATGCCTTGCCCGGCGATGTCCGGCGCCGAACCGTGGCACGGCTCGTACATGCCTTTGTTATTGGTGTCCAGGGACGCCGACGGCAGCATGCCGATGGAGCCGGTGAGCATCGAGGCCTGGTCCGACAGGATGTCGCCGAACAGGTTGTCAGTAACGATCACGTCAAACTGCTTGGGCGCACGCACCAGCTGCATGGCGGCATTGTCGACGTACATGTGGCTCAGCTCGACATCCGGGTAGTCCTTGGCCACTTCCTCGACGATTTCGCGCCACAGTTGGCTGGAGGCCAGTACGTTGGCTTTATCTACCGAGCAGACCTTTTTGCCGCGCACGCGGGCCATGTCGAAACCGACACGGGCGATACGGCGGATTTCGCTCTCGCTGTACGGCAGGGTGTCGTAGGCCTGGCGCTCGCCATTTTCCAACTCACGCACGCCGCGTGGCGAGCCGAAATAGATACCGCCGGTCAGTTCACGCACGATCAGGATGTCCAGGCCCGCCACCACTTCCGGCTTGAGGCTCGACGCGTCAGCCAGTTGCGGGTAGAGGATGGCCGGGCGCAGGTTGCCGAACAGGCCCAGTTGCGCGCGGATTTTCAGCAGGCCGCGTTCCGGGCGGATGTCACGCTCGATCTTGTCCCATTTCGGGCCACCCACGGCGCCGAGCAGCACGGCATCGGCCGCACGGGCGCGGTCCAGGGTTTCGTCGGCCAGCGGCACGCCGTGCTTGTCGATGGCCGCGCCGCCGATCACGTCGTGGCTCAGCTCAAAGCCCAGGTTGTACTTGCTGTTGGCGAGTTCCAGGACCTTGACCGCTTCGGCCATGATTTCCGGACCAATGCCGTCGCCAGGGAGAATTAGAATCTGCTTGCTCATGCGTTCCTCATTTCATCAAGCGACCCGCCCGTGGGCAGGTCGGGAAAAATCAATCAGCGTTCAGCGAAAACCACCAGCACGTCGGTGCTGAAGGTGCCGTCGGCTTGAATCTCGTAGTAATCGCGCACTTCCTGGCCCATCGCCTGCTGCAGCGCAAGGATCGCGGCGCGCAATACCTCTGGCGTGCGCATGCGCTCGACCCACGAGGTGTATTCCAGGCGCAGGCGCTGACGGCTGCTGGTGCGCACATGCAAGCCGGATTCGCTGAGCTGTTGCATCCATTCGGCGGCGCAGTAATCGCGCACGTGGCTGGTGTCGCGCAGCACTTCAACGGTTTGCAGGTAAGTGTCCAACAGCGGGCTGCCCGGTGACAAGACATCGACGAAGGCTGCCACGCCACCCGGCTTGAGCACACGGCGCACTTCACGCAGGGCCAGGCCGAGGTCGCTCCAGTGGTGGGCCGAGTAGCGGCTGAACACGAAGTCGAACTCGCCGTCGGCGAATGGCAGGCGTTCGGCAGCGCCGTGTACGGTGCGGATGTTGGCCAGGTTGCGGTCTTTGGCGGCAGACGCAACCACGTCGAGCATTTGTTGGGACAAGTCGTAGGCCACTACTTCGTTGACCAGCGGCGCCACATGGAAGCTGACATGACCGGCACCGCAGCCCAAATCCAGCAGTCGTGCAGCGCCTTGCCCGGCCAGTTCGGCCTGGAGCAGCGCGAATTCGGTGCCTTGGGCGTGCACGGCACTGCTCAGGTAGGCTGAGGCTTGCTCGCCGAATTGTTTTTGGACGACTTGGGTGTGGGCGGTGTTGGTCATGGTGGCTTTCCTTGGGTTTTGGGGTGTTGGTACGGGCGCTATCGCAGGCAAGCCAGCTCCCACAGTGGAGTGCATTCCAAGGTGGGAGTCGGGCTTGCCCGCGATGGGGCCGGCACGGTTACCGCAAATCAGGCATCGCGAAACAACCAGGGCTGGCTCGCCCGGTGTTTGGCTTCAAACGCGGCAATCGCATCGCCGTCCTGCAAAGTCAGGCCGATATCGTCCAGCCCATTGATCAGGCAGTGTTTGCGGAACGCGTCCACCTCGAAGTGATACACCTTGCCGTCCGGGCGGGTCACGGTTTGCGCGGCCAGGTCAACGGTCAGTTGGTAGCCCACATCGGCTTCCACCTGCTTGAACAACTCATCCACTTCGGTATCGCTCAAGATGATCGGCAGCAAGCCGTTCTTGAAGCTGTTGTTGAAGAAGATGTCGGCGTAGCTCGGCGCGATGATGCTGCGAAAGCCATATTCTTCCAACGCCCACGGTGCATGTTCACGGCTGGAGCCGCAGCCGAAGTTTTCCCGCGCCAGCAGCACGCTGGCGCCTTGATAGCGCTCGGCGTTGAGCACGAAGTCTTTGTTCAGCGGGCGCTTGGAGTTGTCCTGGTAGGCGTAGCCCACGTCCAGGTAGCGCCACTCGTCGAACAGGTTAGGGCCGAAACCGGTGCGCTTGATCGACTTCAAAAACTGCTTGGGGATGATCTGGTCGGTGTCGACGTTGGCGCGATCCAAAGGGGCGACAAGGCCGGTGTGTTGGGTAAAAGCTCTCATCGGGTATTCCTCAGATCAATTCGCGAACGTCGATGAAACGACCGTTGACGGCAGCCGCAGCGGCCATGGCCGGGCTGACCAGGTGAGTACGGCCACCGGCGCCCTGACGCCCTTCGAAGTTACGGTTGGAAGTGGACGCGCAATGCTCGCCCGACTCCAAACGGTCCGGGTTCATCGCCAGGCACATCGAGCAGCCCGGCTCACGCCATTCAAAACCGGCTTCGAGGAAAATCTTGTCCAGGCCTTCGGCTTCAGCCTGGGCTTTGACCAGGCCTGAACCCGGCACCACGATGGCTTGCTTGATGGTCGAGGCGACTTTACGGCCCTTGGCAATCACCGCCGCAGCGCGCAGGTCTTCGATCCGCGAGTTGGTGCAGGAGCCGATAAACACGCGGTCCAACTGGATGTCGGTGATCGCCTGGTTGGCTTTCAAACCCATGTACTTCAGGGCGCGCTCGATGGAGCCACGCTTGACCAAGTCAGCTTCTTTAGCCGGGTCCGGCACGTTCTGGTCAACCGCCAGGACCATTTCCGGCGAGGTGCCCCAACTGACTTGCGGCTTGATCTGGGCAGCGTCGAGTTCGACCACGGTGTCGAACACCGCGTCGGCGTCGGACACCAGGTCTTTCCAGGCTTCCACCGCGGCATCCCAATCGGCGCCCGCCGGTGCAAATGGGCGACCTTTGACGTATTCAACGGTTTTTTCATCCGCCGCCACCATGCCCACGCGGGCACCGGCTTCGATGGACATGTTGCAGATGGTCATGCGGCCTTCGATGGACAAGTCGCGAATCGCGCTGCCGGCGAACTCGATGGCGTGGCCGTTACCGCCGGCGGTGCCAATCTTGCCGATCACGGCCAGCACGATGTCTTTGGCGGTCACGCCGAAAGGCAAGGTGCCTTCGACTTTGACCAACATATTCTTCATCTTTTTAGCGACCAGGCACTGGGTGGCGAACACATGTTCCACCTCCGAGGTGCCGATGCCATGGGCCAAGGCGCCGAATGCACCGTGGGTGGAGGTGTGGGAGTCACCACAGACCACGGTCATGCCCGGCAAGGTGGCACCCTGCTCCGGGCCGATCACGTGGACGATGCCTTGACGCACGTCATTCATCTTGAATTCGGTGATGCCATATTCGTCGCAGTAGTCGTCGAGGGTCTGCACCTGCAAACGGGACACAGTGTCGACGATGGCGTCGATCCCGCCTTTACGCTCTGGGGTGGTCGGTACGTTGTGGTCCGGGGTGGCGATGATCGAGTCGACGCGCCAAGGCTTGCGCCCGGCCAGTCGCAGGCCTTCGAACGCTTGCGGCGAGGTCACTTCATGGATGATGTGACGGTCGATATAGATCAGCGACGAGCCATCGTCGCGCCGTTTCACTTCATGGGAATCCCAAAGCTTGTCGTAAAGCGTTTTGCCGGCCATCTGTCGGTCCTCATCACAGGTACATCTATACGCCGGGCTTTTCAATAACCCTTTGGCTTGTGAGGCTGATGGTATGGCGCTACATTAAATAACTCAAATTCATATTTTTTATGCTTTGGATTACCAACTGGAATACCACCATGGACCTGGCCAACCTCAACGCCTTTATCGCCATCGCCGAGACCGGCAGCTTCTCCGGCGCCGGTGAACGCCTGCACCTGACCCAGCCGGCCATCAGCAAACGTATCGCCGGGCTGGAGCAACAATTAAAGGTGCGGCTGTTCGATCGCCTGGGCCGCGAAGTCGGCCTGACCGAAGCCGGGCGTGCCCTGCTGCCACGCGCTTATCAGATTCTGAATGTGCTGGACGATACGCGTCGGGCGCTGACCAATCTGACCGGCGAAGTCAGCGGTCGGCTCACATTGGCCACCAGCCATCACATCGGGCTGCACCGCCTGCCGCCGATTCTGCGCACCTTCACGCGGCAATATCCCAATGTGGCACTGGATATTCAGTTCCTTGATTCGGAAGTGGCCTACGAAGAAATCCTGCATGGCCGCGCCGAAGTGGCGGTCATCACCCTGGCGCCCGACCCGCATAACCTGGTGCGTGCCACGCCGGTATGGGATGACCCGCTGGATTTTGTGGTGGCGCCGGAACACAGCTTGACCGGCAACGGCATCGTCAACCTGGTCGACATTGCCAAACACCCGGCGGTCTTTCCCGGCGGCAACACCTTTACCCACCATATCGTCAGCCGGCTGTTCGAGGCCCAAGGCCTCACGCCCAACATTGCGATGAGCACCAACTACCTGGAAACCATCAAGATGATGGTCTCCATCGGCCTGGCCTGGAGCGTGTTACCGCGCACCATGCTCGATGATCAAGTGGCAAGTATCGCTTTGCCGGGCATACAGCTCAGTCGCCAGCTAGGCTATATCGTGCACACCGAAAGGACGCTGTCGAACGCTGCGCGGGCTTTCATGAGCCTATTGGATGCACAGGTCGATCTGCCAGGGATACCGGCATGAAGCTGTGCGGCCCATAGAGTCTGAATAAACCCGCGCCGAACGCCCATTGAGCCAAGGCCCTTTGATAATGCGCAACCCCGTCGATTCCGTACCGCCCCTGCCGCGCATTTACGCCTTGGACCCTCAAGAGGCGGAACAAAGCTGGGAAAGTGCTCCGCAATTGCTGGCCGCCCTCAATGCTGCCCGCCTTGGCGCGTGGTGCTGGGAAATCGACACCGGCAGGATCAGTTGGTCGCGCGGCACCCAGGCGCTGTTCGGCTACGACCCTCGGCAACCCTTGCCCAAAGACCTGGACTACCTCGACCTGCTGGCGCCCCAGGACCGCGCCCGGGTGGTGCGCGCGTTTCATGCGGTGCTGGCCGGCGAGCCGTTCGAGCAGGCCATGCACCACCACATTCAATGGCCGGATGGCAGCCATCACTGGCTGGAAATCAACGGCAGCCTGGCGCCGGACAAAACCGGCCGGCGCCGCATGATCGGCGTGATCCGCGAGACCACTCGCCAGCGCGAGCGCGAACATGCCCTCATGCACTCCGAAAAACGCTTCGCCACGCTGTTTCACCTGTGCCCCAACATGGTGTTGCTCACCCGCCAATCTGACGGCCGCATCAGCGAAGCCAACCAGTACTTCGAGATTCACTTTGGCTGGCCCGTCGCCGAGGCCATTGGCCGCACCACCCTGGAACTGGGCCTGTGGCGCCACCCCGAGCAACGCGCGCTGCTGGTCAAGGCCACTCAGCGCAAGGGCGAGCCGATCACCATGGACGTGCAGTTCTGCGCCAGCAACGGCCAGATCCACGATGGCACGCTCAGTGCGCAAAAGGTCGAGCTTGAAGGCGAGGCTTACCTGATCAGCACCTTTCTTGACACCACCGACCGCAAGAACGCCGAACAGGCCCTCAAGGACAGCCAGGAGCGCCTCGACCTGGCCCTGGATTCAGCGCAACTGGGCACTTGGGACTGGCACATCCCCACCGGCATGCTCTACGGCTCGGCCCGCGCCGCGCAGTTGCACGGCCTGCCGCCCGAACCTTTCCACGAAGCCTTCGATGCGTTTTTTGAAGGCATGTCCGATGCCGACCGCGAGGGCATGCGCAACGCCTACCGCAGCTTGCGCGAAGGCCCGGACGGCAACTACCAGTTGACCTACCGGGTGGAAATGGAAGATGGCAGCCCGCGCTACCTGGAAAGCCGTGCGCGCCTGTATCGCGATGACGCCGGCAAGCCGCTGCGTATGGCCGGCACCTTGCTCGATATCACCGACCAGGTCGAACGCGAACAACGCCTGACCGCCTCCGAAGAAAAATTCGCCAGCCTGTTCCAGGCCAGCCCCGACCCGATCTGCGTGACGTGCCTGGACAGCGGCGTGTTTATCGAGATCAACCCGGCCTTTACCCAGACGTTTGGCTGGACCGCCGCTGAAGTGATCGGCAACAGCGCCGAGCAGATCGGCCTGTGGGACGATTCGAGCCAGCGCCTGCAACGCATTGAACAGGTGATTCGCGAACAGTCGTTGAGCAATGTGGCCCTGGTGGTGCATCACCAGAACGGCCACAGCCTGACCTGCGTGATTTCCAGCCGGTTGATCAAGGTCGGCGATCAGCCGTGCATCGTCACCACACTGCGCGATATCACCCAGCAACAACGTTCGGAAGCCGCGCTCAAGGCCAGTGAAGAGAAGTTCGCCAAGGCTTTTCACTCCAGCCCCGACGCGATTTCGATCACCGAACGCGACACCGGCCGTTATGTCGAGGTCAACGACGGCTTCTGCCGCCTGACCGGCTACCGCGCCGAAGAGGCCATCGGCCTGACGCTCTACCAGATCGGCATCTGGGCCGATGAGAACCAGCGCGCGGCGTTGTTGGCCGAACTGCAGATCAAGGGCCGTATTCATCACCTGGAAATGCTCTGGCACAACAAGCGCGGTGAAGTGTTGGCGGTGGAGGTGTCGGTGGAGCCGATCACCCTGAATGAAACCCCATGCCTGCTGCTGACCGCACGGGATGTGAGCCTGTTGAAAAACGCCCAGGCGCAGATTCGCCACCTGGCCTATCACGACCCACTGACCAACCTGCCTAATCGTGCGCTGCTGATGGACCGTCTCAGCCAGCAGATCGCCCTGCTCAAACGCCATAACCTGCGCGGCGCGTTACTGTTCCTCGACCTTGATCACTTCAAGCACATCAATGATTCCCTCGGCCACCCGGTGGGTGACACCGTGCTGAAAATCGTCACTGCGCGGCTGGAAGCCAGCGTGCGCCTGGAAGACACCGTGGCGCGCCTGGGCGGTGATGAATTCGTGGTGTTGCTCAGTGGCCTGGACGGCACACGTGCAGAGGTCAGCGGCCAAGTGCAAGTATTGGCCGACACGTTGCGCGAACTGCTGTCGGAACCGATGTTCCTGGATGGCCACCGTCTGCAGGTCACACCGAGCATCGGCGTGGCGCTTATACCCGATCATGGCTCCACACCAGCCGACCTGCTCAAGCGCGCCGACATTGCGCTGTATCGCGCCAAGGACTCGGGGCGTAACACCACGCAGATGTTCCACAACAGCATGCAGAAAACCGCCAGTGAGCGTCTGCGCATGGAGACAGACCTGCGCCTGGCACTGTCACGCGGGGAGTTCAGCGTGCATTACCAACCCCAAGTGGATGCACGCGGCAACAAAATTGTCGGCGCCGAGGCCCTGGTGCGCTGGCAACACCCGCAATTGGGCGCGCAGTCCCCCTCCGAATTTATCAAGGTATTGGAAGACAGCGGCCTGATCCTGGAGGTCGGCACCTGGATTCTCGATGAAGCCTGCGGCGCCTTTGCGCAGCTGATTGCCGAAGGCCTGGTAGACCCGCTGGATTTCAGCCTGTGCGTGAATATCAGCCCCCGGCAGTTTCGCCAGAACGACTTCGTAGAGCGGGTAGAACGCAGCCTCAAACAGCATCACCTGCCCTGTAGCCTGTTGAAGCTGGAAATCACCGAAGGCATCGTCATCCAGAACCTGGACGACACCGTGGCGAAGATGCGCCGCCTGAAAAAACTCGGCGTGAGCTTTGCCATGGATGACTTCGGCACCGGCTATTCGTCGCTGACCTACCTCAAGCGCCTGCCGGTGGATGCGCTGAAGATCGACCAGTCCTTTGTGCGCGACGCCACCCATGACCCCAACGACGCGGAAATCATCCGCGCCATCGTGGCCATGGCGCGCAGCCTCAATTTGGACGTGATTGCCGAGGGTGTGGAAACGCCGGAACAACTGGCGTTCCTGCAAAAGCTGGGGTGCCATTTGTTCCAGGGGTATTTGCACAGTCGGCCGCTGCCGATTGAGGGGTTCAGGCAACTGATGGTGCAGAATCGCCGTGCGGTTTAAACCAGCTTTAATGCGTGCGCATCTTTCATCCACTCCGAACCGGCCAATTTCATTTTTGAGCCATAAAAATCGATAAGCCCATCAAAAACACCTACGGAGTGGTCATGATTGGCAAGGGTTCCCGGAACGCCACTGGCCAACTCTTGCGCGCTGCTATTGTAGGTAAAGGCAAACAACCCAAGGCGCCGAAGCGCTTCGCCAGGGGTTTCTTTATCATTGAGCGAGTCCATGGCCGCCGCAAAACTTTTGCCGGCCACAAAATCATGATTCTCCACTTGCGCCCGCTTGGCACTCACGGCGTACAAGAAAATCGCATCGTTCAAAAGGCCTGTATTCTCGCCGTGAAAATTTGAGCCTTTGCGCGCTTGTTTCAACTCATCATGGGTCAGGTGCACCGTGCATGAATCGCGCATGGTCACGGTATAGCCCTGGGCTGTCTCGGTGATGCGCGAGTAGATGCCTTGAGGGTTTTGACCATACTTCATCATGGCGGCCTTGATCGCCGAGACGGTGACACAATTGAGTTCAGAACCTTGATAGAACCCACCCCAGATATTCTCGGGTTTGGCCCCCACCGGCATGTCCGAGAGCGTCCAGCGCTGGCTGCCAGGGTTTGATGCCGGCGGATGCAACGTCTGCCTGTCGAGCCTATAGCCGTACTCCTTGACCACCGGCGTTTGTTGGCCGTAACGGTGTTTTATCCCATCCAGCACCAGCGCACCGGAAAAGTCATCCACCACGGCAACTGTGCCCTTCTCCTGCATTTTTTGCGGATCGATAATGCGCATGAACCCAATCATGCCCATCCCCTTCAAGATCCGATAGCTCGTGTCCCAGCGCAGCGTCTGCGATAACGCGGCCTCAAAACTTTGAAGGTCATCCGATGGCGTACTGATCATTTGCCTGCGCTTTATATACGCCGCCAACATAAAATTGGCGCTGCTCACCATGCTTTTATCCTGTCCGACAAAACGCGAGACCTGCGCTGTGCGCGTCAATTGCGCATTCGACAGGTGAACCTCAAACCCGTCTTTCATCGTAATGTCATAGCCATCCCCAGACGGCGTGACCCTCTCAAATACATCGGTTGGGCGTTGGCCAAACTCCATCATCATCATTTTGATCACGGCAGCGTGATGGCTGACGTCAAAATGTTCACCAAAACTGCGCTCAACGGCATCAAACCCACTCAAGATATCGGTGGGCTTAGCGCCGTTCTTTCGCTCAGGCAGATCAACTGGCGCAGTGACGCTCAAGGTTGGTTTAACTTCAGTCGCAGCCCTGACGGGAGGCTTGGGTGTGTACGCGGGCGTATCGACAGCAGCGTGCTGATCCTTGACCAGCACGTAAAGGTGAGTGCGATCAATCGGCCTTTGGCGGCCATAATCATGCGCCACGCCGTTGTACACCAGGCAAGCGCCAAACGTGTGGGTCTCCATGACCCCGATGCCGCCGTTGGCGTTCACGTGTTGCGCAGGGATCTGGCGCAACAGATCCGACATGCCCAACCCCTTGAGTAGATTAAATGGGGTCTCACCGCGCAAGCTGTCTGATAGCACCGTTTCAAAGCGCTGATGTGCCCCTGTGTGGGGACTGGACTGTTGTTTACGTTTTACAAACACAGACAATGCAAAGTTCGCATCACTGATCGCCGCCGTGTCATTGCCAACAAACTTTGAGTGGGCGGCTGTTTGCCGTAATTCAAGGTCAGAGACTTGCACTGTGTTGCCATCTCTAAGCGTGACCTCATACCCCTGCCCGGCACGCTTGACCTGCGCAAACAAGTCCGCAGGGCGTTGACCAAACGTGACCATCATCATTTTTATAACCGCAGCGTGAGCACTGGCATCGTAGTCCTCACCAAAGCGTCTTTGTGGGGCATTGAATGCGTTGGCAACATCCAGCAATTTCACGCCTGCTGAGTGTGCGACCGAACCTGTAAAAGGCTGGGAATGTGCGCGTGTTGAAAGCGTAGAGAGGTTTAGCTTGGCAATATCCACACAGATGACTCCTGCAGTCAGTCAATCAATACACTTTAAAAAGAGGGATTAAAATAATGCGTTGCGATAACTTGAAAGTTACCGCCAACGCTGATCCTTTATTGCCCGATCATTGGGCGCCGAGCGAGGCCAGGCGTTGACAGCAGGGCGTGTGCTTGAGTGCCACAGCCTCCCCTTGTCGAGGCACAGCCCCTGGCCGCCCCCAGGCCTCTTCAAGGCCATTGATGACCGCCACCGAGTGATCCCGCCGATTACTCACGCCCAGGCGACCTTCGGCAAGCTCACGCACGCTGACTTTTTTCATGTAGTGAATTAGCCCCAACCGCAGGAAGCCCTCGCCAGGTCTTTCCTCATCCTCGCCATCATTCAAACTTTCGACACCCGCTTCAAAGCTCTCACCCGCCGTTGTGTCGTTGTTCTCCTCGTGTGCACGCTTGGCACTGACGGCAAACAAAAAGTGCGCATCCTTGAGCATGCCCTTATCGGCGCCGATGAACTGCGAAGCGCGCGTGGCGACTGCCAACTCTCGGTCGGTCAATATGAGCGTGTAATTGTCGCGCATCGTTACCCGATAACCACCGTCCAGCCGCCTGACTTCGCGGTAGATGTCTGTCGGGCTTTGACCGAATTTGTGCATGGCAGCCTTGATCGTCGCTACCGTGGCACAGTTACCGCCTGGCCCCTGACGGAATCCACTCCAAATATTCAAAGGCTTTGCGCCATTACGCTTATTGGACAGGCCCGGGATATACCCTCTATGCCCTCCCGCAGACGCGTTAGGCGCCACGGGCTCCGAGACCACTGGCGCCGCCGACACGGCCCGCCTCACCACCTGGGGATTCACTTGGGGTTGCGAGGGCACATCGGGAATGACCTTAGCCTTCTGCTGCGAGGGACCACTGGCCAACCTCGCCAAGAATGCGGCAACCCTGTCCACCAGGCTGTCAGCCCTTTGGTGCCCAGGCCTAACACCGAGCACCGCCACCGAGCTCGACCGCGAATCGGCATGTCTTGGCGCGTAAAAGGACGCGCGCTCATTGGGAACGTCATGCAAATCCATGCCTGGCAGCTGACGCACACTTGGGTAAGCAATGTTATCAATTCGGTAATACACCATGGCTTGCTCCAGGTTTTCTAACGTTTCCCCGAACCCTGGAGCCGGGGAAACGCGACGTTACAGGCGAAGTTAGAACACCCTGCCGGGTGTCAGTTACTCAGCCAGGAGCGGTTGGAAAAGCCTTGGTTCCAGCGATCATTCTCATTTTCAGCAGGGCCTGGGCTGGTTACGCCGAGCTTGGTCCGGGTGCTTACCTGCGAGGTCGTTTCGCGCGAGCCAGAGGTATCAGACTCAGCTACTTCATCACGGTGGGTGTGCACAGTAAGGTCATCGGAAGCGTGCTCAGCGTCCTTGCCATCAGTCTTGGCTGACTCGACATGGCGCTCCTTACCCTCAATAACGTGCTCAGCGCCCTTGCCATCAGTCTTGGCTGACTCGACATGGCGCTCCTTACCCTCAATAACGTGCTTAGCGTCCTTGCCATCCGTCTTGGCTGACTCGACATGGCGCTCCTTACCCTCAATAACGCGCTTAGCGTCCTGGCTATCAGTCTTGGCTGACTCGACATGACTCTCCTTACCCTCAATAACGTGCTTAGCGTCCTGGCTATCAGTCTTGGCTGACTCGACATTACTCTCCTTACCCTCAATAACGTGTTCACCGTCCTTGGCCCCCGTGATGAGCGACCTTACATGCCCCTCCACGCTCTCAGTAGGTACTTGCCTTTCAGGCGGCAAAGGCACGTGAGTCCTGGACGTCACACCGGCGATGACACGCGAGTCCTTGTCGGCTTCAATCGACGTGTCAGGGCAGTGGCAGTGGTTGACATTAACCTCCACTTTGATATGTGGGTTTGATTCACTTGTCACATTAATGCCGGGCTCACGTGCCTGAGGTAAAACACTTAGCCTGGGTGCATGCGGTTCTGTTTGATGCGAATCCTCACTCGACTTCTTCTTCAGTTGATTCGCGACATCCGATATAACCTTGGACAACACACCGACTGGCAGCCTTTCTTTGGTTTGAGCGCCTGCAACGGGTACTTCTTTTGGCTGCGAGCCTTCTTCCGACATGCTTTCCACCTGAGTTTCTACAGGCCCAGTGTTCTCAAGCAACTGGCCTGTTTGCAATGTCGCTTTGGATTGAGTGCCTGCAGCGGCTGCGTCCTTTTGCTGCGAGCGTTCCTCCAGCTTGCTTTTCAATTGAACCTCGGAAGAGGAGCCCTTCACCTGTGGTTGAGTGTGCGCAGTCGCGACGATCTGAACGCCTGGGTCCTGCTTGACGAGGACCGCGCTATCGGTGTGAGGCAATCGATTAGGGATTTCAGCTTTGCCCGAAAACATCTCACGCATGGCACTGATAAGTTGATCAAACATATCAAACAGCTTCGTGAACACGCCGGCATTATTCAACCCGTCGCGCTGCAGCGTTGCGGAAAATTCAGTTTTGGGGGTGGATGGAGTATGCCCGAAACCAGCCCCGGACATGCTAAGCGTCGTGCCGACATCGGGACCTTTTGACGGTGTCGAGTCAAGGGGCAACGCATCATTTTTGAACAAGGGCGAGTTATTGATCGAAAAAGACATTAACAATTTCCTAATTAAGCGCAGCCTTGGCAATTAAACACCCAGAACAGCGACAGTTGTTTTAAGTGCTGCAAGCAACCGCGTTGCTTCACAGTCCACACTTTTGTGGAGCACGAGATTATTGAGTTCCAGAAATCGAGCTTCATATAAGGAAACCAAATCAATCTTTGGGACTTTTCCCCGTTGTTACTCACGAAAAACCGAGGCATCGCTCGCCCCTGCTCGCATGACCACAGACACACGAGTTTATAAACTGCCAAGCTGCAATTAATCGACATAGTTAACAGACCAACAAAACAACAACGCATGATATTCCGCACTCAGCGAAACACCTTTCGCAACACCTGGTGCTCGGTAAAAAAAGCAACTAACTTTTCAGAATGATTCTGTAGTAACTTCTGAACGCCGGTAGACAGCGCCTGTTACTTTCCAATATTCAAAAAAGCCTCAAACGACAAAAAAACGCCATCTCTCAAGCTTGGTGAGCCTCCCCGGCAATACCTTTAAATGCAAAAATGCTCCGTATCTTTCAATACGGAGCATTTTTGCAACAAAGGCGGCTGTGATCACGTCACGACGCTGGGTCGGGATGCTTCATACCCAACATGCGGCTGACCTGCTCCAGCCCGGTTTCACGGCGCAGCGCGGTGAACAACTCGACCGCCTCGGGATAATTGCGCGTGAGCATCGCCAGCCACTGCTTCAAACGGCCAGGTGCCTGCTTTTCGGTGAGTTGCGCCACCGATTGGCGCCAGAACTCATGGAGCATGGGCTGCAGCTGCGCCCAGGTCATTTCCACCACGTCTTCACCCGCCTTCGCCGCTACGATCTGCCGCGCCAGGTCTGGGCGGGCCACCAGGCCACGGCCGAGCATGATGTCTTCGGCGCCGCTGACTTCGCGGCAACGCTTCCAGTCTTCGACGCTCCAGATATCGCCATTGGCAAACACTGGCACCTTGACCACGTCCTGCACCCGCGGGATCCACTCCCAATGGGCCGGCGGTTTGTAGCCATCGGTCTTGGTACGGGCATGCACCACGATGTGCGCCGCGCCGCCTTCAGCCAGGGCCGTGGCACACACCAACGCGCCGTCAGGGCTGTCGAAGCCCAGGCGCATTTTCGCAGTGACCGGGATATGCGCCGGCACGGCGCGACGCACGTGCTCGACGATCTGGTTAAGCAGCTCCGGCTCCTTGAGCAATACCGCACCGCCACGGGATTTGTTGACGGTCTTGGCCGGGCAGCCGAAGTTCAGGTCGATCACCTCGGAACCCAGTTCGCACGCCAGCGCTGCGTTTTCCGCCAGGCACACCGGGTCCGAGCCCAGCAACTGCACGCGCAACGGCACGCCCGCTGCGGTGTGGGCACCGTGCAGCAGTTCGGGGGCGAGCTTGTGGAAATAGGCCGGGGTGAGCAGGCGGTCGTTGACGCGAATAAACTCGGTCACGCACCAATCAATACCGCCCACGCGGGTCAACACGTCCCGCAGGATGTTGTCGACCAACCCCTCCATGGGCGCCAAAGCAATTTGCATGGGAAACACTCGAGAAAAATCGTGGCGCAGTTTACTGGGTTTCCAGCTGGAACCGTTAACCCCCGGTCAGTGCCGGGCCATAACCATCGAGAAACTCGGCAGGCATGCGCTTGGGCTTGCCGCTGGACAGCTCGATGCAGACAAAGGTCGTTTGCGCACGCAGCAGGGTCACGCCATCACTGGGGCGAACCAATTGAAAACGCCGGGTCATCTTCAGGCGTTGGTCCCAATCGACGATCCACGTAGCCAGTTGCAACTCGTCACCTTCATAGCCCGCTGCGAGGTAGTCGATCTCATGACGCACCACAGCCATGGCGCGGTCCAGCCGCCGATACTCAGTGAGGTCCAGCCCCAGGCGCTGGGAGTGGCGCCACGCACAACGCTCCAGCCAGGACACGTACACCGCATTATTGGCGTGCCCAAGACCGTCGATATCTTCAGCGGCGACCTGCAGGTCGATGATAAACGGCGCTGCCAGATCCCAGCCCATGCCTTGCTCCAGTCGATGAAAGTCACCGACCAGTGTATCAGGCGGTTTGCCGCTCCTGTAAACGACGGCCGGCCAACAGGGCCAGCACAGCCTCGATCACCCGTGGATCAGCCAGCACCCGCTGGTGGCCGCCCTGCTCCAGGCGCAGCAGACGGCTGTCGAACCAAGCCTCATGGATGGCTTGCGCGGCTTTGACCGGGACAAAGGTGTCGTCTTCAGCGTGTACGATCAACCCCGGAAGGTTCATCTGGTAGTGGGCCACATCCAGGTGCTTGAGCGGCATGCCGAAGGTCAGTTCGACCTCCTGAATAAACGCCGAGCGCGCACGCGGCGGCAAGCCGACCATGTGGGTAAAACCGCGCAGCACATCCAGGAAGCGCGAGGGCGCGGCAATACTCACCAGCGCCTCGGTACGCAGCCCCAGTTGCACCGCCAGCATCGCACTGGCGCCGCCCATGGAATGCCCGACCACCGCGTGCAGCGGCGGCAATTCAGCGGCGGCTTCGAGCATGGCGCGCGCAAACAGCAACACATGCGCCTCACGCCCCGGCGAGCGACCATGGGCAGGCCCATCCAGGGCAATCACCGAATAACCGTTAGCCACCAGCGCAGTGATCAGGCTGGCGAACTGCGTAGGGCGCCCTTCCCAACCGTGCATCAGCAATACCGCAGGCCCTTGGCCCCAGCGCAACGCCGACAAGCCGAAACGCAAGGTGATGCGCTCCGATTGCGCCAGTAGCGGCAGCTCCCAATCACGTGGCGGCAGGGTGCGCGGCGTCATGAAGGTACGGCGCAATTTGCTGGCCACTGTGTGCGGCGCCAAACGGCCAACGGTGCCATGGAAACCACGAATCCAGGTGAATGCGCCCATCATGCGACTCCTTCTTAACGCACCGCCGATTTAGCGGCACGCAACACGCGGTCGGACAACTCACCCGGGCCAAGCGCACGGGCCAGCGCCAGACCGCCGATCATCAAGGCCATGTCGGCCAAAGCCTTGTCGGTGTCTTCGGGGCTTGCTGCCAATTGGGCGGCCATCAACTCGGTGTGCTCGTTGAGCGCCAGGCGAAACTCATCCGGCAGGCGGCTCATCTCGCCCACAGTGGCCGGGATCGGGCAAGCGTGATCGGTGGAGTCGCGGTGCTTGCGCGACAGGTAAAACGCCGCCACCAGGCTTCTGCGTTCCTCCCCCGTCAGTTGCGCGTCCATGTCGTCGATCGACGCACGACGCCGAGCCAGCAACTGGGTGAAGGCCTCCAGCATCAGCGCGTCTTTGCTTTCAAAGTGTGCGTAGAAACCGCCGACCGTCAGCCCGGCGGCGCCCATGACTTCGCCGACACTGGGCTCCGCCGGGCCGCGCTGAATCAGCGCCGCGCTGGCAGCCTGCAAAATGCGTTCGCGGGTTTGCGCTTTTTTATCGCTCATCAAAGCCTCCGTTTCTCATGGGTTAAATATTATTACCATAATAATATTTAGCAAGCGACAGGCATGACCGCTGGTCAGGACAGAATAAAGGGTATTGAGGAGAAGATTGGCCAAACGCCAGACAAACAAAAGGGCCATTCAATAATTGAATGACCCTTAAAAATCCCGCAGAGCGGGTAATCGTGGCGTCCCCTAGGGGACTCGAACCCCTGTTACCGCCGTGAAAGGGCGGTGTCCTAGGCCACTAGACGAAGGGGACAAAACCTTCTGTACAACCGATCAGAGCTGAGTTCTGATCAATTCAAGGACGGTGTGGCCAGACCTTGAACCTGTAAATTGGTGGAGCTAAACGGGATCGAACCGTTGACCTCTTGCATGCCATGCAAGCGCTCTCCCAGCTGAGCTATAGCCCCGGATTTTTCGTCTCGCGACGCAGCAGACCTTTCGAGCTGCTTGTTGAAAC
>NZ_JAAAFV010000042.1:201260-228028 GCF_019352915.1 Pseudomonas sp. Xaverov 259 | reverse complement strand
CCCTAGGGGACTCGAACCCCTGTTACCGCCGTGAAAGGGCGGTGTCCTAGGCCACTAGACGAAGGGGACACAAACCTTCTATACACTGATCAGCGCTGAGAACTGATCGATTCAAGGACGGTGTGGCCGGAACCTTGAACCTGTAAAATTGGTGGAGCTAAACGGGATCGAACCGTTGACCTCTTGCATGCCATGCAAGCGCTCTCCCAGCTGAGCTATAGCCCCTCATCGGTGAGGACGGGGCGAATCTTAATGGCGGTTTGGAAGTGTGTCAAATTTATTTTCAACAATTTCCAAACTTTTTTGCCGGGATAACAATCACTTACCGGCGAAACCCCGGAAAACCGGGGTTTCGCCGTAACAACCGCCAGCTTAAGCGATAGCGCCCAGCAGCTTTTCCCACTCTTTGTTTTCTTTCTTCGACACACCCCCAAGCAAATCAAGGGCTTGGCGCAGACGGAAACGCGTGAGGTCCGGGCCGAGAATTTCCATCGCATCAAGCACCGACACCGAACTGGCTTGCCCGGTGATCGCGGCAAACATCAACGGCATGGCATCACGCAATTTCAATTCCAGGGATTCGACCACCGCCTGGATCGTCGCGGTGATCGCGTCCTTCTCCCACTGGCGCAGGCTTTCGAGCTTCCACAGGATCAACTGCATCAACTGGCGAACCTGATCACCGGAGAGCTTCTTGGACTCAAACAGCTTGGCGTCCGGGTTCACGCCACCGGCGAAGAAGAAGCTGGCCAGCGGTGCGACCTGGCTGAACGTCTCTACCCTGCCCTGCACCAGCGGCGCGATCTTCATCATGTACTCAGGGTTCAGCGCCCACTGCTGCACACGGCTGGCGAACTCTTCTACCGGCAAGTCACGCAGCCACTGGCCGTTGAGCCAGGACAGCTTCTCGATATCGAAAATCGGCCCGCCGAGGGAAACGCGCGACAGGTCGAAGTGGTCGACCATTTCCTGCAACGAGAACTTCTCGCGCTCGTCGGGCATCGACCAGCCCATGCGGCCCAGGTAGTTGAGCATCGCTTCAGGCATAAAGCCCATGCGCTCGTAGAACGTCACCGAAGTCGGGTTCTTGCGCTTGGACAGCTTGCTCTTGTCCGGGTTACGCAACAGCGGCATGTAACACAGCTGCGGCTGCTCCCAGCCAAAGTACTCGTACAGCAGAATCAGTTTAGGCGCCGATGGCAGCCATTCTTCGCCACGCAGCACGTGGGTGATGCCCATCAGGTGGTCGTCGACCACGTTGGCCAGGAAGTACGTCGGCAAGCCGTCGGTCTTCATCAGCACTTGCATGTCCATGCGGTCCCACGGGATCTCGACATCACCACGCAGCATGTCCGGCACTACACACACGCCTTCGCTCGGCACTTTCATGCGGATCACATGCGGCTCGCCGGCGGCCAGGCGCTGGGCCACTTCTTCCTTGGACAGCAGCAGTGCGCGGCCATCGTAACGTGGGGTTTCGCCACGGGCCTGTTGCTCGGCGCGCATCTGGTCGAGTTCTTCGGCGGTGCAGAAGCACGGGAAGGCGTGGCCCATGTCGACCAGTTGCTGGGTGTACTGCTTGTAGATGTCGCTGCGCTCGCTCTGGCGATACGGGCCGTGCGGGCCGCCGACATCCGGGCCTTCTGCCCAGGTAATGCCCAACCAGCGCAAGGCATCGAAGATCTGCTGTTCCGACTCACGGGTGGAGCGCACTTGGTCGGTGTCTTCGATCCGCAGGATGAATTCACCGCCGTGCTGCTTGGCAAAGCAGTAGTTGAACAAGGCGATGTAGGCAGTACCGACGTGGGGATCCCCAGTAGGCGATGGCGCAATGCGCGTGCGGACGGTGGTCATGGCAGGTCTCGAATGGGCGATAAAACTGAAAATTGAAACAAGGGGCGAATGGTAACACCAGCGCGGGGGGTTCTGGCAGACCGCGGTGCCGCTATCGCAGGCAAGCCAGCTCCCACATTTTGACTGTGTTCACAAATCAAATGTGGGAGCTGGCTTGCCTGCGATGAGGCCAGGCCGGCTAGCGAAAAATCAAACAGCCAACAACCGCTCACGCAACTTGCCAATCTCATCGCGCGTCTGCGCTGCCGCCTCAAACTCAAGATCGCGCGCCAACTGGTACATCTTCTCTTCCAGTTGCCGAATCCGCTTGGTGATCTCACTCGGCGAGCGCAGTTCGTTCTCGTACTTGGCGCTCTCCTCGGCAGCCTTGGCCATGCCCTTGCGCTTCTTGCTGCGCGAACCGGGCACCACGGCGCCTTCCATGATGTCGGCAACGTCCTTGAAGACGCCCTTCGGGGTAATGCCGTGCTCCAGGTTGAATGCGATCTGCTTGTCGCGACGGCGCTCGGTCTCGCCTATCGCCCGCTCCATGGAGCCGGTGATGCGGTCCGCGTACAGAATCGCCCGACCATTGAGGTTACGCGCCGCACGACCGATGGTCTGGATCAACGAACGCTCGGAACGCAGGAAACCTTCCTTGTCCGCATCCAGAATCGCCACCAAGGAGACTTCCGGCATGTCCAGGCCTTCACGCAGCAGGTTGATCCCCACCAGCACGTCGAACACACCCAGGCGCAGGTCGCGGATGATCTCCACGCGCTCCACGGTGTCGATGTCCGAGTGCAAATAACGCACGCGCACGCCGTGGTCGGCCAGGTAATCGGTCAAGTCTTCGGACATGCGTTTGGTCAGCGTGGTGACCAGCACCCGTTCTTCCAGAGCTACACGTTTGGTGATTTCCGAGAGCAAGTCATCGACTTGAGTCAGCGCCGGGCGGATCTCGATTTGCGGGTCCACCAGGCCGGTCGGGCGTACCAATTGTTCAACCACGCGCCCCGCATGTTCGGCCTCATAGTTACCCGGTGTGGCCGAGACAAAAATCGTCTGCGGGCTGATGCCTTCAAATTCGTCGAAGCGCATTGGCCGGTTATCCAGCGCCGACGGCAAGCGGAAACCGTACTCCACCAAGGTTTCTTTACGCGAACGGTCGCCCTTATACATCGCGCCGACTTGAGGCACGCTGACGTGGGATTCATCGATCACCAGCAGCGCGTCGTCCGGCAAATAATCAAACAACGTCGGCGGCGCCTGCCCGGAGTCGCGCCCCGACAAGTACCGCGAGTAGTTTTCGATGCCGTTGCAATAGCCCAGCTCCAGGATCATTTCCAGGTCAAAACGGGTGCGCTGCTCCAGGCGCTGGGCTTCCACCAGTTTGTTGTTGGAACGCAGGTATTCCAGGCGCTCAACCAGTTCACCCTTGATGCCCTCGATCGCCCCCATCAGGGTTTCACGCGGCGTCACGTAGTGGCTTTTCGGATAGAAGGTGAAGCGCGGCAACTTGCGGATCACCTCGCCAGTCAACGGGTCGAAAGCCGACAGGCTCTCGACTTCATCGTCGAACAGCTCGATGCGGATCGCTTCCAGGTCGGACTCGGCCGGGTAAATGTCGATCACATCGCCGCGCACGCGGAAGGTGGCGCGGGCAAAGTCCATGTCGTTACGCGTGTACTGCAAGCTCGTCAGGCGACGCAGCAGTTCGCGCTGGTCGAGTTTGTCGCCACGGTCGACGTGCAGCACCATCTTCAAATAGGCTTCCGGGCTGCCCAGGCCGTAGATGCACGACACCGTGGTGACGATGATCGCGTCTTTGCGTTCCAGCAACGCCTTGGTCGCCGACAACCGCATCTGCTCGATGTGGTCGTTGATCGACGCATCCTTCTCGATAAAGGTGTCGGACGACGGCACATAGGCTTCGGGCTGGTAGTAGTCGTAATAGGAAACGAAGTACTCCACTGCGTTGTTCGGGAAGAACGCCTTGAATTCGCCATACAGCTGCGCGGCCAGGGTTTTGTTCGGCGCCAGCACCAACGTGGGGCGATTGGTCTGCGCAATCACGTTGGCGATGCTGAAGGTCTTGCCGGATCCGGTCACCCCGAGCAGCGTCTGGTGCGCCAGGCCGGCGTCGATGCCTTCGACCAGCAGCCGAATAGCTTCAGGTTGGTCGCCTGCGGGTTCAAAACGGGTGACGAGCTGGAAATCCGACATAACGTACCTCGTGAAGTCACCCCAGACTCAACACCGCCAGGGACGAAATAGCTCAGCAACCCGCGAAAAGTCTTCGCAGGTTGCAGGAAAAAACCATGATAGCTGTAGAAGTGGTGGCGAATGTGGCGGGTTTCAAGGCAATCGTCCTACCAGCCGTCGTTGACCAATATTGCAATAAGACTAACGGTGGGCAAATAAACCGAAAAACTTGGCCTAAAAGCCGTTTCGGCTGTCGCCCTGAGCCTGGATGGCCTCTATACTAGCTCCCCGTTTGTGCACCGCTCTAGTGCATTCGGCTGGAGCGCGACACGTCCCTCCCTTCCCCCATAGAGCTGCCGCAAAAATGAGCCTGTTCTCCGCTGTCGAAATGGCACCACGCGATCCAATCCTGGGCCTCAACGAAGCATTCAACGCCGATACACGAACCACCAAGGTCAACCTTGGCGTGGGCGTTTACTGCAACGAAGAGGGGAAGATTCCACTCTTGCGTGCCGTTGCCGAAGCGGAAGCCATTCGCGTGGCGCAGCACGCCGCCCGTGGCTACCTGCCGATCGACGGTATCGTGGCTTACGATCAGGCCGTGCAAAAGCTGCTGTTCGGCGCTGAATCGCCACTGCTGAGCGCTGGCCGCGTGATCACCGCCCAAGCGGTCGGCGGCACCGGTGCGCTTAAAATCGGCGCGGACTTCCTCAAGCAACTGCTGCCCAACGCCGTCGTCGCGATCAGCGACCCGAGCTGGGAAAACCACCAGGCGCTGTTCGAAAAAGCCGGCTTCCCGGTGCAGACCTACCGCTACTACGACGCCGCCACCCACGACGTCAACCGTGCCGGCCTGCTCGAAGACCTCAACGCCCTGCCGCCACAGTCCATCGTGGTGCTGCACGCTTGCTGCCACAACCCGACCGGCGTCGACCTGAGCCCGGCCGACTGGCAGAACGTGCTGGACGTCATCAAGGCCAAGAACCTGGTGCCGTTCCTCGACATGGCCTACCAGGGCTTTGGCAACGGCATCCACGAAGACGCCGCCGCCGTACGCCTGTTCGCTGAATCGGGCCTGACCTTCTTTGTCTCCAGCTCGTTCTCCAAGTCGTTCTCACTGTACGGCGAACGCGTGGGCGCGCTGTCGATCGTCAGCGAATCCAAGGAAGAAAGCGCGCGCATCCTGTCCCAGGTCAAACGCGTTATCCGCACCAACTACTCCAACCCGCCGACCCACGGCGCGGCGATCGTAGCGGCAGTGCTGAACAACCCGGAGCTGCGCGCCCAGTGGGAAGCGGAACTGGCCGAGATGCGCCTGCGCATCCGCGGCATGCGCGAGCAGATGGTCGCCGAACTGGCCAAGGCTGCACCGGGCCACGACTTCAGCTTCGTCGGCCGCCAGCGCGGGATGTTCTCCTACTCCGGGCTGACCGTTGAGCAAGTCACTCGCTTGCGTACCGAGTTTGGTATCTACGCGCTCGACACCGGCCGTATCTGCGTGGCCGCGTTGAACCAGTCGAACATTGGTGCGGTAACAAAAGCGATTGTTCAGGTTCTATAAACCTGCCAGCGTCATACGAAGGGGGAAGCCAATGGCTTCCCCCTTTTTGTTGGCCAAGCCACTAGACTGAATACCGAACGCCCCCTTGCTGTGAGAGCCTTATGAGAAACGACGACCTGGACCTGCGCGCCGACCGCGACGAACTGCATGACTACGCACCGCGCCCGCCGCAGGCAAAGCGCCAGAAAAGCCTGGTGCTGCAAGTGGCACTGGGTGTGTTCCTGGGTGGGCTGGCCTTGTGGCTGGTACAACTGGGCGCCACGGCGATAATGGCCAAGCTGGCCATGGGCACCCTGCAATTTGGCGGCTGAACACACGATCAATATGTGGGAGCTGGCTTGCCTGCGATGGCGTCAGGCCAGCCGATACCTCCTTAACTGATACACCGCTATCGCAGGCAAGCCAGCTCCCACACTGGTTCTACTTCGCCTGCAGACCGCGCTCCTCCAGCAATTTCACAAAGCTGTTCAAACTCTGCGACACCGTACCCCGGCGCCAGATCAGCCAGGTATTGAGCAGGCGAAACGAGTCCGTCAACGGCCACACACTCACCGTCGTAAACCCCGGCATGCTCTCCAGCATGCTGCGCGGCATCAACGCCAGGCCAGCCCCGGCGCTGACGCAGGCGAGCATGCCGTGGTACGACTCCATCTCGAAGATCTTGCCCGGCACCGCGCCATCCTGTGAGAACCAACGCTCAAAGTGATGTCGATACGAGCAGTTCGAGCGAAAGGTGTAGATGCTCTCCCCTGCCACATCCTGGCCCCGCGTGATCGGCGCATGGTGCAGCGGCGCAATCACCACCATCTCCTCTTCAAACACCGCGACGCCTTCGAGCGTGGCATGCAGCACCGGCCCATCGACAAACGCCGCCGCCAGGCGCCCCGATAACACGCCCTCGATCATCGTGCCCGACGGCCCGGTGCTCAGGTCCAGTTCGACCTTGGTGTGTTTCTGGTTATACGCCGCCAACAGCGCCGGGATACGCACCGCCGCCGTGCTCTCCAGCGAGCCAAGCGCAAACGCGCCCTGAGGTTCCTCCCCCGCCACGGTGGCGCGGGCCTCCTGCACCAAATCAAGAATGCGCCGCGCATAACCGAGGAAATTCCACCCGGCGGGTGACAAGCGCAAGCGGCTCTTTTCGCGGATAAACAGTTCCACGCCCAAATCCTGCTCCAGTTGCTTGATACGCGTGGTCAGGTTCGACGGCACGCGATGAATCAACTGCGCGGCGGCGCTGATGCTGCCTTGCTCGGCAACGGCCTTGAAGATTTCCAGCTGCACCAGGTCCAAATCATTCTCCACGTAAATGTGATCGTTCCCACGCTCTGCGTGGGAATGCAGCCAAGGACGCTCCGCGTCCATCCATTCTCAATTCGAGAACGTATCACTTATTATTATTCAGTTTCCAGAAAACATGCACCCCCGTAGGCTGAACCCATTCCACTCATTCAGCCGGACGGTGCCATGAACGCTATTACTCATCAGACCCACGCTTTGTCGATCAACCCCGCCAACGGTGAAACGGTCGCCAGCTACCCCTACGAAACCGAGGCGCAACTGGACGCCGCCCTCAACCGCACCACCGCAGCTTTCCGCACCTGGCGCCGCCAGCCGGTGAGCCAGCGTGCAGAGTTGCTGCTGGCCCTGGCCAGTGCATTGCGCGAGCAAGCCGAAGAGATGGCCCAAATGATTACCCTGGAAATGGGCAAACCCATTGCCCAGGCCCGCGCCGAAATCGAAAAATGTGCACAGCTCAGCGAGTGGTACGCCGCCCAAGGCCCGGCCATGCTCGCACCGGAGCCGACCCTGGTGGATAACGGCAGCGCGCAGATCGAATATCGCCCGCTGGGCCCGATCTTCGCCGTGATGCCGTGGAACTTCCCGGTGTGGCAAGTGCTGCGCGGCGCCGTGCCGACCTTGCTGGCCGGTAACACCTACGTGCTCAAACACGCGCCGAATGTGATGGGCAGCGCCTACCTGATCCAGCAGGCATTCCAGAAAGCCGGTTTCGCCGAAGGTATTTTTGAAGTGGTCAACGTGACCAATGAGGGCGTGTCGAAAGCCATCGCCGACCCACGCATCGCCGCCGTCACCCTCACCGGCAGCGTGCGCGCCGGTATCGCCATCGGCTCCCAGGCCGGTGCTGCGCTGAAAAAATGCGTGCTGGAACTGGGCGGCTCCGATCCGTTTATCGTGCTCAACGACGCCGACCTCGACGCCGCCGTTCAAGCGGCGGTAATTGGGCGTTTCCAGAACAGCGGCCAAGTCTGCGCCGCCGCCAAGCGCCTGATCATCGAAGCAGGCGTGGTGGAAGCCTTTACCGCCAAGTTCCTCGAAGCCAGCCGCAAACTGGTGATGGGCGACCCGACGTCGACCGACACCTACGTCGGCCCGATGGCGCGTTTCGACCTGCGTGATGAGCTGCACGGGCAAGTCCAGGCCACCCTGGAAGAAGGCGCGACCCTGTTGCTCGGTGGCAATAAAGTCGCCGGCGCCGGCAACTATTACGAGCCGACCGTGCTGGCAGGCGTGACCGACCAGATGACCTCATTCAAACAGGAACTGTTCGGCCCCGTGGCCTCAATCATCACCGCCCGCGATGCCGACCACGCGGTAGCGCTGGCCAATGACAGCGAGTTCGGCCTCACGGCGAGCATCTTCACCACCGACTCGGTGAAGGCGCGGGATATCACCAACCAACTGGAAACCGGCGCAGTATTCGTCAACTCGTTCAGCGTGTCCGACCCGCGCGTAGCCTTTGGTGGGGTGAAACAGAGTGGGTTCGGGCGTGAACTGTCGCACTTCGGTGTACGTGAATTCTGCAACGCGCAGACCGTGTGGCTGGATCGCAAATAAAACCGGCAACACCCTTCAACTGTGGGAGCGGGCTTGCTCGCGAAGGCGGTGTATCAGTTGGCAAATCTGTCAACTGACAGACTGCATTCGCGAGCAAGCCCGCTCCCACTCAAGCCAGCTCCCACCTTTGATCTGCGGTGTGTGTGGATTAGTCCACTGTGACCTTGCCGGTAGAAAAATCGACCTTCAAATTCAACCGCCCTTCATTCACCAACCACGGCCGAATTGAAAACCTGCGCGCACCGCACTGATGCATCGGGTCCTCTGCGGCAATCGCCTTGGCATGCTCAATCGACGTTGCACGAATCACAAACATGCCTTCCCCATCCCAATACTGCTCATCGTCACTCCAATGCGGCCCTGCTGCGACCAAGATACCGTCGCGCTCGATCTTGCATTGATGCTCAAGGTGAATCGGCAGGTTCTGCATCACCGGGCCAAGCCCATCGGTTGGCGTTGAAAACACCACATAGAACTGCTTTTGCAGCATGCCCTTACTCGCCTCAAGCACTTGCTCGCGCGTTACCCGGTTTGTTTGCATGGGCACCCTCTCTAGGCCTTCAAAAGCACAGGATTCCCCAACTGAACCGGCGGGCAGTAGGCAGGCCCAAGGCATAGCTCTTATTCTTCGCAGGAATGACGCCAATTCCCCCCGCACCCCGCAATCGACTACCATACCGCGCCGGTTCCCAAACGGGACTAATAGGGAATTCGAAGCGCTGACCATCGCGCCAATCGAAACTGCCCCCGCAACTGTAGGTGCCGAGCCTGCTCCCCACTGCCACTGGACCACGTCCGGGAAGGCCGGAGCGAGGCGACGACGCATCAGTCAGGAGACCTGCCGGCCAAACGTTATCACTAACCGGCGGGGTGTCCGGGAAGGACATCCGCGCCCTGCAAACCTGCAGCGTTCAAAGGTGTGTTTCCGAGCCGTACCTGCCCTGTTTTTAAGTACGGTTCACTCAGAGATTGCCCCATGCTGCTACGCGTTTGCGCCCTGATCACCGGCCTGGGCTTTTGTGCCCTGGCCCACGCCACGCCTACTCACTACCCGCTCACGGTCGAAAACTGCGGCAGCAGCGTCACCTTCCAGCAAGCCCCGGCACGCAGCGTGACCATCGGCCAGGCCGCCACCGAGATGCTTTACGCCCTGGGCGTGGCGGATAAAGTGGTCGGCACATCGTTGTGGTTCAACAGCGTATTGCCGCAGTTCAAGGCGCAGAACGACACGATCGAGCGCCTGGCCGACAACGAGCCGAGCTTCGAAGCCGTGATCGCCAAACGCCCGCAACTGGTGGCCGCCGAGCTGGAATGGGTGGTCGGCCCGCAAGGCGTGGTCGGTACTCGCGAGCAGTTCCATGAACTGAAGATTCCCACCTACGTGCTGCCCTCCGACTGCGAAGGCAAGGACAACCTGGTGGGCGCTGACGGCACGCGACTGGAGCCGTTCCGCATCGACACGATCTATAAAAGCATCAGCCAGTTGGCCGAGATTTTCGACGTGCAAGCGCGCGGCCAACAGTTGAATGACGAACTCAAGGCGCGCCTGGCCAAGTCCGTCGCCACCGCACAAGGCAAAGGCCTCAAGCATGCCAGCGCGCTGGTGTGGTTCTCCAGCAGCGAGATGGCTGCCGACCCGTACGTGGCCGGCCACAAGGGCATTCCCGAATTCATGTTGCAAACCCTCGGCCTGCGCAACGTGGTGCAGTCCGACGAAGAATGGCCCGCCGTCGGTTGGGAAACCATCGCCAAGGCCAACCCGACCTTCCTGGTAATTGCGCGCATGGACCGCCGCCGCTACCCCGCCGACGACCATGAAAAGAAACTCGCCTTCCTGCGCAGCGACCCGGTGACCCGCAACATGGACGCGGTGAAAAACAACCGCATCATCATTATTGATGCTCTGGCGTTGCAGGCCAGCATCCGTATGTTCGATGGCCTGGAACAACTGGCCGGCGCCATCGACGGCTACGACCTGCGCAAATGACCCGTACCCTACTCGCCCTCGCCGTGTTGCTGATGGCCGTGCTCGCCGGCACCGCCATCGGCGAAACCGCAATCGAACCGCAGGTGGTGTTGCAGGTGCTGGCCAATAAACTGTGGGCCGCCGGTTACGTGCTCGACCCGATCGACGAAGGCGTGGTGTGGAACTACCGCCTGACCCGCGCCCTGGTCGCCGCCGCCTGTGGCGCAGGGCTGGCCACCTGTGGAGTGATTTTGCAGTCGCTGCTGCGCAACCCGTTGGCCGATCCGTACCTGCTGGGCATCAGTGCCGGCGCCTCGACCGGCGCGGTTTTAGTGGCGTTGATGGGCGTGGGCGGCGGTTTGATTTCGCTGTCAGCCGGCGCGTTTGTCGGTGCCATGGCGGCATTTGCGCTGGTGATTCTATTGGCGCGGGCCAGCGGCTCAGTCAGCGGCACCGGCCAGATCATCCTCGCCGGCATCGCCGGCTCGCAGCTGTTCAATGCCCTCACCGCGTTCCTGATCACCAAGTCCGCCAGTTCCGAACAGGCGCGCGGCATCATGTTCTGGCTGCTGGGCAACCTCAGCGGCGTGCGGTGGCCGTCGGTGTGGCTGGCGGTGCCGGTGGCGGTCGCAGGCCTGGCAGTGTGCTTGTGGCATCGGCGTGCGCTGGATGCGTTTACCTTTGGCACCGACTCGGCGGCTTCGCTGGGCATTCCGGTGCGGCGCGTGCAGTTTGTGCTGGTCGGTTGCGCTGCGTTAGTGACGGCAGTAATGGTGTCGATTGTCGGCTCTATCGGTTTTGTCGGGCTGGTGATTCCCCACGCCGTGCGTCTGTTGCTGGGCACCGGGCATTCGCGGTTGCTGCCCGCCAGTGCGCTGGGCGGCGCGTTGTTCCTGATCGCCGCGGATGTGCTGTCGCGCACCTTGATCAAAGGCCAGGTGATTCCGGTCGGCGTGGTCACGGCGCTGGTCGGCGCGCCGGTGTTTGCGTTGATCCTGATTGGCCGGAGGAATGCGCGATGACGGTACTCAGTTGCACCGGCCTGGGCTTCAAAGTGCGTGAAGCGCAGTTGCTGTGCGACATTCATCTTGAAGTTCAGCCAGGTGAAACCTTGGGCATTGTCGGGCCGAACGGCTCGGGTAAATCCACCCTGCTCAAATTGCTCGCCGGTTTGCGTGTGCCTGCGTCGGGCGAGGTGCTGTTGGGCGGCCAGCGCCTGGGCAGCCTGTCGCGCCGTGCCATCGCGCAACAATTGGCCGTGGTGGAACAGCAGGCCGACACCGACGACGCCATCCGCGTCTTCGACGCTGTGGCCCTGGGCCGCACGCCCTGGCTGTCGGCGCTGAGCCCGTGGTCTGGCGAAGACGACGCCATCGTGCGCCAGGCGCTGCACGATGTGGACGCCACCCACCTGAGCCAACGCGCCTGGCGCAGCCTCTCCGGCGGCGAACGCCAACGCGTGCACATCGCACGGGCGTTGGCACAACGACCACAGATTCTATTGCTGGATGAGCCGACCAATCACCTGGATATCCAACATCAGCTGGCGATTTTGAAAGGCGTGCAAGCACTGCCGGTGACCACGCTGATTGCGCTGCATGACCTGAACCAGGCACTGACCTGTGACCGTTTGGCGGTACTGGATCACGGCTGCCTGGTGGCATTGGGCAAGCCGCTGGAGGTGTTGACGCCGCAGCGGCTACAGCAGACATTCGGGGTGCAGGCGCATTACCTGACGGACCCGTTCGACGGCGCGCAAATCCTGCGATTGCGCTCTAACTGACGAGAAACGCTTGATGAAGAAAAATTCATCAGCGCTGTAATCTCTTCCATGAAGGGGACTCAAGAGCGGTACCCCTTTTGTCTTTTTGGAAGATTTTATGAGTTCGTCAAATCACCGCTGTTTAATCCAGAGCACCTTGGAATTCGATTTCATGCGTTGGTCTCTGGTGCTGATCTTCTTTCTGTTCGGCTACTCAAAGTGGTTTCCTTATGAAGCCAACGCGTTAATTCCAATTATTTCCAACAGCCCTTTCCTGTCCTGGATGCACACCGCTTTTGGTATTCAGGGCGCCAGTTACTTTTTGGGCACAGCGGAGTGGATGATTGGTATCGGGCTGGCGCTCGGTGCGTGGATGCCAAGAGTCTCCGTGGTTGCCAGCCTGGGCTCAGTGCTGACTTACCTGACCACCGTGACCTTGATCATAACCACGCCCGGTGGCTGGGAAGCATCGGCGGGCGGTTTTCCAGCCATGGGCGGCGCTACATCGTTTCTGGTCAAGGACATCGTGCTGCTCGCAGGCTCGATCATTTTGCTCAAGCAAGGCCTGATCACGCTTCGTAGCTGTAAAGCCAATGCCCTGGCTGATGTATAGCGACCACACTTAGGCCAGGCGGCGCTGCATATGCGTGGTCTGCCACACCGGGTCGGCTTCGATGTCGATGATCTCAAAGCCCTGCCGCCGCCAAAAATCAATCGCACCTGGCAAGAACGGATGGGTATGTAGGTAAACCACCTCCACCCCATCCGCCTTTGCCTTCGCCTCTAACGCGCGATACAACCTGCCCGCCAGGCCAAAGCGCCGAAAAGCCGGGCGTACAAACAGGCGCACGACTTCCACCGTTTTAAACCCCTGGTAATTCAACCGAGGGAAACGGCCGTCATAAGGCAAGTAGCCGATCGCCGCGACGATCTGGTCATGTGCACGCGCGATCAGAAATTGCCCGCCGCCCTCAAGGTAGGTGGATTCAAATTGCGCCAAGTCGTCAGGCATCGCCGCTTCGCTGAGCTTAGGGAAAAGCTCGGCACGCGCTTGCAGCACAAAGGTCAGCACCTGGGGAATATCGGCAGCGGTGACCGCGTGAATGTTCATTAACCGCACGCTCGCTGGTAGAGAAGGTAGGCATTGGAGCCCGTCCCGACACACACAAAACCTGCCTGCTCATACATCAGCCTGGCCGGGTTATCCGCCCGCACGCTCAAGCGCAGTTGCGTGAAGCCGCTATGCTTGGCCGCAACCGCATAATCCTTGAGCAACACGCGACCTATGCCCTTACGCCGGTACACCTCACTGACGCTGATGGTGCAAAGCTCGGCAAAACCGGCGTCAGGCGTCCATAACGAATAACCCGCAAACTGCCCCTCCAGCGTTGCCACTGTCAGCCGGTCAAAGTTATCGACCCATACAGCCAGATTTTGCTCCAAATGCTGCCGCCATGCGGACTCGTGAGTCGGCTCCCAACATTGGATGTAGGCCAACTCGCCGCGGTAAATCAGTGGCAGGTCGGTGACAATGGCCGGCCTGAGCGTCACGTGTAAGTCATACATCGCACTTCCCATTCTTAAGGACCGTTAACTTCAAAAGCCTGCGGTTTTCAACGCCTTCGCCAGCGCAAACCCGCCCCAACCAAGCGAAGCCCTAACCCGTACAAATCCGCATTACCGACCCAGGCCCGGCGCTAATGAGAATACATCTCACTTACGAAATAACCAAGATATACGCACATTGTTTATTGCCTCGAACACTGTATTTACGTACAGTCAATTCGCACTTGATTCCGCATGATACTCAAGCGAGAAGAGCAATAGAACAGTCATGTACGCCCTGTACTGGAACTATTCAAAATGACCCATCTAACTCAAAAGGAATTTGAGCTATGCCATTGGAAATCGGTACTACCGCAATCATAGGACGCCGTCCGGACTTCTCTCTAATTTCCAGTCCCAACGGCACTGTCATTGGCGGCTCGTCCGAAAAGGACGATAAAATAACCGCTAATTATGTCCGAGCACGAGAAAATATAAATCAGTGGATCAATGAGAAAAAGAAGGAGATCAATCAACAATACGAAAAAAATCTGCAAGCTATCGATGCCGAAAATGATAAGGATATAAAGGCGGAAGGTGGACTAAATACGCTAATGGATGCGTTCACTCCTGAGCGAACGATCGCCAAGGAAAAGAATATCCTTGTGAAACTGTACATGACAAAAGAATCCATAGCCGCTGATAAGCTATCGCAATCCAGAGCTCTGTACTTGGGCCGAGACGTGCTGCAACCGAAAAGCCCTGAGGTTGGCAACTTTGTGTACGCTGGCTACTTGAGTGTACAAGTGAATCAGTCCCGCCTTGTCGACTGGGCCAATAGTTACGAAGCCGCGAGATTGGCTCAGGTATACAGTGAGTCTGCTCGACGTTTGCGGGAGAGAGAAAGCGCCTTGAATCTTGTTCAAGCGGAGCAAGCAGCCCGTGCAGCCGAAGAGCTAAAGGCTGCGAAAGAGCATGCTCGACTGGGACAGTACCCCGCCTCTCCTCCCAATGTATCTATGGACGACAACCTGAGCGAGGCGAGTAGTCAGAATCAGTATTTCAAAAACGGCGGTTCAGCCCATTTGTTAAGCTGGTTTTACACAAAAGTTCGCAATGGTGGTGACTGGGATTACAAACAACGCGGGCGTCAGTATGCAAGTTTTGGAAACTTCAACTATGGCGCTGTGGGTACCGCTGCGGGCATATCGGAAAATGTGTTATTGAGAGCTGCTGGCGCAGCACAGTCAGTGGCAGGAACGTCGAAGACAGAGTTTGACAAGTGGTGGTCAGAAGCCCCTTACGGTGATGACCCAGTCGACCAAGTATGGATTAAGGCAGGTATACAATATGCAACATCGAAAGGCTATTAACTGGCAAGCCTGGTCACTGCTCGTCATATGCCTTGGGCAGGCACTTTACATCTATATAAGTTCGCCGAGCAGGCCAGAACCTTCAAAAATCGTCTCCGTAACCAAGGTCGGTGAAGGTGGCGCCATATATGAAGTACTCTATGATTCCGGCGGAGCTACCGTACCCTTTATTTATCGATACTTCCTCATGGCGGTGCAGCCTAACGATGAAGAGGCTCTTAGTAAGATGCGAAAAGCGACCCCATTCCTTGTCACTCAAAGTACACATGCTGTACGCGAGGTTGTCGGCACTAAAGTAAAACTTAATTCGGATGAGACAATATACGACTTCCATAACACGGCCTACTTTAAAGTCGGCGGAGAACTCAACATCGTAAAATTTGATCTGGAAGCAACTATTCCATAACAGTACTACCGAGAATAACACCGGCCTTGCGCCGGTGCTATTCCCGAGTCAAACGACACCCCTTACCCTCCTCCATCAAACTGTTTCGTGATCCACGCTCTGCTATACATCAACACGTCATCCGCCATCGCCACCGGAAAATGAATAAACCCATGGGCAGATTCCGGTAACAGATGGGCTTGCACCTCTGCCGCTATGCCCCAGCGCTCGGCGATCAGCAGGGTGTCGTCTTTAAGCGGGTCCAGCTCCCCAACAAACATCAACGCGGGTGGCAACCCTGTGAAGTCGCCATACAACGGCGACAACGGGGGCTGCCGACGTTCTTCATCACTCAAGCCCGGCGTCAGCATGCGCAGCGCTTCAACCATGCCCGGTCCGTCCAGCAACAACGTCTGCGGCCCCGCCGCGCGCACGCTCGGTGTGCCGGTCAAGTCGTATACGCCGTAGTACAACACCGCACCGCTCACACGCTTGAGCAACTCAGGCCATTGCTTAAGCGCCAGCAAGGTTGCGGCCGCCAGATGCCCACCGGCCGACTCACCCACGACGAATACCGGCAAATCGGCAAACTCATCACTGCCGAGCAGCCAGCGCGCGGCATTCAGGCAGTCCTCCATCAGCCCCTCAACCGGCGTGTCCACCGCCAGCCGGTAATCCACCGACACCACCGCCACGCCGCACGCCTGCACCATGCCCAGGTTGAGGTCGTCATCCATCTGCGCATTGCCGATCACCCAGCCGCCGCCGTGGATATCCAGCACCACGCCTTGGGTTTGCCCTTCGGGCAGCAGGATGCGCACGGGCACCGAGCCGACCCTTCGGGTTTCGGCCACAGGTGCTTTTTTTATCGTCTGGCTGACCCGCAACAACGCCTGGATCAAACGCGGCGTGACGCGGTTGCGGATTTTGAAACGCGGCAGCCACGCGAGCTTTTTATTGAACCGGCGCATCTGGGCCAGCTCAGCCTCGCTCGCGGGCCAGAGTTTGTGAGCCATCAGCGGTTATTACGCAGAATCGAGAAATTCAACGCTGCCGCCACACTCAGCCACGCCAGGTACGGGAACAGAATCAACCCGGTGATCAAGTCCAACCGCAACGCCATCACCACCAATGCCGCCACCACCAGCCACAGCAGCACAATCACCACCATCCCGGCCACGATGTTATGCGCGCCGAAAAACACCGGCGTCCACAGCGTGTTCAGCGCAATCTGCGCCGCCCACAGGCCCAAGGCCAATTGGCTGCCGGGAATCATCGTCAGGCGATAGCCCGCCCAGGCGAGCAGCAGGTAGATAACCGTCCAGGCCACCGGAAACAACCAATTAGGCGGCGTGAAGCTGGGTTTAACCAGGGTTTCGTACCACTGGCCGGGCTTGAAAAGGATGCCGGTACTGGCGGCCGCGCCGCAGGCGATGAGGAAAATCAGAAAGATCATGGGCTATCCACTCTCAGGGTTCATTTCAACATAGGACGCGTCAGCAACCGGTAAAAGTTCACAAATCATCCGGCGAAACGATCTTGAGCCAAGGCCAGCGCGTTTGATAACTAAGGGCCTTGGCGGCGAACAATTCAGGCTCGCGGTGCAGCGGGTTAATCCGCAATACGCCCTGCTCCACATCCGCCAACCCATAGGGCGCGTACACTTCGCCGGTGTCGATCTCCAGCCCGATGCAGGTGCCGGCCACCAGGTAACGGTCCACGCCCTGTTTAGCCGAGTGCAACTGCGGATAAGGCCGACCGAAGCGCTCGCCGTACCAAAGGTGTACCCGCGCCTGGTTCTTGACCTCGACATTGACGCCCAAATCCTCAAACAACCGCGCGGCGGCGCGGATCACTTTGTCCTCAGCTTCGTAGGACAGATCCGTGTCGAAGTAAAAGACGTCGTAGTCCTTTACGCCCTGAGCCGCAGGCAAGTTTGACTGATGGTTCCAGACAGCCTGGAACAGGCAGCCCGCCGTAAGCATGCACTGCTCCACACCAAGGTCGGGCAAGCGCGCGGTGATTTCGGCGTTGATGGGGTTGGCCATGGCCAGGTCGAGCAGGGTTTTGACGGTCAATGTCATGGTGGGCATTCCTTGTGTATTCAGGGCGGCTCAAGCCACCGACCCTACACGACGGCGGGGAGGGTTTCGTGACAGCAATGTTTCTATACACTTTGCCCGCCCGCCACCAATCGTCAAGGATAAAACGATGCGAATCAGAGAAATGGCCCTCATCACCGCCGCCGCTTTGCTGCTCACCGCCTGCAGCGACAGCCCGTCGGACACCGACATTCAAGCCGCGCTGCAACCCCGGCTGGAAGGCGCGTCCTGCGTCAAGGCGGCGATGTTCAACCGCTTCCCGGTGACCCTGAGTGACAGCGTCATGACCGGCACCTCCAGCGCCAACCAGCCCGCCTTCGATGCGCTGACCGACGCCGGTCTGCTGGCCAAAAGCGATAAAACCTACAGCCTCACCGACAACGGCCGCGCTGCCTATGTGCAGCAAGAGTCCGGGTTCTGCTACGCCCAGGGCTATGAAATCGCCAAGATCCAAAACATCGCCGCCAACCCTAACCAAACGGGCGCCGCCGTGGACAAATCCTGGGTAGTGACCGTCGACATCCGCCAGAAAACCATCGCCGACTGGGCCAACACCCCGGCGATTGAAAAACTGGCCCGCAACCCGGAAAACCTCTCAGAAGTGCCCAAAACCTACACCGTGGTGGTGGGGCGTTTGAAGGGTGAGCAAAGGTTGAAGCTGATCGACCCACGGTTTTCGATCATGCGTGGGGTTGGGGTGAACCAGGCGTTCTAACCAGGCACGGCTGTGACAAGCAGACCTGCTATAGCCTGAAGACTTGTTGTGGCCAGTAAACTTTTTATGGCCAGCAGGCTTGTTGTGGCCAGCAAACTTTTTATGGCCAGCAGGCTTGTTGTGGCGAGCAGGCTTGCCCTGCGCTGGAGTGCGCAGCACTCCCAACCCAGCCACCGCAGTCCAAAAGGGAAACCCGGTCGCCTGAATTCGGGGCCGCTTCGCAGCCCAACGCAGGGCAAGCCTGCTCGCCACAAGGGAGTGTCCTAACCACAGGGAATTGTGAACAGGCCCGCAGCACCTTGCTCCATTGCCTACGCGTGCGTCAGAATCCGCCGGCTTGTGCGCTGAGGTGGCCGTCTCTAAGGTGGCTCGGTCGCTGAATGTTCAGTGATCGGGTTTAGTAGCCTGAGTTGGGTATTGAAAAGTGCATGAGCTTCATCAATCAGACATTGCGTCTGTGCTTGATGGTGGCTGTGCGTAGGGCGTCCTCGGGCGCGCCGGCTTTGATATCCACCGGTCTACTAACCTGCGCACAGCTGCCACCTTTTCGTTTAGTAGCGAAAAGATGGCGGCCAAAACCAGGATATCGTTATGACTCAAGCAAAAACTGACTCAACCACCCTCTTCACCGTCGTCCCGGACGCCAGCACCGAAACCCTCATCACCAACAGCTACGAAACCTTCGCCTCAGTCAGCACACTACTACTCGACCTGTCCGAAGACCTGTGCGGCAAACACCGCGACATCGCGCTGGCAATCCACCAACTAAGCGAACTGGGCGTGCTGCTCACGGCCAAATTGCTCGACCGTGAAGCACCCTGCCCTGGCTGATAAACAACCCAAAGCAGCGCCGCTGATGGCGCTGCCTCAATTAGCGCCTGGGTAGTGATCCACATACTGAATAGTAAAATCCGGGTAGTGATCAACAATCTGGATCTTGTAATCGGGGTAGTGATCGACCGTTTTCCACTTGCCGGCTGAATCAGGGTAGTGATCCACCTTCTGCACCTTGAGGTCCGGGTAGTGATCGACCACCTGAACCTTGTAGTCCGGGTAGTGATCGACGTACTGAATGTTGCCGTAAATCTTCGACACATCAACGCTCGTGCCCGCTTGAGCGCCGAAGGCACAGGTCAGCAGCAGTGACGCGAGAGCAACTTTAAACATGACAGCCTCATCCTGAGCAATAAAAGGCGCCCAGTCTAACGAGACTGCACGCAAAACGTCCTGCATTGCCGGGCTCTTAACCCTTCAACTCACCCGCACGGTTACTCGCCGCATCGTCGTAAGCCACATACAAGGATTCGGCGATCTGGCTTTTGATGGCTTTAGCGGCCTCCAACCCCAACACAAACCCTTCAGCTTTGCCGCCAGCGCGGTTGAGTTCTTCGTGGGTGGAAGCGCCGGTGATGGCGTCGAGAAGCTTGGCGGCGTGAGGACCGACGCCTTTTGGGAGGGAGATTTGGTCGATGGACATGGCGATACCTTGATAAAAAAATGATCGGGAGCGCATGGACCACTGCCGGGGGGTGCCATGGTAGACCGGTTGGCGGGGAAAGAGGTTAGTTTCGGCCCGAAGCAGCCCTTCCTTAAATCACCAAACGCGTTTACAAACCAGATACCGGCACAACTTTAGGCGAGACGGCATGACACTTTCCAAAGGCAATATCATAAAGCTGATCAATGTTGACCGAGCAACGGTAGTGCTTTCTGATTGGTTGAACTCTAGGGAGGCGGCTCCTGGAGATATCGCCGAGGTAGAAGATATTTCAATGGGTGAGGCTGGATGTATCGTTCGCTTGCTGTGCGAGCCACATGCAGGATTTCTCGAATGGAGAGCCTCCTATTTTGAGGCTGGGTTGACCTATGAGGTGCTTCGTAGCAATCCCAATGACTTCCCCCCTTGAATGTCATCAAGACCGATTTCTAGCTGTCGCCACCGTCAGCTCTGGGTCCAGGCTGTGTGAAAACACCGCCGAGCAGTTCAAGACCTGCGGTTTAAAGCAGTATGAGTCGATAGTGGACTTTCACGACCGGCAGCCTTCATTCGGTCGTGTTCCTTCGAACAGCATTAGCTGAACTCATCCATTGAAAAATGGGGATAGATTTATTTACCTGAATATAAATCCGCCCTCTCTTTCGTAAAATAAATCTGCCCCCGCTTCATCCCTTTTTCTAATTTTTTTTCTCAATCATGAATGCTGGCGCCTTCCAATCAGGACCTTTTTTAATCCCCCCATCAGAATTATCAATCAGCCCTTCCAACCTCATACTATGAACAAGTTTCAACAACTCAATATTATTACCAATATTTACCCAATCACTCCTATTATATAGTCGATCCAGCATAGGATATGAAATTGATTGATTTCTTACTATAAAGAGAATTACATCTCTTGGGGATTCAGCACTCACTATATCATTGATATTGCTCATGTCATTCTCCGCACAGCTGTCTATTTTCTGCGACTATAGCCTCTGACGTATAGATTAGTTCGTCAGCATCTTTAAGCTTGTAATCTTCTAACGTCGCGGCGCGAGTATTGTTCCAAGTGGTGCCATTATCGTTCGGCTTTACGCCATCCGCTATACCTAGAGCCCTATACCGCTCCCCCAAAAAAAGGGGGAGGAATTTATTTACCTGAATACAAATCTGCCCCCCTTTTTTATATATCACTCAAACGTGTATTTATTCTCAGTCAAGAATGTAGGTTTTCTCCAGTTCGGACCTTTTGTCAGGGTTAAGTCTTTATAAACAACTAATCCCTCTAGCGCCATATTGTGAACCAATTTCATAAGCTCAAGATTATTACCAATATTGGCCCAGCCGTTTCGACTGTACAGCCCATCTAATCTTGGGTATGAGATGCCACTTTCACTCCGCGTTGCGAAAAGAATGACATCTTCGGGAGTTTCTGATTGCACTATTTTAGTAATAATACTCATTTTTCTTCTCTCTCTACTTGCGCGTCGTCAGCTTCTATCGCTTCTGGCGTGTAAAACAAGTCAAATCCATCTTTTAGCCTATAGTCCTCTAAGGTAGCAGTATGGGCACTATTCCAGAGGGTATCATCATCCGGTTTCATACCATCTGCGATACCTAACGCTCTATACCTATCCAGCTCTCGTATTTCGTGTGTGTAAAAGCGTTTATCAATATCTGAGATAGGAAGCTGACCACCCAATATTTTCTCTAACCGATCAATCATGATCTTATTTGCATCAGAAGGATCGAACCGTCCTGTATGCAACTTGACCAGATCGATACCTTCCTGAGTCACTGATGCCGTTGTCCAGTCTAGGTCTTGAGTGGGGCCTCCTGCTTTGTCGGGATTATACATCCGTCCGCTGTGTTCACCTTTGGTGGTAGCGCCTTTATATGGACTACTAAACACCGCATAAATTGGCGGCAAACCCGAATCTGCGGGGTAAACGTAAATGCCGTCTCGGATGCTCAACTGGCTGGCAATCGGAAACGGCTCAGCTTTGACCTCTATTGGTGTCAGCGTGATGCCGGTGTATACCGGTGTTTCCACGGGCCGCGCGGGAGTTGCTGTTGAGCTCTCTCCTGGCACTGCTATCGGGAATGTCAGGGTGATCGGCGGCGTGTCGGTTGTGGTGAACGTATAGGCGTTGGCTACAGGATCAAATACCAATGCCCTTACCGGCACGGCGGACGTTAACCCCTCTGTAGCTTGCGTAGCGACTACCGAATACTTCGATTGGTCGCCATAAATCCGGTAAGGCAGATCAACCGTCCCACCTGTGCCCGCAATATCGAGCAAATTAGCAGGTAGGTCAGGCGCCAAGTCCTTAGCTGGCAGGTCCAACATTGTCGCTGGTAGCTCCCCGTTTCCAAGCGACTCTGAATACGTCAACGCCCCAATACCGACTGCTGTGGCCGCACTCACAACGGTACCCAGCGCTACCTTAGCCGCTTGAATCGCGGCCTCCAGTGTAATGCCTGAACTTGTTGTAATGACAATAGAGCCTGCTGCAGTACTGAGCTGAGTCGCACCCGCTGCGGGAAGCCTGAAGGTATGAGCGGCTTTAAGTGCTGCGGCTTCATCGGCAATGCGCTTAGCTTCAGCCTCCGCTGCTAGGCGTGCTTGCTCAGTTGCTTCGGCCGCTAGGCGTTGAGCCTCTGCCTCAGCAGCCAGCCGGGCAGCTTCCGCCTCAGCGGCAATCCTTGCGACTTCCGCAGCCGCTGCCTCATCGGCAATACGTTTGGCTTCGGCCTCAGCTGCCAATCGAGCTTGTTCTGCTGCTTCAGCCGCCACTCGCTGCGCCTCGGCTTGCGCTGCAAGTCGAGCCTGTTCAGCTTGATTCCTGAACCAAATTGATTCGTTATTCAATAGGTCGATTTCGTCATTAAGGACCTTGATTGCATAGGCCGCGTTGAGAGAATTTAACCAAACTTGATAGGTATCTCGCGTATCAGAAATCCGGCCCACCTCTCTCGCATAGGCCCGAACAAAGAATGCTCTTACTTGATAATTAAAAAAATCGCCCAGATAAAAACTATCAGCGGTAGTTTTTAGAAGTGGAAGCTCCATCGTTTTTTTTGCGGCAAGTGACTCTCTGATCGATGCTTCATAAATCAAACCTTCACTGGCATTTAAACCACTCACCGGATTAGCTAGCTTTTCAGCTTCGACCTCATTATAAACAGCCTCAGGTATCGATGCGCGCCTTTGTATATATTCTGCCTCTTTACCTTGCGCGGCTTTATCGACCATGGGGCCGTAAGTCTCAGATATATATTTACGAATGTTTAGATTGGCTTTTCTTCCTTCTGTACTGCCGCCGAAATCTTCATAGTTCCCTCCATTATTAGGCCCATACTCTTGTTTTTTATAAGGATTCACTTCTATTTCAGGTAAATAAAGTACATCTCCAATCATAGGCATAGAGAACTCTCTGCTTTGTCAGGTCAGTATCGAAGCTCTGCATTCAGAACCCCGGTTCTTGTGTCGTGCTTGGCATCCCGCCTCCAGACGCTTAAAAGCTTCACCAGTGCCAGTCATTCCCGAGGTGGTAGGCGGAGATTGATAATTAAGAAGTCAGCCCCCCTTCACCTAATTGACCCATTGCGTGCAATGGGCATCTATTGCGTTACAAATTTCGAAAAGCGGGGTAGTACCCAGCACTCCTAGGTCGTCTTTTTTTCGTAAATGTAGCGCCACATATCTGTCCACAAACAGCGCTGTGGAGCAAGCATGGCGGTATGTCGTGATATTTCTGAGGGGGGGGGGGAGGAGACGAAAAAATTACAAATGGCTTAAAGTGCGTAATTACACTCCACCTGGCTACCTATTTGCTTTCGACTTAACCAGCAGTTCGATTCATTTCTAGCTCCATCGATACTCCTGAGCGTCCGCTTCTAGCCAAAAACTACCTTCCCCAACAACCAGCTACCGAACAAACGCAGACACATTCATCATTCCCCAACCCGCCCCACCAACACCCCAAACAACTCCCCCCGCGGCATCTCACTCAGCGCAATCCCCGCATTCTCAAACCACGCCTTCCCCGCCTCCGGATGCGGCCCGCTCAGCACCACCACACCTTTCTCATACCGATACCGCGCCGCCGCCACATCGCCATTGCGATAAGTCGCAATCACCAAATACGGCGCGTGCCCATCAACCTTGGGAAAATACGGCCCATCCTGATAGAACACACTGTCCGGCTTGCCATCCCACACCACCCGCACCGCCGCGTCTTCAATCCCGCGCACTTCAAACCCTGGTCGCCCGGCTTCGGAGTCGAGGTCTTGGGGTATCAACCCGAAGTTGCTGTTATCGGCGAGATAAGCGCCCATGCATAACCCCAGGTAGCGCCCGCCCTTGGCCACGTAGTCGCGAATGGCGTCCACGCGTGCAGCACCGAAGCTGTCGAGCGCAGCGGGAATATCCTGCCCGCCGCCCGGCTGAACATAGAGGTCGTAGCGCGCAAGGTTTTGCGGGGTGATGTCGATGGCTTCATCCGCGCCCACAAAGTCGATCTGGTAGTTGGGGCTGAGCCGCAGCAAGGCGTTTTTGACGTTCTCGGAACAGTCATCACAGCCCGCCGGGCCTCGGTAGATGGCGACGTGGGTGATGGGCGTTGCGGCCTGTGCCCAGGGTGTTTGCAGGGTGGCGAGTACGAAAAATGCAGCAGCGATGGCGGGCAGTTTCATGGTTGTGGGCTCAGCGAACAGTGGATCGGGACTGTTCAAAGCCTATATCGAACGCGACTTTGAATTCGTTAACAGTTGTAAATCGGCTACTGTCGCCTGAAACCACATTCGCCAAGAGGGCCTGTTATGGAGCTGAAGTTCAGCCACGTCGACGTACTGGTCGAGAACCTTGAAGAAACCTGCGCTTATTACGCCAAGATCCTCAAGGCCAAAATATCCACCACTCAAGTCTGGAATCGCGGCGGCTTTCATGTGCGCTATGCGGTGGTGCTGATGGGCCAGGAGCGTTTTATGCTGGTGCAGCCGGTGGCGGGCAACTTGCGCGAGCTGTTGGACGCGCACGGTGAGGGGATGATTTATCGGCATTGCTACACCACGCCGGATATCGAGGTGGCTTATGCCGAGTTGATGGCCGAGGGTGTGCAGCCGCAGGATGAAAACGGCCGGCCCTTGAGCCTGGCGGATCTGCAGTCGCCGTCCGGCACGCGCATCATTTGGTTGCCTAAGCGCTTCGGGCATTTCTCTATCGAGATTCTGGAGGAGAAAGGCTTGGAGGCGTTTATGGTCGCCGCGTTTGCTTGATCGGCGTTGCATTGGCAGCCTACATGAGGATTACTGTAGGCCGCGCCCGAATCCGAGATAACCGCCATGTTTGAACTCACCGCCCTCGTCACCTACATCGCCGTGGTGCTCGGCCTTTTCCTGATCCCCGGCCCTTCCGTGCTGCTGGTGCTCACCCGCACAATTCAAGGCGGGCGCAAGGTCGGTGTTGCGACCGGGCTGGGCGTGGCGTGCGGCGACTTGATTCATACGTTGTGCGCGGCGTTGGGGCTGTCGGCGATTCTGATGACTTCGGCGGCGGCCTTTAATGCGGTGAAGTGGGCCGGCGCGGCGTATCTAATCTACCTGGGCGTGCGGGCGTTCATGGCCAAAACCGGCACGCATGCACGGCTTGAGTTGCCTGCGGTGACGCCGCGCCAGGCGTTTTTCCAGGCGATTGGGGCTGAGGTGTTGAACCCGAAAACGGCGATCTTCTTTCTGGCATTCCTGCCGCAATTCGTGCACCCGGAATCGGGTTCATCGCTGGTGCAGTTTGCCGTGCTGGGCTTGATTTTTTCGGGGCTCAGCGCGGTTTACACGAGTTTGCTGGCACTCTCGATTCGCCCGTTAAGTCGCGGGTTCAAGGGGCTGTCCAGGCTGCGTCGGTGGGAAGGCAAGATCATCGGCACGCTGTTTATGGGGCTGGGGCTGAAAGTAGCGTTTCAGCAGCGATAGGCAGGCGCGATGAAATTCCATGGTTTTGCACTCGGGCATATAGAGGTTGAGGTCGAAGGACGCGCCTGTGACCTGCACAATTTCTATGTCGCCAGCGACATCCATTACGCGCTGTCTGAGCGCACGCTGTCGCTCAGGTTTACAAGGCGCACCGAGGACTGGGCGCCGCCCGAAGAGCCACGGGAGATCACCATCACCTTTCGTGGCGTGAGTTTCTTTTCTGCCGAAGGGCGCCATGACAGCCCGATTGAGGATGACACGGTGCTTCACGCCATCGGCATTGTGGCGGCCGACGCCGAGACGGATACGTTTTACCTCTCTGACACCTTCCCCGCCGACCATCACGTGGTGGTGTGCTTCGCATCGGGGCTGACCCTGCGGCTGCACGCCGTCGAGGCGCGGTGTGACATTCAGGTCTGAGGCGTTTCACTTCGAACCGATGGGGAACAACTGGCGAATCCGTGAATATGGGCCGGATGATGTGATGACTTTTATTGAATATCAGGACCTTTGATGCCCCCAACCAAACGCGACACCGCCCGCCTCGAACGCCGCCTGGTCGCCACGTTGACCGACGCCTGCGAAACCGCCAAGGCTGAAATCCCAGGCTTCGAGTGGCTGACTCACACGGTCGATTACGCCGCGTTCCCGCAAAGCCTGCGGGTGATTTGGGTGTTCGATACGCGGGCCAATAAGGAGCTGGCCCTGGCAAACGGCGCGGACCAACGTATGCGCGAACTGACGGCTGCTGCGTTGCACGACGCCGAGGTGGCCTCGGTGAACATCGAGCGCTGCGTGCGCTTTGATTGCGAAGAAGCCTGCAACCTTCAGCATGGCGGCGATTGGCAAGTGCGACTGGCCTGATATTGCTGCGATGCAGGTGTCTTGGTTCGGCAGGTCGACTGCGCTGATGCCTTCGCAGGCAAGCCAGCTCCCACAGTGATTGTGGGCGCTGGCTTGCCTGCGATAGCAACAGATATCTACACAACTTTTGAAGGCAGCCAAC